>JBFWXW010000011.1:0-130719 GCA_050187075.1 Kofleriaceae bacterium | reverse complement strand
GTCTCGATCGACGGTGTGATCGTTGCGCCAGAGCAGGCGACGATCTCGGTGTTTGATCGTGGCCTGCTCTATGGTGATGGCTGCTTCGAGGTGCTGCGCACATGGAACGGCGTTGCGGTCGACCTGGATCGTCATCTCGACCGGCTCGAGGCGACCGCGCGGGTGCTGTCGCTTCATGTGCCAGCGCGTGCGGTGCTGACGGGCTGGGTACGACAGGCGGTTCACGCCGCTGGCGACGAGGATCTGCGGATCCGGATCGTGGTGACGCGCGGGCCGGGGCCGCTGAGCGCGCGGTTGGCCGCGCTGGGAGCGGGTCGATGCATCGTGATCGTGGAGCCACTGCTCGCGCAATCCGACGAGCTGTCGCTCGCGTTCGTCGACTGGCCGATCGCTCACCGCGCCGGCCCGGGTCACAAGACACTCGCGTACCTCGATCACGTGCTGGCGCGCGAGCACGCCCGCGCCGCGGGCGCCGACGACGCGATCCGGCTCGATCACGCGGGTCATGTCGTCGAGGGCGGAACGTGCAATGTGTTCGTCGTTGCTCGCGGCGTGGTCTCCACGCCCCCGATCGACGCTGGTGTGTTGCCTGGGATCGTTCGCGCACACGTGCTCGCGTTGTGCGATCAGCTGACGATCAGGTGTACGGCGCAGCAGTTGACGGTTGCAGATGTGGTGGCCGCTGAGGAGGTGTTTGCCACGAGCTCGCTGCGCGGGATCGCGGCGGTGACGCGGCTCGACGGTCGCGAACGTGCACGGGGGCCGATCACGGCGAGGCTTGGCGCGGCGTATCGATCGATGCAACGCGCGCGGGCAACCGGCGTGCTCCCGTCGACGTGAGCCAGTGCTCGCGAGGCCGGATTTTCCCGGTTGTGGTCGCCGTTTCTGAGGCGGCTGATATAGTGACCGTCCGATGGCCAAGGATACGCGAGCACTGCGCGAAGAAGCCGCGGCGGCCACCGCGGCGGGCAAGTTCAAGCGCGCGCTCGCCGCTTATCTCGAGCTCGAGCGGCTCGAGCCCCGCGATCCGCAGTGGTCCAAGCGCGCCGGCGAGACGTACCGGCGCCTCAACAATAACCGGATGGCGATCGAGGCCTACAGTCGATCGGCGGAGCGCTACGCGCAGGGCGGCTTCCTCGTCCAGGCGATCGCGGTGTGCAAGCTGATCCTGCAGATCGATCCGCATCATGCAGACGCGTTGCGGCGCGTCGCGCAGATGAACGAGGAGATCGGTCGCGGTCCCACGCGCGCCGCGAGCGTCGCCGAGAACAACCCCGCACTGCACGAGAACCTGGCGGTCAACGCGATCCGCATGCGCAGCAGCACCGGCAGCATCGCACCGCCGGTCATGGCAGCGCCGTCGTCGTCGGACCCATCGGCGACGCAGCCAACACCGTCCTCGTCACCGCCGCCGCTACCTCCGCAGTTGCCGCTGGTCGCACGGACCAAGAGCAAGCCGATCTCGATGCCTCCCGGGGTCGCGCTCGAGTCGATCACGCTGGCGAAAGAAGTTCCGGAAGCGTTCCAGCGCGACCGCACCAGCCCGGGCATCCACGTGATCCCGATCGACGACGAGCCGAGCGGAGCGTTCACGCCGATCGAGGTCGAGCACACCAACTCGGTCATTTATCCTCAGGTCGATGAATCGACCGAGCTCGATCTCGCCGATCTCGAGGAGATCTCGCGCACCACGATCGGCAGGTTGCAAGCCCAGGCGCTCGCCGCGACGCCGCTGTTTGCGGGCCTGCCGCACGAAGCCCTCGAGGCCCTGGTACAAAATCTCACGCTCGTGCCGCTGTCCGAAGGCGACACGCTGTTTCGGGAAGGCGATGCCGGCGATGCGCTGTACGTGATCGCGGAAGGTGAAGTGGCCGTGCAGGCCGAAGGCCCGCCACGCGTCGAGATGGCGCGGCTCGGGCCGGGAGCGTTTCTCGGCGAGGTCGCGCTGATGACCGATCAGCCGCGCTCCGCCACGGTGACCGCGGTGTCGACGGCGGAGCTGTTGCGCATCGACCGGCTCACGCTGTCGCGCGTGCTCGCCGATCACGGCGACGTGTTGCGCGCGGTGCTCAGGTTCGTGCGCGACCGCCTCGTCGATCGCTGGATGCGGACCAGCCCCCTGTTCCGGCCGTTCGCCGACGCCGAGCGCGTGCAGCTCGCGGGACGATTTCGATTCCTCGAGATCGAGGCAGGCACGCTGCTGCTGACCTCGGGGTCGCGCCCTGACGGCCTCTACATCGTGCTTGCCGGCAAGTACGACGTGAAGCGCGGAGCCAGCACGCTCGCCACCCTCGGGCCGGGCGATCTGATCGGCGAGACCGCGCTGCTGTCGGGAGGCGTGTTTCACAGCGACGTGATCTCGCACGGCAAGGGCCTGGCGCTGTGTCTGCCCGCCGCGGATTTTCGCGAAGTCATCATGACCCATCCGCACGTGCTCGAGTACCTCGGCGAAAAAGCCGAGCACAGCCGCCGGCTCGAGATCCTCTAGATCGCCCGGATTGGAACTACCTCGACGTCACAGGCTGGCTCGTGCAGCGCGCGCGCGAGGAGGTAGTCGTCGCCCTCGGATGAGTCAATGATGCGACGCCATCGGTGCGTGAAGACGAGGCTATCGGGCGGGCGTCGCAGCCGAGCCGGGTGGCGTTGTGATGCCTGCCGCCGAGCCTGGTGTCGGAGCGGCATTTTCAGCCTGCGGAACCGGGGCCAGCGGCGCAGGATGCTTGGCTGCGGGTGGCGCGCTCGGCCCGACGCTGAAGCCATCGCCGAACGGTCGCCAGCCAAAGCTCGTCGCGATCAGCGCACCACCGAGCAGCAGATAGACCAGCCCGATCAGAAAGTGCGTCCGCCGGCCCATCGCGTAGAGGCCTTTGCGCGACCGCGCGCGCTGGTCGTCCTCGTCACTTCGAAACGCGAGACGGATCCGGTAGGCGCCGAAAATGACGACCAAACCAGCCACGGCAAGCAACATCCACACGGGCAGACGCATCGCGCGTTGACTGTGTACCACGACGCTTGCAGCTGCCCCGAACGGCGGTGGCAGGACCATGACCGACGTCCCATTGACACGCCAAAGGGGCGCGGGCAGAGTGCGCGATATTCTTCAGTCCCCCGGCATGCATCCCCAGCCGAAGTACAAGAATTCCGCTGCGTTCTACGACGTGGACGGAACGCTCATCAAGATCAACATCGTCCACGCGTTCGCGTTCTACGCCTCGCGTCACGCATCGCTTGCCGAGAGCACGCGCCGGACGATCAAGACGGCGATGTCGATCCCGGTGTTCTGGGCCGCCGACAAGCTGTCGCGGAAGTGGTTCAACGAGATCTTCTATCGCTCGTATGAAGGAGCCTCGGAGGACCGTCTCGTGGTCCTCGCAGAGGAGCTGTTTGAAGACGTCATCAAGCCGAACATCTATCCGCGCGCGAAGGATCTGATCGAGGAGAGCCGGCGCGCAGGGTGCCGGCAGGTCCTCTTGTCGGGCGCGCTCGATTTCACGATGAAGCCGCTCGCGCGCTACCTGGGCGCTGACGATCTGATCGCGAATCAGCTCGAGTTCGTCGAAAACTACGCCACCGGCAAGCTCAAGAAGCCGTTCGTGGCCGGCGCGACCAAGGCCGAGATCATGCGCGAGTATGCCAAGCAGCACGGCATCGACCTCGCCGAGTCATGGGCGTACTCCGACAGCTTCTCGGACTACGCCATGCTCGCCGTCGTCGGTCATCCGACCGCGTGCAACCCCGATCTGCGGCTGCGATCGATCGCCCGGTCCTACGACTGGCCGGTGCTCGATCTCGATGAAGCGCCGGCTCGGTCGGCGGCACGCCGGCCGCAAGGCCTCGCGCCGGTTCGCCGCCTGCGCACCGGAAAGACTACTGGATCTGGAAAGAGGACCTGATGCGCGCCATTCGCCCCAAGCTTCGCAGCCATACGCGCGAGCACATCGTCACGATCGATACTGACTCGGCGCCGCGCATCATGTTCTACGGCGAGAACTTCCTGATCGAAGATCTCCCCGTCGGCACCCGCGTCATCTATCCAAAGCGCCCGATGACGGCCGTCGCCAATCCCAAGGCGACGATCCGGTACGCGCTCAACCACCCCGAGGACTCCGAGCCGCTGCACGCGCTGCTTCAGCCGGGCATGAAGGTCACGATCGCGGTCGATGACATCTCGATGCCGCTGCCGATCATGCGAACGCCCGACGTCCGCCAGCTGGTGCTCGAGATCGTGTGCGAGATGCTCGCCGATCATGGCGTCGACGACGTTCACATCGTGATCGCGCTCGGGCTGCATCGCCGGATGCATGACTGGGAGATCAAGCGGATGGTCGGCGACAAGGTGTGGAACGAGTACTGGCCAGATCGGCTGTACAACCACGACGGTTGCGACCCCGACGGCATGGTGGTGCTCGGCAAGACCCACCACGGCGAGCTGGTCGAGATGAACCGTCGCGTGGCCGAGAGCGACCTGGTTATCTACGTGAATCTCAACTTCGTGCCGATGAACGGCGGCCACAAGTCGATGGCCGTCGGCCTGTGCGGCTACGAGAGCCTCAAGTCGCACCACACGCCCAAGGGCATCGTCGAGTCCAACTCGTTCATGGACCCGCCGAATTCGTTCGTCAGCAACTCGTTCAAGCGCCAGGGCGCGCTGGTCGAGAAGACGCTCAAGGTGTTCCACATCGAGACCGTGCTGAACAACCGCACGTTCGACGGGCCGCTGTCGTTCCTGATGAAGAACGAGGACGACTTCACCGAGGCCGATCGGTTGAAGTTCCAGGCGATGAAGTGGGCGCTCGACAAGCTGCCGTTCTCGGCGCGCCGCGAGATCTTCATGCGCACGCCGGCTGCCTACGAGCTGATCGCGTGCAATGCAGGCGCGTGCGAGCCGTGCCATGACAAGACGCTCGCGAAGCAGAACGAACAGTACTGCGTCGAGGTCGATGGGCCCGCCGACATCCTGATCACCGGCATCCCCTACATCTCGCCGTACAACGTGAACAGCAAGGCGCTCAATCCGCTGCTCGTGCAGGTGATGGCGCTCGGCTACTTCTATCACATGTACCGCCGGCAACCGATCCTGCGCGACGGCGGCGTGCTGATCATCGCGCATCCGTGCTCGGATCGGTTCGACCCGGTGCATCACCCGAGCTACATCGAGTTCTTCAACCGGATCCTGACCGAGACAACCGACTCGTACACGATCGAGAAGAAGTATCAGGACGAGTTCGCGTACAACCCGAGCTACGTCGAGATGTACCGGCGCGGCAACGCGTACCACGGCGCGCATCCGTTCTACATGTGGTACTGGGGTCAGCGCGGACGCGAGAAGGTGAGCCGCGTGATCGTCGTCGGCGCTGACAACGCCACGGTGCCCTCGATCATGGGCTGGGAGACCGCGGGGTCGATGGCGGAAGCGATCGCGATGGCGCGCGGCACCATGGGCCGAAGCGCGCAGATCACGATGCTGCACCATCCACCGATCGTCATCAGCGATGTGATGTGATGAGCGGCAACGGGCAGAGCAACGGGCAGGGCAACGGCGCGCGAGGAGGCTACTTCCTCGAGACCGACATCGCGTGGGGGATGCACGCGGCAAGTGCGCCGTGGCCCGATGCCAAGCGGGGCGAGCCGCTTCCCCCGCTGCGCTCGCCCGTCACCGGCAAACCCCGGCTCGACGTCGCACAGATCCTCGCCGGCAAGAACATCCTGCTGATCGGAACCACGGGGTTCGTCGGCAAGGTCGCGCTGTCGATGCTGCTGCATCGCTACCCCGACGTCGGCAAGGTGTTCTGCCTGGTTCGGCCCGGTGCCGGTGACACCGCCGACGAGCGGTTCTACAAGAAGGTCGCGACCTCGGAAGCCTTCGATCCGGTGCGCGATGTTCATGGGGCGAGCTTCGATGCGTTCATGCGCTCGAAGATCGTCGCGATCCCCGGCGATATCGGGCGACCGCTGTGCAACTTCGGCGACGAGCAGTTTGCTCAGCTCGAGCGTGCCGGTGGTTTGCACGTGGTGATCAACAGCGCCGGTCTGGTCTCGTTCGCGCCGTCGCTCGAGAGCGCGCTGCGGATCAACGCCATGGGCGCCAAGAACGTGCTCGACGCCGCCCGCAAGGCGGGCGCGCGCCTGGTCCACGTCTCCACGTGTTTCGTCGCCGGTCGCCGCGATGGCGACGTGTGGGAGGACGAGCCCGTCGTTGGATACTTTCCGCGCAGCGAGATGATCGATGCCGCGGGCCTCGCGGGCCGCAAGAGCCTCGCGAAGCCGGAGTTGCTCGACCGGGACTTCGATCCCGCGGCGGAGATCGCCGACTGCCAGCGGATCATCGATCAGACCCGTGAGCGGTCGAACGATCGCCAGCACATCTCCGAGTTCCGCGAGCGCGGCGCGGCCGAGCTGCGGCGCCAGCGCCGCGATCCGGATGATGAGCAGGATCTCAAGATGGCGGTCGCGCGCGAGCGCAAGCTGTGGATGCACGAGGTGCTCACCAAGATCGGCATGGAACGCGCCGAGCACTGGGGCTGGACCAACACGTACACGTACACCAAGTCGCTCGGCGAGCAGATGATCCTCTCGGATCCGTCGGTGCCGGCGACGATCGTGCGACCCGCCGTGGTCGAGAGCGCGATCCGCTATCCGTTCCCCGGCTGGAACGAAGGCTTCAACACCACCGCGCCGCTGATGTACCTGATGCTCAAGGGCCATCGCGCGGTCCCGGTCGGCACCGACGCGACGCTCGATGTGATTCCGGTCGACTTCATCGCGTCCGGCATGTTGCTCGCGACCGCGGCGGTGCTCGCCGGCGAGCACGAGCCCGTGTACCAGCTCGGGACCAGCGACTCGAATCGGATCTCGAGCCGGCGGCTCACCGAGCTGACCGGCCTCGCGGTGCGCCAGGTCTATCGCGATAAAGCGGACCGCGGGGAGGACAAGCTGCGGTCGAAGCTGCGGGCGCGGCTCGAGGCGATGCCGGTATCGTACGAGCACTTCGATCGGTGGTCGGCCCCAATGTTCAAGCGGATCGCGGATCGGCTGATCGAGACGATCGACGACAAGCTGCCGCGATGGGGCACTCCTCGGCTCGAGGCGTTTGCCGAGCGTGCACGCGAGGAGCTCGTGAAGGTCTCGACCTTCACGGGTCAGATCAAAGAGCTCGTCGATCTGTTCAAGCCCTTCACCACCGACCATGACATCGCGTTCCGCTGCGACAACATGCGCGCGCTGTGGGCGCGGGTGACGCCGGCGGATCAGGATCGGCTGCTGTGGGCGCCGCACCTGATCGACTGGCGCAAGTACTGGCTCGATACCCACTTCCCCGGACTCCAGAAGTGGACGTTCGACAAGCTCGACGAGGAATTCGGAGCGAAGCCGAAGTCGGTCTACACGTTCAAGGAGCTGATCGAGCTGTTCGACGCGACGGTCAAGCTCAACCGCAACCGTCCCGCGCTGCGACTGATCCGCAAGGAGGCAGGCGCGGAGCCGATCCAGTACACGTACGCGCAGATGGGCGACGCTGGCTGGCAAGGCGCCGGCGTACTGCGGCAGCTCGGCATCGGGCTCGGCGATCGCGTCGTCTTGATGTCGGAGAACCGGCCCGAGTGGGGCATCTCGTACTTCGCGATCATCCTCGCGGGCGCGACGGTGGTGCCGCTCGATCGCGAGCTCACGCTGCCGGAGGTGATCAACCTCGCGCAGGTATCGAACGCCAAGGCGCTGGTGCTGTCGCGCAAGGTCGTCGAGCGGCTCGCGGGCGAAGCGTCGATCGCGGTACCGGTCGGTGACGGCGAGGGAGATCCTGCCGCCGTGTGGTCACCGGCGCATGGCGCATTCGGCGCATGGATCGCGAAGAACGGGCTGCCGGATGCGAAGGTGCTCGCGTTCGACGAGCTGCTGACCGAGCCCGATGTCGCGGTCGGTGCGGTCTATCCAGATGTGAAGGGCGACATGCTCGCGTCGCTGATCTTCACGTCGGGCACCACGGGAACGCCCAAGGGCGTGATGCTCACGCACAAGAACCTGACCTCGATGGTCAGCAAGCTGTCGTCGCTGTTCACGCTGTACAAGCACGACAAGTTGCTCAGCGTGCTGCCGCTGCACCACACGCTCGAGTTTTCGGCCGGCTTCTTGATGCCGCTGATCCACGGCTCGTCGATCGACTACCTCGAGGAGCTCGAGGCGGATAGCCTCGCGCGCGCGCTCGAGGATGAGGGCGTCACCGGGATGGTGGGCGTGCCTGCGCTGTGGCAGCTGCTCGAGCGCAAGATCTACAAGAACGTGTCGGATGCCGGCGTGCTCGCCGAGCGCGCGTTCGATTCGGTCGTCGACCTCAATCGCTCGCTCCGCGACAAGCTGCCGTGGGACGTCGCAGCCGGAAAGCTGCTGTTCTTCCCGGTGCACAAGAAGCTCGGTGGCCGGATGCGGCTGCTCATCAGCGGTGGCTCGGCGCTCCCGCCAGAGACCTACAAGGCGTTCCGCGGCCTGGGCTTCAACCTGTACGAGGGCTATGGGATGACCGAGTCGTCGCCGGTGCTCACCGTGACGCGGCCGGGTGACAAGGGGTTGCCGGGGTCTGTCGGCCGGCCGCTGCCGGGCATCGATGTGCGGATCGACCAGCCGGACGCCAATGGCGTCGGTGAGGTCATCGCGAAGGGCCCAAACGTCATGGCGGGCTACTTCGAGAACGCCGAGGCCACGTCGCAGACGTTACGCGATGGCTGGCTACACACAGGAGACCTCGGGCGGTTCGACGAACATGGGAACCTCTACATCGTCGGACGCAAGAAGGAGATGATCCTCGGTCCTTCGGGCGAGAACGTCTACCCCGACGAGCTCGAGGAGGCCTACCGCGAGACCAAGTACATCAAGGAGATGTCGGTCGTCGGCTTGCCCGGCGATGCGGGGCACGAGACGGTCGCTGCGCTGATCGTGCCCGATTACGACCAGGGCGGGATGGATCGCGAGGCCGTGCGCGAGGCCGTGCGTGAGCACGTGAAGAAGATCAGCAAGGGCATGCCGCTGTACAAGCGGCTCAAGGTCGTGCATCTGTGGGATCACGATCTTCCGAAGACCGCCTCCCGCAAGGTGCGGCGGCGCGATGTCGTCAAGGAGCTCCAACGGCTCGAGCGTGCAGCGAAGGGTGGTGCGGAGGCACGGCAGACCACGCAGGCGGGCGGCGGCGGCGGCGTATGGCTGTACGACCTGCTCTCGGACGTGTCGCAGAAGAAGCGGGGCGGGATCACGAGCGAGACCCGGCTCGAGGATCTCGGGTTCGACTCGCTGATGTTCACCGAGCTCGCGGTCGCGCTCGAGGCCGCGGGGGTGAGCCTGCCAGATCCCGCGGAGCTGCAGGGGCTCGAGACGGTTGCCGACGTCGAGAAGCTGGTGGCGCGGCAGGGTGCGAAGGCGCGCAGCGAAAAGCCCAAGCGCGATCGAATTCGCAAGGAGAAGGAAGCCGACGAGGCGGCGCAGGAGGATGACATCGACGTGCCCAAGCCGCTGGTATCGATCGGCCGGCGGGCGCTGCGCGGCGGGATGCGGGCGCTGTACGAGCGCGTGCTCGAGACCGACGTCTACGGACAGGCGCAGGTGCCCCCGTTTGGCGGGTACATCGTGGTCGCGAACCACGCGAGCCACCTCGATACCGGGCTGGTGAAGTACGCGCTCGGTGAGCAGGGGGATGCGCTCGTGGCCCTGGCGGCCAAGGACTACTTCTTCGACGACCCGGTGCGCCGGATGTACTTCGAGAACTTCACCAACCTCGTGCCGATGGAGCGCCATGGTTCGCTGCGCGAGTCGCTGCGACTGGCGGGCGAGGTGATCCGGGACGGCTACATCCTGCTGATCTTCCCGGAAGGGACGCGTAGCGAGACCGGCGTGATGACCGACTTCAAGCCCTCGCTCGGCTATCTCGCGATGACGAACAAGTGCGGAATCTTGCCGATGTACCTGTCGGGAACACACGAGGCGATGCCGAAGGGGCGGTACCTGCCCAAGCGTGGCGAGCGTGTCGCGGCATACGTGGGGCCGTTCATCAGCTACGACCAGGTCGTCGAGCTGGCGGGCTCGGGCCTGCGATCGGCGCAGTACCGGGCGATCACCTATCACGTGGAGGGTGTGATTCGCCGGCTCGCACCGCGGGATCAAGCGTGGACGCTGGGTGACGCCGGAACCATGCCGCACGCGGAGTGGCTGGCGGAGCAGGGCGGCGCGGCGGTCGATGCTGTAGAGGACGAGGCATAGCGATGACGACCGTACTTGTCACTGGAGCGACGGGATTTCTCGGCGAGCATCTGTGCCGCGCGCTGATCGAGGAAGGCGATACGGTTCGCGGGTTGGCGCGCACGCGTTCGGCCGTGCTCGACGAGCTCGGGATCGAGCTGATTCGCGGCGACGTGCTGAATGGGCCGGAGCTCGACGAGGCGCTCGAGGGGGTGAGCGCGGTGTTTCATCTCGCGGGCGCGGTGTCGCGCGATCCGGAGGACGCACAGCGGATGATGCGGTTGCACGTCGATGGGACGCGGCGCGTGCTCGACCGGATGGCGGAGGCCGGGATCCATCGCATGGTGCTCGCGTCGACGTCGGGGACGATCGGGGTGTCGAAGGACGAGGCGATCCTCGACGAGGAAGCGCCGTACGCCGAGCAGATCGTGTCGGGCTGGCCGTACTACGCGTCGAAGATCTATCAGGAGCGGCTCGCGTTCGAGCACGGCGCCAAGCTCGGCATCGAGGTCGTCGCAGTGAACCCGAGCCTGCTGCTCGGGCCCGGCGATCGCCGGCTGTCGTCGACCGGCGACGTGCGCAAGTTTCTGCGCCGGCAGATTCCGACGATTCCCGAAGGCGGTATCAACTTCGTCGACGCGCGCGATGCTGCAGTCGCCACGGCCAACGCGCTTCGGCAGGGTCGGACCGGCGAGCGGTACCTCCTCGGTGGGCCCAACTGGACCATGAAGGAGTTCTTCGATCGGCTCGGCCGCGTCGCGAACATCTCGCCGCCTCGGATCAAGCTTCCCAGCAAGCTCACTCGTTGGGGCGCGACGCTGATCGAAGAGGTCTATCGCCATCGCGGCAAGGAGCCGCCGGTCGATCGGATCTCGGTCGAGATGTCGGAGCACTACTGGTGGATCGACTCGCGCAAGGCGGAGACCGAGCTCGGCTTCGTCGCGCGCGATCCGCAGCTCACGCTCGTCGATACCGTTGCGTACCTGCGCCAGGGCGTCGACGGCCCGTCGTAACGCACGCACGTCAGGGTGGCGTGGGTGCTTCATCTGGACGAGATCGACCGGTTTTGGCTCGCCAGAGAATCAATGACCAGGTATGGCGCGAGGCGGTCCGGTCACCACCCAAGCGCGACCTGGAGCCAAGGTGCGCCGGTCAGATCATCGTCGGTCTGGTGCAGCAGGAGCACGCCGACGTCAAGCCGCGTGCGGTCGATGCGCAGGAAATTGGGTGGTCCGCCGTTGGTTCGGAGACGTACGGCGATCACGGACGTGGACCGCGTCATGTCGTGGGCGCGGGTGAAGTACTGATTTTCGAAGACGAACGCGAGGCGAGGGTCCCACCCGATCGTGGTGCCGATGCCGAAGGTTGGTGAGACCCAGCGTGGCTCGCCGTTATCGATCGCGCTCACACCTGCAGTCAGGGTGACGAGGTGGCGGGCGTTGCCCAGACTGATTGCGGCATATGCTCGGCCGAGCCAGGCATCTTTTGGCTTGAACAGATTCTCGACCTCGAGCGCGCGCGCAGCCTCACCGAACACCGCAATGGCGGCGGCATCGCTGATTCGCATGCCGAGCTTCAACCCGCCGCCCACGGCAGGTGCGGGGCGGCTATGTTCACCTCGGACGACGTCGATGCCCGTGAACGCGGCATGCACGGCAACGTGTCGGGTGATGCCACCGCGGACGATCAAGCCCATGCCGGCCGTTTCGATCGAGACGTCGCCGGGCTCGGGTAGCGCCGCGGTTTCGAGGAAGCCATTGACCATGTCCCATCGTGAGCGTCGAGGCTGGGGCGACGGCAGCGTGATCGATGCGGGCGTGTGCTCGACACGAGGAGGTTTGAGCGGGCTCGTCGGCGGTTCGGGTGGTTGGGGTGGCGGCGGCGGCGTCGCGGCGGCGACACGGTGGTGGCTCGAAGGCCGCCGTCGGGGCTCACGCTCGATTGGCGAGGGCGCCACGACCGCGCGAGCTGATTCCGACCGGACCTGCGTTGTTGTCGCCGTTGATGCAAGCGCCGAAGCGGCGGGCAGGGCGGGACGCGCGGAGTCGTCGCCAGGGCTTGGAACCGCGCGCGTATCACCGCCGAGCGCGAGGATGACCCCCACGCCTGCAAGCCATCCAACCTTCTGAGACGCTCGCTGCAGCCATGTGGAGGACGGCGGTGGCGTGCTGGCGGTTGCTCTGCCGCGGAGCGCGAGCAACGCGAGTACCCCGAGGGCGAACGAGCGCTTCGGCTTCGCATCGCCCACGAACTCGCGGAGGCTTGCGCCGTACCGCTCGACGAGCTTGCGGCCGCGGGATAGTCGCTGCAACGCCGCCGCATGCGTGATTCCCAGTGTCTTGCCAATCGAATCGATCGAGCGCTCGAGCGAGTAGTACAGGATCACCACCTCGCGGTACTTGCCGGGCACGCGTTCGAGCGCTCGCCGAACCTGGTGGCGCAACGCTTCACGCTCGAGTTGCTCGGTAGGTGATGGATGGTCGCTCGCGACGTCGGCGTCCGGCGCGTCGACCAGCTGTTCGCGGCGACGCGTACGAAGCAGATCACGTCCGAGATTGCGCGTGATCGCAGCGAGCCAGCCACCGAGCGCTGCCGGATCGCGCAAACGGTCGCGGTGAGTGAACGCGGCAATGAATGCTTCCTGGGCGACGTCTTCGGCCAGCGCGTGGTCGAGTACCGTCGCCAGCGCCACCGCGAGCACGTCCTGCTCGTGATGCGCGATCACCAACGCAAACGCGTTCAGGTCGCCCGCGAGGAATGCCTCCCACCACTGTTCGGTCCGTGCTGTCATGACGGTCCGACGGGCTGAGCTTGCATCACATGACAACAAACGACGCTCCGATGTGTGTGAACGCCCAGCCACGCGTGATGCGCAGCTCGCTACACAGCGTCTCCAAGCTGGCGAATACCGGACCGTGACTCACGCACGACCCGGCCACTGCAGGAACCTTGCCCCAGCTCCCAACCCCCAGCCTCCAACGACGTTGCGGTTGCGTGGGAAGCGAGTACCGCGCCGCCCGGCTCGCGTGTCAGCGGTGGCCGGTCAGTCGAGCACAGCATCCCCGCAAGCCGCAACCCCGTTGCGGTTTGCGGAGGGTTGCGGAGGTTGGGAGCGATGATTGTCCGACGTACGGACCCTCGCTGATTCCTCGAGTACCCCCGTTGCGGATCGCAAGGCCGCGCGAGGACTGTCCGATATCTGGACGCCCTCGGCCGGAGGCCGCAACCCCGTTGCGGTTTGGCCGCGGTGCGGGACGTCCTAGGCCTTGCGGCGCCGCCGGAGCGCGGCGGCGAGCGCAGCGAACGGCAGGAGGCCGAACGATCCAGCCAGGCCTCCAGCGTTGCAGCCGCCGACGGCGTCGCCGCCTCCGTCTCCCGTCCCATCATCGACCTTGCCGTCGTTCATGATCGCGCCGCCGGCGACCTGATAGAACGTCACGTCGCGCGGATCGGTGTTTTCGATCTGCATCTGATAGGGACCGGCGGGGAACTTGCCGGTCTCCGCGGCGACCGCCACGTAGGCGCCTTCCTGCTCCGTAGGCTTGTTGTCGAACGAGATCTGGATGGGCGCGTCGGACACGCGGGCGCCGGAGTTGTCGGTCGTCCAGCGAATGGGCTCCGTGCCAGGCTTGATGTGCAGCTTCGCGCGAGGCGCCACATCGCCATCGCCGCGTACTGCGACCACCCCCGCAAACCCGAGCTTGGTCGTTTGCTCTCCGAGCGACACCTGGAACGCAAGCGGCGCTGGTTGCTCGGCTCCGACATTCAGCTGCGGATGGGTCTCGCCGCGCTCCAGCACGCGAGTTCGGTTGTTGCACTCCGTCAGAAACCCGCGAGCGTCGAGCTCGTTCTTCGCGCGCTGACTGCCCTCGGGCGTGAGCCGAACCTCGAGCTCCGCCACGATCGCCTCGGACACCGTCCGGAAGTCATCGCCATCGGACACGCCCATCATCACGGTCAGGATGCCGATGTCCATCGCCGCCCGATCCGCGTCCGATAGCGACGTGCGGATCGCCCACAGTGCGCCCGAGAACGGTTCGCTATCGTCGTGCTCCTCGCCCGTGATGTCATTCGGGCACGTCTTCGCATTGTCGGCGCTGCGAAACTGGGTGCCACCGCCGACGTAGCTTCCGATCGATGGGTCGCCGGTGATGCTCGCAGCGAAGTAATCCGCAAACGCTTCATCCATTCCGCCCTGCGATGGGTCGGTGCCGAGCTCGTCGGGAAATGCCTTGCCGTTGGTCATCCGGCTGCCGATGAAGTGGAACATCCCGTGTCCGAACTCGTGGTAGGCGATGTTGCCCTCGTACGCGTAGTCGCCTAGTGCGCCCTGGCCGAAGAACATGGCCGGCCCGTTGAGTGGAGCAGGAAGCGTGACGCCGGGGATCTCGTCGAACGGTATGAACCCCGCATTTTCGATCGTCGCGAATCCGCTCTCGGCAGGGACCTGGGGCGTGCCGTTACCGTCAGCCACACACGCCGTGGCCGACGGTTGATCCATCAACTGGCCAGGCGCGTTGACGATGACCGAGTAGCGAACGTTCGAGAGGATGTTCGGATCGCCAAGCCGGTCGCGCAACACGCCGAGCGCGCGCTGCAGATGATAGTACGCCTGCAACTCCGAGAACGGATCGGCCCAGCTCAGCGGCACGCTGGGCGGGTTGATCGCCATGAAGCTCCCGGTCTGGTCCGCGACGGCGAGCTTCTCGAAGCTGCACATGTGCGTCGGAACCATGGTTCCATCCTCGCCAGGCCACGCCGAGCAAGTGCGCCTATCGACGCAGTTGTAGACGTCGAACGAAGCGTCGGCGAGCTTCTTGGTTCCCGAGGGAAGCTTGCTGAGCACCACGTCGGTGCGCTCCGGTGTCGACAGTGGGCTGGTCTTGTAGATCCGCGCGCGGTGCTCGCTCGCGCGCTGGACCTGATCGCTGACCATCAAGATCTCGGCCGTGTTGGCGTCGGCGAAGATCCGTAGCGCGCGAAATTTCGCGTCGAGCGTCAGGTCGATCTGCCATGACAGCCTGGGCGCTGCAGCGTAGGCACCGACCGCGACGATCACGGGTGTCACCCGCGCGTGGTCGAACGTCGCATCCGCGAACCGCGGCATCGCGGCGACGCGTGTGACGATCTCGTTGTCGTCGATCGCCGGCGCGATGGAGAACGATGCCGGAAGCTCCGCGGCGCTGGACTTGAGCCACCGGATCCGGCCCTCCGCGTCGGTGCGCGCGGTCACCGTGCCGCCGATGACCGGGACACCCTGATGGTGCTGATGCATGGTCACCACCGAGCCGCCCCCAACGTCACGCACGGCAGCCGTGTCGAGCGTCGCGAGCATACGCGACGACACGAGGTCTTGCCGTCCCGCCAGATAACCGCGCACGACCTCGTCCGGCGCTGCCATGGCAGGCGCGCTGAGCTCGCCACGTAGCAATCTTGGCCCCGACCGCGCGGCCAGTTGCGACGCGACGCTCGAGTCCTCGAGCTCGTGCTCGGCTCCGTCGGTTGCACACGCCGGCGCCAGCGCCAACACCATCAACCACGACAACTTCTTCGTCATGGCGGCGGAGGACAGCAACGGACGTGCCGTGCGACGGCAGAGGTTCGAACGACGGTAGATGTTCTTCGCTGGCTTCGAACGCATGATGGTCTCTCGCTTTCTCAGTCGGCAGCGACCGGTGGTTGCGCGTGTGCACACCCGCGTCGGCGGCCACCGCACGAGCCGGTGCGCCGCCGCGGGCACAACATCGTCGAGCGTGAGGTCGCTCTGCTCGCGTTCGACTGCGGCTCGCACGAGCAACCCGTATGCCGCCTCGCGGCGATCTCGCGCTCTACCTCGCCGCGGCCAAGCGCACGCAATCTCACCGGTTCAGAAGCCTGGCGCGATCGTCGAAGATCCCCAGGTGCGGCAATGGCTTGCCGTGTTTCCGGCTAGCCGCGTTGGCTCAGAAGATGTCGATCGATGGCAATGCGACGAGCTCGAGATCCTGGTGTCTTCAAGGTGGATCCACATGCGAATTGATGTGGTTTCTCGACGACGACCGCGCTGATCGAGGCAGAATCGTCGCGTGACTGCGACGCCGGCTCCAAGCGACGAGCTCGCCGGCCCGCAGGACGTTCCAAACGTCCGCAGCCCAAGCCCGCTCGCGCGCATCACGGCGTGGCTCGGTCCGCCGCGCAACTACCAGCTCACGCGCTGGCTGATCCTCCGCCTGCTCGGGTTTGTCTACCTGTTCGCATTCCTCGGCATCGCGATTCAGGGCCCGCCGCTGCTCGGCGATCACGGGCTGACGCCGATCGCGACGTACCTCGACCGGCCCGGTGTTCAGTTCTGGGACGCGCCCAGCGTGCTGTTCTGGAATTCGTCCGACGCGGCGATCCGCGCGTGGGCCTACGCGGGAATCTTGCTGTCGATCGCCGCACTCGTTGGCTACGCCAACACGGTCTCGCTGCTCGCGCTGTGGTTCATCTATGGCTCGTTCGTTCGCGTCGGGCAGATGTGGTTCAGCTTCGGCTGGGAGATCCAGATCCTCGAGACCACGCTGATCGCTGCGCTGCTGGCGCAC
Source organism: Kofleriaceae bacterium (assembly GCA_050187075.1). Taxonomy (GTDB): domain Bacteria; phylum Myxococcota_A; class Polyangia; order Haliangiales; family Haliangiaceae; genus JABFXX01. Next base: position 113,938 of record JBFWXW010000011.1, on the reverse strand, counting down.
CCGTGGGATCCGCGCCCCATGGCTCCGTGCTCGCCGCCGTTCGTCGCGATCGTGCTGATGCGCTGGCTCGCGTTCCGCATCATGCTCGGCGCCGGGCTGATCAAGCTGCGCGGCGATGCGTGCTGGACCGAGCTGACCTGCCTCGACTGGCACTTCGAGACCCAGCCAATTCCGAACCCGCTGTCGGCGTGGTTTCACCATCTGCCGCATGGAGTCCACGCCGCTGGCGTCCTCGGCAATCATGTTGCCGAGCTCGTGTTGCCGTGGCTGGTGTTCGGCCCCCGGATCGCGCGTCTGATCGCGGGCATTGGCATGCTGGTGTTCCAGGTCGTCTTGATCGCGAGCGGCAACCTGGCGTTTCTCAACTGGCTCACCATCATTCCGATCCTCGCGTGCTTCGACGACGACTTCCTCGTGCGCTTGGTGCCGCGGCGATGGCGGCAGCGCCTGCATCTCCGCATGTCGCCACCACCCAGGCGCGACGCACAGCAGCTGCTCATCGGATTCGCCATCGCGTTCCTGGTGATCCTGTTGTGGGATCCCGTGTTCGGCTCGCTATCCGCGCGGACCGAGGTCGTGATCGGGTGCGCGCTGATCGCGAGCTTCGCCGTGATCGTCCGGTGGCAGCGTCATCGTGTGGCGGCCAGCGGCGTGCTCGATGGTCACCAGCTCGCCGCTGGATGTTTCGCCGCACTCGTCGCGATCGCCAGCGTTCCCGTGATCGCGAACCTCGCGTCGAGCAACCAGGCGATGAATCGGCCCTACGATCGCCTCGCCCTGGTGAACACCTACGGCGCGTTCGGATCGGTCGGCGACGTGCGGCACGAGCTGATCATCGAAGGCACGTTGGACGCGGACCCCCAGACCGTGAGCTGGCGCGCCTACGAGCTGCCCTGCAAGCCCGGGGATCTCGAGCGCCAACCCTGCATTCTTGGTCCGTACCACCGCAGACTCGACTGGCTGATCTGGTTTGCCGCGATGAACGACGAGCCGCGAACGCCGTGGGTGTTCCACCTCGTCTGGAAGCTGCTCGAAGGCGATCGCTCGATCCGCGAGCTTCTCGCAATCGATCCGTTCGATGGCGAGCGCCCGGTCTGGGTGCGGATCCGACGATTTGTCTATCATCTCGAACCGCCTGGTTCGCTGACGCGCTGGCGGCGTGACCACGAGCAGCCATGGCTGGGGCCGCTGTCCTTGAACGCGCCCGGGTTTCGCGAGGCGCTAGAGCGGCGCGGCTGGCCATCGCCTTCGCTGCGCTGAGTCACATGGTTCCCAGGCGGGCTGGCCGGGTTCCCAGGCGGGCTGGCCGGGTTCCCAGGCGGGCTGGCCGGCCCACCGGCAACAGCTCTTGAGCCCGCCGGGGATCGTCGTGGGTGTTGGCGCCTCAGGTCGCGCAGCTTCGACGAGAGTCGCTGGTCCTGATAGTGCCACGCCGCAGGAACAACCATTGCAGTGGCCATAGCCTCCATGGCTCGCACGTCTGCCACTCAGGCCGCGAAGGCGCTACTCCTTGTTGGGGTCGTCTCGATGGGCCCGGTGATGTGCAGTTGCTCGTCATCCGATCCGTCGGCGCCCGACATCCAAGACCCTCCGGTGATGCTGCAGCCGGATGCCAGCCCCGACACCGCCGTCCCTCCGGACGCGCCGAGGCCCGCCGCAAAGCTGGTGTTTGTCACGTCGGGCACCTTTCACGGCGACCTTGCACACCAAGCGGGAACGCGTGACGGGATCACCGGAGCGGACAAGCTGTGCACGGAGGCCGCAGGATGGCTCGGCGGAGAGTGGGTCGCATGGGTCTCGAGTAGTGCGAGCAATGCGATCGATCGCATCCCAGACGACGGAGGCCCCTGGTTCCTCGCCAATGGGACCGCGGAGGTGTTTGCTGACAAAGCATCGATCCTGATGGGGCCGCGGCAGCCGATCCTGATCACCGAGCAGGCCATGACGCTCACGACCGGCAACGGGAGCAATCCGGTGTGGACCGCCACCGACGCGTCCGGTCACTACAAGGAAGTATTCAACACCGGCTGCGATGGCTTCACGTCGTCGAGCGCGTTCACCGTCGCTGGCCTGATGGACCAGACGGCGCCCGGGTGGACCGAAGGCATCATCGCGATCGGCTGCAACAAGCCGGCCCGGCTGTACTGCTTCGAAAAGTAGTGCGGCCCGACGCTCGCTCGCCAACCTTACATCGCGGCGATCCGCTGGCGCTTGAGCGCGATCAGCTCCTGGCTCGACGGCACGCGAGCGCGCGGACCGGTCGGCACCACGCCGCGTGCCTCGAACGCCTTCTTGTACGCCGCAAAGCTGCCACCCGCGCGGTGGGCATCCATCACGGCGAGCCCGGCGCAGCGCTCGCCTTGCGCGATCATGTATTCGACCCACGCCCACCGCGCTGACGTCGGCCGGACCTCGACCTTGCCACCGAGCCCCGCGGCGCCGAGCCCCTTGCGCAGCCGCGCCAGCCGCGCCTCGACGACGTCGATCCCAGCGAACGGCGTGCCGTCGAGCGGGGTGTTGCGCTTGGCAACGAACGGCGCGAGCCCGTACGCGACCCGCGGATGAATCGCCGCGAGCTCCCTCGACAGCTGGACGAGCTCGTCGACATCGGCGTCGGTCTCGCTCGGAACGCCGAGCATCATGTAGACCTTGAGGGTGTGCAGCCGATGCGCCGCCGCGAGCTCGGCGGAGCGCAGCAAGTGTCTTGCCTGCGTCGATCGTTCGACGACCCGACGCATCCGTTCACTCGCGCCGTCGGCGGCCACCGTCAGCGTGCGATACCCACCGCGCGCCAGTAGTCCCACGAGCTCGTCGGTGAGCTTGTCGGCGCGCAGGCTCGAGATCCCGACCTCGCGTCCACCATCGACGATGTCGCGCACCACCGCGATGATGTCGGGATGATCGGTCACCGCCGCCCCGACCAGCCCGACCCGCCGGGCGTCGGCGGGGATGCCCTCGATGATCGTCTTGCGCGGCACGATTCGCATGCCGCCGTTGGTCGAACGCCGCATGACGCAATACGTGCAGCCTCGCGAGCAACCGCGCGCCGCCTCGGTCATGAACATGTCCGCGAGCTCGGTATTGGGTGTCGCGATCACCGAGCGCGCAGGGAGCAGGGCATCATCGACCGCGGCGACCGGCGGCACCATCTCGCCGTGGACATGCGGCAGGTAGAACCCCGGCCGATCGCGTAGCGCCGCCCAGACACGCTCGCGATCGAAGCCGACGTCTCGCGCGATCGCGATCAGCTCGGCGACCACCTGCTCGCCTTCCCCGACCACGATCACATCGAAGAACGGTGCGAGCGGCGCGGGGTTGGAGAACGTCAACGGGCCACCCGCGATCACCAGCGGATGGTGCGGCGCGCGATCCACGGCGAGTACGGGTAGGCTGGCGCGCTCGAGCGTCTCGACGACCCCGGCGATCTCGAGCTCGTAGGCGACCGAATACGCGAGCATGGGATAGCCGCCCACCGGCTGACCCGTCTCGAGCGTCACCAAGCCACGCCCATCGTCCTCCGGCAACATCGCGCGATCCGCGGCCACGCCGGGCATCCCGTGCAGCACGCGATAGATCTGCTGGTAGCCGAGCGATGACATCGCGGCGCGATACGGGCTCGGATAGACCAGCGCGATCCGGGTCTCGGCCTCCTTGAACAGGGTGCCGCGCTCGGAGCCGAGCAGGGCACGGCGATCTGTTACAGGTTGCATGCGGCGAGGTTCAGCTGTGCGACGCGAATCAGGTTACCGCGAACGCGCGACCATTCATCGAAACACATGCCCATTCCGCGTCCGGCGACCGCGTCGCACGACGACTGGGTCAGCACGATATCCGCGCGATCGTCGCTGTCCCGGTCGATCGCCGCGACCACGCGCTCGCTGGTGTTGCCGCCAGGATGAGGCGGCAGCTGATCCTGCGGCACCATGCGGGCCTTGCGCTCGCGAGCGTCGATCAGCGGATCGATCACGCCCAGCGAGCCGATGCTCAGTGCTCCGGCCGTCCCGCGCAACATCTCGGTCTTCACGCGCCACAGCGACGTGCACTGCGTCGCGCCCATCGACATCGCCGTCAAGCTCACGATCTTCACCTCGGCCACGATGCCGCTCTCGTCCATCACCGCCACGCGATCGCCGGCGCTCGGTGCGGGCCCAAAACACGTGCCGGTGTCGTCGCTCTGCACCATGCACAGCCGTGGCACGAACGCCTCGGCGTGAGCGCGCTCGATCCGCACCACGCGGCCTTTGGTCCGCGGCGCGGCTGCGGCAGGCGCGATCGCGCACACCAGGAACAGCCAGTGCAGCCGAGACATCCCGGCAGCATAGCAGCTGTGCTACCCACGTCCCATGTCGTTGCTTCGCTACGCCGTCGCCCTCGATGCACCCGACCGCCACGTCGCCGACGTGACCCTGCGGTTTGCGCCGACGGGACCGGCAACCGACGTGACCCTGCCGGCCTGGTGCCCGGGTAGCTATTTGATCCGCGACTACGCGCGGTTCGTTCGCGAGCTGCACGCCACGGGCGACGACGGGCAGCCCCGCGCCGCGGTGAAGGTGGACAAGAGCACCTGGCGCATCGACACCGCCGGGGTGCGCGAGCTCACGATCCGCTACGGCGTGTACGGCCATGACCTCACCGTGCGTACCAATCACATCGACGCGAGCCACGCGTTCCTGCACGGCCCGGCGACCTTCATCGTGCCCACGAGTCATCGCGCGGCGCCGATCGAGGTCGAGCTGTTCACCCCCGATGGCTGGACCGTGACCACCGCGATGGCATGGCAGCCGGTGAAGCCGTATCGATTCAAGGCGGCCACCATCGACGAGCTCTACGATCACCCGATCCATGTCGGTCCGACGCGGACGTTCGAGGTCGCGGCGCCGGTGCCGGTCAAGCTTGCGATCTGGGGCGCGCGTGCACCCGGCGGCACGTTCGACGAGACCCGCCTGGTCAACGATCTCGGTTCGATCGTCCGCGATCACATCGCGCGGGCGGGCGAGGCGCCGTTTGCGCACTACACGTTCCTGTTGATGCTCGCCCACGACGCGTACGGCGGGCTCGAGCACCGCGCGTCGAGCGTGAACCTCTACAATCCGCACTTCGCCGCCACGCGCAAGAGCTACGAGGGCCTGCTCGAGCTGCTGTCGCACGAGCTGTTTCATGCGTGGAACGGCAAGCGGATCGCGCCGCGCGCGCTCCTCGAATTCGACTACGCGCGTGAGGCGTACACCCGCTGTCTGTGGGTGATGGAAGGGCTGACCAGCCACTACGATCGATTCGCGCTGCGCAGCGCCGGGACGATCACCGCGAAGAGCTTTCTCGAGAAGGTGCTCGACGACTGGGCGCGCCTGCAGGCAACGCCCGGCAAGGCGCGTCAGAGCCTCGAGGAGTCTTCGTTCGACGCGTGGATCAAGCTCTACAAGCCCGACGAGTCGAACCTCAACACGACGGTCAGCTACTACCTCAAGGGTGGACTGACGATGCTCGCGCTCGATCTGCAGATCCGACGCCGCACCGAAGGCGCGCGCAGCCTCGACGACGTGCTGCGCCTCCTGTGGCAGCGGTTCGGCGCACGCAACGAGCCACATCCGGAGGATGTCCAGGCCGTGTTCGAGGAGGCATGTGGCCTGACGCTCGGGCCAGTGTTCGATCGCCAGATCCGCGGCACCGACGATCCAGATCTCGCCGACGAGCTGCGCCACGTCGGGCTCGAGCTGCGCACCAGCGCCGATCCGTCGCAGGTCGCCGACGGCGCCGCATCGGTGTGGCTCGGCGTCACGATCGGCGGCACGAAGGTCACCGGCGTGTTCGATCAATCACCCGCGCAGCTCGCCGGACTGTCCCCCGGCGACGAGATCATCGCGATCGATCGGTTTCGCGCCGCGAGCGACGCCGAGCTTCGCACGCTGGTCTCGGCCCGTCGCGCCGGTGATCAGCTGGCGATCTCGGCGTTTCGTCGCCATCAATTGATCGAGCTGCCCGTCGTGGTCGCCGCGGCACCACCGACGCGATACGAGATCGTCGGCGCCGCCGAGCCCGGCCCCGCGGCGGATCGCTATCAGGCGTGGCTCGGCGAGCCGCATCCGGGCGCCCAGGTGCTCGCGACCGTCACGACGACATCGCGCTGGCTGTGATCCAGCGCCCGCTCACGGCACGTAGAACACGGTCGTGAAGTTGAACGGGTAGGGCGACGCGGGGGTCTTCTGCGAGCTCGTCACGCCGGAGACGGTGCTCGCGTTGTTCCAGCTGTTGATCGTGTTCTCGGCGCCGAAGTCATTGCTCGTGATCAGCCGGTTGTTGGCGACGTGCACGGCCATCGGATGGTCGAAGCTGCCGGTCGTCGCGGTGATCGTACGAGACACCACGACGTCGGAACCGGCGATGCTGGCATCGTGCACGACGAAGATCGACGAGCCTGGATCCGTGGGAGGTGCCACGGTCGTGCCACGATGCACGATGTAGAGCATGTCGGTGGCTGGATCGATCGACACGCCGGACGCCTCGAGGGCGATGATGTTGGCGTCCGCGTCGCGCAGCTCGAGGGTGCGATCCGGAGGGTTGATGATGGGCCCGCGAAGCTCGCTCGCCTTGCCATAGACCCGGATGTCGATGTCATTGGCGATGTACAGCAGATCGCGCGTCTCATCGACCGCGATCTGCCCGACGACGTTGAGCCCGGTGCTCGGGCCCACGATCAGCGCGCGGGGCGCAGGGGCTGGCGTGCCCGCGAGGTTGCAGGCGTCGCTGTAGATCGCGATCGCGCCCGGTGACCGATTGGCGACGTACAGCAAGTTCCGCGTCGTATCGACGTAGATCCCCCGCAGATCCTGAAGATCTCCACCCTCGAGCACGCGTGACGGCGCAGGCGCTCCGTCGAGCTCTCCGGCGTCCTCGTAGATCGTGATCCGGCGTGCCGGTGTGCCGGATCCGCCGGCGTTGCTCACGTAGAGCAGGCCGCCCAGCCGATCGACGAACACACTGCCGGTGCTGGGTCGGTCGAGCTTGGTCGTCGCGTTGGCCGGTGCTTCCTCGAGGAACCGATCCGGAATCGTGCCCGGGCTGATGGTCCAATCGTCCCAGATGAAGATCGCGCCGGTCCCCGTGTTCGCGGCGTCGGTGGCGGCGTAAAGCACGTTGCTCGGCACGACATAGGCGCGCGGCGTGGCGGTGACCTCGTTGGACAGCTCGATGCTCTCGCCACGCGCATTCACCGCGGTGACCCGATAGAAGTACGCGGTGTCATTGGTGAGGCCGTCGTGCGTGAACGGGCTCTGGACGTTGGTGCCCACCTGCGTGCTGCCGGCGGTGACGCCGGCCGAGGTCGCCATGTACACGTGGTAGCTCGTGGCTCCCGGCACCGGCGGCCAGTAGATCCGGTTGCTCGCGACCAGACGACACGCGGTGACCCCGGCCGGAGCGGGTGGCGGCGCCGGCGCGGCATCCGGGAGGACCGCAGCATCGGTGGCCGGTTTGACCTCCCCGCACCCCCACGCCATCGCGCAGGCGATCAGCCACGTACCCGATCTCATGCCGCGTACACTACCGCGGTGGCGCTTCCAGCGTCGTGTTACGGCGCACGCGGAAGCCGCTGAGCGTCTGCTAAAGTACCCGCCATGCGGTTTGCCCTCATCGTCGCGGCGGTGTTCGCCGTCGGTTGCAAGAAGAGCTCACAAGAAGGCCTCCCGCCCGCCACGGAATGGCGCGCTGGCTCGGGGACGTCGTCGCCGGGCCAGCCGGCAGCGCCTGCGCCGGCGATGGGCGACATGGGCGGGCCGGCAAATCCTCACGGTATGACCGGCAATCCTCATGCGGGGGTCGACATGAGCGGCGCAAATCCGCACGGCGCGATGCCTCCCGCGAACCCGCACGCTGGTGGAAGCGTTGCGGACATGGGACTTCAGCCGCCGGACCCGAGCCGCAAGATCGATCCCAATCGTTATATCCGTGGAACCATCAAGCTCGACGCGAAGGCCAAGGGCAAGGTCAAACCCGGCACCGCGGTGTTCCTCGTCGCCAAGCGCGCGGATGCATCGGGCGCTCCGAGTGGTCCTCCGCTCGCGGTGAGCCGCCTGACGTGGGACAACAAAGATCTGGTATTCGAGCTCACCGAAGCCGACGCCATGATCCAGGGCACCGAGTTCTCCGGCGACGTCATCGTCACTGCTCGCTACGATCAGGACAGCGAGGCGCGGACCAAGGAGCCCGGCGACATCACCGGCGAGGTTCGCGTGAAGGTGCCTGCGGCGAACGTGAAGATCGTGCTGAACACGATCCTCTGAGCGCCGTCACCTGAGCGCCGACACCTGAGCGCCGTCACCTGAGCGCCGTCATCTGAGCGCCGTCACCTGAGCGCCGTCACCGGAGCACCGTTACCTGAGCGCCATCACCTGAGCGCCATCACCTGAGCGCCGTCCTCTGGGCGCCGTCCTCTGAGCGCCGTCACCTGAGCGCCGTCCTCTGAGCGCCGTCCTCTGAGCGCCGTCATCTGAGCGCCTAGAACTGCCCGCCGAGGGTCACCGCGGTGGTGTCGCCGTGGATCACCGGCGCGATGGTGATCCGTTCGGCCTCGTCGCCCGTCACCGACCCGCGCCAGTAGAGCACCGCGCCGAGGATCGCAGCCGCGCCACCGCCGGCGAGAAACGCGATCTGGAGCTTCTCGTAGCGCTCGCCCTGGCGCTCCTTTGCCTTGATGTTCTCTGGCCACGGCGTGCCGTCGGGCCAGTTCGAGATCTCCTGGCTCGCCTTGTAGGCCTTGTAGCTGTAGAAGCTGCCAACGCCGAGCGCGGCAAGGCCGAGCCCTCCAACCACCATGCCGGTGATCCTCAGACCACCGCCGGGACGGGAGGTCTCGGGAGGCGTGTCGACCGGTGGTGACGGTGCGGGCTCCGGCGGCGGCTCGACCACGGCAGGCACCGGCGGCGGCTCGATCTTCGCCGCGATCGGCTTGGTGCACACGTTGGACGCGCTCGCGTTGGCCTTGCCGAGCTCGATCTCGAGCTCCACCGCCTGCGCCTTGACGTAGTTGGCGTTGGCTCCGGTCGGGTCCTTCTCGAGGTACATGCACAGATACTTGAGCGCCTCGACCGGCTTGTCCTCGGCGCGATATTCGTTGCCGATGTTGCTCAGCAGCAGTGCGATCTGCGAGGCGTCGTAGGCCTGCTTGTACAGGTCGATCGCCGCGGCGTGATCGCCGGCCTGGCTCTTGGCGATCGCCTGCTTCGTGAGTTGTTCAGCCTTCTTCTGCGCAGCGTTGCCCCTGGGCTGCGCCACGGCGGGCGAGGCCATCGCCGCACCCAGCAGGAAGCTCACGGTAAGAATACGCCCCAGCATCAGGCCGAGCGTATCACGCCAGGTTCGGGAACAGCGGAGAGAGTCGGCTGACCACCTCGTCGTGGACGTGTCCATTCGACGCCACCAGGCCGCGCTTGTGCGCTAGATCGCGCCGGTAATCGATTGGATTTCCGAATACGTCGGACAGCCTGCCCCCCGCGCGCGCGAGGATCGCCTCCGGCGCACAGGTGTCCCAGGCCTTGGTCTTCGACGATGGATTGACATACAGGTCGCGAAGCCCGTACGCGATGACGCACAGCTTCACGCCTACCGAGCCGATGTTGAGCTCGTTGGAGATGCCCAGCTCGGCCTTCACCCGATCGATGTCGTTGGATCGGTGCGACTTCGATGCCACGAGGCGCGCATCGCCGGCGCTGGAGATGGTGGAGACCTTGAGCTGTTCGACGGTGGCGGTGTTGACGACCCATGCGCCGCCGTCCGGCGTCGCGAAGAACGTGCGATCGATCGTAGGTTGATGGACCACGCCGACGGTGGGCCGGCCATCGATGCACAGGCCGATCATCACCGAGTAGCCATCTTCGTTGCGGATGAAATCCTTGGTGCCGTCGATCGGATCGACCAGCCACATCCGCGGTGCACCGAGCGCATCCGAGGTCGGCGCGTTCTCCTCGGAGATCACGCGATCGCCGCGGAACGTATCTTGAAGACCCGCGACGATGATCTCGGAGGCGCGGCGGTCGGCGATCGTCACCGGCTCGTCACCCGGCTTCATCTCGACCGCGATCTCGCCGCGCCGCAGGCGCAGGATCTCCGTGCCCGCGGTGCGTGCGAGCTCGAGCGCACGCGTCAGCTCTCGGCCAAATTTTCCTGACGTTCCAGGCAACGCCATCATCGGCCCCTCGCTATGTCGACGACAACCACGGTGCAGAGCATCGGCCACGAGGCCCCCGACAGCAAGCACGAATGGGGGCTTGGTGGCCGGGACGGATAATTTCAGGCCGCGCCGAACGCGAATGGTCGGATTTCCGACAGGTCGCGGATCAGTTTTCCTCGAGGATGCGCGTCGACGTAGGCCTGTTCGTACGGCGGCGTGTGCCCTGACACGACGAGACCTACGCGTGCACCCATGGCGAGCGGCAGCGCCAGATCCAGCTCGAAGATGTCGCCCACGACCACGAGGTCTTCGAAGCTCGCGCCCGAGCCATCGAGGACCGTGCGCAGGAGGGCATGGTACTTGGAACGGCGGAGCAGGACGGGGCGCTCGAGCCCCGCCAGGTTCAGCTCCGCGGGCGCACCTGTCCAGCTGTCGTCGATCTCGAACTTGCGCGCATTGCCCTGCACGCGACCGCACAGCCACGCGACACCCGGGACCTCCTGCGCCAGCGCCATGACCTTGGTCGCGACCTGCTTGGCATCGGAGTTCGTGACGATCCAGGTGTTGGTGTTCGCGAGCGACTGCGCGGCGCGGCCCGCGCCCGGGCGGAACACCGTGTGACCCAGGGTCTTGGCGTAGTTGTATTTGTAGAGCACGCCGCTCAGCAGCCGGCCGCGCTCGACCGGACTGGTGAGCACGCCGAACCGATCGAGGATGCGGTTCGCGATCGGAACCATCCGGAGGAACGGGTCGACGTTGGCCGGCGCCACCTCGCGCTCCGCCCAGCGAAACGCATGGCGCTCCGGCGCGCGCGAGATTTCGACCTCGACCTCGGCCGCGAGCTCGCGGATCTCGATGTCGTTGGGCGGGCGCCCCACGAGCACGGCCAGGTCCTCGAGGTAGCCATCGCGAAACGCGCGGCCTTCTGCTTCTGCGTCGGTGAGCGTTCCGTCGAAGTCGAGGACCAGGACTGCCATCGCCGTCACGCTACACCGAGACGGCACGCTCGATCTGTTTCATTGCGGTCGACCGCGTCCGTAGCCACTTGACGTCCCCCGGGGGCCATGGCACAAGACATCCGCGCTGGCCGCCAGCGCTGACAACTTGCCGAAGTTCTTGATGCGGGGTGGAGCAGCCTGGTAGCTCGTCGGGCTCATAACCCGAAGGTCGCAGGTTCAAATCCTGCCCCCGCTACGAAAGAAACCCGCCTCCTGCTCCGGCGGGTTTCGACTTTTCGGTGATGCCTGCCATGCGCAGGCCTTTCTGGGACGCCCCGGCCGGCCGTCCTAAATTCCCGGCGCCTTCGGCGTCCGGTTGCGAGCCCCCGCCACGAAGAGAAACCCGCCGCTGCTCCGGCGGGTTTCGACGTTGGTCACGCCTGCCGTGCGCAGAGCTTTCTGGGACGCCCCGGTCGGGCCAGGGGCGTGACACGGCTGGCCTCGAGCTCCTCGCGGGTCGTCGCGGCTTCGGCGCTCCACTCGGCAAACGATTTTGCATCCGTGAGTCCGGCGAGCGCGATCCCGCGCTCGACCGCTAGCCAGCGCGGACGCTCGGCGATCCCCACGTATGCGCGGTGACTCGTCCAATCGCTATCCTCCATGCGCGTCACGATCCCTGCGCGCACGGGATTGCGATGGATGTACTCGATGAGCCGTCCCGCGCGATCGGGAGCGTACTCGGTCACGTTAGGTCCTTTCACGAACACGCTGCCAATCCGGTTGCGCCGCTCGTTGAGCCACTCGGCGAATGTCGTGTGCATCGGTCGCAGCCAGGCCGCGAGCCGCATCCGTCCAGCCACAAGACCGAGATGGATATGGTTGCTCATCAGCGCGTAACACAGGCACGCCCAATCCGTCTTGCTGATCGCACGCGCGAGCAGCGCGAGATACACCCTGCGTTCCACTGCCGACTCGATGAACCACTCCCTCGCAGTAAACCGCGAGATCACGTGATAGACGCCGCCAGCTCGAATGCTTCCACCGCCGCGTGGCATGCACTGACCACTACCGCATCACCCTGACGCTCTCGACCGAGAGACAGCCGACCCGCCGCGGAGCGCCGAATGCACCTTGTCCGAGTCCCGGACAATGCGACATCGCCGTCATACCCACAGCCACGCGCACCTTCCCGAATCATGGACTTGCGCGTGCAGCCAAGCGCCGGGTGTCCGGCCGCCGGACAAGATGCACATGATGCGCAAAAATCAGGTCGGACCTGATTCTTTGCGAGTCTCATCGCTCCGGTACGATCCGCACACGTTCCCCGTCCCAGGTGCACCTCTCGCGAGATCTGCGAAGCACGGCGCCGCCGGACAGATCGTTGGTGGTACCGTGGGGACGACGTGGCAGTGATCGAACGACCGCGCGAGCCGCGCCCTCGCTGCCTGCGCTGCCGCAAGGCGTCGTCGATGTGTTACTGCGCGTTGCTGCCGCGCCTCGACACGACCACGCGGGTTGTGATCCTGCAACATCGACGTGAGCGCGACATGTCGATCGGAACGGCGCGGATGGCGAGCCTGTGTCTGCCTCGGGCAGAGCTCCATGTTGGCATCGACTGGACGGACAATCGGCCGCTGGTGCGTGCGCTCAGCGATCCGAATCGCACGCCGGTGCTGTTGTATCCGGGGCCGGACGCGCGCGACATCCTGCGCGAGCCACCGGTGGGCCCGGTCACGTTGGTCGTCGTCGATGGCACGTGGGGGCAGGCGAGAACCGTGGTGCGCGACAACCCCATCCTGAACGCGCTGCCGCGTTACGCATTCGCGGCGCCGGAACCTTCGCGCTATCGCATCCGTCGCGAGCCACGCGCCGAGTACTGCTCGACGATCGAAGCACTGGCGCACGTGCTCGGCGTGCTCGAGGGCGACCCCGCACGGTTTCGCGCGTTGCTCGTGCCGTTCGACGCAATGATCGACGCGCAGCTCGCGTGCGAGGCGAGTCAACCGGCGCAGCGTCCGCGTCGAATGAGGTTGCGGCCCAAGCGACTGAACTTGCCGGCGACAATCGCGTCGCGCTGGCAGGACCTGCTGTGCGTCGTAGGCGAAGCGAACGCATGGCCGTATCGTGACGGGCAGCCCACGCGACCCACCGAGCTCGTTCATTGGCTTGCGTACCGACCAAGTGACGGCAGCCTGTTCGAAGCCATTGCAGCCCCGGGTGGAGAGCTTTCGCCAAGCACGACGTTCCACTGCGAGCTGACCTCGGCCCAGCTTGCCGCCGGAATGACGACCGGCGAGCTCGTCGATCGGTTTGCTGCGTTCGTCCGGCCGACCGACGTGGCGTGCGAATGGGGCAACCACGCCTCGACGCTATTCGGCGCGCATCGGGGCGTGCTGCCCCAAGCTCGACTCGATCTCCGAGTCGTCGCGCAGCGATATACGAACCGCAAGATCGGCGGCCTCGACGCCTACGCTGGTGAGGTCACACCATTGGCGCCCGGGCGCGGTGGCCGTCGCCTCGCGATGCTCGCGGCGGTGCTACGTAGCTGGCGCGAGCTGCTCGACGAGCATTGGAGCACCGACGGTTGATCAGCCTATGCAACGGCGATCCCTCGACGGCTCAGCCACCTTGCCGCCGTCGATCCAGTTCTCGTGGCATGCACTGACCACTACGGCATCACCCTGACGCTCTCGACCGAGAGATAGCCGACCCGCCGCGGAACGCCGAATGCACCTTGTCCGATGACCGGACAATGCGACATCGCCGTCATCCCCACGGTCACGGTGCGCCTTCCCGAATCAAGAACTTGCGCGTGCGGCCAAGCGCCGGGTGTCCGGACGCCGGACAAGATGCACATGATGCGCAGAAATTAGGTCGGACCTGATTTTCTCGCGAACGATGGTTTAGGATCCCGCGATGGGACTGTTGACCTTCAGCATCAACGTCACCCTGGACGGCTGCGTCGACCACCAGGAGGGAATCGCCGACGACGAGACACATGCCTTCTTTACCCACGTCATGGACGAGGGCGGGGCGATGCTGTGGGGGCGCGTCACGTACGAGATGATGGAGGGCTACTGGCCGGCGGTCGCCCGCGGCGACGAGGAGGCGCCGCCGGCGATGCGCGAGTGGGCGGTCAAGCTGGAGGCCAAGCCGAAGTACGTGGTGTCGTCGACGCGAACGGACTTTCCGTGGACCAACAGCCACCGCATCGACGGCGACCTGCGCACGGGCGTGCAGAAGCTCAAGGACGCGACTCCCGCCGGTGTGCTCCTCGGTAGCGGCAGGCTCGCGACCGCGCTGGACCGACTGGATCTGATCGACGAGTACAAGTTCCTCGTCCACCCCAGGATCGCCGGCCACGGCCCGACCCTGTACCAGAGCGGACTGCCAAGCACGCGACGGCTCGAGCTGGTCTCGGCGAAGCCGCTACGCAATGGCGCGGTCGCCATGCACTACCTCCGCGCGCGCTGACGGAGAGCATCCCCCGTCGACCACGCCCCGCGGATCGAGCGCAGGTTCGAGCTCGACCGGATTCGCCAGCTCAAACCCGCGAGCGACCGCGATCTCACGTCGGCGGCCCACGGCTCGCGGCAGCGATGATCGCCACGAACCTCGTCGACGAGTTTCACGCGTTCGTGCATCCGTTCATCGTCGGCGGAGGCGCTCCGTTGTTGCCGCAGCATGTTCGCGTTCCGCGCGAGCTCGTCCGCGTGCAACGTCTCGGCCGCATCCTCATCTGCACGATCACCGAAGCTGAACCGCGCCGTCGTGCTCTCGCTTCACGGAAGACAGGTCTCGGTCCGGAACGTCGACGAAATGCGAAGATGCCGCCGCACGATCAGGAAGTTTGCCTAGGTAGTTGTCTGCCATGATTCAGCGGTCACGAGACCGCGCCGGGCACAAATGTCTGTCCGCTCGTGGTGCCCTCGCCGGATGTCAGCATCGTCGTCGCATTTGGTTCGACGCGAAGGTTTGCGACGGCGCTCGCATGGCGATACTCACATCCACGACCGGCTGTTCATCGGTTCGCTCGCGCAGCGTGTACGTGGCCTTCCTCGTCCACCTCACGTTGGAGATCGTCGTCTGCGACTCGATCTGCCATATCGCGCCGGCGCCGATGGCAGGTTCGCGAAACCGAACGAACATCTCATCGATCGCGTCGAACAGCGCCGACACGCGATCACGCTTCGCTGCGGCGCGTTACGCATCTCGATCTTCAGGTCCGCGAGCTCGCCCGTGGGCAACAGACGCCACGTCGCGCGGGCGTCCTTCAGCTGGTGCGCTTGGGCCTCGGCCGCCTGCCGCATTCGATGTGGTGCCCCGCCATCCGGCTTGATGACCTGCGGCTGGTCACCGCCGAGCGCGAAGCACTGCTCCACGCGCCACGATGTTGTAGGTATGTCGCGGGACGATGCTCCTCCCGCGATCCGACGGACCGCCCGGCTCCTTTCTATGAACCCGTCGAGCGCGACCGTGGTGAAGCGCGAGCCGTGAACGCCCGCCTGGAGGGCTGCCGCGCTCGAGCGCGCGCCCGTTACTGGACCTGTTACACGGTGAATGAGCTCCGGGGGCATGTTGCGTCTCGGTGCGCATTCAACCGGTGCTAGGGTGGCGGCATGAAGAAGACGGGTCGCAGGTGGATGATGCTGGTGTTCGCTGCTTGTGCAGCCGCGTGGTTCGCGTGGGGCGGCAGCTCCGCGACACCGACCTCGACTCCGCAGGCGGGCAAGCGGCCAGGTCGGGTCGAGGATGTCCTGCGTGACCTGGCCGTGTACCGCGATACGATCTACTGGAACATCTCGAGCACGCGGTCGATCGAGGGAACGCCCGTGGAGTTTCGCACCGTCCAGGGCAAGCCAGCGAAGGTCGAGGTGGATCCTCCGTTCGCGACGATCGAGACCACAGCCTGGCGCGTGACGGTCCGTCCCACGATGGTGGATGAGGCGGTCTGCACGCGGCAGTTCGTCGAGCCGGACATCGTGTTCTTGTTGGTCGAGCTCCGCGCGGCTGGCAACACCCTGTTTCATGTCGAATTCCCGCAGGCGCAAGAGCCGGCGTTCCGGAAGCTGTGCGAACGCCACGGCTTACGAAAAATCGGCGACTTCTGAACGACGCATCCGTACCGCCTCCGGCTACGTTCGCAGGATCTTGTCCATCGGCTTGCCCTTGGCGAGCTCGTCTCGTCCATAGCGAGCGCACGCCGAAGCCCGGTGAGCGTCACGCACCGCGAGCACGCAACCGCCGCCGGAAAAGCCGGCCTGCGATCGAAGGCACGGGTCCGTGCCCTGATCTCCATCGCGGCGTCGATGCCAAGGGGGATCCACAGCGGCGACCCGACGCGGACGATGGCCGAGCCCCACGCTGCGCCCATCATTGCGCCGATCGGTACGAGCACGCCCAGCACCGCGGCGCTCTTGCCGAGACGACGATACGGAGACCCCTGCACGTACCGCTCGAGGCTGGCAGACCAGCGCCAGTGAAGGGCATCCAGGTCCAGAACCCCCCCAAGAACACGCCAACGGTCACGAGCACTCCGGCGAGCTCACCGGGCTGATCGCCCCGCGCCATCGCGAAACCGCGGCATGCGCGTCCGCAGTCGGAATCTTCGCAATCCGTGTCTTGCAGCGCGGCAAACGGTCAGCACACCGACGAATCCTGGGCGCACTCGGTCTCGAGCTCGCGCCTGGCAATCTACTCGCCGGCCGTCGTGCTCAGTTGCGCGGCAAGCGCACAGAAAACGTCGTCCCTTCGCGCTCGGTGGATCTCACGTCGACGCTGCCATGATGGGAACGCGCGATCTCGCGGACAATATAGAGGCCAAGGCCGAGCCCGCGCGGACTGCCGTGGCGACGCTCCTGTCCGCGAAATGGCTCGAAGATGCGTGGCAGCAGGGGCGGCGTGATCGTCCCTTGATTCTGGACCGACAGGATGACGAGGTCTGGCCCCCGGCCGTCGATCGTGATCTCGATCTTGCAGGATGGCCGGCCGTGCTGGCACGCGTTCCCGACGAGGTTGGATACGACCTGGAGGAGTCGGTCGGGATCCCAGTTGCCATGGTGGTCGCCGAACGCCCTGACCTCGAGCTCTCGATCCGGATGCGCCAGCTCTAGCTCCGCGACCACTTGATTCGAGAGATCGAGGAGGCTGGTCGTACAGCGACGGATCTCGATGCCGCCGCCTACACGCGCACGCGTGAAGTCGAGTAGCTGTGTGATCATGTTCGACATCCGCTCGGCCGAGGACACGATCCGGCTCAGCGGCTTCGACGCGCGCTCGCCCCCACCTTCGTTATGCATCAGCGCCAGCTGCGCCGCGGTCAAGATCGCGCTGAGCGGGTTGCGCAGGTCGTGCGCGAGCACGCCGGCGAACAGCTCGTTGTCGCGGATCGTTCGCTCGAGCTCTGCGACGGCGCGAAAGCGCGTGATCATGGACGCGAGGAGATTCGCGATCGCGCGAGAGATCTCGACGTCGCTCGCATCGAATACGTGCGGCTCGTCGTAATAGACCATGAACTTGCCGAGCAGCTTGCCGCGACTGACCAGCGGGATGAACGAGAGGGCAGCGATGCCTTCGCTCCGGAACACCTCCGCGTACGGCGCCCATGCGGGATCGTGCAGACAGTCAGCCACGAGCACCGGGGACGGGGACTTCTCGTCGCGACTCCACGGCGAATGCCCCTCGACGGCGCTTCGATACCTGTCCGAGAGTCCGCGCCAGGCCTTGAAGCGCATGACGTCGTCGTCATCGAACAGAAGGATGGAGGCTCGCTGCGCACGAAGGGCGTCGATGATCGCCGCGAGCGCGGCATCGAACACGGCATCGAGTGCATCTGCGTCGACCGCGGCGTTCGCGAACATGTACAGTTGCTCGGCTCGATGCCGCGCTTCGTTCGCGTCGCGAGTCAACCGACTGTTCTCGATCGCAGACGCTGCGCGATCCGCGAGGCTTTCGAGCAGCTCGAGATCATCGCGATCGAACGTTTGGCCCGGCTGCACGCGCACCGCGGTGATGACGCCGATACTGCGGCCGTGCACACGCAACGGCGCGATCATGGCTGCGTAGATCGGGAACTGGGCAAAGAACTCCCGATACGCGGGCGGCGCCCGCTCGGCCACCGTGCGCGGATCGAGATCTGTCAGCAACGACGACGCGCCGGTGCGGACGACCTCGCCGCTCAGGCCTTCATGGAGGCCCTGCGGAAACCTCCCGGCGAGGTCTCGGGTCAGCTCATGAGCCGCGGCGTCTGGGTGATACGTCGCGATGTGATGTAGCCGGCCGTCGCTCTCGACCAGCCCGATGGTGGAGGCGGCATCCATGAGCGTCCCCACTTCACGGACGATATTTTGCAGCCGCTGCTCGTGATCGATGTGCGCCTCGCCAAACGCGCGCGAGGCGTGGCTGAGAATCGTCATCCGGCGCGCGACGGCGTCCGCGCGCTCGCGGCTGCGGCGCTCGGCCTCGAGGATGCGTAATCGCTCCAATGCGTGGGTCGCGTAGCGCGCAACGAGCAACAACAAGCTCTGCTCGCTGGACGTCGGTTCGCGCTCCTCCTCGAACGTCAGGCCGAGCGCGCCGAGCGCGGTCTCGTCGATCACGAGTGGGACGCATGTCACCCGATATCCACGACCTTGGGTCGCGGCCGATCGGCTGGCGGGATAGGCGTCAAACAGCGCTCGCTGCGACGGGATATGGATCGGCTGGGCGTGGCGAACCGCGTCGAGAATCGGCAGCGACGGCTCACGATCCAGTGCGATCTCGCGCACGGCAGCCTCGGTGTGCGCGGAGTATCCGATGTGTCGCACCAATTGAAGGCGTTCTCCGTCGCGCAGCCACAGTCCGCAGCTCGAGGCGGAGAGCACAGCGGCGAGATGATCGACGATCGACGCATACACCGCGTCGGCCGACACCGCCTCCGCGATCGCGCTCGTGATCTGCAACAGACTGACAGCCAGCGTTTCCTTCGCTGCCACGACGCCGCGCGGCGAACGCCCGACAAGCTCGGTGAATGCCAGCACCTCGATGGGAGGTGCCTTGCCGTTTGGATCCGCCGGTTCCGCCATGTCGATGCCACAAACCCGCGGTTTGCCGCACTCAAGAAACGCCAACCCTGGCGCGGTGGATTGGGGATCAGCATCGAAGTTGCGACTCCCGCAGCAATCCCGCGGCCCATCCCGCGTCGTATGCCGAGCGCTTCCACCCCGCTAAAAATTTGGTAATAGTCGAAGCGTCGTGGGTAGCGAAGAGCGGCAGAAACCGCCCTCAAGAACGCTTGGCGAGGTTCTCTACGCAAACCAAGCGGAATCGGTTGTCGTAGAGCAGGATTGGGTAGCCCTTGTCGAGGCTATCGGGCGCGGCGATCAGATCGCGCTCCACGCTCTGTACGACCGATCGTATCGCCTGGTGTTCACCCTGATCATGCGGATCACACGAAACCGCGAAACCGCCGAAGAGTTGACGGTCGACGTGTTCCATGACGTCTGGCGCCGTGCAACCGGCTATGACCCGGCGAATGGCACGGTCGTAGGTTGGATCCTGAACCAGGCAAGGTCGCGCGCGATCGATCGGATGCGGTTCGAAAACCGCAAGAAGCGCGTCGACCCGTATCCGAACGATCCGGTACCGGAGGCTGCGGTCAGGTCCGATGTGATCGCCGCCTCCGACGAGGCGCGACGCTCGCTACGGTCGGCGCTGTCACAGCTCACGGCCGATGAGCAGCAAGCCATCGAGTGCGCGTTCTTTGGCGAGCTGACCCACGCCGAAGTGGCCCAGGCACTGGATCAACCGCTCGGCACGATCAAGACGCGCATCCGGTCGGGGCTGCAAAAGCTGCGGGTCGCCCTGGTCGAGAATGCGGAGGAGCCGTGACGCGCGATCCCTGCACGCAATCGGACCAGGTCTTCGCGCACGCGCTGCACGCGTTGCCCCACGAAGAGGTTCCGAGCATCGAGACGCACCTGGCGTCTTGCGAGCAGTGCCGCCACGAGTTTGCGGCGCTGCGTCGTACGACGGACACGTTCGTTTCCTGGCCGACGGATGTGCTTCGTCCAAGCACGCCGCTTCGCGAGCGTTTGGCACGTCGGATCGCCGATGACGCCGGTGGCGCAGTGGTCGTTCCGCCGCATAGCAGGTGGTCCGAACCTCCATGGCGAAACGTTGCGCCGGGCATCGCGTGCAAGCTGCTCTCGACCGATCAGCGCCGCAACGTGGTCAGCATGTTGGTGCGGTTGGATCCCGGCGCCAAGTACCCGTCGCACGTTCACGCAGACGTCGAGGAGCTGCATCTCCTCGATGGGGAGCTATGGATCGACGAGCGCAAGCTCTATCCCGGCGACTACAACCGCGGTGAACCCGGCGCCGGTGACACACACGTGTGGAGCGAGACCGGCTGCACGTGTGTCTTGATCACCAGCATCAAAGACACGCTGCTTTGAGCAGGCGCTGATCCCCGCGACAGCGGCGCGATCTCGGCCGCGCGGACCGATCTCTCCTGGTACGTCCGCTCGTTCATGTCGCTGGCGCGCAGACCCACCGTGAGCGCGAAACGGGCATCGCGCCCGGACGCGCTCGCATGAACGGTGATCACTGCGAACTGAGCGATACGCACCTCGGTCGCGTCGGTTAGTGGCCGACACCAGATCGTGGCGCTGCGCGCGTTGCGGACACCCCGGCGTTCCGTAGGGTGGCGGCCCCGAAGGCAGGAGGATGCCGCCATGTTCTTTCGCTTCCGTTCGCTCGTAGCTTCGTCGCTGCTGTTCGCCGCCGCGTGTGGGGCTCCCGAGCCCGATGGGGACCCAAACCCAGGTGATCCGGGACAGCCGTTGCCGGTGCCTTCGACCGAGCAGACCGCCACGAGCTTCGGCGTGTCGATCATGTCCAGTGATGCGTACGGCGCACCGCGATTGATCCGCGCCGTCGTGCCGCGCGGGAGTGTCGCCGGGAGCTCTGCAGTGGCGGCCGCACGCAATCACGTCCGCGCGCTCGCGCCGCTGTGGGTAGGGCAAGCGCGCCCGACCACGTTGGTCGACCATGGGACCCAGATTCTGCGCAACGGTGCTTCGATCGTGAAGCTCGCGCAGTACGTCGAAGGCGTCATCGTCAACCAGGGTGAGCTGCGCGTGATGATGCACGCGGATGGCTCGCTTGCCGCGGTGGCGGGGACGCTCCAGGCGTCGCCGCTGAAGCCGGCGTTCGTGTCGTCGGCGCGCGAGGCCGTGGGTCGCGCCCTCGACACCATGTTCGGCCCATCGCGCCCGGCGCTGGCGATCAATGACGCGGGCGACAGCGGCGGCTGGCACACACTGTCCGTCGCATCAACGCCACGATTGCAGATCTCGAGCGCACGCGCACGCCGCGAGCTGGTCCAGGTCGATGGCAAGCTGGTCGAGGCCTGGGCCGTGGAGGTCGCTGCCGACGCCGCGCTGGATCCGATGAGCGATCCGAGCTCGCCGGCCTTCATGGCGCACCGGTATCTCGTCGCGGATGCTGGTGGCAAGATCCTGCGCGACACGAACCTCGTCCATGGCGACGCGTTCGTGTATCGCGCGTATGCCGAGACCACCGGTGTGCGCCGTCCGTTCGATGGTCCGCTGCAGAGCTTCGCGCCGCACCCGAGCGGCGTACCCGATGGATCGGCGCCCGACTACCTGCCGGCACCGCTCGTCGTGATGGACGCGTTCAACGGACCGATGGACAGCTGGTTGCCGAGCGACGCGACGACGACTTCGGGCAACAACGCCGTCGCGTTCGCCGATCTTGATGGCAACTCGGTGTTCTCGGAGGGAGACATCCGCCCCGAGGTCACGTCGGGCCGGATCCTCAACTACACCTACGACCCCACGCGCGGACCATTGGAGACGCCCACCCAGTCGAAGGCAGCGACGGTCAACGCGTTCTTCGTCGTCAACTGGCTGCACGACTGGTTCTACGACTCGGGGTTCACGGAGGTGACGGGCAACGCCCAGCTCGACAACTACGGCCGCGGTGGCATCGCCGGCGACCCGATCCTGATCGCGGCGCAGGCCGGCGCGAACGTCGGCTCGCGCAATAACGCGACGATGTCCACGCCGGCAGACGGCAGCCGGCCCCGCATGCGGATGTACCTGTGGACCTCGGCCACGACCACCGAGCTCACGACACCGAGCGGCGTGGTTGCGAGCGAGAGCTTCGCCGCCGGACCGCGCACCTTCGATCTGACGGCGCAGGTTGTCGCCGGCGTGGATGGCACGGATCCGACGAGCGACGGTTGCGAGCCGATCACCAACACCAGCGATGTCACCGGGAAGATCGTGCTGCTCACGTTCTCGGGCGCATGCGGCTCGCTCGCGACGGTCAACAGCGCGAAGGCCGCGGGTGCGATCGGCGTCATCCTCGCGGACGGCGAGCTCGACGATCCGCGCGGATTCGCGGGCAGCGCGGCTGCGAACATCCCTGGCGTTGCGATCGGCAAGGCGGAGGGCGAAGCGCTCGCGACGGCGATCGCCGCGGGCCCGGTGTCCGTCACGATGCATAGCGCGGTGTCAGGTCCCGAGCGCGATGGCGATCTCGACAATACCGTCATCGCGCACGAGTGGGGACACTACCTCCACCACCGGCTCGCCGACTGCGGTGCGCAGCAATGCGGCGGCATGAGCGAGGGCTGGGGCGATTTCATGTCGCTGCTCATGATGCTCCGCGAGGGGGATGATCGGAACGGCGTTTACCCGGTGGCGCCCTACGCCGTCGCCGACGGAACGCCCGATGCGGCCTACTTCGGCCTGCGACGCTTCCCGTACAGCCGCGATCGCTCGAAGAACGATCTCAGCTTGCGTCACATCGGCGACGAGAATTCGCTACCGACGGCGACGCCTGGACACCCGGGCGGCGCGAACAGCGAGGTCCACAACGCCGGTGAAGTGTGGACGACCATGTTGTGGGAGGCGCTCAACGCGATCGTCGATCAGCATGGCGTCACGGTGGGGCGCCGGCGCATGTCCGATTACGTCGTGGCTGGCCTTCTGCTCACGCCGGCCGACGCGACGTTCACCGAGGCGCGCGACGCGATCCTCGCCGCGGCGAGCGCGCTCGACACCGAGGATATGATCCTGATGGCCGCGGCGTTCGCGGGTCGTGGCGCGGGCTCGTGCGCGGTCTCGCCGCCGAATAGCTCGGGAACCAACGCCGGCGTCGTCGAGAGCGGCACGCTTGCCGCCAAGCTCGCCGCCGGCGCGGTCAGCCTGACGGATGATGGCGCCTCGTGCGATCACGACGGCTATCTCGATCTCGGTGAGTCAGGCCAGCTCCGCCTGGTCGTCGCGAACAATGGCATCCTCGCCGCCGAGAACGTCGAGATCTCCGCGTCCACCACGGCGCAGGGCATCCAGATCGGTGCGCCGATCGCGATCGACGCGATGCAGCCGTTCTCGCAGGCGAGCCTGGCGATCCCGGTGAACGTGTTGGCGTCGGCGATCCCGAACACCAACGTCACGATCGAGGTCCTGGTCAAGGGTGACTTCACGTGCGATCCGGCGGGCGTCACGGTTCCGGTGACCGTGCGCATCGGCGCCGATGAGGTCGCGGATGCATCGCATATCGAGTACGTCGAGACCCTGAGCTCGCCGTGGGAACACACCGGCGACGGCGCCGCGGAGCTGTGGACGCGCACGTTGGATGCAGACGGCAACCAGGCATTCCTCGGCCGCGCCGCAGGCTTCGAGAGCGACGTGCAGCTGGTGTCGCCGCCGCTCCACGTGAGCGCAACTGCTCCGCTGATCGTCACGCTGGACCATGCGTATGACATCGAGGCGACGTATGACGGCGGCGTCATCGAGGTGTCCAGCGATGGTGGCGCGACCTGGCAGGACGTCGCGGAGCTCGGCGTCGCGCCGGACTACGGGCCGGCGCTGCGCAACGACACGGGGAGCTCGCTCGCCGGCCGCGCGGCGTTCAGCGGCACGAGCCCCGGCTATCCGGCGCGCGGTGCGCTCGCGCTCGATTTCGGGACGCAGCTCGCCGGCCAGGCGGTGCAACTGCGGTTCCGGATCGCGACCGACGGTGGCGTTGGTGGAGGCGGCTGGACGATCGACAACATCGAGGTCAGCGGCATCACGAACACCCCGTTCTCGATCCTGATGCCCCAGGCGGCGACGTGCATGGCCGCGGCGAGGGTCCTCGACAGCGGTGTCATCGAGACGAACGCCGCACCGGCGACCAGCCTGCACGCGTTCGATGCCGCCGTGTGCATCGCGAACGATCAGTAGTCGCTCGCGATCCGAGCGCAAGCGGCCGGTCGGGTTTCGATTCCGACGCGATGGCGGTACGGTGCGCGCATGCTCAAGGTCCACGGCTTTGGTCGAGTGAACAAGTACGCGCACGGCAACACGCGTGACCTGCGCGTGCTGTGGGCGCTCGAAGAGATGGGGTTGCCGTATGAGATCGTGGGGATGGATCATCCGAACCACGAGCTCGATTCCGTCGCGTACCGGTCGCGCAATCCGTTCGGTCAGATTCCGATGATCGACGACGACGGCGTGGTGATCACGGAGTCGGGCGCGATCTTGCTGTACCTCGCGCGCAAGACCGGCAAGCTCATGCCGCGCGATCTCGCGGGTGAAGCGCAGGTTATTCGCTGGACGTTCGCCGCGCTGAACAGCATCGAGGTGCCGGTGCTGGCGCTCTGGTTCGTCAACATCAACGATGGCAAGGGCACCAAGCCGAGCCAGGCACTGGAGGGCTGGTCGACGATGCGGCTGGGGCAGCTGGATGGATGGCTGGCGGACCGCGAGTTCATCGCCACCGGCGACTTCACCGTCGCGGATATCGTGATGACTCACGTGTTGGACGCGCGAACCGGTCGTGAGTTGATCACGCCGTACGCGAACATCCTCGCGTATTGCGCACGCTGCACGGAGCGACCCGCATGGAAGAAGACCCTCGCCGCGTACCGCGCGCGCGTCGAAGCCACCTGACCTCGCCACAGAGCTACTAGCGGTGACGGTCCGTGCGCGCCGCCGCCTGGACGCGCTAGCGGATGGCGTCCACGCTCACACCAAGCCGCTCCGCGTACAACCCAAGCGTGCGCTGCCATGCCGGACGCGCGAAGCAGCGCTGGTAGTACGCCTGGATCCGAGGAAACGGAGCCGTCAAGTCGGTCTTGCGAATGCCGCGCAGCACGCCAGCCATCATGATATCGGCGGCCGTGAACTCGGCGCAGGCGATCCACTCGCGATCTGCGAGGCGGCGCTCGACGTCGGTGAGCCAGCGGTGGGCGAGCTTGCGCACCTCGGCCCTGAGCTTGTCGTTGTCCTTGTCGAAGATCTCGACCACATCCAGGCACATCAAGGTCGGATCGACGGTGGCGACTGCCGCGAAGCACCACTGGACGACGCGGGTGCGACCCTGAACATCGCGTGGGATCAGCTTGCCGGCCTTCTCGGCGAGGTACAGGACCACGGCGGCTGACTCGGCCACGGTGAACCCGTCGTCGTCGATGACCGGCACCTGGTGAAACGGACTGATGCGGCTGTAGGCGTCGCCATCGAGCTCGCCGGCGGTGTGGTCGAGCGCATGTACTCGGTATGGCAAGCCGGTCTCCTCGAGCGCCCATTGCGCGCGGAGGTCCTTGGTCTCACCGATTCCCTCGGGGAAGATCGTTCCAAAGCCATACAGCGTGATCATGTCGTCTCCGATCGGCGGCCAGATCTGCTTCCGCGCGGAGGAGCTTGCCACGCTGCTCGTGGGTGTGTGGAGCTGGCCGATCCGGAGCTGGCCGGAGCTGGCCGGAGCTGGCCGGAGCTGGCCGGAGCTGGCCGGAGCCATCGCGCGTCGTGGGAGCGCCTGGTCGAGCCCAGCGCTCGTTCGAACGGCGGCGTTCCGCTGCGCGCCGAGACCGCATCGTTCAAGCAACCTCCACCGGAGTGGGGCGGACCGTGTGATGCACGAGGTCGACCCGGAGCGAGGGAACGTACGTCATTGCTCGCTTCGCTCGAGCGATTCCAATTGCCTCGCGTGTCGGGCCAGATCGGTTCGAAGCGCGGGCGGGCGCCAGCCCGGTCACGTGATGAATGGCGCCGGCACGAGCTGCAGTCCCGAGATTGGTGCCGCGAGATTCCCAACTTCCGCTGCTCGCCCAAACGGCGGCCGCCCGCCGCGGTTGATGGGGTCGAGCCGGAGAGTGTCCAACTCCAAGCGCTCGATCGGCGTTGCGTCGACCCACGCGTCCATCGCATTGGCATCGGCGAATCGCATGAGCTCGAGACCGCGCGCGACATCCAGCCAAGCAGGTGCCGTCGCTGGCTGCAGATACGCGTGGTGGCTCGTCCAGCTGCTCTCGTTCGCGCGCGCCACGATTCCAGCGCGCACCGGGTTGCGGTGAATGTACGCGACGAGGCGCGCAACGCCATCCGCGCGCATCCCGATCGACTTGGGCCCGCGAACGAACACGGACCCGATGCGGTTGTGCCGCTCGTTGATCCATTCAGCGAACGGTCCATGCGCGGCGCCGATCCATGAGGCGAGGCGGGCTGCGCCTGCAATCAGCGCAAGGTGGATGTGGTTGCTCATGACAGCAAACGCGATGCATCGCCAGTCCGACTTCGCGATCGCTCGCCCGAACAGATGAAGGTACGTGTTTCGATCGACGTCGGTCTGTGACGAATCGAACGATCAGATGGTAGACAACGCCGACTTGGATGATTCGCGGACGCCTGGGCATAGAACTCTCCTGAGCTCCTCCCTGAGACGAGTCATACACCCCGGGTCCGACACTCCAAGAAGCGGGGCCCGTCTCTCCAAGAACCGGGGACCGTCCGGCCCGTCCCCTGTTTCTGGAGTCGCGAAACTGGGGCCCGTCCCCGGTTTTGTCCGGGGAGCGGACACGGCCAGCCACTGGGGCCTCGACCCGCAGAAACTGGGGCCCGTCCCCGGTTTTCTGGAGTGAGCGGGCGCACACGGCGACGGAGGCAGCTCGAGTCTCTCGCGCCGAGGGGCTGGGATCGTGCGAGCATCGGCTGATGCACAGGCTGCTCTTGGGTATCGGTGCCGTCGTGCTGATGGCGACCCCGGCGGTCGCGCACATTCATCTGACGAGTCCGCTGGCCCGAACGGACAGCTCGACGGGCGACCAGAAGAGCGAGCACTGCGGGGTCACGGGCCAGACGCGAAATCCGGCACGCGTGACGACATTCCGTCCCGGCGAGACGATCACGGTGACCTGGCTGGAGACGATCAACCATCCGGGTCACTTTCGAATCGCGTTTCAAGCGGACGGCGACGTGTTTGGGATTCCTGCCGCGGGGGACGGCCCACCGGCCGGATTCCCAAGCGTCGATCAGACCGGGATGACCGATGCCGCGGGCGCGATCATCCTCAAGGACTTCGTGCCGGATGGGACGCTCAGTGCGCAGGTCACGCTGCCCGACATCGAGTGCGAAAACTGCACGCTGCAGTTCATCCAGGTGATGACGGACAAGCCGCCGTACACCGTGGATGAAGCGAGCGACGACATCTATTTCAACTGTGCCGACATCCGGCTGTCGAGCACCGCTCCGACGGTCGATGCCGGCGCGATGTCCGGTGGTGGCGGGGAGACCACCGGAGGCTGCGCGTCGTCGTACCCGGGCGGGATCGGCGGATTGCTCGGCCTCGCGCTGGTGCGGCGCCGCCGGCGCTCGCCGGCCTGATCTCACCAAACCGCGCCCGCTAGCCTCTGACACGCTCGAGCGCAAGGTGTGTCGTGCGCGCTCGGTTGTCGCCGCGCGCAGCGCGCGCTATCCATCGTCCGGAGCGTCTCGATTACCCGATATGGTGATGACGGTCGACGACGCAGCGGCATGAGTCGTGCACCGACGCAACAGCCGTCGTCGTTGAAGCGGCTTGCAATGAGACTTGCTGACGATCAGTACCGCTTGCTAGTCGAGTCCGTTCAGGACTACGCGATCTATTTGCTCGATCCGAGCGGCATCGTGCAGTCGTGGAATGCGGGCGCCCAGCGCCTCAAGGGCTACACCTCAGCCGAGGCCATCGGCCTGCGATTTCAAACGTTCTTCACGGCACAGGATCGTGAAGCTGGAAAGCCTGCGCACCTGCTGGCGACCGCGCTGAAGTACGGGCGTTGCGAAGACAGCGGGTGGCGGGTGCGAAAAGACGGCTCGCAGTTCTGGGCGAATGCGGTGCTCACGGCGCTGTTCGACGACGGCCGCCATGTCGGGTTCGCCAAGGTGACGCGCGATCTGACCGATCGCGGATATCGAGCGTTCGTCGAAGCCGCGCACGCGATCGTCTGGAGTGTCGACGCCCACGGGCGACCCAACGCGGACTCCCCGACCTGGCGTGAGTTCACCGGACAGTCGATCGAGGAGTGGCGTGATGGTGATGGCTGGAGCGCCGTGCATCCCGATGATCTGGGGCCCATGCAGGCGGCCTGGACACAATCCCGGTCGACCGGCGATCCGTTCGATGCGGAGTTTCGCCTGCGCCGCAGCGACGGCGAGTACGTGTGGATGGGAGCCCGTGCCGTGCCGTTCCGGAACATCGACGGCGCGGTTCGCGAGTGGCTCGGTGCGGTGTTCGACATCTCGGATCGCAAGCGTGCCGAGCTGGAGCGCGAGCGTGCCGTCGAGCTGCTCTCGACGACCCTGCGCAGCATCGGCGACGCCGTGATCGCAACCGACCCGCAGGGCCGCGTGACCTTCATGAACGTCGTCGCGGTGCGCCTGACCGGGTGGACCAACGAGGAGGCGTGCGGTCGCTCGCTGGCAGAGGTGTTTTCGATCTTCAACGAGGAAACCGGTGAGGTCGTCGAGAACCCCGTCGACAAGGTGCTTCGTGAGGGAATGATCGTCGGTCTGGCGAATCACACCGTGCTACGACGCCGAGACGGCTCGGAAGTGCCGATCGACGACAGCGCCGCACCGATTCGCAGCGATGCCGGCGCCCTCGATGGCGTCGTGCTGGTGTTTCGCGATGCAACACAGGAGAAGCGCCACCTCTACCGCCGGATGTTCCTCGCGCGCGCCACCGAAGAGATCGCCGCCGCCGCCGATTACCGAGACGCGCTGCGGCGTGTCGCAAACCTCGCATGTCCGCGCCTGGCGGACTGGGCGAGTGTCTCGATCCTCGACCGAGCAACGGGCCGGCTCCAGCAGCTCGCAGTGGCTCATGCCGATCCTGCGAAGGTCGAGTTTGCACGCGATCTCGCCAGGCGTTACCCCGCGGATCCGAACGCCCCCAACGGCGCGCCGAAGGTGATCAGAACCGGCCGGTCCGAGCTGTACCCGGAGATTCCAACTGCGCTGCTCGAGGCCGCGGCGATGGATGCCGAGCATCTGGAGCTGATCCGAGCGCTGGATCTGCGGTCCGCGATGATCGTTCCGTTGCGCGGACGTGCGGATGTCTTTGGTGCGATCACCTTCGTGTTCAGCGGCGCGAACCGTCGCTTCACCGAAGAAGACGTCGAGCTCGCCGAGGAGCTGGCGAATCGGGTCTCGCTGCTGATCGAGCGACGTCATCTGGAGGAGCAAGCGGAGCTGGCAAATCGCATGAAGGATGAGTTCCTCGCGACGATCAGTCACGAGCTGCGGACACCGCTTCAGGCAATCCTCGGCTACGCCGGCATGCTCGAACGCAAAGCATCCACGGATCCGGACCGTGCCATCGCCGTCATCCTGCGGAACGCGCAAGCGCAGGCCCGCCTGATCGAGGACATGCTCGATATGTCCCGGATCTTGAGTGGCAAGCTACGGTTGACGATCACGCGCGCCGACGTCGCCGCCGCGATCACGGCAGCTGTCGATGCCATCCGGCCATCGGCGAGTGCCCGCAACCAACAGCTGTTTGTGAGCGTGGATCCGGATCTGGGGTTCGTGCTCGGCGATGTCGAGCGCATCCAGCAGGTCGTCTGGAACCTGCTCAGCAATGCGGTGAAGTTCACGCCCAAGGGTGGATCGATCACGCTGCGTTCATCGCGGACGGGGCCGAGGCTCTCGATCATCGTCGCCGATACGGGCAGGGGCATCGAACCCGAGCATGTCGCCACCATCTTCGAGCGGTTTCGACAGGTCGACAGCTCGAGTACGCGCAGCGAGACCGGTCTGGGCCTGGGACTCGCGATCGTCAAGTACCTGGTCGAGGCGCACGGAGGCGCGGTCATGGTGGAGAGTGGGGGGCGCGATCAAGGTGCGACCTTCACGGTGACGCTGCCGGCGCAAAACGACGCACTTGCGGCCGATCACCCATCGCGCGGTACGGTCGAGGCGCTGTCGCGGACAGCGCTCGCCGGGGTTCGCGTGCTGCTCGTCGATGATGACGATGACACCCGGCGCGCGATCGCGGATGTGCTGGCGTCGGTCGGAGCAGCTGTGGAAGATGCCGCGTCGGCGGCCGATGCCATGCGCCGGTTCGAGCAGCTTCGGCCCGACATCCTGGTCAGCGACATCGCCATGCCCGTCGAGGATGGCTACAGCTTCATTCGCCGCATTCGTGCGCTGCCCGCGTCGAGCGGCGGCCAGACCCCTGCGGTGGCCCTGACGGCCTACGCGGGGCGCGAAGACATCAGGCGCGCGCAGACCTCCGGCTTTCAGATGCACATTGCAAAGCCCGTCACGGCCGAGGATCTCGTCGCTGCCATCCGCGCATGTTTACGTTGAGCCGACCGATCGCGCGCGCCACGCGATACGTCACCAGCACGCCTGCAAGCTCCCGCGCTGCACGTGCGGCGATCTCGCTGGACCGGCGCTCGGCGCGGACGATCCGTGACGCTAGCGGCCGGGCTTGGGCTTCTTTTCGTCCGCGGCGATCTTGAAGTCGCGATAGATCGCATCGCGGGCGGCCTTACCCGCACGCTTCACTTCGTTGGCTTCATCGAGGGTGATCGTCCCGTCCTTGGATAGCCTGGCCACGAGCTCGCGAAGCTCGACTTCGAGTGCGGCGATCCGCTTGCGCACTGCCGTGCGGGTCGCCGCATCCAGCTTCTGCGCCGTCATGTGGTCTTCGAGGCGCTTCTTGTATCGCGCGAGCCGTTGCTCGGCGCGTTGCTTGTATGCAGCGGCGGCCATCGGATAGTGATCCTGATGGGCGTGCGCGAGGCTTGTAACGGCGAGCGTCAAGCCGAGGATGAGTCGCCGCACAGCTCCATCATCAGATGCCGCTCGGGGGGCATGCAACGACAATCTTGTGGCGGGCGCTGCCTGGCATCACAGCGGCGTATGGATCGTGATTCCGTCACGGCCGGTGACCCACTCGCGAATGTACTGATTGAGCTCTCCGTAGAAGGACGCCGTCACCAGATCCGCGATCGTGAACAGCTCGCCGAGCAGGGGAGCCACGTGATGGTTGTGCGCTTCTGCGGCGTCAGCGTCGACGTACTCCTCGAGGATTGCGTAGTGGCCGGGCTTCGGTGTCACGAACCACTGGTAGCGCAGCGTTCCAGGCTCGTCTTGCGTGGCAGCTGCCAGCGCGCGCGCGATCCGCAAAAACTCTGCGTCGCGGCCGGTCCGCACCTTGAGCTCCAGTTGCACGAGCAGGCTCATGTGGCTCTCCTGCGACGAGAGGTCGCCCGGTCTGCCAAGCAAACCACGGGCCGTTGCATGCTGCAACGAGCGCTGCCCGGTCATCGCTAGCGAACCAGCGGCCACAACACCGTCACGAAGGCATCCCCGCCGTCCATCAGCGCGTGCGCGATCACGAATGGCAGCAACCGCCGGATGCGAAGATATGCGAGGCAGGAGAATGCCGAGAACGGGATCGGCGCGAGCGCACGGTACAGCATGAGCTCGCCATCGAGCCGCAGCGGTTGCAGCGCATGCTGAAACGACCACAAGCAGGTGACGAGCGCCACGGCGGTGACGGTGCCCCGCAACACCTGGAGCCGTGGCAGGACGAAGCCGTTGTACGTCATCTGTTCCGTGATGCCCCAGAGCACCGGGAACACGAGCACGGCGTAGATCGCGGGGACGAGCGGAAGCGGCTCGAGCACCTCGGGTGGATGTACCGTGCCGTAGACGAGCTGACTGCTCGCGGCGATTCCGCTCACGATGAGTGCCAGCGACACCGGGATCAGCGCGAGACCTATCACGACATCGCGACCCCACCGGTTGCGGGCGACGCTGAACAGCGCGAACAGCGCAATGCCTTCGCGCCGCGTGAACCACCACAAAGCGGCGAGACAGCCGCCGTCGATCAGCGCAGCGTACAGCGGCAGCCAGCGTGCCGCCGCGAGCCAGGGAGTGGGTGAACCGTCGAGTGCGAAGACGCCCGCGACCAGCGCCTGCGCGGCAAACGAGAACGCCGACCGAGCGACGAGCATGAGCACCACCGCCGACCACGACACCAGGCCGAGCGTGCGCCGCTGCGCGATCGCTTCGCGGCCATTGCTGCACGACGCGCTGGTCATCGCCATCACGGGATCCGCTTCCTAGATCCAGGCCCTCGGCACCTCGCGGCCAGCGGCGTGCGCGCTTGCGATGGATGGCGCGGCGAGCGCCCGTGCCACGCACGACAAGACGATCCTGGCGATCATGGTCTCTCCTCGCTCGGCCTTCCGAAAGGAGCAAGTTCCGCGCCATCGCCCTGCGTGCGCGATCGGCACAGCGCGCAACACGTCAGTTTCCAAGAAGCATCGTGGGCGGTGGCGCTGATAGAGCTTTCGTATGCGAACAACCCGATCGAAGCTTCTCGTGCTCCCTCTGATCATCACCAGCGCGTGTGCCTCGACGCAGGCGCCCGTGGCGGCCCCCTGCACGACCACACCAGGGACCGCGGCTGGTCCTGTCGCCGGATTGCAGGTCAAACACACCAGCATCTACGTGGACGGTCAGGAGAAGGCGCTGCGCTTCTACACGGAGGTGCTGGGGTTCGCCAAGAAGGACGACGAGACCAACGGCGACTATCGGTGGCTCACGGTTCACGCGCCCACGGACCCGAGCGGAGCCGAGCTGCAGCTCGCACTCAACAATGATCCGGCCGCGAAGGCGTATCAGGAGTCTCGGCGCGCGCAGAACCAACCCGCAGCGATGTTCTACTCGAGTGACATCAAGGGCGACTACGAGCGCATCAAGGCGCGTGGCGCGGTGTTCACGATGCCTCCGACGGAGGTGATGCCCGGCTCGACGATCGCCGTCTTGAACGACACCTGCGGAAATCTGATCCAGATCACCCAGCTGGAGCGGTGAGACCGGACCGCGAGCGCGTCTCTCCACGCGTTCGATCGTCCCTGGCTCGGTCATCGCGCCGCCGTGCGGCGTGGTACACGTAGCCGACGGCGATGCTGATCGATCGGTCCACGTTCCGCCGAATCATCGCCGTGCGCGCGCGCCTGCTTGGCGATGATGACATCTCCATCGCGGAGCTCGCGGGGCAGCTGGGCATGTCACCGGCGCGCCTGATCCGCGTGTTCTCGGCCGTGTTCGGGACGACGCCGCATCAGCTGCGGACCCAAGCGCGGCTCGACCGTGCCCGCGCTCGGCTTGCGCAGGGAGCGAACGTCACCGACGTGTGCATGGAGCTCGGGTTCTCGAGCCTCGGAAGCTTCTCGGCGCTGTTCACCCGATGGACGGGTATGCCGCCGAGTCACTATCGACGCACCACCGTGCAGGTGCCCGCTCCGATCGCCGTTGCACCGATCGTTCCAGGCTGCCTCGGAATGCTCGCGAGCTTGCCGCGCAATTTTCGAGAAGCGCGCGTCCCGTAGCATCGGCATAGTCGGCGCATGCTTCACATCAAGCTCACCAGCGTCATGGTGGACGACCAGTCGAAGGCGCTCGCGTTCTACACCGACGTGCTCGGATTCGTGAAACAGATGGATTTCCCGGTCGGCGCGTACCGCTGGATCACCGTCGCAGCCGCGGGGCGCGACGACCTGCAGCTCGCGCTCGAGCCCAATGCCAATCCGGCGGGCAAGGCGTTTCAGCAGGCGATGTTCGAGCAGGGGATCCCTGTCGCCTCGTTCGAGACCAACGACCTCGATGGCGAATACGCACGCCTCATCAAGGCGGGCGTCGCGTTCACCAGGCCGCCGATGGACGCTGGCACGGTGAAGATCGCGATGTTCTCCGACACCGTCGGCAATCTGATCCAGATCCATCAGTCGATCTAGACCACCGCGGCGGGCGATCAGCTCGCCGCGCAACTCGTGCGCGCGAGCTCGAGGTTTTCAAGGACCGCACGCGCACAGATCCAGTGTTTGCCATTCTCGGAGATGCGCCCGGCGAGGGCGATGTGAACCCGACGTCCCGATCTGCGTCGCCATCGCGAAATGTGGGTGCGGGCGCGGGGCGGGCCCGAGCGTTGCCGACGACAACTGTACCCGTGCAGTGCTTTTGCTCCGAGGACGTTCCGCGTACCGTGGACACAAAGGGGGAGCACCATGCCAAGTGCTCGAGTCCACCGATCCGTTCGCTGCTTGGGTTGTACTGCGCTCGCGCTGATCGCGTGCGCCAGCGATCAGGAGCCGTCGGTTTCGGTCGCCAGCTCCCAGGTGACGTTTCCGTCGGACCCGCAATGGACCGCGGTGTCGCAGGCAAACGTCGCGATGGGCGACGTGTTCGTCGACGGCACCAACTCGCAGGGACGCGAGATCGTCGGCGACGCAGCGAACCCGGCCTTGATGGTGTTCCTTGGCACGACGCACTACTTCGTGCGGCTGCGGCTCGACGAGAGTCCGCTCACCAGCCAAGGCGAGCTGCCATCGTTTGGCTGGGGCTTGCTGCTGGACACCGACAGTGACCTCACGGACTACGAGTACGCGATCTTCGTCGATGGCATTCGCGAAGCGGTCTCGTTCCAGCGCAACACCACCCAGCAGTCGGTCGGCGATCCGCAGGATAATGCCGAGGACTTCCTCTATCGCGAGCCTGTGGTCGTGACGACCAGCGCCGCGAATACCGCGGCCAACGTGCGCGTGTTGCCGACCGGCGGTGACCTCAACCTCGACGGCAACGGCGACGTGTACCTGGACTTCGCGATCCCGCAGCGCGCCACGGCCGGTACGTTCCTCGACCAAGGCACCAACGCGAGCACTGGCTGTCACGGCGCCCCGCAGCTTGGCGGCGAGCTGGGCTGCCAGAGCATCCTCGACGTGCTGAACCCGGCGACGCAGGTGAGGTTCATCGCTGGCGTCTCGAACAACGGTCGCTCGTTGTCGGTCGACCTGGCGGGCACGACCACGACCAACTCGCTCTCCAGTGCCGCGTCGGATCCATCAAACCTGAATGGCCAGAGCGACACGGGTTGTGCCGACGGGCAGCGCGAAGGCTTCACGAACGTCCAAGCGGCGCCGAAAGTCGCCGCGTGCTCGGGCGGCTGGTCGAATGCGAACCTCAGAGCGGCGGCGCAATGCAACCGGATCAGCGGCGATGACTCCGCGAACCCGACCGGCTCCGGCTGTGCAGCCGAGGACCTGTGTGGCGGCGGATGGCACATCTGCACGACCTCGGCCGAGATCGCGGCGTTTGCGCCGAGCGGCAGCTGCGCGTCGATCGGTGCACCGGCGAACACGTTCTACGCCACCTTGCAGTCCGGGCCCGGCTCGATGAACTGCGCCGCCACGGGGAACAACGACCTGTTCGGGTGCGGAACGATGGGGTCGGCGCCGGCGGCCAACTGCGCGCCGCTGGACCGGTTCGGTCAGAACCAGAACAGCTCGCTGACCACCGGCGGTTGGGCCTACGTCGGAGATGGTACGGGCACCGACGAGATCGTCGCCACGACCAAGAGCCTGGCCACCGGTGGTGGCGTGATGTGTTGCCGCAACCCCCTACTGACCCCGCTGGCGGTCGCCGACACGGGATCGGTGACCGAGGACGCCGCCGCGACCGACTTCAACGTCATCACCAACGACACCCTGGGCAACGCGCCGAACACCATCGCGATCACGGCCGGGCCGACCGCCGCGCAGGGAACCGCGTCGGTGGTGAACAACCAGGTTCGGTTTGCGCCCGCCGCCAACTTCACCGGCACGGTGATCATCACGTACTCGCTGACCGACCTCGACGGCGAGAGCTCATCGGCGTCGCTCACGATCACGGTCGGCGCCGACAACGACGTGCCGGCGATCACCAGCACGGCACCAGACACCGCGACCGAAGACCTGGCGTACAGCTACGACGCAGACAGCTCCGATGTGGATGGACCGGGGGCGACGTGGAGCCTCGGCGTCGGCCACACGTGTGGCGGGACGATCGACGCGAGCACGGGCGAGTACGCGTTCACGCCGGCAGGGCCGGTGCCGCCGGCGAGCTGTGTAGTCGCAGTGCGAGTCTGCGACGGCGGCTCTCCCGAGCAGTGTGCAACCCAGACCACCACCGTTCTGATCTCCGGCGTCAACGGCGCACCGGCGATCACCAGCACCGCGGACGCGACGGCGGCCGAGGGCATTGCCTATGCCTATGACGCAGAGTCGACGGATGACGATGGGCCCGACGCGACCTGGAGCATTGGCGCCGCGGATACCTGCGGTGGGACGATCGACGCGAGCACGGGGCTGTACGCATTCACCCCGCCAGGGCCGACGCCGCCGGCAAGCTGTGTCGTGGCGGTGCAGATATGTGATGGCGGCTCGCCGGCGCGCTGCACCACGCAGGACACGATCGTGACGATCGCGCCCGATAACTCGGCCCCGGCGATCACCAGCACGGCTCCGACGGCGGCGACCGAGGACGTGGCGTACAGCTACGACGCGAACAGCTCCGACATCGATGGGCCCGGCGCGACCTGGAGCCTGGGTATCGGTCACACCTGCGGGGGTGCGATCGACCCGAGCACCGGCGAGTACACGTTCACCCCCGCAGGTCCGACGCCGCCGGCGAGCTGCGTGCTCTCGATCGAGGTGTGCGATGGGGGCGTGCCGAATCAATGTGCGACGCAGGCCGCCGCGATCGCGATCGCGACCGTCAATGATGCACCCGCCATCACGAACAACGCCCCGACGACGACGGCCGAAGACAGTGCCTACACGTACGACGCCGACGTCACGGACGTCGATGGGCCCGGCGCGACGTGGAGCCTCGGTGCAGCGGACACCTGCGGCGGAGCGATCGATCCGAGCACGGGCGAGTACACGTTCACTGCGGCGGGCCCCGCGCCGCCGGCGAGCTGTGTCGTCTCGGTGCAGGTCTGCGACGGCGGCACACCCGACCAGTGCGCGACGCAGGATACGACCGTGACCATCACCCCCGACAACTCGGCGCCGACGATCACCAGCACGGCGCCTGCGGTCGCCATCGAAGATGAGCCGTATGCGTACAACGCGACCAGCGCGGACGTCGATGGGCCGAACGCGACGTGGAGCCTGACCGGCGATGACACGTGCGGTGGGATGATCGACCCGAGCACGGGCGCATACGCGTTCACGCCATCGGGGCCCATGCCGCCGGCGAGCTGTGTGGTCTCGGTGCAAGTCTGCGATGGTGGTGCGCCTGATCAGTGCGCAACCCAGACCGTCACGGTCACGATCACGAGCGTCAACGATGGGCCCGTGATCACGAGCATCGCGCCATCGGCAGCGACCGAGGACGTGGAGCTCGTGTACGCCGCGGAGGCCGCCGATGGCGACGGGCCCACCGCGACATGGACGGTGGATGCGGCGGATACGTGCGGCGGTGCGATCGATCCGGGGACGGGAGTGTATGCGGCCACGCCGGCGGGTCCGATGCCACCCAGCACGTGCGTGATCGCCGTGACGGTGTGCGACGGTGCGACGCCGAGCGCGTGCGCGACGCAGACCGCGACCGTGACGATCGAGGCCGTGAATGATGACCCGATCGCGATGGGCGACGTCGCGAATACCAACACGAGCACGGCCGTGACGGTCGACGTGCTTGCCAACGATGCGGATCCCGAGCTCGCCACCTTGGTGGTGACCGGTGCGACCGATGGCGCGAACGGGACCGTCACCATCAATAGCGATGGAACGGTGACCTACACGCCGGTCCCAGGGTTTCAGGGCACGGATACGTTCGCGTACACGGTGTCCGACGGCAGCGGCGGCGTCGATACCGCCAGTGTGATGGTGGCCGTGGGAATCGACACCGACGCCGACGGTTGCACGGACATCGACGAGGCGGGCATGGGTACTGATCCAGCGATCGCAGACACCGACGGCGATGGCATCGGGGACTGTGCCGAGGCCAACCTGACCGGGACCGACCCGCTGGACGATGACAGTGATGATGACGGACTGTTCGACGGCAGCGAAGATCTCGATGGCGACGGGGTGATCGATCCGGGCGAGACCGATCCGAACGCAGGGGATAGCGACGACGACGGGGTCCAGGACGGTACCGAGCGTGGGCTCACGATGCCCGAGGGAGATGACACGGAGGCTGGGTTCGTCCCCGACAGCGATCCGACGACCACGACAGACCCCACGAGCCCGGATAGCGATGGCGATGGGCTCGACGATGGTGTGGAGGACGCTGACCGTGATGGGCAAGCGGACGCCGGAGAGACCAACGCCGCC
The DNA here is from genome assembly GCA_050187075.1 of Kofleriaceae bacterium. Taxonomy (GTDB): domain Bacteria; phylum Myxococcota_A; class Polyangia; order Haliangiales; family Haliangiaceae; genus JABFXX01. The sequence goes on along the minus strand of JBFWXW010000011.1, from coordinate 75,408 downwards.
GACGACGACAGCGATGATGATGGGCTACTCGATGGAACCGAGGATGCGGACCACGACGGGATGCAGGATCCAGGAGAGACCGATCCGCTCGATCGCGACAGCGATGGCGATGGGATTCAGGATGGTACCGAGCAGGGGCGAACCACGCCCGAGGGTGAAGACACCGGCACCGGGTTCATTCCCGATGCAGATCCCACGACGACGACCGATCCGCTCGATCCGGACACCGACGATGGCGGCGTCTCCGACGGCAATGAAGATCGCGATCACGACGGACAGGTCGACGAAGGCGAGACCGATCCCAACGATCCCGCGGATGACATCCTGGATGGCGACGGCGATGGCACACCCGATGGCGAGGACAATTGCCCCGGTGTTGCGAACGCCGATCAGATGGACAGCGATGGCGATGGCACCGGCGACGCGTGCGAGGACCAGGACGGCGACGGCGTGTTCGATCCGGAGGACCCAGACGATGATGGCGATGGGTTCGTCGATTCGCTCGGCGTGTCGGGCGGCGGCTGCAGCGTTGGCGGTGCGTCGCATGCCGCGGGCGGATGGTGGATGATCGCGGTGCTGGTGGGGATCGCGCTGGCAGGGCAGTCTCGACGGCGCCGTGCGGCGCGGGCGGTCGCCCTTGCCGCCGTGGGGGTTGCGAGCTCGGCCTCCCCGGTGTTCGCGCAGCGGGCCGACGAGCACAGCACGTTCGGACTCGAGCGTCTGCGGATGGCCAGCGACCACCACGGGATCATCGACGTCGAGTCGCCAGAGGTGTTGCCAAGGCTCGCCTGGGGTGCCGGGATGTGGCTGGGGTTCGCGGATCAGCCGTTGATCGTCTACCAGCTCGACACCGAGCGCGAGGTCGGTAGCCTCGTCGAGAAGCGCGTGGGCGGCAGTCTGATCGGTGCGATCGGGCTAGGCTGGAGACTCGAGCTCGGCATCGAGCTGCCACTGGTGCTGTACCAGGGACGAGATGCCGCTCAGGCTCAGGTGTCGCCGGAGATGCTGCCTGCGCTGAGCTCGTTCGGTGCCGGAGACCTGCGCATTGCGCCCAAGCTACGGCTGCTGCGCGGCGTGGCAGTCCAGCTCGGCGTGGAGCTCCCGACGGGGCGCGACGATTACCGTGGAGGCACGCAGGTGCTGCTGTGGCCAGAGCTGCTGATCGGCCGCAGCTATGGCGCGATGCGCTATGCGATCAACGTCGGCTTCCGCATGCGCGACGAGCAGCAGTTCCTGAACCAGCACATCGATCACGAGGTAACGGCGCGCGTCGGCATCGGCCTGCGCGTGGGCGATCCGGATCGTACGAAGGCGCCGGTCGAGCTCGGCTGGTCGATCTCGGGCGCAACCGGCGCGCGCAACTCGCTCGCCAACACCAACCAGAACGCGCTCGAGACCAACGTCATGGGCGGCTACCGGGTCTCGCCGTCATGGCTCGCGTTCGTCGGCGGTGGCCTCGGGCTCGGTCGCGGCTTTGGCACGCCAGACTGGCGCGCGTTCGTGGGCATCCGTGTCGGACGTGATCGTGCAGCGCCGGAGCCCCAGGCCAAGCCTGCGCCGATCGCTGCCGTGCCCGACCCGGATCGTGATCGCGACGGGATCGCGGACCGTGATGATGCGTGCCCAGACGAGCAGGGGCTCGAGGAGCTCCGCGGCTGTCCTGCGAAGGACAGCGATGGCGATCAGATCGCGGATCACAAGGACACCTGCGTGAATGACCCCGAGGACGTCGACGGGTTCAGCGACAGCGACGGCTGTCCGGATCCGGACAACGACGACGATAGGGTCCTGGATGTCGCCGACGCGTGCCCGAACGAGAGTGGCGTGGCGGACAATCGCGGCTGCCCGGACACCGATCGCGATGGCGACACTGTCGTCGACCGGCTCGACAACTGTCCGGACGAGCCGGGCACCGTCGCGAACCACGGCTGCAAGACCAAGCAGCTCGTGCAGATCACGCAAAGCGGCCTGGCGATCGCAGAGACCATCTATTTCAAGACCAACAAGGCGGTCATCGAAAAGCGCAGCTACAAGCTGCTCGATAACGTCGCCGCCGTCCTCGCCGCCCACGGTGAGGTCAAGCTGATCCGAATCGAGGGCCACACCGACGATCGCGGCAACGACACCTACAACCTCGACCTGTCACGCCGGCGCGCCGAGAGCGTCCGCACGTACCTCGTCGGCAAGGGCGTCGCGGCCGAGCGGCTGGTCGCCGAAGGTTTCGGTGAGACCAGGCCGCTGGTCCCCAACACCACCGCCGCAAACCGCGCCAGCAATCGCCGCGTCATGTTCACGATCCCATCCGAGCCGGCCCCAGGATCGTCGCAAGAAGGCACGCCGTAGCGCTGCGACCGGCGGTCCGCCCCCAGCTGAGACGCTGCATCGGATCATGACCTCCGGCCGCAAGCGCCGCCTCGAGGTCATCGCGAGCAAAGTCGACCGGGACGAAGCGAATCTCGCGGGCGATCGGCGCGAGCTGCGCAGCTCGCGCACGCTTCTCGCGCTGTGAGTCTGGGTGATCGACCTCGAACACCGTGGCGTCGCTCAGCTCCGACATGCGCCAGGCGCGCCCATCGAGCCCCGCGCCCAGGATCACCACCTGCGGTGCCGCGCTCGCACGAATCGCATCATCGATCGCGACCGTGCGCGCGATCATCAGGGACCGCGGCATCGACCTCGCGGTCGGAGCCGAGTACCAGACCGATGGGTTCGATCGCGTGCCGGCTGTCGTGGGGCATGTCGCCACGCCGGCGCGACGAGAAGTCTCGGGCTCGCGATGGCGCTCTGAACGTGCCGGTGATCGGGGCAGATCGCCGATTCAGAACCCAGCCGACCACACGACGGAGGCGCCGTCGATCGTTGGGATGAGCGCGATCGATGAGCGCTCGTGCCGGGCGCGATGGCCGAGGTAGTACAACACGGCCCCACCGATGAGCGCGGCGCCCCCGACGGCGAACGTGATCTTCGCGTTGCGATCGGCGGCCTTTGCATCGCGCTGGAGCGCGGGATCCCAGACGGACGAGCTGTTGAGGTCTTTGGACTTTGATCGTGCCGCGAAGCCAAAATAAATCCCGGCGCCAACGGCGACTGCACCGAGGCCGGTGACAGCGATGCCGGAGATTCGGAGCGTTCGACCGGGCGAGCCTGGCTCGCGCGCAGACGATGACAGGGCGACAGCGCGGGGCGAGGGCGCGGGTTGTGAGCTCGCGGGCGCTGCTGTCGCCACCGTCGGTGGCGTAGCGGGCTGCCGGCTGGGTGATGGGGGCGCGGGTTTGGGTGCCGCCGGCGCCGATGGCGCCGCCGCGGACGGCTTGGCGCACGGCGAGAGCTCGGCGATGAACTGCTGCACGATCTCGGGCCGTTCCTTGGGATAGTTGCGCGCGAACGTGGTGTAGTACGCGTGCGCGTTGGGGCAGTCGCCGAGCAGGCGGTACGACTGCGCGATGTTGAACAGCGCAGCAGCGTCCCCGCGCAGTCGATACGCCTCCTTGAACTTCTCGATCGCTTGCGCAAACTCGCGCAGGTCGTACAGGCGACGGCCCTCGCGATAGGCCGCCTCCGCCGCGTCGGTCGCCGGTGGCTGTGCGGGCAGGGGCGGTGCGGGCTTGGGTTGCGCGTGCGCGATCCCACCGAGCAGCACCAGCGGCACCAGGGCGCGAAGCGCCATGCTCACATGCACCCCTGGAACATGATCGAGACCGTATCCGAGGCTGCGTCTGCGACGGCGACGTCCATCCTGCCATCCTTGTTGAAGTCCGCGGCAACGAGATCGATCGGCACCGAACCGGCAATGAATTCCTGGTGCGCGGCGAACCCGCTGCCCTGGTTGAGCAAGATGCTGATCGTGCTGCCGGACCTGTTCGCGGTCACGATGTCGATGAGCAGGTCATTGTTCATATCGGCGAGAATGACCGCGACGGGCTCGTCCCCCGTGGCCGGATCTCCGCCGGAGCTGAAGCTGGCGGTCCCTGTGTTGTGGCGGATCGATACCGAATCGCCCAGCGAGTTCGCCGTCACCACGCTGCGCCCACCGCCACTGAGCAGCTGGCCAACGGCGATGTCGACCGGGCCATCTCCAACGGCCTGGTCGACGCCGCTGGCGAATGCGAACGGCCCGGTTCCCGAATAGAACATGAACTTATCGGCAGCCTTGTAGACGACGGCGACATCCATCGTGGTTCCGCTGTTGATCTTCGCGAGCGTGAACGTCGTGGGTGAGCTGTCGACAGGAAACGTTGGCCCGACCGCGAATCCAGTCTCCTGGTGGTCGAGGAACTTGATGCTGGAGCTGCCGACATAGCGTACGCCGTACTCCTCGTCGCCGTCGCCGTCGACATCTTCGACCGCAAAATCACCTGGGTCCTCGGTGCCGGACACCGACCACGGAACCGTGGCGAACCCGCCGCCCCCCGAGTTGGTTGAATGCACCACCCCCGTGCCAGGCATGTACCCCCTCAGGATGAACACGTCATCGCGCGCGCCATCATCGTCGACGTCTGCACGCGCGACCGTCACCGCACCGCTGGTATTCGACAGCGCCATTCGAGAATCAAAGCCCGAGCCGTTCATGTTGAGAAACACGCCTGCCGCGTTCGAGGTCGCGGTGCCGTCGACCACAACGAGATCCGGAAACGTGTTGCCATCGACGTCGAACGCGACGAGCGAGCGCGGCGTTGCTCCAACAGCGAGCGCCACGGTGTTGAATGTGATCGCGGCGCAACTCGGCGTGTCGAGTGGCGCATCCGCGAGCGCTGCATCCTCCGCGACGGCCCCGTCGATGACGCCGCCATCTCCCGTGCAGGTGTCGCCGTTCGTCACGCAGAACCCGCTCAGGCAATCGAACCCGTTGGGGCACGACTGGTTGGTGGCGCCGCCGCAGCGATACTTGCAGCTTGCGAGCGACGGATCGCGATAGCAGGCAGCCGCGAAAGCAACGGCCGACAACGTGACCGCACGAAGCATCCGCACCTATCGTAAGCTGGTAGACCGCACGCAGCGGTGAGCGCAGGGTGAGATTCGCGCCCGCCGTGAAATCCGTTGGTGGTCGAATGTATGTGGCGGTCGCCGTCGAGACGGCGGCGGCGCGCCCTACTGATCGAACGTGAGCCGAGCGGTGCCGGTCATCGCCGGGAGGCGAGGCAGCCCAAGCGCGGCGAGCGTGGTCGCGGCCGTGTCGACGGTGACGATCGGTGTATCGATCGTCGCGCCGGCGGCCACGCCAGGGCCACGCGCGATCCATGGGATCGTGCGATTGAGCCTGGACCGGCCGTTGGAATGATGGTGGTTCTCACCGCCGTGATCGGCCGTCACGATCACCAGCGTGGTCGCCCCCAGGCTCGTGCTGTCGATCGCCGCGAGCACGGTGGCGAGGCAGCGATCGCTGTTGCGTGCCGCACGCCGGTACTCTTTCGAGGTCCACCCATGACTGTGGCCGTACTCGTCGGGATCCGAGAAGTGCACGAACAGGAGATCTGGCGCGTTCTCCACGAAGTACTTCGCAGCCCGGCGAGCGACGCCGCCGCACAGGTAGCTCGGGCGCTCGAAGTGGTCGACCGAGCCAGGACTCGCGATGTGCTTGAGCTTCTGCTTGCCCACGATCATCGCCGTCGACAACCCATGCGCACGCGCCGCGGAGAACACGGTCGGGACTCGAATGTGCCCGCGATTGGACTTGTAGCTGTTCCACCACAGCCCGTGTGCATTTGCGCCGACGCCGGAAAGCATCGCGGCGTGCGATGGCAACGTGTCGCTCTGCACGATCGTCGAAGCATCGGTTGCGGTGGTGCCTTCGGCCATCAACCTCACATGCCGCGGCATCAGCTCCTCGGTCATCATGTCGGGCCGCAACCCGTCGATGCTGATGATGACCACCCGCTCGGGCTTGTGGTGCAGGACCGCGGCCGGGGGCTTCGTCGCGTGCGCGGGCGCCGCGTCCAGCTGCACGGGCGGTGGCGTCTCGATGGCCGGCGCGTCCGGGTTGCATGACGCGGCGAGCGCGAGCGCGATCAGCAGTGAAGCCCGCCGGCATCGCGCAAGGACGAGCATGGGACCATTGTACCTGCGTTGCGACCCATTCGAGCACCACGATGTGCGCCCGAGGTGATGTAGGCCGCCTCTGCTCATCGCGTGGGGCGCGCGGCACGCGCGATGCACGGTCAGGCCAGATGACCGCCAAAGTCAGGCGTGGAATTCCGATCGACGAGGCGATGCGGGTCGAGCACGCCCAGCGGATCGTGCGCCCCGCGCCCAATGCATACGCGGACTACGACCCTACGGATGCATCGGATCGCGGCCCGCACGTCGATCGTGTCGGGATCGTTGCGGTCGACGCGAGCTCGGACACCGACGAAGCCGAGGCCGTGCTTCGTCGGCCGTGACGTGTGGCGCTGAGCGCCGCATCGCACCGCGTGCACCGCGTGCACGGGCCTTCCTCGCCCAGGGCGGCCCCGGACGTCGCGCGAGCTCATCGAACCCGAGCTCCGTAGCGCGCCCCGTGGCTGTGGTAACTACGGTCGGCGATGACGACCACCGGCTCCGGACCCACAAGATCTCCGTCCAAGCTGATCGATGCGCGCATCAAGGAGCTCGGCGATTGGCGAGGGACGATGCTCCGCAAGGTCCGCACGCTGATCAAGCAAGCCGATCCCGAGGTCGTCGAGGAGTGGAAGTGGCGCGGCGTTCCGGTGTGGTCGCACGAGGGCATCATCTGCACCGGCGAGACCTACAACAGCGTGGTGAAGCTGACGTTCGCCAAGGGCGCGGCGCTGAGCGATCCGTCGAAGCTGTTCAACGCGAGCCTCGAAGGCAACACCCGTCGAGCGATCGATCTTCATCAGGGCGACAAGATCGACGAGCAGGCACTGAAGACGCTGATCCGCGATGCCGTCGCCCTGAACATGACCAAGCCCAAGCCGAAGACCCAGACCAGGCCCAGATCAGGGGCGAAGCGCTAAGCGCCGGATCGCGATCGCAATTTTCGATCACCCGCAGCCGCGGCGATCGGTCGCTGGCCAGCGCCCCGACCTCCGGCATCGACGAGCTCGGCGAGGTGCTTGCCGGTGAGGGTCGATCGATCAGCGATCAGCGCGGCGGGGGTTCCTTCGAACACGAGCGTTCCGCCTTCGGTGCCTGCGCCGGGGCCGAGATCGATGATCCAATCCGCATGCGCCATGACGGCCTGGTGGTGCTCGATCACGATCACCGACTTGCCCGCATCGACCAGGCGATCCAGTAGCGCGAGGAGCTGCTTGAGGTCAGCGAGGTGGAGTCCCGTGGTCGGCTCGTCGAGTACATAGACACCGCCGTCGGTCCCCATGTGCGTTGCGAGCTTGAGCCGCTGGCGCTCGCCGCCGGAGAGCGTCGTGAGCGGTTGGCCCAGCCGTAGATAGCCAAGTCCGACAGCGGCCATGCGCTGGAGGATCGCGTGGGCGGCGGGGAGCTTCGCCTTGCCCTCGCCGAACAAGGCCAGCGCATCCGTCACCGACAGGTCGAGCACCTCCGCGATGTTGAGCCCGCCGAGGCGATAGTTCAGCACCGACGCCTGGAACCGCCGCCCGGCGCAGTCCTCACAGACCGTGGTCACACCGGCCATCATTCCGAGGTCGGTGTAGATCACGCCTGCGCCGTTGCAGGTGGGGCACGCCCCATCGGAGTTCGCGCTGAACAGCGCGGGCTTCACACCGTTGGCCGAGGCGAACGCCTTGCGGATCGGCTCGAGCAGATCGGTGTACGTCGCCGGGTTGCTTCGCCGCGAGCCTCGGATCGCGGTCTGATCGACCGACACGACCCCTTCGCGATTCGACACCGAACCGTGGATCAGCGAGCTCTTTCCCGAGCCCGCGACGCCCGTCACGACGACCAGCACCCCGAGTGGAATGTCGACGTCGACGTTCTTGAGGTTGTGCGTGCGCGCGCCTCTCACCTTCATCACGCCCGTTGGCTTGCGCACCGACGACTTCATGGAGGCCCGGTCGTTGAGGTGCCGTCCGGTGAGGGTGCCGCTCGCGCGCAGCTCGTTCACCGTGCCTTCGAACACGACCTCGCCACCCGCGGTCCCCGCGCCTGGACCGAGGTCGACGACATGGTCGGCGATCGCGATGGTCTCGGGCTTGTGCTCCACGACGAGGACGGTGTTGCCCTTGTCGCGCAGCCGGAGCAGCAGCGCGTTCATCCGCTGGATGTCGTGCGGATGAAGCCCGATCGTCGGCTCGTCGAACACGTACGTCACATCGGTGAGCGATGACCCCAGGTGGCGGATCATCTTGGTCCGCTGCGCCTCGCCGCCCGATAGCGTGCCCGATGGCCGGTCGAGGCTGAGATAACCCAGACCGATCTCGACGAACGAGTCGAGCGTGTGCTGCAGCGTCGCGAGCAACGGCGCCACCGACGGCTCGTGCAGGCCGCGCACCCACGCTGCGAGCTCGTCGATCTGCATCGCGCAGCAGTCGGCGATGTTGATGCCCTCGATCTTGGACGACCGCGCGGGCTGGCTGAGCCGCGTCCCTTTGCACTCGGGGCACGTCGTGAACGTGACCGCCCGCTCGACGAACGCGCGGATGTGCGGCTGCATCGCATCGAGGTCCTTTGACAAGAACGACTTCTGGATCCGGGGAACCAACCCTTCATAGGTGAGGTTCATGTTCTGAACCTTCACCTTCGTCGGCTCCTTGTAGAGGAAGTCCTGGCGCTCTTGCTTGGTGTACTTTCGGATCGGCTTGTCCGGATCGACGAAGCCCGAGGCGGCGAAGATGCGCACGTTCCAGCCGTCGGCCGTGTAGCCGGGGATCGTGAGCGCGCCCTCGTTCAGCGACTTCGTGTCGTCGAACAATTGGGCCAGGTCGATGTCGTTCACCGAGCCCATGCCCTCGCACTTCGGGCACATCCCACCGGTGAGATTCAACACCTTGGACTCGGTCTTGCCGGCTCCCTTCTCGACGGTGATCGATCCAACCGCGCGGATCGACGGAACGTTGAACGAGAACGCATTCGACGACCCGATGTGGGGCTTGCCGAGCCGGCTGAACAGCACCCGCAACATTGCGTTGGCATCGGTGACGGTCCCGACCGTCGACCGCGCATTGGCGCCCATGCGCTCCTGGTCGACGAGGATCGCGGTGGTCAGTCCTTCGAGCACGTCGACCTCCGGGCGTGACATCGTCGGCATGAAGCCCTGCACGAACGCACTGTAGGTCTCGTTGATCATCCGCTGCGACTCGGCCGCGATCGTGCCGAACACCAGCGACGACTTGCCCGAGCCCGAGACACCGGTGAACACCGTGAGTCGTCGCTTCGGGATCTCGAGGCTGACGTCCTTGAGGTTGTTCACCCGGGCGCCCTGGACGCGGATCACATCGTGCTGATCTGCAGGATGCGGAGAGGACGGAGCCATGGTCGCGACCATGGCATCGACGCCGATCGTTGTGAAGGCCGACGAGTGGGCGACGCTACTTCTGCTGGCTGATCCGGATCATGTTGCCCGATGGATCGCGAAACGCGCAGTCGCGGACGCCGTACGGCTGGTCCATCGGCTCTTGCAGGACCTCGGCGCCGGACGCACGGACCTTGTCGAACGTCTTGGCGAGATTGTCGCTGGTGAAGTTCACGCCGCGGAGCAGGCCCTTTGCCAGCAGCTCGGCCATCACCTTGCGGTCGGTCGGCGAAGCATTCGGATCCGCGGCAGGGGGCTCGAGCACGATCCCGACGTCCGGCTGATCCTTCGGGCCCACCGTGACCCACCGCATGCCCCCGTAGTTCACGTCGAGTCGAACCTCGAGCCCGAGCGCGTCTCGGTAGAACGCAAGCGCCTTTTCGTGATCGTGGACGGCGATGAAGCAGTTCGAAAGCGTGATGCTCATGGCGCGACCTTAGCCGCGGCCGCGAGACCTTGCTTCTTCATTTCTGACCGGTCGTAGAAAAAGTCGCGCGAGGCACGCCGGGATGGCCGCGCTATCGTCGTGCGACCGGGCGCGGTAGCTGCTCGGGCTTTCGCCCACGAGCTCCGTGAACCGGGAGCTGAACGATCCGAGCGAGGTGCACCCCACCTCCATGCAGACCTCGGTCACCGATAGATCTCCACGGCGTAGCAGCGCCTTCGCCCGCTCGATCCGCCGCGTCATCAGGTACGAATACGGGGTCTCGCCGAACGCCTTCTTGAAGCTGCGCGAGAAGTGCCCTGCGGACATGTGCGCGCACCGAGCGAGCGCGGGGACATCGAGCGGCTCCGCATACTCGCGATCCATCCGATCACGTGCGCGGCGCAGTCGCACTAGCTCATCGATGGTCACCCGTCCATGATGCCAGCGGACCGCCGGGATCGGTAGCCGTGATTCGCACGGTCACCCGGTCCTCGAGGACAGCTCGATCGCTGCCAGCACCTGCTGCACAGACACCGGCTTGAGGAAGTGAGTGTCGAAGCCACTCTCGAGCGCGCGCGCGCGATCCTGCGCTTGGCCGTACCCGGTCACCGCCATCAGGCGCAGCGCGGACCCGAACCGCTGCCGCAGTGCCGCCGCGAGATCGTAGCCGCTCATGGTCGGCAGGCCGATATCGAGGATCGCCGCATCCGGCGTGAATTCGTCCACGAGCTCGAGGGCGCGCTCGCCATCCAACGCGAGGACCACCTGGTAGCCGACCGAGCCAAGCATGTCGGCAAGCAGCATCCCAGCTTCCTCGTTGTCGTCCACGATCAACACGTTTCGCGGCGTCACCTCGATGCGCCGCCGCAATGCGGTATCGCCGTGGGCGCGGGCCGAGGCATCACAGCTCATCATCGGCAGCCGAACCACGAACTGGCTTCCGTGACCCAGGCCAGCGCTGGTGGCGTGGACCGAACCGCCGTGCATGCTGACGAGATTGCGTACCAGCGCGAGACCAATGCCGAGACCGGCGACGCCACGCTCGGACACGCGGTGCCCCTGGACGAACGAGTCGAAGATCCGCGGCAGCAGGTCGGGCGCAATGCCGATGCCATTGTCGGTGACCCTGATGACGATGTTTGGACCTTCCTCGACGACGGCCACGTCGATCGTGCCGCCGGCTTGCGTGTACTTGGCGGCGTTGGTCAGCAGATTGGTGATCGCCTGACACAGCCGTGTTTCATCACCCGCGATCCACACGTCGTGTTCGGGGAGCTCGACCTTGACCGCGTGGCTTCGCTCGTTGCAGAGCGGCGTGGCGATCTCGAGCGCCTTCGAGACAAGCGCGCCGATCTTGAGCGGCCGCTTGTGGAGCGCGAGCTTGCCCTGCGTGATCCGGGCAATGTCGAGGAGATCATCGACGATGTGGATCAGGTGGTTCACCTGGCGTTCGATGATGTCTTGCTCGCGAGCCGATCGGTGGTCGCCGCGGATCCGCATGAGCTGAACGGCGGAGAGGATCGGCGACAGCGGATTGCGCAGCTCGTGGCCAAGCACCGCGAGGAACTGATCCTTGGCGCGGTTCGCCTGCTCCGCTTCGCTGCGCGCGGCCTCGGCCTGTGCGAGGTGACGCGCACGCTCCGCCTCCGCGTGGTTCAGCGCTGTCACGTCGCGGGTGAAGCACCGCGTGGTCGTGCGCCCGTCGCACGACGTCTGGAGATTCGACGTGATCTGAACGTGGAGGATGTGCCCGTCCTTCGCGCGGAGCCGTGCCTCGTGATCGCGTAGGGTCTCGCCACGCACCAGCCGCGCAAGAATATCGGCGATCACCGTACGATCGACATGAAGCTCCGCGATGTGACGGCCCACGAGCTCCTCGGCGGAGTACCCCAGCATCGCAAGCTCGGCGCGATTCGCATATCGAATGATGCCGTCAGCGTCGACGCGATGAATCGCGATGGCGGCGTTGTCGATGAAGTCCTCGAGGTCGTCCTTGCATGCTCGGGCGTGCTCCTCCGATCGTTGCAGATCGTGCATGACCGTGCGCAGCGCCGCTTCGGTTTGGGTGCGAAGGGCGATCTCGGCAACCAGCGCGTGGACGTCAGCCGATGTGGAGGGTTCCTGCTCGGGGGCGAGCACGTGCGAGTGCATGTCGCAAACCTCGCCGAGTCCACCGCCCTTGTAGAATGAGTCGATCACGTATGCGCACAGCAGCTTGAACTCGATCGTGGTGCGCAGCTCGTTCCACAGCTGCTCGAGGCGAATCGCGGCGACCCGCTGACCGGCTTGCCAGAGCACGTCGACCATCTCCCCGTATGCCCGCACGCTCTTGCCACCGGAGGCCCGGGATAGCGTGCCGAGGGCGTCGCCGACGATCTGCGTGAACAGGTGCACATCGGGCGAGCCATCGACCATGATTCGATCGAGCATGGTCGGTGCGTCGAGCAGGACCAGTCGGCCGTGCCCGATCGCGAGGTCGAGATCGGCGATCTTGGTTCGCAGGCGCGAGGTGAAGGCAACGCGGTGCGGTTCGGACGCGATGATGATGGCGGACTCGCCCAGCTCCAGACCCTCTGCGACGAAATCCGCGACCTTCTCGGCCAAGAACGGCTCGCTCTCGTAGAACTGGACCCAGTGGTCCGTGGGGCTCGACGGGGATTGCAACGGTTGCGTCAATGTCATGGGCCGCCCAGGTGCCGCGGCAGGTCTCCACGACGGGCCGGGTGCGGCATTGACCTGCAATATCCATGCGGCTGGTGTTCGCGATCGTCCGATCGAATTCCGAGCCGTTATCGTTCGATCTGCTTCACCGGGAGCACACCGCGCGCATTTGCTACACCATGCGCACGGTCCCGAACAGGTTTCGACGCGATGCTCGGGGGCACGCTACAACGCGCGCATGCGTCCGCTGAGCCTGCCATCGCAGATGTACTCGTTGCGGCAAGCGGAGCGCCTGAGCGCCCATCGCGCGCTCGCGAGGATGTTCGCTCGCTCGGGAGCGCGCCGGGCGACCGTTCGGCTGCATGAAGGCAGGTTCGAGTCCTTCTACCTGGCGCCACAAGACATATGGCTGGTCGCGCATCGGTTACCGAATCGATTTCGAAATGCGTTCGGTCCGGGCGACCCGGTCGGGCGCCGCAATCTATGGCCAAGCATCCAGTTCAACCTCGCCATCACGCCAGGTTCCGCGCGGCCGCGAGCTCGGTTTCTGCGCGACGATGGAGATCGCGTGTGGCTCGCGCATTCGGGGACGCTCGGCGGTCGGCAGACGGGCCTCTCGCGCCGAGGGTTCCTGCATGTGCTCGGCGGCGCGCGCGAGGTGACGGTGGACGGCTCGGCCGAACAGCTGGTCCTGCTCGGTACGTTCGCGCGGCCAACACTGCTGCTCGAGCAACTCGCGGCGATCACGCACGCTGCAGCCGAGTATCGTGCGGCACTCGCGGCAGGGTTGCGGGAGCCCCGCCGGACGCGACGACCGCAGGGCTGCATCGTCTGAACGGCATGGTCGAGGGAGATCCCAGCTTGACCGGCCGATGAACACCGGATGAGACTCAGCCATGATTCTCGAATTGGCGCTACGATCATGAACAAGGCAGGCGCGTCCACGACCACGCGTTCGAACGCCCAGCGCGCCTCTTCGGCACGCGCGCGGCGTGCGTCGCCGTCAGGCACCAAGGCGAAGCCGAAGGCGAAGCTGCGCAAATCCAAGAACGGCGTCGTGTACCTTTCGGGCGGAAACCCGCAGGTCGCCAAGGGCGAGGGCGATGCACCCGTGAAGGCGTACATCACGGCCTTGCAGGGTTGGAAGCGCAGCATCGCGAGGAACCTCGACAAGCTCATCGAGCGCACGGTTCCGCGTGTCCGCAAGGCCGTGAAGTGGAACTCGCCATTCTATGGCATCGACGGCCAGGGCTGGTTCCTCAGCGTCCACGTGTACACGAACTATCTGAAGGTAGCGTTCTTTCGCGGCGCGTCGCTGCGACCGGTCCCGCCCGGTGCCAGCAAGCACAAGGACGTGCGGTACGTCGACCTTCGCGAAGGCGAGCTCGATGAAGCGCAGCTGGCGAGGTGGGTGAAGCAGGCGGCGGCGTTGCCGGGCTGGATGCCCGGTTGATCGCGACCGCACACCGAGCAGCATGGCGAGACTACGAGCACAGGCGATCGCTAGCGCCGGCGTGGTCGAGAGCGGCAACTCGGCGGTGATCGTCACGGTCGCCCCCGGTGGTGAGGTGCTGGATCGTCGGCGCGTCGATCTGACCCATGGGCTGCCGACCCACCCGCATCACCACGAGGGGTCATGGGCCGTCGGCAGGTACCTGAAGACGCCGGGGGCACGTGCGATGCCGCTCGCTGAGGTGATAAAGCTCGTCGAGCACGTGCGCGTGGCGGCGGAGCAGGGCGCGCGCGACATCCTCGAAGTGCTGGCGGCCGCGGTCGCAGTGCCGATCGGAAGCATCGCGCTACGCGCGTGTCCAGCGCTGCCCCCGACGATCGAGCAGCGGATCAGGGACAATCGTGCGCAGACCGTCGCCGATACGGTGATGTATCGCGAGGCGCTCGCGTCTGCCGCGACGGCGCGCGGCTGGGCCGTGCATTGGTACGAACGCGATCAGGTGACTCGAGCCGCGGCGGCGGTGCTCGGCGTCGAGAATGTCGACGCGTTCCTGCGCGCGCTGGGCCGATCACTCGGGCCGCCGTGGCAGGCCGCGCACAAGCTGGCGACGGTTGCTGCGCTGGCTGCGCTGCGGCATCCGCGCACGTCTCATCTCGGCGATCGGTGAGGCGCCGCTGCGATGGCGATGTGCAGCAGCATCACCGTCGTCCGAGGGTCGGGGCGGCAAGCCGCTTCGGCATGTCCTCCGCGATCTGGCTCGCACGGAACTCGATCACGCGCGCCATGGCAAGGCCTTCGGCGACGAACGGATCGTCGCGCACGATCGCTTCGACCGCTGCACGATCACTCCCGATCGCAACGATGATGCCTCCATCGCGAGGGATCTTTCGGCCTGACACCACAAACGTGCCCGCCGCGTAGTGCGCGTCGAGGAATGCCATGTGGCGCTTCATGGCCGCGTCGATCTGCGCGAGCGGCGCGAGGTATGTGAGCTCGATGATGAACATCGCACGCGCGAAGCCTACGGCGCCTGTTGCGGCGCGCAGCACACGGCACCCTCGATGCCCTGGTTCACGCGGCCGAGGTCGCGCTGATCGGCATCGCAGGCGACCTTGCCGTCGCCGATGTCGCCCTTCACCTGACCACCTTTGGCCGTGCACTCGTCGGGTGTCATCGCGACCGAGTCCGTGGATCCGGTCTGCGTGGCCGGCTCGGTCGATTGCACCGCCGCTGGATCGCTGGGCGGCGGCTGGGTCTTGCCACCGCAGGCGGCGGCGAGGGCGAGCGCGAACGCGAACATGAGCTTGATCATGCCGCGCATCTTACTCGCGGGCTCGCACGCGGCGAGCGCGCTCCGGACGGTTTGCACGTACGATCGACCGTGGCAAACGCGGCGGAGCGCCGCCAAGTCTGCGTGGAAACTCCGCCGGTCACTGCGTGCGTGGCGGCACGCACCGGCCCCACGTTACGAGCGAGCAACGGACGTACGGCCGGAGGTGCCCGAAATGCGACGGTCGCAGCCGGCGATGCGAATAGGGGCAGCCCCCTAGCGCTCGGGACCGATCAGGCCGCGCTGGACCGCGAGCTTGCGAAGTCGATCCTTGGCGCGCTCGAACCGCTTGCGCAGCGCCGCGGCACGGGTCGACACATCGGCGTCGCCACCGAGGACCTGCGCGATCTCCTTCCACGCGAGCTGGCGATCGAGCCGTAGCAGCAGGAGCTCGTGCTCCTCGGGGTCGAGCTGCGCGCGCAACGCGCGAAACTCATCCTTCACCTCGGTCCGCTGGATCTGGAGCGTCGCCGTACGGTTGACCGCCTCGAGCTCCGGCGCGAGCGAGAGCGGGACATTGCGGTCGGGACGCCTTCGCGGGTCGCGCCGGAGCTGGTTCAACGCGTTGCGCGCGATCATGTAGAGCCAGGAACGCAGCGAAGCCTCCCACCGAAACGTCGCGATCGCGCTCCACAGATCCTCGCCGAGCTCGGCGAAGGCCTCGCTGGCGAGATCGTCATCATTCGCCAGCGCGCGCAAGAACAGCAGCAACTCGGTCCCGTAGAGGCGCAACGCAGCGGTCGTCGCGCCGGCATGGTCGCCTGCCGTCGCAGCAGCCCGGATCGGCGCTTCCGCGGCAGCGCGCTCGCCGTCGCGGTCGTAGCGATCGCGGTCGGGTCGCGTCACCTCCGCGCTCACCGCAGCTTGGCCATCAGGTTGTCGACCATCCCGACTTTCGATGGTTCGCCGACGTTGCCGTAGATCTCTCTCGCGCTCGCGAGCAGTGGCCGCGCCTCGTCCGTACGACCGAGCGCGATCAGCGCACGCGCGCGCTCGAGTTGAGGGGAAGCCGTCGACGCCGGGTCCTGCGGCGGCTCCGCGAACCCGAGCGCCGTGGCCGTGAGCTCGAGGGCGCGCCTGGGGTCCCCTAGATCATTTGCGATCGCTGCTCCGAGCGCGAGCGCCAGCCGATGCGGATCGGATCCGTTCGTGGTCGCGGCATAGATCGCCACGCACCGCCGGGCATCGGCGAGCGCTCGCCGCAGATCGTGGGCGTCGCGGCGCGCGGCCGCGAGGTTTTGCAACACGTTTGCGACCTCGACGCGGTCTGGCCCGAGCAGCTTCTCGGTCGTTGCGAGCGCGGCCTCGAGACTCGCAATCGCGCGCGCAGGCTCGTGCGCCGCAAGATAGATCGCCGCGAGGTTGGTGTCGATGTGTGCGACCTGAGGGCTCTCCTCACCGACGCTCTGGACATAGCTCGCGCGCGCCTGCTCCAGCAGCACGCGCGCCTCGTCGGTGCGCTTCACCTCGATGAGCGCTGCGCCCAAGTTCTCGCGGATGAGGTCAAGCAGGCCACTGCCGGTATCTGGCGCGGCGCTCGCGATCTCCATGGCGCGCTCGGCCGCCACGACGGCAGCTTGATAGCGGCCGGTGTTGAGCAATGACGCCGCGCTATCGATCAGCATGGCGGCGATCCGCGGGTGGTCCGGACCCAGCGTCTTGGTCGCCGCCGCGATCGCGCGATCATAGAGCTCGACGCCTTCGTCGACCTTGCCACTCCACATCTTCACGGCGCCCTCGATCATCCACACCTCGACGTGTCCGGGGTCGTCGGGCGGGATGAGCCGGTCAGCTTGCGTGAGGTAGGCCAGCGCATCGTCCGCCGCGCCCGCGTCATCTGCGACCCGGGCCGCGCACAACAGGATCGAGGCCGCGAGCCACGGCGCTCGCGTCTCGAGCCGGCGCGCATCCGCCACCGCGATCCGCTGCCAGATCTTGGCCTTGTTCGGGTCGAGCCGATGGGTGATCCCGAGGATCAGGAGCTTGGTCAGCGCCTTGGTCGCGAGGTCGTCGTCGTCGGCCGCGCGCGCGGCGTAATAACCGTCCGAGACCAATTTCTCGGCCTCCTCGAGATGATCGTCGGTGGTCGCGAGCCAGCCACGTGCGATCAGCAGCCCAGCCGCGATCGTCGGCTCGTCGTGCGCGGGTGATCCTGCGATGCGGTCGAGTCGTTGCTTGGCGGCGGCGAGCTCGAAGACCCCGAGGTCGGAGATCGCGATCTCGAGCTCGGCGCGTGCCGCGACCACGGCCGCGCGGCGTTCAGGATCGGCGGGCAGCACGGGGAGCGCGCCGAGGTACGCGACGTCCACGCATGGTGCGAGCGCCGGCAGCTGCTGCGTTCGTTCGACCAGCGAAGGGATCGTTTCGGGCGTCAGCTCGGTCGCGCGCAACACATGCTGAGCCACCTGTGCCGCGTTCGCGAGGCACGCCTCGCTGCGGGCGACGAGCTCGGGCGACCAGCTGTGTTGCATGCGCCCGGTCTCGCAGGCGGTTCGTGCGTGGCGTTGCAGATCTGCGGTGAACGCGGCAACTGCGTGCTCGACGACGCTCGCGGACTCCTCGGCACCGGCAGCTCGGAGGCGATCCCCAAGATCGCGCGGGATGAGCTGCACGTACTCCGAGCCAGCAACGTCGCACGCGACAGCTTGCGATCCGGGCACGACCGCAACGGCGATGGCTCCGATCGTAAAGGCCGCACCAGCGGTCGCGGCGATCCACCCGCGCCGTGGCGCGCGGGCGGCGCGGAGCTCGGCGAGCAAAGCTCGCATCGACGCGTATCGTTGCGACGGAGCCGGCGCGAGCCCGCGCGCGAGCACCCGCCGCACGCCGCGTGGCACGCGGGGCTTGGCGGGTGACATCGGGACCACTCCCGCTGCGACCGCCCGCTGGAGCTCGGTCACGGTCGATCCGGCAAATGGGCGCGCTCCCCACAATGCCTCCCACAGCGTCACGCAGAACGCGAACTGATCGGCGCGCGCATCGACGACCGCGCCCTCGAACTGCTCCGGCGCCATGTAGGCAGGCGTTCCGAGCACCGAGCCTGTCCGGGTGACCGGGGACAGCAACAGCTCCTCGGGATCGACGCGCGCAGCGCTATCGCCGGAGTCGCGATCGCGGGCGAGCCCGAAGTCGCCCACACGCGGCCGGCCATCCGCTCCGATCAACACGTTCTCGGGCTTGATGTCGCGATGGACAAGCCCTGCGTCATGCGCCGCGGCAAGCCCCTCACCCGCGGCGATCATCACGTCGATGATCTGGGCCGGGGTTCGCGGCGCCCGGGCTAGCCACGTGCGAAGCGTCGTGCCGACCACGTACTCCATGACGACGAACGGGCGGCGCTCGAGCTCTCCGACCTCGAACACGGTCACCACGTTGGGATGCGCGAGCCGCGCCATCGCAACGCCCTCGCGGCGTAGCCGCTCGGCCCCGCTCGCCGCATGGTGCAGCTTGATCGCGACGCGGCGATCGAGCGCTGGATCCCGCGCGAGGTACACGGTGCCCATGCCACCCGCACCGAGCACCCTCTCGATCCGAAACCGACTCGCGAGCGTATCGCCGGGCGACAACATGTGTGCCGCGGGACCTTGGTCGAGCTGAGGACTTCGCACGACCTGCTTCAGGACGTGCTCGAACGAGTCGGTGCGCTCGACCAGCTCTGTATCGCTGGTTCCCGAGACACGCTCGAACGTCGGCGCGACCGCGCGATGATCCTCGCTACGACGAGACACGGCCGCGCCAGTATAGGCACATCGCAGACCGGAGGATCGGCGCGAAGTCGCCGCGAATCGCACGTGCAATCGGTCACATCCACATTCGACTGTCACATCGAGACCACCGCCGCATCTACCTGCGCAAGGAGATCCCGGTGGACCTGATCAAGAAGCTCATCGCCGTTGTCATGAAATTGTTGGGCCGCGACCCGAAGTTGCTCGGCTCGGGGTTGTCGGAGGACGACAAGACCAGAATCAAAGCCGACTCGATCGCAGGGCTCGACGAGGTCACCGGCACCGAGAATATTCACGTTCACGGGACCGGCGCTGGCGCGAAACTGGTGAAACGCGGAGAGGGCGCCGACCTGATCGAAGAGGACGGCGAGCAGCTGTGGGTCAGCCGGCTCGACAGCAACGTTCCGCGTGCCGCATGGGTCGATGTCTGGGGGCCGCTCGCGAAGTTGCCCCAGCCGCAACGACTCGAGGAGTTCTGCTTGCACTCGCGCTGGTTCGACGAGCTTCACAGCGGCCAGCCCCTCGAGGCAGAGCGCAAGCTGCTCGAGCTGGGGTACCGCAGCGTGGGCGAATACTTTCGTGTCCGGACCACGCTGTTCAAGTATGTCGGCACGCCGACCGGACCCAACGTGGGTGATTGCATCGTCAACAGCCAGGAGTATTCGAACGCGGTCATGAAGGCGTCCTCGCGCTGGATCGCGGCAAAGCAGGCTTCGGTGGTCTCGGGCAACCCGGAGTTGCTCGCGCCCGTCGATGGCGTCACGGTCGACATGTACGCGCAGATCGCCGCGAAGATGGCGCTGGGCTTGTCACAAGCCGACGCGATCCAATTCCTCGCCGGAATGAACCTCGACCTCGCGCAGTGGGACAAGGCAAACACCGTGTGGTGCGATCGGATGGCGAAGGACACGACCGGTACGATCGCCTCGATCTACGGCAAGGCGTTTCAGGCGCAGGGCCAGGGCCAGTTCGGCGCCGCCGGGCAGGCCGTCAAGTGGGACGGCAGCGCTGCGGCCGGCCCCGAACCGATCCCATTCGAGCAGTGCTGCGAGATCCAGGGTGCGACGTCGGCGTGGGCGAAGAACGGCAAGGACGTCAATGCGCTGCTCAAGAAGCACTTCAATATGGTGGCCATGGAGTGGTCGGCGGCGAATACATGGTGGCTGTCGCAGCTGACCGCGAACCTGTCTCGCTTCGACGAGTACAAGCGCAAGTGTGACGCGTACGAGCTGAAGTACGCCGATCATGCAGGTGCTCGCGACCAGGATCTCCAGTTCTAGGGCGGCTGCGCGATGACGCACCTGAAGCTCACCGAGATCGAGTACAAGCTCGACCACGAGCTGGCATTCGTCCGCGCGCAGGCCACGGTCGACGGCGGATGGCGCAGGGTGGTCGAGCGCTATCAATTGCAGCTGCCATGTCCCGCGAGGCCCACGGTGAGAGACCTATGCGCGGTCGTCCACCACCTCTGCATGCGCGCGCTCGCAGCACTCGATGAGCTGGGCCCGCCGCCATCCGAATCGCTCGCGCTGCTCGGGCGACTCGGCCAGCTCGTCGAGGTCGAGGGCCGCGCATACGACGAGGCGTTGCGCGCACGCGCGCCGGTATCGAGACTGCTCGGCAACTTGTTTCACAACGCGACGGCGAGCGTCGATGACCAGCCGTGGGCGGCGTTCCGCTGGCAGGAGCGGATCGTCGCGAAGTGCAAGACCTGTGGAGCGCCCCAGCAAGTGCCGTCCAACTACCGGTGCGGCTATTGCGGCGGCGACATGTTCAAACGAATCGGGAGCGAGCGATGAGCGATCCATTGTGGCAGCGCTGGGAGGCGTTCCTCGGCAAGATCGGCGACCGGCAGCACGAGATCCTCGGGGAGGCGGACGCCGGACTGCTCGAGATCATCGACCGGTTTCCCGAAGACCCGATGCCGATGACCAACGCGCTGGAGGGTGTGCGGCACCGGTTGGACGAGCTGCATTCGAGGGTGAACGACACCTGGGACGATCAGGTTCAAATGCAGTTCGAGGCGGTCAACGAAGATCTTGAGCTCCGCGCGCTGGATCGGAAGGACGACTTCTTGCTCGAGCTCGAGGAACAGGCGGAGCTGTTCGCCGCGCGGATGCGGTACACGTTCTATCGCAAGCTCCAGCCCCGTGCCGAGGCATCGGCTCGACGAGCTGTGCCATGCGCGCAGTGCGGGGCGCCGCTGCAGCTACCGACCCGCACCCGGACGGTCTCGCACACCTGCGAGTCATGTGGCGCCGTCAATCAGGTGATGGCGGACGGAGCGGTCGCCCAGTCACGTGGAATCGGGCGTGCCACCGCCGAGCTCGAGTGCATTCCCCTCCGCTATCAGATCCATCGGTTTCGCAATCAGGTGCATCGCGAGCGCCGGGCGTCACGATGGGCCGCGGAGCCCGTCAGCTCGATGGAGCACTGGCTCGAGATGGAGCGGTGCTACTGGGAGAAGCTCGTCAAGATCACCGGCGACGTGCTCGGCGAGCCACCCGACACAGCGCTGGCGACCAGTCGAATCCAGCATTTCATCCAGCATCACCTCGAGACCGATCAGCGCTGGCGACTCGCAAAGGGGTTGTCGCGATGACAGGATGTCGGGGCGCCTCGATCGCGGCGCGGTTGCCGCTGCTGGACCGCCTCGCGCTGCTTCGCGAGCGCATCGTCGAGGACGTCGACAACCGCGCGGCGCCGAGCGATTTCGTGAGGTGATGCGGTGACGTCGGGATAGTCTCGCTCCACGAGGTGACGGCATCGTGATACGCAGGTCTGCGTGCGCGTCGCGTTCTCAGGAGCTCATCGGACCGGCAAGACGACGCTGATCGAAAGCGTGTCGGGCCTGGTCTCGGGTTACGAGGTCTTGGACGAGCCGTATCGGCTGCTCGACTTGATCGTTCTGGTGCCGATCGAGCATCCGGACCGCATCAGTGTCGGCGTACACGAAGACCGCCGCCTGCGGAGTCTCGTCGACGAGCTGTTGCATGGGCTCGTACTCGACGATTCGCTCGGTCTGGGCGTCGAGGCGATGGAAATTTTTGGCCCACCGGACGATCGGATCCGCACCGTGATGCGCGCGTTGCGGAGCGGGTAGCGCTCCGTTGCGCTAGCTTGCGCAGACCGTTGCGCAACCGGGGGCGCTGCCGAACAGACCGGCGCTAGCCATGGAAAACGACTGGGTCCGATCGCCCAGCCGGCTTGGTCTGTACGTTGCTACGAGCGGTTTGCGCGCGGACGAACCGAGCCGCGCAGAACCGCAACGCAAGGAGCGCAGTCATGCTGGACAAGTATGTGGTCGCCGGAGCACTGGTACTGGTTGGGTTGGGTGCGGCATGTGTGATGCCGGAGGATGGTGCGGACGACAGCGCGGAGGACATCTGGGAAGAAGCGGATGAGGGTGGGGACGACGGCGCGCTGAGCACGACCACGTCCGCGCTCACGGGTGTCTCCGGCCAGCTCACCACGACGCTGATCAGCTCGTCGTGCAGCGGTGCGACGAGCTGCGGTCCCTGGAAGAACACATTCTTCACGGGGTCGGGAGCCAACTCGGTCTGGCTCACTGGATCGAACCCACACGCGTATGGCACCTCCACGGTCTACGTCACCGTGTGTGCTCGTAACAACCAGCCCAATGTCCTTCTGACGGCCAAGGCGAGGGTCGAGTCCGGGGCGGTCTATCGCACCGCGCAGGACAGTCGCAGCAGTGGTGCAACCGGCAAGACCTGTGCGTTCGCCTATGCTTCGATCTCGATGGCGAAGGATTACGTGCCCACCGGCTACGGATGGGGGACTGCGAAGAAGTGATGGGCACGGCTGACCGTTGTGCCTGGTAACACCGCGGCAGTGCACCGACCGCCCGAAGCGGGCACAGCTGATGCTCGAACAGTCCTGCAAGGTCCTTGTCGAACCGCATGTACACCCTGGCGGGTCGTTCGAACGTTGCAGCCTCGGTCGCCTTGATCGGCCGGCCGGTGGCCAGGTTGCCGTCGAGGAACCGGCGCGCGGCGCGTCCGAGATGAACGCGGTACGCTCGAGGCGTGCGGTTGAGCGACGCGGTCAACGAGCTGTATCAGGTGCCGGTCGACCAGTTTGTCGCCGAGCGCAAGCGGCTGGCCGGTGAGTTGAAAGCAACCGGCGAGGCGGCGGCGGCCAAGCAGCTGCTCGCACGCAGGCGCCCAACGGTGTCTGCGTGGGTGGTGAACCAGCTGTACTGGCATGCGCGCGACGAGTTCGAAGCGATGCTCGAGACGGCCGAGCAGCTGCGCGACGGCGACCTGACCGCAAGCGCGGATCACCGGGAGGCGATCGCGAATTTGCGGGCACGGGCGATCGCGATCCTCGAAGATGCAGGACACAACGCCAATGAAGCCACGGTGCGCCGGGTGATGACCACGGTGGCGGCGCTCGCGGCCTCCGGCGGCTTCGAGCCGGACGTTCCGGGGGCGCTCGTTGCCGACCGCGATCCACCTGGGTTCGCGGCGATCGGAGTGACGGAGGACTCGAAATCTGATGTCCCGAAGACCAACACAAAGCCCGATCGTCGCGCGAAGGCGGACGCCGACGCAGCGCAGGCTCGCGAGCGCGAACAACGAGCGGAAGCACGACGCCAGCAGGAAGCGGAGAAGGCGCGACGCCGTGTCGAGCGCCACAAGCTCGAGTCGGCACTGAGCGCGGCGAAGGCGGATCTAGCGGCGCGCGAGCGGGTGGTTGCTCACCTCGAGACCGATCTGGCCAAGGCCAGGACCGGCGTCAAGGATGGACGAGCGGCCGTCGATGAGATCGCCGCGGAGCTGACAGCGCTCGAAGACAGCGAGTGACGGCCAGTCTATCCGATCGCGGTAGAGACGCTCTCGGAGACCCCGGTGATCCGCCGTCTCGCGTGGGTTCCCCTCGGCGACGTCGTCGCGAGTCGTGCAACGCTGTATCGATAGGCACCTGCGGATCGTTGCGCCTCGCGCCGTGCACGCGCTTGGCCTTGGCCATCCCGCGAGGTCGATCGACAGGTCCGCTAACGCGCGGCCGCTTCCAACGCTTCGCGAACGTAGTCGCGCAGCAGCCGCCGCTCTCGCCGGCAGATTCCGTCGATGCGAAGCCCCGCGCGGCACCAGAACCGGGGTTGACCATCGGCGCCGCGGCCCGGCAGCGGTGACAGGTGCGCGAACGTCACGCGGGCGTACGCCCACACGATCTCATCGATGCCCGGAAGATCGATCTCGAGCTGGACCACCCGCCGCGCGGCGGCCGGATCGAACGGACGCTCGATCGATAGCCCGGACTCCGAAAGGTTTCGAACCGTCGCGTGCTGAAGATTGTCGTTGCTCACGACGCCGCACAGGCCATCGACCAGGATCCGGGGCGTGTGTCGGCGCGGGTCGAGGTGGATCACAAAATAATGGTAGGCCCGCCGCGCCATGGGGCCAACAAAACCGGATCCCGCGTGTCGCCCGCTCGGAGAACTCCGGCGATGCTCCGGTACGGCGATGTACGCCGACGCCTTGCGGGGAGAACCGCGCTCACTGGCGGGTACTAGCGCGAGTCATGAGGTCGCTTGTTCTGTTGCTCGTCCCTGCGTGCACGTGGGATCGGCCGCCGTTGCCTGGAGATCTTCCTCGCTGCGAGCAGGAGGTGTGCATCGATCCGAATTTCCAGCTCCACGCATCGTTCGGCGCCAAGCGCGTCGACCTGAGCTGGCCGCGCTACGACGACGCAACGAGCTATCAGCTGCTGTTCAGCAACGACGGCGAGACGTTCGCCCCGCTCGGCGAAGCGCTGCCGGCCACCGCATCGATGACGCAGGTCCCGCTGAGCGTGCACCTGATTGCGTGGCCGCGCGCCAGATATCGCTTGCTTGCGTGTTCGGGCGACGACTGCGTGCAGTCTGCCGATCTGGCGATCGGCGATGCGATGCTCTCGGCCATCGGCTACGTGAAAGCGTCCAACACGGATTCCGAGGATCACTTCGGCTTCGCGATCGCGATCAGCGGCGATGGCACGACGCTCGCGGTCGGCGCTCGCGAGGAAGATGCCAGCGCCGAGGCGAATCAGTCGACCAATGACACCGAGTCGTCCGGCGCGGTCTACGTGTTTCGCCGGTCCGACAACGTGTGGAAGCAGGAGTACTACCTCAAGGCGTTCAACGCCGACGCCGGCGACCACTTCGGTTCTGCCGTTGCGTTGAGCGACGACGGCAATACGCTCGCGGTGGGGGCTCCGCAGGAAGACGGTGGGTCACCCGGGGTAAATGGCACCGCGACCGACAACTCCGTGGGGGACGCTGGCGCCGC
The DNA here is from genome assembly GCA_050187075.1 of Kofleriaceae bacterium. Classification (GTDB taxonomy): domain Bacteria; phylum Myxococcota_A; class Polyangia; order Haliangiales; family Haliangiaceae; genus JABFXX01. The sequence continues at coordinate 50,092 of JBFWXW010000011.1, read as the reverse complement.
GTATGTGTTCACTCGCGCTGGAAACAGCTGGTACTGGGAGGCGTACATCAAGCCGCCGAATCCTGGCACCGAAGACTACTTTGGTGATGCGATCGCGCTCAGCGGCGACGGCAACACGTTGGCGATCGGAGCCAAGCTCGAGGACAGCAGCTCGCCAGGCGTCGGCGGTAATCCGAATGACGAGACCACGGTGGGCGCGGGAGCCGTGTACATGTTCAGCCGATCGATCCAGACGTGGGAGTATGACGCATACCTCAAGGCCTCGCTCCCCCACGAAGGCGCTTCGTTCGGCGGCGCGCTTGCGCTGAGCACCGATGGCAACACGCTCGCCGTGGGTGCGGCGGGCGAGCGCAGTGGCGCCACCGGCATCAACAACGAGGAGGACGACACGAGCAAACCGCAGGCAGGCGCGGTCTACGTGTTCCTGCGCACCGCCAATAGCTGGTGGCAACACTCGTACATCAAGGCATCGACGACTGACTTCAACGACAACTTTGGCTGGTCGGTCGCGCTCAGCGGTGATGGCGACACGCTCGCGGTCGGAGCGATCGGTGAGAGCAGCAAGGCGACCGGGATCGACGGTGACCAGGCCGACGACAGTATCGAGGGCGCGGGTGCGGTGTTCACGTTCACGCGCAACGTCGACGGCGTGTGGTCGCAGCAGTCGTACCTGAAGCCGTCGTACTGCGGTGAGCTCTACAGCTTTGGTTGGCGTGTCGCGCTGAGCGGAGACGGCAACACGCTTGCGGTCGCGAGCAGGTTCGACGGCAGCGCGGCGCTTGGCGTCGGCGGTGACGCAACCAATCACGACGCCTACGATAGTGGCTCGGTGTACGCGTTCATGCGATCGAACGGCGCGTGGTCATCACGGGCGTACATCAAGTCGTCGAACCTCGAGGCTCGCGATTGGTTCGGAACGGATCTGGCGCTCTCTGCCGATGGAGGCACGCTCGCGGTCAGCGCAGTGCAGGAGGCCAGCGCCGCGACCGGACTCGGCGGCGACCAGCACGATAACTCCGCGCAACGCGCCGGGGCCGTCTACCTGTACTGAGGTGCGATGCCCACGGGCGCACGTGCCGCAACAGTTGGCGGCAATTCGGTGGCTCATCGAACCTCGCATCGCCCGGGCTGGTGGATACTCGCCGGGGTGCGGCGGCTGCTCGGCTTGTTCCTGTTCGCAGTGATCGCCGGCGCGTGCGCGCGCCTCCAGCCACCGCCGGCGCCACCGCGCCGCACCACCATGGCAGTGACGATCACGACCGCGACCATTCCCAACGGCCTGCGCGTTGTCCTGGTCAGGGACCCGCAACAACGCGAGGTCCAGGTGACCATGCGCTACGACGTGGGCGCCGCCGACGACGGCGACCATCCCGGGATCGCGCACCTCGTCGAGCATTTGATGTTCGAGCAGGTGCTGGGCAGCCAGACCTTGTTCGCCCACCTCGAGGACATCGCGACGTCGTTCAACGCGAGCACGTCCTGGGATGCCACGACCTATGTGGCGCGCGCCTCGCCCGATCGGCTCGATACGCTGTTATCGATCGAGGCCGTGCGATTGGGGTTTCGTTGCGCCTCGATCACGCAATCGGTGTTCGAGCGCGAACGCGAGGTCGTGGTCAACGAGCTCCAGCAGCGTGGTGAAAGCGGCGCGCTGATCATCGGAATCCATGGCGCGCTCTACCCGGAGGGCCATCCGTATCGCAGGCGAGTCGGCGGCGATGTCGCCAGCGTCAGTGCGATCACGATGAAGCAGGCATGCGCGTTCGCGGACGCACACTACGCCCCAGACAAGGCCGTCCTGGTGGTGTCGGGCAACGTCACGGCTGATCGGATCGCTGCCGCCTTGGACAAGTTCCTGGGTCGTGTCGCCCGGCGGCGAGGCGTGCCCTCGATCGCGCTACCGCCAGGGACTGGCGGGCGACACCAGCTCACGGCACGGGTGCCGATCGACGACGACGCGCTCGCCATCGCCTGGCCGCTGCCTGCAGATCCCAAGCTGCGCATCGCGATGCGCGCGCTGATGCCTGCGGTTGAGCGCACGATCAACAGCGCGATCGCGGGCCACGTCGAAACGCTCCAGCTCGGCGACGCCCGCGATTCGATGATCGGGTTCCTGATCACCCCGGGCGAGGACGAGACGGTGGTCGAGCTGACCGCGGCGGTGCAAAAGGCAGTGGACGCGGTACCCGCCATGCTGCAGCTCCGGGGCTGGCAGGAGCTCGATGCGCTCGCGTTCGATGCGATTCGACAGGCCGCGATCTATGGCCAGTACTCATCCCTCGAAGCCGACGACCATCGCGATGCGCGGCTCGCGACCTTGGTGATCTCGGGCGCCGACCCGAATCAGACGATCGCCGCCGAATTCGCCAGCCTGCGCGACCTCACGAAGCGCTCGGCGGCCACCATCCTGCGCACGAAGCTGGCGTTCGCAGGCGCCAATGTCGTGACGCTCAAGCCGGCGGATGCAAAGAAACGCGGCACCGCCCGCACGCCGCCGCCGATTCACGACCGTGGCCAGCGCCGTGACGTGCCCGATGTCTCGGAGGCACATCGTGCCCTCGCGATCGGCCAGGCTGCCGATGCGGCACCGCCGGCGAAGCTCCGCACCCTCGCGAACGGTCTCAAGATCGTGTTGCTACCGGTCACCAGTGTCCCGATCGTCGACATCCGGCTCGTGTTCGGATCCGGCACCGCAGACGACCATCCCACCAAGACCGGAACAGCGCTGCTCGCGGCGTACGGGCTCGACTGGGATCTGCAGTATCTGAATGACCGGCTGGCATTCGCGGCTGCAGGTGGTCGCGGTCTGCTCAAGATCGATACCGACCATACGACGTTCATCGCCCGTGGTGTCGATATGCACGTCGATTACCTGCTCGCGGGCTTGCGGCGGCTGATCCGCGAGGGCACGTACCGACGCCGAGGCGCAGACTTCGTCGACGCGATCCGCCGCGAATCCAAGAACCAGCGCGATGATGACGAGGCGGTGTTGTCGCAGTGGCGATCTGCGATCTACGGGGTCGGGCATCCGTACAGTCGCGATCTCACGCGCGCGACGACGATCAACCTCACCGTGGCCGACCTCGATGACTTTCGTGCCGCACATTACACGCCAGACAACGCGACGCTCGTGATCGCAGGACGGTTCGATCCCGCGCTCGTCGATCAGTGGATCGACTTCCTGTTCGCCGACTGGACGGGCCACGCGATCCCGCGAACCGAGCTGCGCGCGAAGCCTCAGGTGGTCGCGCTCGCCAAACCGGAGGACCTCGCGCAACTCCATGTTCGAATCGCGCTACCCGCAACCGGCCATGATCGACCTCGCCAGCTCGTCGCGGCGGCCATGGTTCAGGACATTGCGAGCGACGTCCGTCATCAGCTGGGCGCGAGCTACGGAGTCGAGGCGCTGCTGGTGGAATCGCGGTTGGACACCCACTACGAGATCAGTGGGATGATCGAGCCGGCCGTCGCCGCCGACGCCATGCAGCTGATCCGCGACCGAATGGCCGCGCTCCGCAACGACCCCGACGCAGCGGCCCGTGCGTTCGTCACGGCGCGCCGGCGCGTGGTCACGCAGCTGCGTTCGGTAGCGGGGACGGCCGGTTCGCTCGCCAGCAGCGTGGAGATCGATGCCCAGCTCGGGCGGTCGCCGATGTCGGATGTGTCCGCGGCGAATGCAGTGGCCGAGCTCACGATCGACGGGATGGCGGCCACGCTCGACGATCTCGATCTGGACCGTGCCGCCATCCTGATGCGTGGATCCGAGCCGGAGGTGAAGCGGGCGTTCGAGGTGATCGGGCGTACACCGACGATGCTGCAGGCGCCTGCCGCATCGACCGCGAACACCGCGGCCGCTGACGACGACGCGGACGACGACGCGAGCGAACGAACGGCGAGCAATCGCGACGACTATTCGGTGGACTACCTCGAGGATGCGTTGACCGCGCAGGGGCCTCGCACCCGGCTGGCCCTCAAGGTCGGCGTTGGCCTGGGGACGGCCAAGCTGAGACGTGCCAACGAGCGGATGCGCGACTCCCGCTACTCGGGGTACTTCGTGTTCGGCGACGTCGGATACCGGTTTTCTCGCACCATGACCGCGGGCTTGCACCTCAGCATCGGAGCGATCGACGCGACCTACACGATCGATAACGGGATCGTCAGCCGCCCGCTGACCGGGACACCGATCGACGTGGCGGCGTTCATCCGCGCGACCGGATACGACCGATTGTGGGGGCAAGTCATGATCGGTGCACACATCGATCAGGTGACCTCGATCGATGACACCGTCATGCCGAATGGAACGAAGACGTACGCCGGCGTGGGCTTTGGCATCGAGGCCGGGGTCGATCTATTGGTGCTCGGCACCCACCGGCTGTGCGCGATGTTGAAGGCCGGCGGCGTGCTCGGCGACGGATCCGGCTACGGCGGGGTGGCGATCGGCATCGGCTATCGACGCTGAGCGATCGCACCATCGCCGCGATCAAGCCAGCAGCGTGTAGCCCGCGAACGCCGCGACGGCGGCCGCGCTGAACACGATCAGGTGCGCGATCGCGCCGGGCGGCCGGCCCGCAGCTTCGGCGACCGCGCCGTGCAAGCTCGACAGCTCGCGCTTGGCAGCTGCGAGGCGCTGGTCGGTCTCCGCTTGCGCCAGCTTCTTGCGCTCGAGCTCGGCGATCTCGTCGATCAAGGCATTCGCTCGCTCGGTGCGTGCCACGTCGTCGTCGCGATACATCAGAACTTGTATCCCTTCTTGGTGGCGGTCTTCCTCGTCGATTTCATCAGCTCGGATTCGAGCGAGCTCGGCGCCGGCTTCGCTGCCTTCTTGCGTTCGGCATCGAGAAACGCGGCGCGGTCCGCCTCGAGCTTGGCGATCTGCGCCTTGAGCTCGGAGCGCTTGGACGCATGGGCCGCGACGATCTGCTGTTTCTCCGCGAGCGTCTTGCCGCGCAGCTCCGCTGGTAGCTTGTCGTCCGCAGCGGCTTCGAGGAACTTGCCGTCCTGCTCGACCGCATCGACGACGTCCCAGCTGTCATTACGATAGGCCTTCTTGCTCTTGAGCTGCGCACGCTCGAGCGCGACCTTGGGGCTGAGCTTCGCGGACGATTCGTCGGCCTTGGCCTGACGAGCGACCGCGGCGCGACCTTGTTCGCCGTACGCCATGTAGGTGGCGTTGAGGGCGTTGCCGAGCCGGAGGATCTCGGCGTCCTGCGGCGCCGGGATGTGCGCGGCGACCTGGTTCTGATCGATCGTCATCAGGTCCGACATCGCGAGCTTCGCGGCGGCCTCCCAGCTCGGATCGTTCGCGCCGCAGTGGATGAGCTGGACGTTGATGTCTCGCTTGGCAGCGGTTGCCATCGCGGTCGCGGCGGTCACCGGTCCCTGATCGAACGATTCATTGCCGGCGATGAACACGCACTTCATCGCGTCCGGATCGGACGACCAGCGTAGCGACGTGACGGCCGTCTCGATCGCCTTGCCCGCGTACTCTTCTCCGCCGTTGGTGAACAGCGCATGCAGCTTCTCGGACACCCTGTCGAGATCGCTCGTGAACGGTAACACCTGGCGAATGTGGCCCGCCTTCGCCGGTACCGTGTCATTGCCGTATTCGTACAGCGCGAGCTCGATCTTCACGCCGCGGGTCTTGCCGTTGACCACACGCGTCATCCGTCCCATCTGATCGACCATGGTCCAGAGGTGCGAACGTGCCTGGTTGATCAGCCCGTCCATGCTGCTGGAGGTGTCGAGCAGCAGCGCGATCTGTACCGTGTCCTGAACGGTGTCGCGGGGAGGCTCCGGTTGTACCAGTGGCTCGGGTGCCTTCGGAGCAGTCGACGCGGTCGTAGCGATCGGCGGAGCTGTGGGCCTCCCGCTCGATGACGCCTGCGATCCCGCGGCGTATGCGACGCCCGCTGCGCCGCCGAGTGCGGCGACCAGGGTCAGGCTGTGACGACGTAACCAGCTACCGAACGACTTGGTGGGACGGCCGACTTCGCTCATGGGTTCCTCCTGCCGCAGTCACGGCGTCCGTCCCAGGACGCGCGGCGTGCCACTTCGGTCTGTGGCACATGTAAGGAATTTGTCAGGCCAAGGATCTGGCAGCTGCGGTGTCACCAGCGGTGATAGGCCGGATGATCGGGCTTGACCGCGACGAACGTACCGGTTCCCAGCGCGGTTACCTTACCGCCTGCCGTGAGCGTGGCCTCGACCACCGCGCGATCATCCGTCGACGACACGACATGCGCGTCGATGAACAGCGGGCCCAGCGGGGTAGGGCGCTTGAGCACGACCTTGAACTCGGCCGTCACACAGCACGGGGCGTGATCCATGCCGAGCTTCTTCATCAGATGAAAGATCGCGGTCCAGTTCATGTGGCAGTCGAGGACCGTGCCGATGATGCCGCCGTTGACCACGTTATCGAACGCCTCGTGATGCGGAGCGGGGTGGAACTCGCAGGTCAGATGCGCGCTCGCGGAATCGGCGGTCGGAAAGCTGCGGATCCGCAGGCCGTGCTGGTTTGCGGGACCGGAGCCAAAGCAGCGCGCGTTGGGGGCGAACGTCTCCTGCAGCGATCGCGAGGTCGAAGCCATGAAGATGAGTACGCGATGTGCGCTCGAGGCGAAAGCCGTTGTCGAGGCGTTATTAGCAGCTGTGAGCCGCAACGTGCGCTAGCGTCAAGAAAGCCACTGACGAGCCGTTATTTGCAGCTGTGAGCCACAACGTGCGCTAGCGTCTCCACGTGGACCTGCAGGAGCGGATCACCGAGGCGTGCTTGGCGCCGGTCGGATCGATGCTGCCGACGCGCGACATGCGCGTGATCGAGCGCGAGGGCTGGTACCAGCTGATCACGCCGTCGTCGGGCTCGGCGATCGGCAACGAAGTCGTCCACACGCAGATCGCTGCGGCGGATGCGGAAGCGGTGATCGATCGAACGGTCGAGGAGTACCGAGCGCTCGGATTGCCGTTCAAGTGGTTCGTCGGCCCGCTCACCGAGCCGGCCAACCTGGGCGAGCTACTCGCGGCGCGTGGCTTCGATCCTTCGCCGTTGCGAGGGATGGCGATCGACCCGCGCGCATGGACCACACCGCCATCACCGGACGGCGTGACGGTCGAACACGTCACGCGCGACTCGCTGAGCGATTACTGCGCGGCATGGTGGCGCGGGTGGGACATGGTCATCCCCGATGTGCCGGCATGGAAAGACGATCATCTCCGCGCAATCGCATCGGGGCGGTTCCGCTTGTTCCTGGCACGCGTCAACGGCGAGCCCGCCGGGACCGCTGGGTACATCGTGAAATCTCGTTCGGTCTATCTGGTCGGTGGCAACGTCCTCACCAGTCACCGCGGTCGCGGGATCTACCGCGCGTTGCTCGATGCGAGGCTGCAGCAAGCGGCGGCGGCCAACATCGCGCTGGCGACCACGCATGCGCGAGAAGCGACGTCGGCGCCGATCCTCGAGCGGCTCGGTTTCGAGACGTTGTTTCGAGCGCAGATCTACAGATCACAGCCGTGGCCCAGCTGAAGGCTCACCGGCCTGCCCGCACGCGGCTGGCGTCGTCGGCCGGCCCAGCCGCAGCCGGTGACATGAGCGACCGCGCGACCTCTTCGAGCCGGTCGTAACCGAGGTCTGCACCTTCCTCCATGCCCGACGCGATGGCGGCGTCGCGCGATGCCTGATCCGGAAACGTCTGAAGCGCTTCGTAATGGGTCTTTCCGTCACGCTCGACGAAGCTCGACGTCACCAGCGTCGCGGCGTCTGGAAACATCTCGAAGATCTCGGTGTTGACGAGCCGATCAGGTGCAGCGATCTCCTTGTAGACGCCGTTGAACGCGACCTCGTTGTGGTCGGGACCGACGATCACGTAGCGCCACGTGCCGCCGACCCGCAGATCGATGTCGCAAACGGTCATCGTGAAGCCGTCCATGCATCCCCACCATCGGCGCACGTGCTCGGGCCTGGTGAACGCCTCGAACACGAGGTGCTTGGGAGCGTCGAACACGCGCGAGTAATGGATCTCGGTGTTCGACGGAAGGGTGATCTTGAGCTTACCGCTACGTTTTTGAGCCATGACGCTTCTCCTTGTGCTTGGCCTTGAGCTCGTCGAGCAGGTTATCGAGGTGCTGGAATCGCTGTTCCCACATGTCCGCGTAGCGCTGGAGCCAGTCGGTGGCCTGTCGCATGGGTCCGGGCACCAGCCGACACGGGCGGCGTTGCGCCTCGCGACCGCGAGTGATCAGCCCCGCGCGCTCGAGCACCTTGAGGTGCTTCGAGATCGCCGGCTGGCTCATGGCGAACGGCTCCGCGAGCTCCAGCACGGACGCATCACCCTTGGCCAGCCGCGCCAGGATTGCGCGCCGGGTAGGATCCGCGAGCGCCGCGAACGTCGCGTCGAGTCGTTCGTCACGCATCATCGTCATCGTCCTCAACCTCCAGGTTCTATAACCTTATGGTTATGTAGCAGCCGGACCGAGCTCGCGTCAAGCGGGTTCTGGATCGGAGCTGCGTTGACGATCGTCAGGCCGGCTGTCGCGCGTGCGCGAGCGAGCGTTCTCGGCGCGTCGCACGGACGCTGAACACCACCGCGATCGCGATGCAGCTCGCGATCACACCAACCGAGATCAGCGGCGGCACATGAAACCAGCTCGACACCAGCAGCTTGGCTCCCGCAAACGCGAGCACGGCGGCCAATCCGAACCGCAGGTAGCGCAGATCGGCTAGCGCCCCGGCAAGCACGACATACAGCGCACGCAGCCCGAGGATCGCGAGCAGGTTGGAGCTGTAGATCAAGAACGGCTCCTCGGTCACGGCGAACGCCGCTGGCACGGAATCGATCGCGAACACGATGTCGGTGGCCTCGATCGCGATCAGCGCCAGCATCAGCGGGGTGGCAACCAGGCGGCCATCGATCCGGGTGACGAACCGGTGGCCATCGAGCTTGCGGCTCCAGCGGACGTGACGCTCGAGCCAGCGAAGCACGCGGTTCTCGGAATCCGGCGCTGGCTCGCGCAGCAGCTTCACCGCCGCGATGATCAACAGCGCGCCGAACGCGTAGAGCAGCGAGTGCCACTCGCGCACCGCTGCCGCACCCACGAAGATCAACACGCCGCGGGTGACGATCGCTCCGGCGATGCCCCAGGTCAGGACCCGCCGCTGCTCGGTGACCGGAATTTGCAGGCACGCGAACACCAGCAGGAACACGAACAGGTTGTCCACCGACAGGCTCTTCTCGAGCAGGTAGGCCGCGAGGAACTGCTGCCCCGCGTCGATGCCAAACCACACCGCGATGAACACGTTGAACAGCAGCGCGACGCAGATCCAGCCGATGCTCCACGCCAGCGCACGCCGCTTGGAGTCGACATGATCACCGCGATGGGCAAACAGGTCGATCGAGATTGAGAAACCAACTACGAGCGCGAGCAGAGCCCACGCCCACACAGGCACGATGATGGGCGACATGCCACCTCCGCAACAGCTAGGGAATCGTTCGATGAGACAGCTCAGCCGAACGACGGTCGCGGCGGACGGAACACACGGGCTGGATCAGGCTTGAGCGGGACGGAGTCATTCGCGATCGACGTGCAAGTCACACGCTCGCGCTCGGCAACGCGCGACAGGCCACAGATCTGGGTCACGGCTTCGTCGTCGCACAACGCGAGCGCTGCAGCTTGCGCGTCCGGAACCTCGGCGATCGCAGGATCCGCGGCCGCTGCACCGAGCAGCAATGCGATCGCCAGGACGCCAATCCGCAAGAACACGCCGGCAGTCTAGCCGACGGCCATGACCGCGGCAGAGCTTTCGCAGCGGCGTGCGTGACCGGTCGAGCGCGTCCTGCAGGCTTGCGCGGTCTGGTTGACCAGCCTGGAACGCGCCGTGCACGACGTGGTCGTTCACTCCCTTGCAGGGTCGGCGGCAGCACGCCATGTCTCGGGATCGCACGGTGTCTGGGTGACCGCCGCACAACCCCAAAGCGCGGTCTGACCCCGCGGTCCTCGGGTGAACGAACAGACCTCAGGTCGGCCCGGATTGGCATGAGGGCCCGGCGCCGTGTGCCAGGAACTCTTCAGCAACCGGCTTCTCATTCCGGCGAAGTCCGAGTAGATCCTGGATTCGGAGAATTTTCTTGAGCGGTACGAATCGTGACCAGGCGCCGGCGACCGGCCATGGAGCCAGCCCGGCTCCGTTAGGTCCGCCTTCAGGAACGCCCGGTGTGAGCGCCGAGATGCTCCACCTGCTGATCGACAGCGTGCGTGACTACGCGATCTTCATGCTCGACCCTGGCGGCCACATTGCAAGCTGGAATCCCGGCGCTGAGCGGATCAAGGGGTACACCGCGGCAGAGATCGTCGGCCGGCACTTCTCGATCTTCTATCCCGCGAGCGATGTCAGTGCAGGCAAGTGCGAGCTGGAGCTCGAGCTCGCACGGCGGGATGGCCGCGTCGAGGACGTCGGCTGGCGCGTGCGCAAGGACGGAAGCCGATTCTGGGCAAACGTCGTGATCAGCGCGATTCGCGATCGCGAGGGCCAGCTGCTGGGGTTCTCGAAGGTCACGCGCGATCTCACCGAGCGGATGCGTGCCGAGGAGGATCGCGCCGCGCGTGCGATCGCCGAAGATGCCAATCGCGCGAAGGACGACTTCCTCGCGATGCTGGGCCACGAGCTGCGAAATCCGCTCGCGCCGATCGTCACCGCGCTCCAGCTCATGAAGCTTCGCGGCGACCACCGATCGTCGAAGGAGCAAGACGTGATCGAGCGCCAGGTGCGCCACATGGTCCATCTCGTCGACGATCTGCTCGACGTGTCGAGGATCTCGCGTGGCAAGATCGAGCTCAAGAAGCGCCGGATCGACATCCGGAGTGCGATCGGGAAGGCGATCGAGATCGCCAGCCCGCTCCTCGAAAAGCGGCGTCATCGGTTCGAGACCGATCTCCCGGATCACGAGATCACCGTCCATGCCGATGAAGCCCGGCTCACCCAGGTGTTCGCCAATCTGCTAACCAACGCGGCCAAATACACCGACCCCGAGGGCAAGATCTGGCTGCGAGCGAAGCGGGTCGATGGCGAGGTCGAGGTCGACGTGACCGACAACGGCACCGGGATCGATGCGCAGCTATTGCCTCGCGTGTTCGATCTGTTCGTGCAGGGTTATCAGACCACCGCCCGATCGCAGGGCGGACTGGGACTCGGGTTGACGCTCGTACGGTCGCTGGTCAACATGCATGGCGGGCGTGTGACCGCGGCGAGCCCGGGTCCGCGCCTGGGCAGCACGTTCACGGTCCGTCTTCCGATCGCCGACACGGCGCGCGGAGCTACGGCCGATCAACCGCGGGAATCCGCGCTCCAGATTCACGGCAAGCCGCGCCGGATCCTCCTCGTCGATGACAACGTCGACGCGCTGCTGCTGCTCGCCGACGTCCTCACCGCGGCAGGACACCAGGTCGAAACCGCGCCGGATGCGGTCGCGGCACTGGGACTGCTCAAACGGTTCGAGCCCGAGCTGGCGATCCTCGACATCGGACTGCCGGTCATGGACGGCTACGAGCTCGCGGAGCGGATTCGCAACGAGATGCAGACCGCACCACCGGCGATGATCGCGCTCACGGGCTACGGCCAGAGCAACGATCGCGAACGCGCGCACAGGGCGGGGTTCAACCTTCACATGGTGAAGCCGGTCGATGTTCCGTCGCTGATTCGCGTTATCGGCGAGCTCGAGCTGTAGCAGCACCCCGCTACGCGAGCAGGCTCGCCAGGCGATCGAAGCCTGCGCTCATCCCATTCTGGAGCTCGGAGCGGAGGGCGGCATCACGCACCTCGCTTGCGTCGTAACGCAGCGTCGTCGAGACCGTGGTCTCACCGTCGCGTTCCTCGATCTCGATCGTGACCAACGCTTCGGCGGGCGCCCAGGGATCATCGATCGTCTCGGTCGCGACCAGACGTTCGTTGACCACGATGTCGCGGTAATGTCCGTTCATGGCCATCGTGAAACCGTCGCGACTGCGCCAGCTCCACCGGTAGCCGCCGCCGATCTTCAGATCGACGTCGCACACCACGAGCTCCCAGCCTGGCGGGCCAAGCATCCAGCGCTTGATCAGCTCGGGGTTGGTATATGCCTCGAACACGAGCTCGCGAGGCACCGCGAACGCCCTGGTCATCCGGATCTCATCTTCGCTTCGCGCGAGGTGCGCTGTGGCTGTCATTTACCGTTCCTCCTGATTCGCTACCGCCGTTCCCGGTCGCGCTGCGCCTTTGCAAGACTCGATCGCAACGCCGCATCGTGGATGCGCATGACAATTCCGAGATCCCGGCGGCGCGTCATGCGCGCACGCGCCCGATGTGCTCGCGCTGTACGCGCACGCCGACTCCCATGGCGCGCCAAGGTGCGAGTCAGTTGTCGAGTCAGTTGTCGCGCGACTGCCGCGGCGTAGCCACGCAGGTCTCCGCGCGAGCCAGAAGCAACTCGCGCTCCCGTACGTTGCGGGTCAGCGCGGCGGCGCGCTCGAGCTCGCCCCGAGCTTCCGCCAGCCGGCCGAGCTTGATCAGCAGATCGCCGCGCACGCTTGGAAGCAGGTGATAACCCGCGAGCGAGGGCTCATCGATCAACTGGTCGACAATCTCGAGACCGGCCGCGGGCCCGAACGCCATCGAGACCGCGACGCCACGATTGAGCTCGACGACTGGCGACGGAACGATCACCGCTAGCTCGTCGTAGAGCCCTGCGATCCGCGTCCAATCGGTCTGGTCGGCCGTCACGGCGCGCGCATGACACGCGGCGATCGCAGCCTGCAAGACGTACGGCCCGCGGGCTCCGCCCACCGCTTCGGCCCGCGCCAGCGCAGCGAAGCCGCGGCGAATCAGCAGCTGATCCCACAAGGCGCGGTTCTGTTCGAGTAGCAGGATCGGCTCACCCGTCGGTCCCACGCGCGCACGCGTGCGCGAGGCCTGGATCTCCATCAGCGCGACCAGTCCGTGGACCTCCGGCTCGTTGGGCGCGAGCTCCGCGAGGATCCGGCCGAGTCGCAGGGCATCTTCACACAGGCCCGGTCGCATCCAGTCGTCGCCCGCGGTCGCCGAGTAGCCCTCGTTGAACACCAGGTAGATGCAGGCCAGCACCGACGCGAGTCGCTCGGCGAGCTCGGGCCCGCGCGGCACCTCGAACGGTACCTGCTTGTCGGCCAGGGTTCGTTTGGCGCGGACGATGCGTTGCGCGATCGTCGGCTCCGGAACCAAGAATGCGCGCGCGATCTCGTCGGTCGTGAGCCCGCCCAGCAGGCGCAGCGTGAGTGCGACCCGAGCCTCGCTCGATAGCACGGGGTGACAGCAGGTGAACACCAGGCGCAGCAGGTCGTCACCGACATCGTCATCGACTGCCGCCTCGATCTGCTCGACCGTCAGATCGCGCCTGGACGCGAGCTCATGGCCGATCTGTTCGTGCTTGCGATCGACCAGCTTGGTGCGGCGAACCCGATCGATGGCGCGATGCTTCGCCGTGGCCATCAGCCATGCGCCGGGGTTGTCCGGCACGCCGGTCTGCGGCCAGCGCTCCAGCGCGGTCACCAGGGCATCCTGGGCGAGCTCCTCGGCCAAGCCAACGTCGCGCACCACGCGGGTCAGCGCCGCGATCAGCTTCGGCGATTCGATGCGGTAGATCGCGTCGATCGCCCGGTGGGTCGCAGCGTCGCTCACCCGACGATGAAACCACTTTCGGCCCCGAGTGCAAAGCCCGCCGGGGCGAGCCTTCACGGCCTCAAAACTCTGGATCGAGCGTCACCGTCCCGAGATCGCGTTCGAGCATCCGCCGGAACAGCGCCGGGGCGACCCATGTATATGCACACAACCCGAGCCAGCCGTAACGCAGCATGCGCTCGAGTGTGTCGAGCTCGAATGCGCCGGCCACGATCACCGCGATCTGCGCGAGCACGAAGCTGCCAAGGAGCAGGGCGACCTGTTGCGATTCCCGCCGTAAGCTGATCCACGCATTGATGCGCCACCAGATCCCCAGGATCCGGCTCCGGCGCGCTCGGATCGCACACCACAGCTGCAACGCGCCGCGGTCAGTCGAGCTCTGGCCCAGCGCAAACCGCGCGTGGCTCTCCGCGGCTGCAACGTCTCCGCGAACCAGATCGATCAACCCGGCGACGACATTGGCATCGACGTCATCGGGTGCGGAGCGCAGCGCGGCCGCGGCATAGTCGGCGGCTTCGCCGTAGTTGTGGGCCTCGAGCTCGAGGCGAGCCAACGCGGTCAGCGCCTCCGTGTGGTCGGGCTCGATCGAGCGCGCGCGTTCGAGCCAGCTACGAGCCTCGACGAGGTTTCCGCGCAGGCTCTGGATCTGTGCTGCCAGCACGTAGGTCGCGACGCGATCCGAATCGCTTTGCAGCGCGATCTCGCAGTGCTCCCACGCGACGACGAGCTCGCGGCGGGCGCATCGCACGGCCGCAGCCGCGTAGTGGCAGAGCGGGAGATCGCCATCGAGTGCAAGCGCGCTGTCCGCCTCGATCGCTGCCCCTTCGAGGCGCTTGGCGCCGAGCAAGGCGAGCGCGAGGATCGCGTGGCCGCGTGCATGCAACGGATCGATCGCGAGCGCGCGCCGGATCAGATCGATCGCGCCGCGCCAGTCCAGCAGCCGCATCCGCGTGTCGGCCTGCTCGAGCAGCGCCTCGATCTGACGCTCCTCGATCATAGGCCACCCGACACGACGATGATCCACAGCGGATCATCGATGAGCCCGATCACGAGCCCGCTGACCATCCAGCCAAAGCTGATCGCCGCCGACGCCGAGCGAACGGGCCCATCGTAGTACTCGTACACGTGGAACGTGCGCATCTGGAGCGTGTGGATCGCGTACAACATGCCCAGCTTGCACGTGACCACCGCAAGCAGCGCGAACCGAAGCTCGGTGATCGTCCGGATCAGGCCGGCATCGCGCATCGCGAGCACGGCCCAGCCCAGGAGCGCCGTCGCGACGACCGTCAGCACGCACAGGGCGATCTCCTTGCGGCGCGTCGGGCTGCCCATCGCGATCGCGTTGACGGCGAACCACGGCACTGCCAACCAGGCTCCGCACATCATCGAAGCGAGCAGCGGGCCGCTCGGGTCGACCACCCAGTGACGCAATCCGGTTTCAGACGGCTCGTCAGCGATCGCGTAGGTCATTTGCCGTACCGTTTGAGGAATTCGAGGACGTCATCGTACTGCCCACCCTCGTTCGAGTAGCGCGCGTAGTTGCGAGCGGTGGTCAGCCACTCGATCGTCGTTGGCTTCACCTCGGTGAGCGCGCCCAACAAGTGCGGCTGACTGATCGGGACCTCGGCGTTGCTGGTGAGCGAGTCGGCGATCGCTCGGTCCGCCGCGGTGTCGATCACGCTCTCGAGATCCGCCCCCGAGAACTGCGACGTGCGCGCCGCGACGGCTTCGATATCGATGGTGTCGTCGGTCGGTCGGCCAGCCAGCAGGAGCTTGAGAATACCCGCGCGCGCCACGCGATCGGGTGGCGGCACGAACAGGACGCGATCGAACCGGCCCGGCCGGCGGAACGCGGGATCGATCGCCCACGGCACGTTGGTCGCTGCGAGGATCAGCACCCCCGCATTGTTCTTCACGAAGCCATCCATCTCGGACAAGAACTGACTGACCAGCTTGGAGGCGGTGCCGTCGCGCGTGTACTGGCGCTTGCCGGCGAGCGCCTCGAGCTCATCGAAGAACATCACCGAAGGGACACTGCTGCGGGCCTTGTCGAACAGCGCATGGAGCTTGCGCTCGCTCTCGCCGATCCACATGTCGAGCACGTCGTCGATCGCGACGTTCAGAAATGCCGCCTTGCACTGACCTGCGGTCGCGCGCGCGAGCAAGGTCTTGCCACAGCCCGGCGGGCCGTACATCAGGATCCCGCCACCGGCCTTCTTCTTGAACCTCGCGAACAACGCGGGCTTCTGAAACGGCAAGATGATCCGCTTCTCGACCTGCGCCTTGATCTCGTCGAGCCCGCCGACGTCTGCGAACGTCACGACCGGCTGAGTGGGCTTGATCAGCCGATCGAGCTCGCTCGCGTCGGTCTCGTCGTTGGACATCACCCGCAGGCGAGGCCCGTCCCCGGCGCTGTCATGGACCCGCACGGTTGCGGCCAGCTGCGCGCGCAGATCGCGATCCTCGAGGGTCGGGTTGGCCTTGATGCCCGCATCGTAGGCGGCCAGCGCACTCTCCTGGTCTCCCATCGCATGGAGCGCACGCGCGCGCATGACCAGGATCTCGGGATCGCTGCCGCCATCGACGAAGCCCAGCGCCTTCGCCGGTGCCGAGGCGCCGATCAGCACGCTCGCGACGAACGCGCGATCGGAGACCGACAATGACGCCGGCGACAGACCATCGACGTATTCGGCAGCGCGGCGATTGTTTGCAGCATGCAGGGTCCGCACGACGGCCAGCCTGAGGGCTGCGTTGGTCGGGCTCGCGGCGAGGGCATCGAGCAAGGCGCGAACGGTCGCGTCGTCCATGGCGGGCAGCGAATCTAGCTGCACCGGTGATGCGATGTCATGCACGTTCTGCTGGCTGTCGCGCTATAAGGCGCGCCATGCAACGGCGTTCGCTGGTTGGTTGGATGTGGCGGCACAAGGTGGCCACGTTGATGATCGGCATGGTGATCTGGTGGCTGTGGCCGGACAGTGACCGCGCCCACAGTTCGCCGCCCGCACAGGCGGCAGTCATGTTCGGCGGTTTCGTTGCCATCGACGGTAACCGTGTGGTCGAGCTGGAGCACGATGGCGAGGTTCGCGATGACCTGAAGCTCGCCAGTGTTCCGTCCGGCGCGCGCGTGATGGGGGCATCGGATCGCGCGCTGCTGGGATGGCGGGACGGCAAGCAAATGGCGTTCGCGTTCATTCAGAACGACGGGGCGCTGGGCAAGCCAGCGAAGTTCGGCAAGCGGGTGCGGCGGGTGTGCGAAGGACTCGCCACCAACGACCATCAATTCGGCCTTGCATGGACCGAATCCGACGGCCGGGTCTGGTTCGTCCATGGACCGACGTACGCACCGCTCGCGCTGGATCACGACCTCGAGGCCGCGATCGCGGCGGACGATGGGCCGTGCTGGATCGCGTCAGCGGGCGAATCACTCGCGCTGATGTGGCGCGAGAAGCGGCGGACGATGCTCGCGGTGTGCGGCAAGAAATGCGAGCTCGCACAGCGAGCAGCGCTCCCCGCGGATGCGACGCCGGTGGGGGTAGGCTGTGCGAACAACCACTGCGTCGTGGCGAGCCGCAGCAGCGCGGGTGGACTGCAGGCGACGTGGATCGACACCTCCAGGCGAACCCACGCGGCACGGTGGACCAAGCCGCTTCCAAGCGGCACCCGCGACGGTCGGATCGCGATCACGGGCACCGGCTCGCAGGTCGCGATCGCGTATCCGACCGGCGGAGCGCCCGTCGTGGTGATCGCGAATGCCGCCGGGACGATCAGCGCGATCTGGCAACACGCTGCCGACGACGTTCCGAGCATCGTGTGGTCGCTCGGCAGGCTGCTGGTCGCGCACCATGTAGGTGGAGTGCTCCGCACGGACTCCATCGCCGTCCCCTGAATCGACATCGCTCACGCAAGACTCACGTGAGTGGTCTCGCAATGCTTCCTCACGCCGTTGTCTACTGGACGGTAAGGGGGAATGAAAATGACTTATCGGCTTCGCGCTGCGCTTGCCGCTTCGATCGTCACGTTGTCTGCACCTGCAATCGCCGATCAGCCGGCGCCAACCACGGCCGCCCCGGCATCGACACCACAACCGCAACCCACGAGTCCGCAGTTGCCGGCGCAACCCCAGCCGCCGGTGCTGCCACAACAGCCGGCGGGCGGCGCCTGGGTGCCGGCAGCGGTGCCCTCATCAACCCCTGGGGCATCGATGCCGACTGTTCAGGCTGCCGCCCCGCCGGCGGAGGAGGACAAGACCAAGAAGAAGGAGCCCAAGGCGGGTGACTTCGATGCGGGTGGTCAGGTTCGGTTTCCGAATGGCCCCGACGAGATGAACAAGTTTGCGACGTTCAACTGGGTCGCGCTCGACCTGAAGGGCAAGTACGTCGTGCTCGCGCCGATCCAGATCTACGGCAACATCCCGCTCGCGGTGAAAAAGCCGGACACCGTCGGCGGCTCCGCAGATCCCAAGCTGATCGGCGGCATGAGCGTCACGCTCGACATCAAGCTGCCGACGGGCCCGTTCGTGCCCAAGAACCACGAGATGGACGTCGGTCTGCAGTTGACCGGCGCATACATGCGCGAACGCGCGATGATGCTCAGCGAGAAGGACTATCCGATGTTCCAGGGCGACTTCAAGCCGGGGTTCGCGGGTGCCCTTCGCACCAAGATCAAGTTGAGCTCGCTGATCGATTTCGCGTTGACGCCGTCGTGGGTCTACCAGAGCGGCACGATGGAATCGCTCACCGCCGTTCAGATCCCGATGTCGCTGATCGTCGGGCTCGGCTCGTTCCTCAAGGTCAGCGCCGACGTCGGCATCTACACCGGCGATGACTACTCGTTCGGCGCGTCGGACGGTGGCCGGATCGCCGCCGGCGGTGCGCTCGACATCAAGGTCGGTCCCGTGATCACGCACGCCGGCATCGGTGTTGCGAGCTTGTTGACCGGCGGGATGTACCCGACGATCGGCGAGTCGATGTACGTCGACGTGAACGTCAAGTACGCGAAGTGACCCCGATCAGCGGCTGCGGGGCTCGATTGCTTCGTTGTCGCTCCGCTTCCGGTCCTCACGTGCCCGAGCACGCTCCGGTCCGGTTCTCACTCCGCCTCGCACTCGAGCCTCCTCGCGCGCTGATCGAGGCCTACCGAGGCCCCCTGCGGGGCTCGATGGCTTCGTTGTCGCTCCGCTTCCGGTCCTCACGTGCCCGAGCACGCTCCGCACACCGACGCACACCATCGGCTCGTGTGACGACATGCGGGAGGTTGGCCGCGCGGGGTCTCGCGTACCGAGCGAGATCGCTTTGCTCAGGGCTAGCGGGGAGGGAAGTGGCAGCGGTAGTCTGGAACAGACAAGATCACTGGGGAGTGATCGGGGATCGACGCGAAGGTTCAGCTTTCTCGTGGAGGCTTGGCTAATGACGAAGTTCCGAATGGCGGCTGCTTTCTCGTTGCTGTTGAGCGCATGCGGTAGCAAAGAAGAAGCACCCGCCGAAGGCAGCGGTGCCGTCGAAGATCCGGCTGCAGCGGCCGTCGCGGAGGGGGCCGGCGCCCCAGCGCCGGCAGATCCAGCACAACCGGCACCGACGCCACCGCCGTTGCCGGAACCACCGCCTGCCGAGCCGGGTCCGGCAGTTGCTGCGGCGCCCGACGTGGCGCCGGCGCGGACACCCGAACCGCCGGTCGAACCGCCGGCCGAACCGCCGGCGCCAGATCCGGCACCGCCACCCGCGCCCGAACCGCCCAAGCCGGTGACGGCGGGGCCGTCCAAGGACGGCACCTACGTCCTGGCCGACGGCAGCATTGGCGGCAAGAAGATCATGACCGGCAAGAAAGCCGATCAGAGCGCCGAGTTTTTCAAGGCGAACCTGCCCCCGGAATTCACCGTGAGCGCCGATGGCAGGCGCACCGGCCCGACTGGAAACGAAGAGCACTACATTCGGGTCAGCCGCAACGGCAGAGAAGTGGCGAGCATCGTCGACCGTGGATCGGGGCTGGCGTTCCAGGCGTTCGATCCGATCTTCACCACGGCGGATGGGATCAAGAAGGGCGACAAGCTGTCGGACGTGATGGAGAAACGCCCGGACGTGCAGTGCATGGGCAAGAGCTATCCGGTCTCGAACTGGCTGGCGCTGACCTGTAAGAGCCCCAAGGATCCGAAGATCGTTTATTTCATGTTCTACACGCCGCAGGACAAGGACAAGCTGTTCTCCGAACGGGGAACCGCAGTCCTTGCGTCGCGGATCGCGAATCGCGAGATCGTCGCATTCGAGATGTACTGACGCCGCGCATTTGCGCGACGATGTCGTGACCTGAACGTCCGCGCGCGACGCAACCGATGCCTCGGCATCGCGTCTTCGTCGTGTGCACACGTCTCCGTGCGGGCGCGTCTCGCCGCGCGGATTCGCGCGCGCCATCGACGCCAATCACAGGCGAGTTCCGCGCCGTTCGCCGCCGGCCGTGCTCGGCGTGAGTTTCGCAGCGCCGCGGGTGATGGGGACGTGTCTGGATGAGCGAACAACGGCGTACGGGCGGCGATGAAGGCAGCGGCGAATCTGGTCGCTTGCTAGCTCCGCCCGAGCAAGAGCTGCATTCGGTCGGTTCGGAAACCGAGACGCGCGAACGCGAGCTCCTTCAGCAGCGCGCGCACGCTCTCGAGGACGAAGTCGCCACGAGACGCGAGCTCGAGAGTGCGCTTCGATCCGCGCTCGATGAGAGAATGATCGCGGAGACCCAGCTTGCGGTGGCGCTCGCCAGCGAAATGGCGGCACGCCGGGAAGCCGAGCGCTCGCGCGAGGAGCTGCGCGACCACAACCGCGTCAACGAGACGCTTCATCGGATCGGCGTGGTGCTCAACCGCGAGATCGAGCTGGACAAGCTCGTCCAGGGCCTCACCGACGAGGCGACCGCGCTCTGCAACGCTGAGTTCGGTGCCTTCTTCTACGACGCGGGCGAGCACGAGGACAGCGAGGGCTACGCGCGGTTCACGCTCAGCGGGTTGCCCCGCGAAGTGTTCGCGAGTTATCCGATGCCGCGGCCCACAAAGGTGTTCGGCCCGACGTTTTACGGCGAGCCGGTGGTCCGGTTCGACGATGTCACGAAGGATGCGCGTTACGGCAAGAACCCGCCGTATTGCGGAATGCCCAAGGGCCATCCAAAGGTCGCGAGCTATCTCGCATTGTCGGTCGTGTCGCGCACCGGTGCGGTGCTCGGTGGTCTGTTCTTCGGCCACTCCAAACCGGGGGTGTTCACGTCGCGCGACGAAGAGCTGATGCGCGCCATCGCGATCCAGGCCGCGGTGGCGATCGAAAACTCACGCATCTATGAAGCCGAACGCAAGGGCCGCGCTGCGGCCGAATACGCGCAACGCCGCACCGCCAAGCTCAACGCGATCACGATGTCACTGTCGCGCGGCCTGACCGCCGAACAGGCGTCACAGACCGTGATCCACGAGACGTTGCAATTCATCGGAGCCGTGGCCGGTGGTGTGTTGTTGCTGGACCCGAGCGGGACCAAGATCGAGCGATTCATCTCCGAGGGCGAGCGCGACGCGCCCAGCGACGGCTGCACCATCACGGACCTCGCCCTCGATGATGATCTGCCGGTCTGCGAGGCCGCTCGCACCGGGACGGTCGTGTGGGTCAGCGGACACGCGCTCGTGCAACGCTACCCGCAGGTGGCCGCGAAGCCTGCGGCGGTCAAGACGCTGGGGGCCATTCCGCTCGTGTTCGAGGGGCGCACCCTGGGGGCGCTTGGATTTCGGTTCCACACCGATCATCCGCTGACCATCGACGACGAGCAGTTCATGCTGGTGGCGGCGCGGCAATGCGCCCAGGCGATCGAACGGGCGCGGCTGTACGACGCCGCGCAGGTCGCGCGCTCGGCGGCGGAGGCTGCGAACCGAGCCAAGGACGAATTCCTCGCGATGCTCGGTCACGAGCTGCGAAATCCGTTGTCTCCGATCGTCACCGCGCTCGAGCTGATGCGGTTGCGCGGCGCCACCGAGGGCAGTAGCGAGCACAACGTGATCGAGCGCCAGGTCTCGCATCTCGTACGGCTGGTCGACGATCTGCTCGACATCTCACGGATCACTCGAGGCAAGGTCACGCTCGAGCTGCGGCCGGTGGTGGTACGCAAGGTGATCACGAAGGCGCTCGAGATCGCGAGTCCGCTGCTCGAGCAGCGCAGACATCACGTAACGCTCGAATGGCCCGATGGTGACCTGTGCGTCGAGGGAGACGAGGTTCGACTGTCGCAGGTGTTCGCGAACCTCCTCAACAATGCGGCCAAGTACACCCAGCAAAATGGTGAGATCGCGATCGTTGGGCGTCGCGATGGCCGGGACCTCGTGGTGATCGTGCGCGACAACGGTATCGGGATCGCGCCGGACCTGCTGCCCCACGTGTTCGATCTGTTCGTCCAAGGCTATCGCGCGCCCGACCGCGGGCAAGGCGGACTTGGCATCGGGTTGGCGCTCGTGCGTTCGCTGGTCGCGCTGCACCATGGGGAGGTCACCGCGGCCAGCAACGGGCTGGGTGCTGGCAGCGAGTTCGTGGTCCGGCTACCGCTGCTCGACATGACCCAGGCGGTCGCGTCGGGTCCGGATGCGCCGGTGTCGGCGGCTCGCGAGCTCCCGCATTGCACGAAGCGGCGCGTGCTGATCGTCGATGATAACGAGGACGCGGCGATGCTGCTGGCCGAGATGCTGGAGGCCGTCGGACACGAGGTCGCGGTGGCTCATGATGGCCCGCGAACGCTCGACGTCCTCCGTCGGTTTCACCCGGAGGTCGCGCTGCTCGACATCGGGCTTCCCGTCATGGACGGCTACGAGCTTGCTGCGAAGCTGCAGGAACAGCTCGGCGCCGAAGCACCGCGGCTGATCGCGATGTCCGGCTACGGGCAGGAACATGACCGCGTTCGAAGCATCGAGTCCGGGTTCGAGCAGCACTTCGTGAAACCTGTGTCGCTCGACAAGCTACTACTTGCGATCGAGCGCCCGCCGTCTGCGTGAACAGCGTGGCCCTTCGCCGCAGACCGCAGTAGCGTGTGGGCGCAGCGTGCTCGTGCGCGCGGGCGGCGGCGGCGTCTCGTGATCCGTGAGGCCCATCGATCATCGTCGACAACGGGCACCTCGAATGGTCGACGTCGAGGCTCGCGTCATAGGGCACGCGAGATGCACACACGTCGCCGCGAAAGGAGACTGTGCCATGCAACGAGGACGAGCAAAGTCGGGAGCGAGCACGCGGCGGCGAGCGACCACGAAGGGTCGCACCGCCAAGCAGACGATGAACACGACGGCAAACGCGACCGGCGGCATGAGGGGGACCGCTGGAAAGAAGTCCCCGGCCAAGCGTCGCCGCACGAGCCGAACGAAGAAACCGCAGCGCTGACGCCGCGGTGGCGCAAGACCGGTATATGCTCCACGCAATGGCTGTACGCGTGGGCACGCTTGTCATCGCCTTCGTGGCGTTCGCGGTGGATCTGCGAACGGTGCACGCAGGCGGCGCTTGAGCAGGTTGAAGCAATCCTAACCTTCCGGTCGGGAAGGTCGATGACGAGATGCTCGCGCCGGGGCGGGTGGTCGTGCGCCTGGGATGGCTGGGCACGTACGTCCACACCGAGCACGATGACGTCGACGAGGTCGTCGATCGCGGCGTGATCGACATCGTTCACGACCAGACGATGATGGTCACCGAGGGCCGGCTCGCGCTGGATGCCGGGATCACGGAGCGGTTTGCGGCGTCGCTCATGTTGCCCGTGCGCGTGGTATCGACGTCGATTCGCTATCGCGACGCGATGGGGAGCGAGGTCTCCCTCGTGCGTCCGGGGATCCATCACCGCAACGAGACGCTCGTGGGAATCGCAGACCCCATCGTCCTCGGGGCCCTCACCGGCACGCTCGGTTCGCTGCGAGCCACCGTCCGCATCGGCGCGTCGCTGCCACTCGGCCGAACCGAGGACGATCCGTTTGCGCTCGGAGACATGGGGAGGCCGCATCAGCACATCCAGATGGGGACCGGCACGGTTGCACCGGTGGTGGCATTCGAGATCGCGCACGCCGCCGGGCGCTGGCGCGTCGGCGGCTTCGCGTTCACGCAGCAAGTGGTCTACGAGAATGCCAAGCGGTTTCGAGCCGGCGATCGCTACGCAGCCGGCCTCGAGCTGCGCCGGCGGGTGGCAGAGGCCTGGAGCGTACGGGGCAGTGCGGAGCTCCAGGCCGAAACCGCAGAGCGCTGGCGCGGCGTGGTCCATACCGACGATGGCAATCGTGGTCGGGTCGACGTGATCGTCGGGGCAGGGGGAACCTGGTCGGCGTCGAAACGACTGTCGTTCGAGCTCGCGCTCAAGATCCCGATCGTGACCCACGTGGTAGGTGGCCAGCTCTCGATGCCGATGATCGCCGAGGTCGGCGCCTCGTGGGCGTTCGGTGCAGACGCGGCCCAGCCTGCAGGTCACCAGGACGGCCATGACCACGACCACGGCGACCATGACCACGACCACGGCGACCACGGCCATGGCCATGCAGCGCATGATGACGGAGATGGTCGCGACGAGCGTGAGCCAGGACCCATCGATAGTGCCAACGGACTCGATGTCGCAGACCTCGGCGCGCCGGGGGAGGCGGTCGATCTCGTGCCGATCGCGGGACGTGTGACGATCTTCGACTTCTGGGCCCCCTGGTGCGAGCCCTGCAAGAAGCTCGAGCCCGCGCTGATCGCGATGGCGCGCGCACACCCGGAGCTCGTGGCGATTCGCCGGATCAACGTCGTCGACTGGGATTCGCCGGCGGTCGCCCGCTACCTGACACCGGGCGGGTTCAGTCTGCCGCACGTGAAGGTCTTCGATTGCAATGCCGCGCCCGTGCTCGAGCAGAGCAGCGGTGCCGGAGATCTTGCGGGGCTGGTCAGCGCCGTCCAGGCGATTGTCGACGCCGCCGCCGCCAACGGCTGCTACCCACCAGGCGCGAGTCGCCGGCGCGCCTTACCCCGCGCGCCGCGATCGTAGACGTTGATGATCGCCATCGCGGCCAGTCCCATGACCGCGGCGACCAGGTTCCGCGCTCGGTTGAGCATGGTGACGTAGAACCCTTCGGCCCCGGTGCTGCCAAGGAGCGTGTACAGGGCATAGTTGCCGCCGTCGGCGAGCCCCATCCCGAGCGGAACGACCGACGAGATCCACTGGATCAACACACCGACCGAAAGCACGCCGACGACCAGCCCCACGCTCACGTCGACATCAGCCGCGAGCAACAGGACGATGGTAGCGGTCCAGACCACCATCTTGGATGCGATCACGTAGTACACGCCGCGATGAGTGCCGAAGCTGCGGAGCCGCTGGAGCTCGCGGATGTGGCCATCGATCTCGGCGATCCGCGTTTTCCATCGCGCCGAACGCTCGTTGGAGATCAGCTTCGCTGCGTGGATGATTGCAACGAGCGTCGCCCCCGCGCCGCGGTGGATCACGATCGCCAGCGCAATCATCGCGACGATGATCACGGCGATCCCGACGCCCACGACCACCTTCAACGCATGCGGCAGCGGCACCAGCAACAGCGTGATCGGCGTGCCGATCAAGATCGCCGCGACCGATAGATAGAACGAACACAAGTTGTACAGCACGATCGAAGACACCACGCGCGATCGCGGGGCATGGCTGACCAGCACGGTCACCTTGGCGGCCTCGCCGAGGGCCCCCAGCGGCGTCAGCACGTTGATCGCGCGTCCGCTCGCCTGCGCAGCAAGCACGCGCCAGTACGAGACCATGCGTGACTCGGGTCGCATGAACGTGCGGATCGCAGCCGCGTCGAGGAGCGTGGAGACGATGTCGAGACCGAGGATCAAGAAGCCCCAGCGCCCGACGTTTTGCGCCATCCGGTACAGCTCCCCCCAGCCGGTCTGCTGCAGCATCCATGCGAGCACGCTGGCGCCCACCAGGAACAGCACGACGTTGAACACGTGGCTCCACGCCGGCCTGCGTGGTTGGCTCGACGTGCCAGCTTCGGCAGGTCGTGGCTGGTCGGTCTGCACGCCGGGGTTGTCAACCTTGGCGCACTCGGCCGGCTTGTCGATCACGCGCAGGCACCGATGGTCATGGCTACAGCGTACGTTCGCCACCGCGAACGAAGTAGGCAACAGCGAGGCCAGGGTGTCCCACCGTCAGCTTCCGTGCGTGCGTGTCACGTGGGCGGTTGCGCCCGTGCGGCGCGCCGAGCACGGACCCAGTCGCGCAGCCGGTCCTCGAGGAGGAATCGCGCGCGCTTGCGCTGAACACAGGCCCACCACAACTCGCCTTTGTCCGTGGACAGGTTGTCCTTGTAACGCATGTCGCCGGCGAGGAAGTCGTAGATCGAGTGCCCGAGCTTGGCTGCGTGCTCGATCGCAGCCGCGTGCAGTACGTAGCCGGGTTTCATGTGGCGGTTGTCGTACTGCTCGAAGCCGCTCTGATACTGCAGGACCCGTCCACGATGGATGAAGTTGTAGAGCGCGCCGAACGTGCCTGAATCGCCGCGCGCTCGTACCAGCTGGATCTCGCCGTGCGCAAACCTGCCGGCGATCAGGCGCCGGTGAAACTGCATGATCCATGGATCGGCGAACGCGCCGGGTTCGCCCCGGGCGCGCCACTGCTTCGTGTGCAGCACGACCAGCTCGTCGAAGTATGCCAGCGCCTCCGCCTCGCTCGTCGCGACGTCGATCGTGTGCGTCCCGGCTTCGCGCTGAGCGCGCCGCACCTGACCACGGGTCTGGCTACCGAGCGACGCCAGGTAGCCCTTGTCGCGCACCTTCGCGAGATCGACGAAGAACGCCGGCACCTTGCGCAGCTTGATCCGGCAGCCCGCGCGATCGCCCTCCGACAGGCCACCGAACGCGCTCGGTGCGATGCCCGGGAGGAACCACTCGTCCCATCCGCCCGGAACCAGCGCGAGCAGCTTGTCGAGCGGGACATCCCGTCCGAGCAGGCCGTTGTACTCGATCCACAGATTATCGAGGTTCGGAACGCCGGTTGCGTTCAGGTACAGCGCACGGCTCGGCAGCACGCGATGGCGAATCACCGTGCGGCGCGCGAGGAAGCTCGCCGCGACGATGGTGCCGCCGTCCCGGATCACCGCGAAGCGGGGCGCGTGCTCGCGCGGCATGCACGCGAGCCAGTTCTCCACCCAGCCCCACGACAAGAAATACGAGGCCGGGTTCGCCTGCTCAAGCTCGCGCCACGTGCGCTCGACGTTTGCCGAGTAGGGATCGAGCAGCTCGAGCTTCACCGGGCTCCCAGTATGCCTCACGTCGCCAGCGCGTGTGTGGCCCGATGCCCGGAGTCGCCGCGCGATTCGCATCGGATCAACACCGGAGGGCACGCCGTGCGGGGTGTTCGAGCTACCGCGCCCAGACACGCAACGATCGGGGCCTGGCCCAGATCGCGTTCCGACTGCTCGTCAGTTACAGCGACGACCCGCTGGTGTTCGAGCGCTACCTGCGCGTGTTCGTCGACGCATACCCGTATTCGGCGTACGCGATCGAGCCACGCAAGAACGAGCCGATCGTCGCCGCGACGCTTCGGGAGGCACTCGCGGACGAGGAGGACACCGCGCGCGCATTCCGCGGCCGACCGAGCTACAGCCGGGCCTACGTGCGGCTCGCGGAGTACCTCGCCGAGCTCGGCGATCGCGCTGGTCAACGCGCCCTGGCACGTGCGCGCAAGTATGCGCCCCGGATGTGAGCCGCGCAGGCGTGACGGCGCGGGCACTCGCGATCAGAAGTTCGGCGTTTCCTTGTGGTACTTCGCGATCAGATCCTGCAGGTATTCGGCGAGCTCGATCAGATCTTCGTCGTCGGTCCCGCGCGACATGTGCGTGGTGTAGATGTCGTGGCCGTCCTCGCCGCCGGGCACGCGGAGCCGCAGCACCACGAAGCCCTCGTCCTCGTCCTTGGTGCCCTCGTCGCGCTCGGGAATGTCGAGCGCATCGATCAGCTTCCATACCCGCTTGGCTTCCTTCTCGGTCAGGTTCTTGGAACCGAGATCCTCGGTGGCGTCCCCTTCACTGTACGCAGCCCACAACGACGAGCCGCGGATCCTGATCTGCCAGTCCTCGCCATCGGGCTTGTTGGTGACGAAGTCGAACATCCGGCCGTCGGTCTCGCCGGAATCGGCCTCCGGACGCTCGGCGGGCTTGTAGTCGCCGCCGGCCTTGCACCCGGCAAGCATCACGAGCAGAACGACACAGGCCCAACGCACGTTCCGCGAGCATAGCAGTAAGCTCGCCGATCGGATGGCCTTGCAGCTCGATGGGCATCGGCTCGACGCCAAGCCGGTGATTCGCGATGGAACATTTCGCAGCGCCGCGCTCGCGACCACATGGCGCCGGTTTGCGCCGCTGACCAAGCGCGCGGGGATCACCCGGATCGCCGACCTGACCGGGCTCGATGTGATCGGGATCCCGGTGTTCGCGGCAATCCGTCCGATGGGACGGTCGCTATCCACGCAGCAAGGCAAGGGCATCACCGCCGAGGCCGCACGCGTTTCGGCGCTCATGGAGAGCCTCGAGACCTGGACCGCCGAGAACGTGACGTTGCCGACGATCACGGCATCGTTTCGCAAGCTCAAGCCGCGAGCGGTCGACGTTCGCACGCTGGCACGGCCGCGCGGCCGCCTCGATCTCGACGCCACGTGGCGGTGGGTGGAGGGCAGGGACGTGGTGACCGATCAGCCGGTGCTCGTGCCACTCGAGACGGTCACCCTCGACACCACGTTTCGCCGGCCGCCGGTGTTCGATATCTCCTCGAACGGGCTCGCATCGGGTAACCAGCTCGTCGAGGCCGTCCTTCACGGTCTATGCGAGCTGATCGAGCGCGATGCGGAAGCCGTGTGGCGGCGCACCGGTGGCGATCGCCGGATCGTGCTGGACTCGATCGCCGACGCGACGTGTCGCGGGTTGATCGATCGCGTGATCGCTGCCGGCGCTCGGCTGTTTCTGTGGGACCTGGGCGGCATGGTGCCGTCGATCGGCTGCGCGATCATGGAGGATCCTCGCGAGCCTGCCTGGCGCGCGCTTGGGATCTACGAGGGGTTCGGGGCGCATCCGGTGCCTGCGATCGCGGCGGCGCGTGCGATCACGGAGGCTGCACAGACCCGGCTCACCTATATCGCGGGAGCACGCGACGACTTCTTTCCGTTCGATTACGAGCGCACGACCGATCGCGACGTGCTGCTGCCGGTGTGGGAGCGCCTGACCTCGGCGTGCGACGACCCCGTCGGGTTCGACGACATCACTGCCAGCGGCGGCCGCTCGCTCGGCGAGCAACTCGAGCGCGTGGTGGAGCTGTTGTGTGCCAACGGGTACCGCCAGATCATCGCGGTCGATCTGACGCATCCGGTGCTGGGCGTGCCGGTCGTCAAGACGATCGTCCCACGGCTCGCAACCGACATCGAGGTGATGGGATGACTCCGCGCGGTGGCGACCATCGCGATACCGTGGTGTTCGTCGGGCCCACGCTGGCCGCGAGCGAGGTCGGCGCTGCGCTGCCGGGGGTGCGGGTGGTGCCGCCGGTCGCGGTGGGCGACGTGTTGCGGCTGACCCGCCAGCGCACGATTCGACGGATCGCGATCATCGACGGCTACTTCGAGCGCATGGCCGCGGTCTGGCACAAGGAGCTGCTGCTCGCGATCGAGCGAGGTATCGCGGTGTGGGGTGCGTCGAGCATGGGTGCGCTGCGCGCCGCCGAGCTCGCCCGATTCGGGATGCGGGGCGTCGGAGCGATCTATCGCATGTACGCACGCGGCGAGCTGATCGCCGATGACGAGGTGGCCGTCGTTCATCTCCCCGCAGACCACGGGTACTGCGTCGCGTCGGACGCCCTGGTCAACCTCCGGCACGGGATCGCACGCGCGCCGATGTTGTCAGCGGGCACACGCGGCAAGCTCGTCGAGCTGGCTCGGAGCCGGTTCTACGCCGACCGATCGTGGGCCCGACTCATCAACGACGCCCGCGAGGCGGGGTTGCCGGCCCGTCAGCTCGACGGCCTGGCAACGTGGCCCAAGCCCGACCTGAAGGCGCAAGATGCGCGGGCGCTGCTACGGACACTCGTCCGCGACCGCCGGCCGCCTCCGCGGCTCCGCATGCCCCGTACCTGGGCCTTCCGTCAACTGCAAGCGTGGGCCCGGGGCGATCGCTTCGAACGGCGTGGTTGATGACGTACGGCTGGACCTGTACTACCCTCGTCGCCGGGCCGCTCCGCATGTGATGAAACGCGGAATCTGGCGGTCGCGAGGGGAAAGCAGTGTCCGATATCGCTCAGCATCTTGCCGTTTCACACAAGGTTGAGTTCGAAGATCTGGATTGGGAGACTGCTCGCCGCGTCGGCCTGACACCGATGGAGATCGAGAGCCTCCAGTACTTCGCCGACATCGAGAGCCAAACCGTCCACTACTTCCTCGAGGTCGCGAAGCTCAAGGTTGCCCGCGATCCCGAGCTGCTCACCTTCCTGACGATGTGGAACTACGAGGAGTACTTCCACTCGTACGCGCTGACGCGCCTGATGGAGGAATGCGGGGTCCATGTCAGCTCTGCGACGGAGCGCGCGCAGCGGGTCCGTGCGGGTGCTCGGTTCAAGGCGACGTTCGAGGATTTCGTGCAGGGCGCGATCGCGCGCTCGATGCCGAAGAGCTTCGTGGCGCTGTGGATGTTCTGGGGTGCACTGCAGGAGTGCATGACCACGCAGGCATACGAGGAGCTCGCGAACCGTACCCAGAATCCGGTGCTCGCCGAGCTATGCCGACGGATCGCCAAGCAGGAGCGCCGGCACTTTGCGTATTACTTCGGTCAGGCCAAGAAGAAGCTCGAGGGCCGCACGTTCGCACAGCGGTTCACCCGCTGGATCGCGAAGAAGTTTTATGCCCCGGTCGGTGGCGGAGTGAAGACAGACGCCGAGGGCGCCCGCATGGTGGCCCAGCTGTTTCCCGGCCAGCGGATCTTCGAGGTCATGGGGTACATCGAGCGCAAGATGGCGCTCCTGCCCGGCATGGACGGTCTGGATTGCTGTTCTCGCTGGGCGACCAAGATTCAGCCGATCCTGCCGCCCGAGACCCGCGCGGAGCCGATCTCCTCGTCCCGCGCCGCGGCCTGAGGACGTCGTTCGGCAGCCAAAGCGCGACGCAGAGCGATGCGCATTGCATCACGTGGCCTTCACGAGACGAGTGACTCCAGCGGCACGGCTTGGCGCCGATTGCGGGCCTGGTTCGGGCGGCGACCAAGCCAGGCGACCTTCGCGGGCACTGTTCCATACCACACCCGGGGTGGGAATCGCCGGAAACCATTTCCTGAATCGACGCTTGCGGGGGCAACGAGGGCTTGCGTTACCGAACGCCGATTCCATATAAAGCCCCCCGTTTAGCGACCCGAGGAACCAACAGATGACGTCTTTTCTTCAGTGGATGGCAGTGGGCGCCGAGGGCTCGCGCCCGCATAGCGAGTCCGAGCTCAAGCTTCCCGACTTCACGCAAGTGTCCTTCCTGGGACTCAACGGCAAGATGATCCTGATGGCTGGCCTCGTGGTCAGCGCACTCGGTCTGCTGTTCGGTCTGATGAAGTACCAGAAGCTGAAGAAGCTTCCCGCGCACAAGGCGATGATCGAGATCAGCGAGCTGATCTACGCGACGTGCAAGACGTACCTCCGTACGCAGGTGAAGTTCATCGCCTGGCTATGGGTGCTGATCGCCGCGGTGATCATCGTCTACTTCGCGGTGCTCGAGAGCGTGCCGTTCGGCAAGGTCGCGGCGATCGCGACGTTCTCGGTGATCGGCATCCTCGGAAGCACGCTGGTGGCGTTCTTCGGGATCCGGGTCAACAACTTCGCCAACTCGCGCGCGGCGTTCGCGTCGCTGCGCGGCAAGCCGTTCAACGTGTACGCGATTCCGATCGAGGCCGGCATGAGCATCGGCACCGTGCTGATCTCGCTCGAGCTGCTGCTGATGCTCGCGATCATGGTGTTCCTCCCCGGCGACTACGCAGGTCCGTGCTTCATCGGCTTCGCGGTCGGTGAATCGCTCGGCGCCGCGGCGCTCCGCATCGCGGGCGGCATCTTCACCAAGATCGCCGACATCGGTTCGGACTTGATGAAGATCGTGTTCAACATCAAGGAAGACGACGCGCGCAACCCGGGCGTCATCGCCGACTGCACCGGTGACAACGCCGGCGACTCGGTTGGCCCGACGGCCGACGGGTTCGAGACCTACGGCGTCACCGGTGTCGCGCTGATCACGTTCATCCTCGTCGCGTTTCCGAGCACGACCGCCGACGGCACGCTGGCGCAGACCATCCTCCTGGTCTGGCTGTTCGCGATGCGTATCATCATGATCGTGGCGTCGGTCGGCAGCTATCTGCTGAACGAGGTGATCGCCAAGGCGCGCTACGGCAACGCCGCGAAGATGGACTTCGAGCACCCGCTCACGGTGCTGGTGTGGATGACCTCGATCGTCTCGATCATCCTCACCTACGTGCTGTCGTACCTGCTGATCGGTCAGGGCACCTCGGCATTGCCTGACGGCCTGTGGTGGAAGCTCTCGACCATCATCTCGTGCGGCACGCTCGCGGGCGCGATCATTCCCGAGCTCGTGAAGGTGTTCACGTCGGTGAACTCCGGCCACGTTCGCGAGGTCGTCACGTCGTCGAAGGAAGGTGGCCCATCGCTCAACATCCTGTCGGGGCTCACCGCGGGTAACTTCTCGGCGTACTGGATGGGGCTGGTCATCGCGGGCCTGATGGGCATCGCCTACTGGGTGGCTTCGTCCGAGGGCATCTACAACCTGCTCTACGGCCTCAACGTCCAGGCGGGCGGCGAGTTCGTGATGTCGACCTTCGCCTGCAAGGCGGCCGCGACGGTGTTCGCGTTCGGCCTGGTGGCGTTCGGGTTCCTCGGCATGGGGCCCGTCACGATCGCGGTCGACTCCTATGGTCCGGTCACGGATAACGCGCAGTCGGTGTACGAGCTCTCGGTGATCGAGGGCAAGCCGGGCATCGAGGGCGAGATCGAGAAGGACTTCGGGTTCAAGCCGGACTTCGAGCGCGCCAAGGCGTTCCTCGAGGAGAATGACGGCGCTGGTAACACGTTCAAGGCCACGGCCAAGCCGGTGCTGATCGGCACCGCCGTGGTGGGCGCAGCGACGATGATCTTCGCGCTGATCATGCTGGTCACCAACGGCCTCAAGGCCGAGCATGTCGGCAACCTGTCGATGATCCACCCGCCGTTCCTGCTCGGGCTGATCGTCGGCGGCGCGATCATCTACTGGTTCACCGGCGCGTCGACCCAGGCGGTCTCGACCGGTGCCTACCGTGCGGTCGAGTTCATCAAGGCCAACATCAAGCTCGACAGCGGCCAGGAGAAGGCCTCGGTCGAGGACTCGAACAAGGTCGTCGAGATCTGCACGCTCTACGCGCAGAAGGGCATGAAGAACATCTTCATGGTCGTGTTCTTCTCGACCCTCGGCTTTGCATGCCTCGATGCGTACTTCTTCATCGGCTATCTGATCTCGATGGCGATCTTCGGTCTGTACCAGGCGATCTTCATGGCGAACGCCGGCGGCGCCTGGGACAACGCGAAGAAGGTCGTCGAGACCGAGCTGCGCGCCAAGAACACCGATCTGCATGCGGCCACGGTCGTGGGCGACACGGTCGGTGATCCGTTCAAGGACACGTCGTCGGTCGCGCTCAACCCGGTCATCAAGTTCACCACGCTGTTCGGTGTGCTTGCGGTCGGCCTCGCGCTCCAGCTCGACAAGAAGTCGGACGTGATGATCAACGGCGCGCCGCAGGTGGTCTACGATTACATCCGGTTCGGGATCGCCGCGCTTTCGATCCTCGTGTCGATGTTCTTCGCGTGGCGGTCGTTCTACGGCATGCGGATCGGCGGCTCGAAGTCGTAGAACGGCTGCGGGGTGCGATGGCTTCGTTGTCGCTCCGCTTCCGGTCCTCACGCACAGCAAGTGCGCTGCGGGCCGGTTCTCACTCCGCCTCGCCCTCACACCTCCTCGCGCGTTCTACGGAACATGAGCTCCGAGGAAATGCGGGCGGGATGGCGGGGCTAGACGACGGTTACCGGAGCCATTCGATGATTCCGGTCACCATCGCCTGAGCTCCGACGAGCAAGAGGGCGATGGTGGCGTAGGAACGAGCGCGCCAGGTGACTCCATGGGTGACATGCCTCATGGCGTGACTCCTGTGTGAAGGCCGGTGCTGAAGTCTGGATCGGGGCGAGCAGCGACGCTCGTCCCGATCCGCCGATCCGATGGATGCACGACATGGGGCCGCGGGTTCATGGCGGCCTGCACTCATTGCGCGACCCAGATGTCGTGGCGGCGCTCACCGTCATTTTCTGACCGCGGCCACGGTCGGCGCCGTGTCAGTCCGGCAATCGCCGGTGGCTTCGTGCTACCACCGCCGCATGGACGCGATCCGTGCGCCTCGAGGCAGC
The DNA here is from genome assembly GCA_050187075.1 of Kofleriaceae bacterium. Lineage (GTDB taxonomy): Bacteria > Myxococcota_A > Polyangia > Haliangiales > Haliangiaceae > JABFXX01. Next base: position 15,970 of record JBFWXW010000011.1, on the reverse strand, counting down.
GAGCTGTCATGCAAGGGCTGGCAACAAGAGGCCGCCCTGCGGATGTTGATGAACAACCTCGATCCCGATGTCGCCGAACGGCCGCAGGATCTCGTGGTCTACGGCGGCACGGGGAAGGCGGCGCGGAGCTGGGACGATTATCACGCGATCGTTCGCGAGCTGCGCCGGCTCGAAAATGACCACACGCTGCTGGTGCAGTCGGGCCGGCCCGTCGGCGTGTTCCGCACCCATGAAGACGCGCCCCGCGTGCTGATCGCAAACTCGAACCTCGTCGGCCAGTGGGCGACGTGGGAGCACTTCCGCGAGCTCGAGCGCCGCGGCCTGATGATGTACGGCCAGATGACGGCAGGCTCGTGGATCTACATCGGCTCGCAAGGCATCGTGCAGGGCACGTTCGAGACGTTCGCCGCTGCTGCCCGCGTGCACTACGGCGCTGGCGCTGATCTGAGCGGGAAGTTCATTCTGTCGGGCGGTCTCGGTGGGATGGGCGGTGCCCAGCCGCTCGCGGCGACGATGGCAGGCGGCGTATTCCTCGGGATCGAGATCGATCCGTCACGCGTCCAGCGCCGGATCGAGACTCGCTACCTGGACGAGCTCGCACCGAGCCTCGACGCGGCGCTCGAGCGCGTCGACGAGTGCAAGCGTGCACGCACGCCGCGATCGATCGCGGTGGTCGCCAATGCTGCAGATGTCTACGCCGAGCTGGTGCGACGAGGGATCACGCCTGACCTGGTGACCGACCAGACGTCGGCGCACGATCCGCTGGTCGGCTACATCCCACAGGGCCTGTCGCTGGATGAAGCGGCGAAGCTCCGCGAGCGCGACCCCGATGGCTACGTGAAGCGCGCCCGTGCTTCAATGGCTGTGCAAGTCGAGGCGATGGTCGCGATGCAGCGCGCCGGCGCTCACGTGTTCGATTACGGCAACAACCTGCGCGCGCAGGCCGAGATCGGCGGCGCCAAGGACGCATTTTCGTATCCGGGCTTCGTGCCGGCGTACATCCGGCCGCTGTTCTGCGAGGGCAAGGGCCCGTTCCGGTGGGCAGCGCTGTCGGGCGACCCCGCGGACATCCGCGTCACCGACGCCGCGGTGCTCGAGGAGATCCCCGACGATCCGATGCTCCATCGCTGGATGAAGCTCGCCAGCGAGCGGATCGCGTTTCAGGGCTTGCCGGCGCGGATCTGCTGGCTCGGCTACGGCCAGCGCCATCGCGTCGGCCTGCGATTCAACGAGCTCGTGCGCACCGGCAAGGTCAAGGCCCCGATCGTGATCGGCCGCGATCACCTCGACTGCGGCTCGGTGGCCTCACCCAACCGCGAGACCGAGGCGATGAAGGACGGGACCGACGCGGTCGCCGACTGGGCGATCTTGAACGCGCTGGTCAACACCGCGTCGGGTGCGACCTGGGTGTCGTTTCACCACGGTGGCGGCGTGGGCATTGGCTATTCGCTGCATGCTGGCATGGTGGTGGTCGCCGATGGGACGCCGCGTGCGGCGCGCTGCCTCGAGCGCGTGCTCACCAGTGATCCGGGCATGGGCGTGATCCGCCACGCCGACGCCGGCTACGATGAGGCCATTCGCACAGCCGAACAGCGCGGCGTGGTGATCCCGCGCCGGCGCCACGACTGATCATGGCGGCTCATGATCTGGTGATTCGCAACGCGCGGGTGATGACCTGCGATCCCGAGCGCGCAGGGCTCGGGATGATCGACCACGGCGCGATCGCGGTGCAGGGCGGGGCGATCAGCTGGGTCGGCGCCGATGGCGATCGACCAACCGGGGTCGAGGCCATTGATGCCGGCGGGCGGCTGGTCACGCCCGGATTCGTCGACTGCCACACCCACGCGATCTTCGCCGGCAATCGCGCGAACGAGTTCGCGATGCGCGCGGCCGGACGCAGCTACCTCGAGATCGCCGCGGCCGGTGGCGGCATCATGGCCACGCTGGGCCCGACGCGAGCCGCCAGCGACGATGAGCTGATCGCGCTGATGGCTGCGCGGCTCGATCTCGCCCTGGCGGCGGGCACGACGACGATCGAGATCAAGTCGGGCTATGACCTGACCACCGCGGGCGAGCTGCGGCTGCTTCGCTGTGTTGCGTCGCTCACCAAGCAGCGAGGTCAGCGCCTCGTGCCGACCTTGCTCGCTCATCTGATCCCCGCCGATCGCCAGGCGGATCGCGCGGCGTACATCACCGAGATCTGCGAACAGTGGATCCCACAAGCGGCGGCCGGGGAGCTTGCCGCCTCGGTCGACGTCTACTGCGACGAGGGCGCGTTCACCCTCGGCGAGACCCGCGCGATCCTGGGCGCCGCGCGGGGCGCCGGCCTCGCCGTGCGCGGCCACATCGGCCAGTTCCGCGACCTCGGTGCAGCTCGGCTACTCGCGGAGCTCGGCGCGCTGTCGGCCGATCACGTCGAGCAGATCGATGATGCCGGCATCGCCGCGCTGGCCGGTGCGGGCACGGTCGCCGTGATGTTGCCCGGCGCCTGCGTGCAGCTCCGGTTACCGGTGCCGCCGGTCGACAAGCTTCGCCGCGCCGGGGTCGCGATGGCCGTCGCGACCGATCTCAATCCCGGCTCGAGCTACTGCGAGGCGCTACCGCTGCAGATGTGGCTCGCGACCACGCACTACGGCATGACCGTCGACGAGGCCTGGCTCGGCGTGACGCGCCACGCCGCGAAGGCGCTCGGCAGCTCCGACGTAGGCTCGCTCGCCGTCGGCGCCCGCGGCGATCTGATCGTCTGGCGTTGTGACGATCCGGCAGCGGTTCCCTATCGCTATGGTGCCGGAACGTCGCTGATCGACCGCGTCTACACCCGCGGTATCGGGGTTTCCGCACCATAACAGTGCGCCCACGCTGGTACGGCCACTGCACTACCGCGGTGATGTGCTCACGTCGCCGGCGGATCGCGCCTGCCCATGACGCCACGCGATCCGAGCGCAGCACCGGGTTTTTCGGGCCCATGAAAACGGGCGCCGTGATCGCGTTCTTGTTCGCTAGCTGCGCATGGCCGTGTGGAGGACCGCTGCGCTTGGACGGCATGACTCCCGCGCGCCCCTCGTGCTCGGCGAGCGTCGTCGCTGCGATCGCGCTGTGTGCTGCTTGGGCGGTCGCCCGGATACACCTGTGGTGGATCCACCGGCGCGGTCATTGTCCCAGCAATGAACCGGTGGCGTTTTGGGCAGCGTGGCGAGAAACCGTGGGAGAGGTCATGGTCGGCTCGATCGGTGCCCTCGTGGTGGTGTCCTGGTCGGCCGCGTCGACGATCGTGTTCATGACGATCGCGGCGTTCGGGTTTCAATTGTCGCGAGGTCACAGCACCGCGTTCGTCCGCGAAGTCATCATCGCCGCACTGATACTCGAGGTACTCATCGTGTGGCGAGCGCTCCGAGCCCGGCGGGCGATCATCGCGGCTCCTCGCGCAACCGTCGTCATGAGGCACCGCCGAGCGCCTCGCGCATCCAAGCGTGTCTCGCAATCGCCCGGACACTCGACGCGCCGCCCTTGACATGATCGCAGAGTGATATCACCGTGACATCGCGTCATTCACCGGAGGTCTGCGATGGCAATGAAAGAGCGTGATGCGGTCTCGATGTCGGGTTGGTTGGCCTTGCTGCTGGGACTGGGCTCGCTGGCGGCGACGATCGTCCCGCTGGCGATGATCAAGCAGCACATGCACGCCCCCGGGCTCTACGTTGGTGTGGCGATCGGGCTGTTCGTCCTCGGCATCATCCTGCTCGCAGGCTGTCTGGTGATCGGCCCGAACGAGGCACGCGTGCTGACGTTCTTCGGTCGCTACACCGGCACGGTGAAAGACTCGGGGCTACGCTGGGTCAACCCGTTCACCAACAAGCGCGAGGTCTCGCTGCGCGCGCGAAACTTCGAGAGCGCGAAGATCAAGGTCAACGACGTCGACGGCAATCCGATCGAGATCGGGGCGGTGATCGTCTGGCGTGTGGTCGACACGTCGCAGGCGATGTTCGACGTCGAGAACTTCACCGCGTACGTCCAGATCCAGGCCGAGGCGGCCGTGCGCAACCTCGCGATGCATCATCCGTACGATACCCACGAGGACAACGTGATCAGCCTGCGCGGCTCGTCCGAGGCGGTCGCGAGCCTGCTGCGCAAGGAGGTCGACGAGCGGATCCGCGCCGCGGGCTGCGAGGTCGTCGACGCGCGGATCGCACACCTGGCATACGCGCCGGAGATCGCGCATGCGATGCTGCAACGCCAGCAGGCCGGCGCGATCATCGCAGCCCGGCAACGGATCGTCGAAGGCGCGGTATCGATGGTGGAGATGGCGCTCGAGCAGCTGGCGCAGCGTCACATCGTCGAGCTCGACGCCGAGCGCAAGGCCGCGATGGTGTCGAACCTGCTCGTCGTGCTGTGCGGCGAGCGTTCCACCCAACCCGTCGTCAACGCGGGGACGTTGTACTGATCATGGTGGCCGTTCCGGATCGCAAGTCGTTCCTGCTGCGCATCGATCCTTCGGTGCTCGAGGCGCTCCAGAAGTGGGCCGCCGACGACCTGCGCAGCCTCAACGCCCAGATCGAGTACGTGCTCCGCGACGCGCTCGCCCGAGCGGGCAGGGCGCCCAAGGCCAAGGGCGGGCATCCGTACCGATAAGCCCGAACAGAACGCCAGCAGCGCCAAGGAGCCACGGCGCTTCGGCGTACGGGTGATCGATCACGTCTCGACGTCAACCTGCTCGATGACGTCGACGCGAACTACACGCCAGCCGCCGCGAGCAGCGAGCCGTCGTCGATCATCGCGCGGACGGTAGCGATGTCGGGTGCGAGCGGTCGATCGACCATCATCGCTGGCACCCTGGCGCGGATCACCGCATGCACGGCCTCCAGCGGCTTCGTGGTGCGCAGCGGGCGGCGCAGATCGATGCCCTGGGCCGCACATAGCAGCTCGATCGCCAGCACGGTCCGCACGTGATCTTCGATCTGCGCGAGCTTGAGCGCGGCCGTCGCGCCCATCGACACATGATCCTCGCGTCCCGCCGACGACGGGATCGAATCGACCGAGGCAGGATGCGCGAGCACCTTGTTCTCCGACACCAGCGCCGCGGCGCTGACCTGCGCGATCATGAAGCCGGAGTTGAGGCCGCTGTCGGGCGCGAGAAACGGCGGCAGTCCGCTCGACAGGTGCGGATTGACCAGCTGTTCGATCCGGCGCTCGCTGATGTTCGCGAGCTCGGCGATCGCGATCGCTGCCGCATCGAGCGCCATCGCCACCGGCTGACCGTGAAAGTTACCGCCGGAGATCATCTCGTCGCCGTCGGGTCCGTCGATCAACACCAGCGGATTGTCGGTGGAGCTGCCGGCTTCGCGCTCCAGCACGGTACGCGCGAACCCGAGCACGTCGCGACTGGCCCCGTGGACCTGAGGCATGCAACGCAGCGAGTAGGGGTCTTGGACCTTGCCGCAGTTCTTGTGCGACTCGGCGATCTCGGAGCCGATCAGCAGCGCTCGCAGCGCCTCGCCGACGGCGATCTGCCCCGGGTGCGGACGCGCCGCGACGACCCGAGGATCGAACGCTCGCACCGTGCCCTTGAGCGCCTCCAGCGAAAGGGCGCCCGCGACATCGGCGACCCGGCACGTGGCTTCACCGTCGAGCACGGCGAGTCCGCCCACCGCCGTCATGTGCTGCGTGCCGTTGAGCAGCGTCAGGCCCTCCTTGGCCTCGAGCACGAGCGGTTCGATGTTCGCGCGGCGCAGCGCATCTGCGGCCGGCACGACCTTGCCCTCGTACTCCGCGACGCCTTCGCCGATCATTCCCAGCGCCAGGTGTGCGAGCGGCGCGAGATCGCCCGAAGCTCCCACCGAGCCGCGTGCAGGGATCACCGGATGCACCCCCGCGTTGAGCAACTCGCACAGGCGCTGGCAGCAGATCGCCCGCGCGCCGCTCCGACCGGTCGCCAGGACCGCCGCGCGCAACAGCATCATCGCGCGCACATGCTTGCGCGCGAGGGGAGCGCCGACGCCAGCAGCATGCGAGCGCACGAGGTTGCGTTGCAGCTCGGTCACCTGGACCGCGGAGATCCGGACCTCCGCGAGAGCACCAAATCCGGTGTTCACGCCGTACACGGCCGGTGCCAGATCGCCGCGTTCGACCACGGCATCGACGACCTGGCGCGCCCTGACCATCGCGCGGTCCGCCGCGGCGCCGACCTCGACCTTCCGGCCGCCGCGGGCCACGCTTGCAATCGCTTCGAGGGTCAGCTCGTCATCACCGAGTCGTAGCGCTTCGGACACGGCGATGGTGTATTCGCCATTCCACGGTTGACGCAACCTGCTCGAGCAAAAATGCTCGGAATGACGGTCACCTACGTTGACACTCCGCGCGTGGCGGGTTGATCCTTTTGGAGACTTGGGCAGCCGACCCGAAGACAACTCGGACGCCGAGGAGGGTGTGCCGGGAACGCCATCGATCAGCCGTAAGCAAACGGCCGACATCGATCGCTCGGCTGCGCTCGCGTCGCGGATCGACGCGATGATGCGTGAAGAGGACGACGAGCTCGGCGACGCCGAGCCGCCGGTGGAAGAGATCGAGGAGATCGAGGAGATCAGCGAGGCGGATGAAATCGCGACGCCCGCCGCCAGGCCATCAGCACCACCGGTCCGCCCACCGCCGCCGCCCCGCGGGGTGGTCGTGGTCCCGCCGGTGCCCGCAGCGACGACCCAACGGATTCCTCCGCCTCGGCTCGCGACGGTGATCGGTCGCCCCGCGCCGCCACCACCTCCACCACCAGCGCGGGGAACCTCGGTGGCGATTCCGGCGCTGCCCGCCCGAGCCAAGCCGGCGCCGGCCTCCGAGCGAGTCGCACCCGATCATTCCACCGATGATCTCGAGATCACGAGCGGGGACGAGCCCGCATCGGACGACGCCGCGGCGAACGCCGCGATCGGTACATCGCCCACGCTCACGCCTCCGCCGCCACTCGAAGCTCAGCTCGAGTCGCCGACGGTCGTCGATCGAGCGATCGCCCAGCTCGGCGAGCTCGGCGCCGAGCAACAAGCGGCAGCCCTCGACAAGGAGATCGATGCGACCAACGATCCCGCGGCGGCCGCGGTCATCGCGTACGAGCTCGGCGAGCACTACGACCGGCGTCTGATCGACGAAGCACGTGCCGTGAAGGCCTACGGCCGCGCGCTCAGCCTGGATCCCGGTCTGCGCGCGAATCTGTGGGCGCTGCGCCGGATCTTTTATCGCCGTGGCCTATGGCCGAACCTGACCAAGTTGATCGACGCCGAGCTCGCCTACGCGCGCGACGACACCGAGCGTGCCGATCTGCTGCTCGAGAAGGCTCGCGTCGTCAGCCAACACATGGGGGATGCCGAGGAAGCGCGCGCGGCGCTCGATGAAGCCGTGCGAATCGCGCCCCAGCACCAGGGTGCGTTGCTCGAGCTCGAGCGCGTCGTCGCGCGCAGCGGTGACGACGCCGCGATGATCGAGGTCTGGGAGCGACTCGCCGAAGCGGCACAGCATCCAGCACGCAAGCTCGGCTACTGGCTCGAGCTGGGCCGGCTCGCCGCCCGCAGCGAATACGCGCGCGCGCAGGAGGCAATCGCGCAAGCCGCCGAGCTCGCGGCGGCGGCCGGCGGCACGTCTGCCGAGCGAGTGGCGCGCGAGCGGCTCCGGATCGCCGAGCAACACGGCATCGCGGACGACGTGATCGCGGGACTCGAGGCGCTGGTGTCCGCGTTGCTGGCGACGTTCGGACCGGCAGGGCCAGGCTCCGAGCCGGGCGCCACGGCGGCCGGCGCGCCTGATGAACCGCTCGATCGCGGCACGGCGATCCGGCGCGAGGTCGTCGCGCTTCGCCGGCGCCACGCCCAGCTGATCCGCACCAGCGCACCTGAACGCGCGTGGGAGATCCTCCAGCAAGCGCTCGCGGTGTCGCCGGGTGAATCGCTGGTGCTCGCCGATCTGACCGAGCTCGCCGAGGAGCTGGGTCGCTACGACGACCTCGCCGAGCTGGTGCAGAACTGGCAGGCGGTCGAAGGCGATGCCAGCCGCGCGACGATGCTGTCGCTGCGTCGCGCCGATGCATTGCTGCGCGGCGGCCAGCGCGACCAGGCGCGCGAGCTGCTCGATGCGCTCGAGGCCAGTGCGCCAGGCTTCATCGTCGTCACGTCCGCGGCGGAGCGCCATGCACTGGGAAGCGGCGACGTGACGTTGCTGGCGAAGGCTTATCTGTCGGCAGCCAATGCGGCCGTGCTCGGCAGCTGGCTCGGCCCCGGTCATGCCCCCACGCCTGATCGCGAAGCCGCCGCGGCGCTCTATGTGCAGGCCGCCGAGCTGTACGCGTATGAGATCGGCGGTCCGGAAGCATTCGACGACGCACGGCAAGCGCTCGGCAAGGCGCTCGAAGCCGTGCCCGAGCTCCCCGCGGCGGTCGAGGCCCTGATCGAGCTCGATGACCTCACCGGCAGCGTGACCGAAGGCATCGCCAGGTTGAAGGCGCTCGCGGCGGCGACGACCGGTGAACCGCGCCGATCGTTCTACGAGCGCGCGATCCGCATGGCGCGCAGTCATGGCGACCTCGAGTCGGTCCTCGAGCTGGAGCGCGCCTTGCTCGAGCTCGAGCCCAAGGACCTCGCACTGCGCTGGCGAATCGAATCAACGCTCGCGCAGCTCGGGCGCGACGATGACCGCGCATCGCTGTTGATCGAGCTCGCCGAGCTCGAGCCCGACAAGACGCGCCAGGGCACGGCGCTGTTCGCCGCCGCTCGCCTCCAGGAGCGCGCCGGCGCCGTGGAGTCTGCGACCGATCTCTACCGCCGCGTGCTCGCGGTGTGGCCCGGCGATACCTTCGCGCGCGAATCGCTGATCGATCTCTTGCGCGCCCAGGAGCGCTGGGCGGATCTGGTGGCCGAGCGCCGCGCCGAAGCGAGCGCGCTGCCAGATGGCCCGGCCGCGCGACGTGCGCTGCGCGAAGCCGCGTGGGTGTTGACCGGCCGCATGGCGGACCCGGCGGCGGCGATCGCGGTGTTCGACGAATGGCTGTCGCGATTCCCCGACGATCGCGCCGCGCTCGATGGCCTCGCGCGCGCCGCACACCAGGCAGGCGAGTTTGCGAAGGAAGCCACGGCGCGCCGCCCGCTCGTCGCGCTCGATCCCTCCCCCGATCAGCAGTGGCTGCTCGGCCGCGCGCTCGAAGCTGCCGGTGAGCTCGACAACGCAGCGGACGTCTATCGCGCGCTAGCGACGAGTGATCCGCCGTCGGTCGCGGCGACCAGCGGCGCGCTCGGGCTCGCAGACCTCGGCGCGCGTCGATCCGATACCGCGATGCGACTCGAGGCGGTGTCGGCGCTCGCGAGTCGCACGACCGATCCCCAGCTCGCGGCGGCGCTCGCGGAGGACAGCGGCTGGATGTACGTGCTCGTGCTCGAAGACTTCGATCGCGCTGCGCAGTCGTTTGCTGCGGCGATCGAGCGCGACCCGCAGCGGCGCGGTGCGTTACTCGGAGCGGCGCTCGCCGCGGCACGACGAATGGAGCCCGAAAGCCTGTCGGCGTCGTATGACGGGCTCGCCGAATCCGTGCAGATGCCAGAAGCCGCGGCCGCACTCCACATGCGCGCGTCCGCGGTGGCGGTGTCCACCGGTGATCTCGAGATCTCCAGCCGACGACTCGCCGCTGCGCTCGCATCTGCGCCCGACGATACCAGCGCGCTGATCGTGGTCGCAGAGACCACGCAGCTGCCGACCGTCGATGCGAACCCAGCCGACGTTCGCGCGGTGGTCGATTCGCTGCTCGCGCGCGCCGAGCTGCTCGAGCTCCGCGCTGCGCTCTCGGACGATCCGGTGGCGCGGGCATCATGGGAGCTCGATCGCGCAGAAGCGCTCGAGGTGGCCGGGCGGACACGCGACGCTGCGGCGGTCGTCACGGCCGTGCTCAAGAAAATGCCGACCGATGTTCGCGCGCTCGAGGCGCTGCGCAGGCTCGCTCGTCGCGTGGGCGACGACGCGGCGCTGGCCAAGGCGAGCTATCAGCTCGCCCGGGCGATCGGCGATCGCGCAGGGCGGCTCGAGCTCTTGCGCCAGGCGGCGGCGCTGTTCGACTCCGACGCAGTCGGCGACGGCGAGCTTGCGCTGGCCGCGTACAAGCGGATCCTCCAGATCGAGCCCAGTGCCCCGGAGCTGGAGCGCGCACTGGCGCTGTTGCGCGAGCGCGCCGACGTGCGCGGCTTGATCACCGCGCTCACCGAGCGTCTGACGTGGCTCGAGACCGAGCGACCGGCGGATGAGGATGCCATTCCGCTACTACTCGAACGCGCCACGGTGCTCCACGGCATCGGCGATTCGAACAAGGCGATCATCGATCTCGATGCCGTCCTCGCGCGCGCGGCGAGCAACATCGACGCGCTGCGATTTCGCGCTGACCTCGCCTTCAACGCCGGTGATGTCGACCGCGCAGTGACGTTGTGGCAACGCTGTGTCGCCGTCGAGACGCGACCCGATCGCCGCGACGAGCTCAAGCTTCATCTCGCCCAGGTCCTGGCCGAGAACGTCAACGACATTGCCGGGGCGATCGAGAACGTCGAGCGTGTCGTCGAATCGACGCCCAATGACGTTCACCTGCGCGAGCGCTTGATCGCGTTGTGCCTGCGCGCCAACGACCACCAGCGCGCCGCCAGCGAGATCCGCGCGGCGATCGGGCTCCGGATGACGGCCGAAGAGAAGGCCCGCGAAGAGCTCCGCCTGGCGCGGCTCCTCCGCGACAAGCTCGGCGACCGGATGGGCGCCCGTGGTGCCCTCGAACGCGCGCGATCGCTCGATCCGTTGAACCTCGAAGCGATTCACGATCTGGCCGAGGCGGTCGACGGATCGCGGCGGAGCCACGTGCTGCGAACCGCGTCGAATGACTTTCGGACCGCGGCGACTCACACCCCCCTGCACGCGGAGCTCTATGACGGACTGTCGCAGATTCGCCGGTGGGACAATGATTTCGATGGGCACTGGCTAGCCCTCGCGGCGCTCGAAGCGGTCGGCTCGCCAACCGCGGATCAGCGTCAGGTGCTCGCGCAAGGCCGGCGTGCGCAGGTCTCCCCCGGGGCGACCCGCGGCTCGTTCGACGACGCGGCGCGCATCGTGCTCCGCGGTGGCAAGCGCGAGCCACTCGATGAGCTGTGGTTCGCGATCGCACCAGCCGTCCGGCTGGCCATGGGTGTCGACCCCGGCACCCTCGGATTCGCGCGGGGTGATCGCGTCGCGGTGAAGAAGCTGGGCGACAAGTACCGCTCCCTGGCGACGGCGCTGGCATGGTTCGGCATCGCCGACGCCGACATCTACGTCAGCGCAAACCGGCAGGGGGTCGCGCGTGCGCTCGCCGGCGAAACACCAGTCCTGTGCGTCGGCGCGGACGTCGCCGCCGCCACCACGCCCATCCATCGGTTCCAGGTCGGACGGATCGTCGCGACGCTGGCCGATGGCTACTCGACGCTTCACGATCTGCGAGAACGCGAGCTGGCATGGACCTTCATCGCAGCGCTGCGCGCGTGTGAGGTGCCCGTGCCGCCAGCGCTCGCCGCGCAGACCGACGGTGACGATGCGAGCATCGCCGAGCGCGCCAAGGTGATCCGCAAGGAGATCGCGCGAAAGGATCGCGCGACGGTGGCCCAACTCGCACAGACCAGGGGCGCGGAGCTATCGGACGTTGCGGGCTTGCGGCGGCGAGCGCTCACCGCGGGACAACGTACCGGTCTGTTATGGGCGGGCGACCTCGCGGTGGCGCACGCCCAGCTCGACGTCGGACGGACTGGCCGTGCGCTCGTCGATTGCCCTGCCGAGCTCGACCTCACGACGTGGTCGGTGTCCGAAGATCACAGCAAGCTGCGCGAACTGCTCGGCGTTGCGATCAAGGGGACCCTGTGAGCGGCACCAAGCCACCGAAGGGCCCGGGCAAGCCGTTCTTGTTCGACGAGGACCTCGAGAGCGATCTCGACGCGTGGGATGCCACGTTCGACAACCTGCATACCGAAGGGCCAGGCGCCGCGGAGCCTGCGATGACATGGCCGTCGCCCGCGACGCCCGGCATCGTCGACCTCAGTCCTCCGGTGAAGCCGCAAGTCGACGCCGACGCGAGTGGCGCGCTCGCGAATTTCACCCCCAGCAACGAGTTCTCGGGCGACGAGCCGATGACGATCGAACGTGCGGTCGCGATCCACACCGACGAGGATGAGCTCGCGGCGCCTGGGCCCGGCGAGACTGATTTCTCCGATATGGGCGCCGAGGGCGTACCATCCGCGCTCGGCGATCTGCTCGGCCAGAGCACGCGGCCGCATCCGATTCCCGTCGACGACGACGGCAGTACCGGGATCCGGGTCGCCCCCACGTTTCCGGTGAAGCGGCAAGGCACCGAGGATGATGCCGACGTGTTCACGTCGGCATCGAGGCCCGCATTTCGCGCGCCCGACGACGGGACGCTCGAAGAGGACACCGTGACCCGGCCGCCGATCGCCGTGCCGCCCGAGCGCCGCGGACCCGCGATCGTTCGGCGCAACGCGCCTACGGCAGCGCCGGGGAAGCGGCCGCCGCCACCGCCGGGCGCCAAGGATCGCTCACGCGACTTCGCGGAGGAGACGCAGGTCCAAGACCTCGATGAGCTCGAGGCACAACGTGTGCGCTCGCAATCGCCGACATCGCCACCGCCGATGGCCGACGAGGACTATGCGGACATCGAGATCGGCGCATCGCCGGCACCGCCGGTGTCGCACGACGCGTCCTCGCCGGTGCGCCGCACCGCTCATATCGTTCGTCGGGCGGAGACTCCCGCACGCGCGATGCCGGTCGCGATCCCGGTACCGGCGCCGATGCCGATGGAGATCGCGGTCGAGGCGTCGGACATCGTGGAGCTGCAGGTCGACGAGCCACCGGACGCCGTGCCCGAGGTCGAGGTCGCGACCGAGGACGACCTCGCGATTCCGGTCGAACCAGCACCGCCGACGGCGATTCCAGCCGTTGCACCTGTACCGGAACCAGCATCGGATCTCGTGCAGGCGCTGGCCGGCCTGGTTCAGCCCGGTGCCAAGCCCGGCGTATTCGACGGCAAGAGCGATCCGGTGATCATCACCGACAAGCCGGTGGCGGATCCCGAGCCGGCCGGTAGACCGCCGGACCTTCGCGATCTGTATCCGCGCGTGAAGACGCCGACCTCGGTGCCGCAGTTTCGGATCCCGCGGGCGCCTTCGGTCTCGGGCGATCAGCATGCCGAGCCGGAGCTGAGCTTCGAAGGCGTCGGGGTCGCGTGGCCGGAACAGCTCGATCCGTTGCCGACCGCGGTGCTCGATGAAGCGGCGGCGAAGTCGTTGCTGGTGTACGAGCGCGAGCTCGCGACCATCGACGAGAGCGGTGCGTCGGCGGCGCTGCGGACCGAGGCCGGCCGACTGTGCGAACGGCTCGGTGACAGCGAACGGGCCCGCACGCACTACGAGGCTGCACTGCTCGCAGATCCGCGTGCGACGTCAGCGCTGCGCGGATTGCGCAGGCTTGCCCGCGGCAATGGAGATCTGGTCGAGGCGGTGCGGCACCTCGACGCCGAGATCGCGGTCGCCGGTGCGCTCGAACGACGCCCGCTCGGCCATCACCGCATCGATATGTTGATGGCGATCGGCGACCAGGATCTCGCCCGCGTCGCGGTCGGAGAGGTGCTCGATCAAGCACCTTCGGATGTCCGTGCATTGCTCGCGCACCTGGAGCTGGCGTTTCTCGATGGACGGGCCGACGAGTTTGGCAAGGCGCTCGAGAAGCTCGCGACCGCGGTGACCGATCCGGCGCTGCGTGCCGCCGTGCTCACAGCCCGCGGCGCATTGGCTGCGCAACACAATGACGATGCTGCCGCGACGCGTTGGTTTGCGGCCGCCGCCGATGCCGACGACACCGGGCTCGGCGCTCGGATCGGCGCCGTTCGGCACGCCGCCGCGGGCGCCAACACCGAGGCATCGTCGACCGCACTGCTCGATCTGGCACGGCGCGTACAACACACCGATCCGCTGTTCGCGGCCGCGGCGGCACTACGCGCGATGAAGGACGCTGCGCCGGGGTCGCTGGCCGCGGCGTCTTCGATCGCCCTGGCGTGCTTCCCCGAGGATTCCCTGGTCGCTCGGATCGCGGCGGAGACCGCACGGGGCGGCGCATCGGGACCCGCCGGCGATGCATTCGCGCACTGGGCGAAGACCGCGAGCACCGACCACGATCGAATCTACGCGACGGCGCAAGCTGCAGAGCTGATCCCGACGCGCGCGATCGAGCTGTGGTCCACCGTGCTCGAAGCCGAGCCCGACAACGACTATGCGGCGGCGCAGCTGCGCACCGCTCACGTCGCGCTCGAAGCGACGCAGGCCGCGATCGACGTCGACCTCGCAATTGCGGCGGATCCGGATCGCGACCGCGCGCGGTTGCGCGCGGCATACGGGCTGATCGCGCTCGGAAAACTGGACGACGCGATCGCCGTGCTGCGCCAGGGTCATGCGGCCCGTCCTGGTTCGCTCGCGCTCACCGAAGCGCTCGCCGAGGCGCTCGCCGCCGCGGGGCGGTGGGGCGACCGCGCGCAATTGTTCGCCGAGCTCGTATCGCATCCCGGCGAGCAGCTCGATCCGCAAGCGGCGGCGCTGCGAAGCGCGCTGGCGTGGGAGGAGGCGGTGGGTGCGGCCGCGGCAGAGGGCGGCGATTCCGCGGCGCTTCAACAGACCACGGTCGCGGCGCTCGACGCATGGGAACGCGTGCTGGAGTCGTCTCCCAGCCCGACGGCAAATGCGGCGGCGATCGTGCTGGCAAGCCGGCTGTCGGATCGGGATGTGCTCGCCGAGGCGCTGTCACGCGCACAGGCGTCCGAGACCCAACCGTGGGCACTCGCGACGCTCGCGCTTCGCCGCGCCCGGCTCTACAGCGATGACGCCGCACGCAGCGAATCGGTGATCCGCGAGATCACGCCCAACTACGATGACCCGCGGCGTACGCTCGCGCTCATGCTCGCGGGCGCCCGCCAGCACGAGCTCGCCGACGTGATCGCGGCGCTCGAGGAACGGGCGTCGCTGCTCAACGCCACGACGTCGGCCGTCGAGATCGCGACGCTCCGCCTGCGCGCAGCCCAGCTCGCGCTCGACGCGCAGGATCCGGCCCGCGCCACGATGCTGTTGGGCCAGGTCGAAGCCAGCTTGCCACAGCTTGCGATGGTCGCGGACATCCACGCCGCCGCCCGCCGGCGCTCCGGCGATCGCCCGCGGTCTTCATCCACGCGGCCGCCGTCGTCGATCGCGCCGGGTGGCGATCGCTCGAGCGATGCGTTCACGCAGCTGGTTCGGGAGGCGGATCTGGCGGCCGGGCAGGGCGATCATCGCGGCGCGCTCGCGCTGTACCAGCGTGCGCTCGAGGTTCGGCCCGGTGACCCGGTTGCCGCCGTGCCGCTGGTGCGGGTCGCCAGCGAGCTGCGCGATCCCGAACCGGTCACCGCGGTCGCACTGGCTCGCCTGCGCGCGGCCGAGGCCGCCGGAGATGGCATCGAGAAGGCAGCCGCGTACGAGCTGCTCGCGACGATCGACAGCGAGCTGCGCGGCGACCTCGAAGGTGCACAGATCTCGCTCGAGAGCGCGACCCAGGCAGATCCTAGTCGGCTCGATCTGCTGCGCCGACTAGAGCGCGCATACGTCGTCACCGACCAGCTCGGTGAGTTGATCCGCACCCGCCGGCTAGAGCTCGATGCGACGCCGTCGGACCACGCGGCCGATCGTGCGGCGCTGCTGATGGACCTCGCATCGTTATCGGCGCGCGACCATCGAACCGACCTCGAGCTCGCGGACCTCTATCGTGGTGCGCTCGAGATTGATCCGAAAACCAGGCTCGCGCTCATGCAGCTCGAGACCATCGTGCGGCGCAGCGGTGCATCCGAGCAGCTGGCCACGCTGGAGGTTCAGATCGCCAGCTACTTCGATGGCGATCCTAGGTCGCAAGCCGCGTT
>JBFWXW010000010.1:0-130762 GCA_050187075.1 Kofleriaceae bacterium | reverse complement strand
GAGTGATGTCGCCTCGATCTCGTCCGCTGCTGCGCGTGGCGCCGAGGTGATCGTGGTCGATCACCACACGGTTCCGGTCGCGGACGCCCCGCATCCCGCGACCGCGCTGGTCAATCCGCATCGCGCCGACTCGACGTTCCCGTTTCGGGGCATGGCGTCTGTAGGCCTCGCGTTCTACGTGGCGGCAGCATTGCGCACCGAGCTGCGCGATCGCGGGAGGTTCCGATCGCGGCCGGAGCCGGATGTCCGCGAGTTGCTCGATCTCGTCGCGCTCGGCACGATCGCGGATCTGGTGCCGTTGGCCGCCGAGAACCGGATCTTGACCTCCCTCGGGCTTCGCCGGTTGCAGACCCGGGCAAGGCCGGGCGTGGCGGCGCTGCTCGCATCGGCAGGTGTCGATGAGGAGCGCGAGGTCGACGCGCGCACGGTCGCGTGGAAGCTGGCGCCCCGGATCAACGCGCCCGGCAGGCTCGGTGCGGCCGAAGCTTCCCTCGCACTGCTCCTGGCCGACGCGGCGAGCGCCGCTGAATCGGCGCAGGCGCTCGAGCAGGCGAACACCGAGCGGCGCGCGATCCAGGATCGCGTGATGACCGAGGCGCTCGAGCAGCTCGGCGATCGCGATCCCGGGCCGGCGATCGTGATCGCAGGGGAAGGCTGGCCTTCGGGCGTGGTCGGCATCGTTGCGGCGAAGCTGGTGGACCGGTTTCAGCGTCCCGCGTTCGTGGTCGGGATCGACCCACAGACCGGGATCGGCCGTGGCTCCGCGCGCTCGCCGGGCGGCATCGATCTCTATCGCGCGCTGGCCGAGGCCGCGGCCGTTCCCGGCTGCCTCGATCGATTCGGTGGGCACGCGGCAGCGGCGGGCTTCACGCTGCAGCGCGCATCGGTGCCGGCGCTCGCAGAGGCTCTCGGCGGGGCGTGTGCGCGGCTCGCAGAGGGCTCCGGTCCTCATGCGACGGCGCGCGAGCTCGACGCGGAGGTCCGGCTCGCCGAGGTCGACGAGCGGCTCGCCACCGAGCTTGCAGGCCTCGGCCCATTCGGCCAGGACAATCCGTCTCCGATGCTGGTCACCCGCGATGCTCGGGTCACCGCTGCGCGTCGCGTCGGCGATGGCTCGCACCTCAAGCTGACGATCGAGGACGATCGGTCGACGGTTCGCACCGCGATCGGGTTTGGGTTGGGCGACCGGCCCGTGGACGTCGGCGCGCGCGTGGATCTCGCATTCCTCCCGACGGTTTCGACCTGGCAGGGCCGCAAGAGCGCCGAGCTCGAGCTCTCGGATCTCGCGGTGCGCGCATAGCGATCTGCCTCGCGCCGCGCTATCAACTCCGAGTGAGCTCCGGCGGTGAAGACGAACAGGTTCCGCGACTTCCGCGGGGCCGCGGCTTGAAGCTGTCCGGGCCGCAATTGATGCGGATCGCCATGACGGCGGCCCTGCTGATCGCCTTGCTCGTGACGTACCGTCAGTGCGCGGACTCGGTGTCGAAGTTCGTGACCAGCTTCGGCGATGAGGGCTCGGCGAAGACCACCGCGCCGGTGCCTCGACCTGGCGAGGTCGATCAGCCCAGCACCGCACCAGCGATCGGGTCCGCCGGCGACTACGAGCTGATCAAGCCGGGGATGACCGAGGAAGAGGTCAAGGCGGCGATCGAGCGCGCGAAGGCCAAGGCCGCGGCACAGGAAGCTGCAGGATCTGGGGCTCGAAGCCCGACGGGAACGGGGTCGGCCGGATCTGCCGCAGCCCGGTAGCTCGGACTCACCTCAAGAAACCAGCGCGAGCAAGCCAATGGCATACGCGCAGCCATTGTGGACGAGGTCAGTCAACGTCGTGGCGAAGTAGGCTCTGGCCGGCGAGCTTCGCTCCCAGCGCACGCACGTGTATGCGAGCAGTGGTCCCGAGGTCAGCGCTACCACCACCGCGGTCGCCGGTGAATGTCCGATGTGAAGCAGGCCGAACACGAGCGCCGAAACCCAGACCTTCCACGCGGTGCTGTTGGTGAACCATCCGACGATCGTGATCGTGAGCGATTGGCCGATCAACGTGTCGAATGCCGGCGCGAAGGCGGTCGTCGCAGACAGCGTTTCGAACACGGTTGTCCCGGGGCGGGTCTCGACAGGAATCTTGACCAGCACCGCCAGTGCAGCGACTGCAACGCTCAGCGTGAAGGTGAGCAAGCCGACGGTAACTGCCCATCGGATGACGCCGTCACGCGGCGGCGCTACGTCGGTCTCCGGCTCGGCCGGTGTCGCGCCGCTCGCCGCTATAGATGTTGCCATCGGCAAACGAGCCGCCCAAGAGTTGTGCCAGCGGCGGTCCCGGGATTCACGCCGAACCCCGCGGAACCTCGTAAGCAGGTCGCCAACGTTCGTCCGCAGGTGGCGGCGATGGGGTCAGACTCAACTTGCGCAACTTCGTGTCCGAAAGCCGGCCACTTTGTTGCGTAAGTTGAGTCTGACCCCGTCCGTCACTGACGTTTCCACAGCACGGCATGGCGCAGCGATGGTAGCTGCGTGCGGCGCTTGTCGACGGTCGCGCTGTCGATCGTGGCGATCACCACGCCATCGCCGTGGGCCTGCTCGGCGACGATGGTTCCCCACGGGTCGCAGATCAGCGCGTGGCCGTAGCTCTCGCGCTTCTCGTTGTGCTTACCCCACTGCGCCGCGGCGACGACCCACGCCTGGTCTTCGACGGCACGCGCGCGGAGGAGTAGATGCCAGTGCGCCGCGCCGGTGTGGGCGGTGAACGCGGCAGGCACGAGCAGGACCTCGGCGCCGCGCTCCTTGACCAGCGTTCGGTACAGCTCGGGGAACCGCAGGTCGTAACAGATCGACAGGCCGACCCTGGCGCCGCTCATCTCGACCACGACCAGCTCGTCGCCGGGTGCGGTCGCGTCGGATTCGCGTAGCGTCGCACCGCCGGGGATATCCACATCGAACAGGTGGATCTTGCGATAGCGCGCGGCCACCTCCCCGCGGGGATCGATCACCAGTGCGGTATTGAAGGTTCGCCTGGGATCGCCCGCGATCGGCTCGGGAGTACCCCCGCCGACCAACCACACCCCGTGTTTGGCTGCGGTCTCGCGCAGCATCGTCATGATCGGCCCCGTGCCGTCGGCCGCCTCCGCGATCGCGAGCTTGTCGCGTTCGCCCCGGCCCAGGAACGAGAAGCATTCCGGCAGCACGACCATCCGCGCTCCATCGGCGGCGGCCTTTGCGGTCAACGACTTACAGGTCTCGAGGTTCGCAACGAGATCGTCCGTCGATCTCATCTGCACCGCGGCAACGCGAAGCTCCCATGCGCCCATGCCGTCCTTGGTACCACGCCAAAGAAAACCGGGGACGGGCCCCTGTTTTCGCCTGCGGGGTTTGGCTCAGGTCACCTGCCACCTACAGCACTTGCTCCCGCCCCTGGGTGGTGGTACCCATCCGCCAGCTTTATCGCTCTGCGGTGGGGTGGCCATTCGGCCACCTTTTTTTTCGCCCGATCCGAACCAAATGTCTCGCAACCCACTCCACCAACGCCTGATGTCGATCATCGAGCCGGTCTGCAACGCAGCCGGGTACGAGCTGGTCGAGCTGCGCTTCCTGTGCGAGCAGGCCGGCTGGGTGTTGCGCGTCTGCGTCGACGTTCCGCTCGATCCGGCGATCGATCCGAGTGAGGTGCCGTCGGATCGAGTTGACCTCACCGACTGCGAAAATCTGTCGCGCGAGCTGTCGGCCGTCCTCGATGTCGACGATCCGATTCCGCAGGCATACAGCCTGGAGATCAGCTCGCCGGGCATCGATCGCCCGCTGCGGACGGCGCAGCACTTCGATTACTTCAAGGGTAGCGAGGCGAAGATCCAGCTCGCGATCGGGCTGGCGAGCGAGAGCGATCGCAAGAACTTCCGCGGCATCGTCAATGGCGTTGTCGACGACAAGGTCGTGATCAGCTGCGACGGCAGGACGTTCGAGCTGCCGATCGCCGATATCGATCACGCCAAGCTCGTCCCGGATTGGGACGCCGTCATGAAGGGCAAGAGCGGAGCCGGCGCTTCGAAGTCGAACAAGCCGGCCAAGGGTGACAAGGCCAAGAAATCCAAGAAATCGCCCGCGTCGAGCGGGACGACAACCAACGCCCCAGCGCCGGAAGCGCTGGGTGAACGCACGAAGGAACAGGGATAGTCATGGACGCCAACCTCTTTAATGTTCTGTCCGACGTCGCCGGAGAGAAGAACATCGACAAGGACGTGCTGATCAACGCCCTCGAGCAGGCCATCCTGACCGCGGCGAAGCGCACGTTCGGCATGAACCGCGAGATGGAGGCGAAGTTCAATCCGCAGACCGGCGCGGTCGACCTGTTCCTGATCGTCAACGTCGTCGAGGAAGACGATGCGATCGAGGGCCGCGAGATCACGGTCAGCGAAGCGAGCAAGGCCGGCCTCGAGGCGGAGCTCGGCGATGAGCTGCTGTTCCAGGTGTTCTATCGCGCCGAGGACATGGACCTCGCGGCCGATCAGGACAAGAAGTTCGGCAACCTGATCGATCTCAAGAACGCGAGCAAGAAGTTCGGCCGGATCGCGGCGCAGACCGCGAAGCAGGTCATCTATCAGCGCGTTCGCGAGGCCGAGCGCGACAACGTCTACAACGAGTTCAAGGACCGCAAGGGCGAGATCATCTCGGGCATCGTGCGTCGGTTCGAGCGCGGCGCGCTGATCGTCGACGTCGGCAAGGCCGAGGCGGTGCTGCCGATGCGCGAGCAGGTCCAGCGCGAGAGCTATCGCGTCGGCGACAACATCAAGGCGTATTGCCTCGACATCGACCGAAATGCGCGCGGTCCACAGGTCATCCTGTCGCGTACCCACAAGGGCCTGCTCGAGAAGCTGTTCGAGCAAGAGGTCCCCGAGATCTACGAGAAGATCGTGCGGATCGAGAGCTCGGCTCGCGAGCCCGGTGCGCGCGCCAAGATCGCCGTGTCATCGCGCGATCGCGACGTCGATCCGGTCGGCGCGTGCGTGGGCATGAAGGGCTCGCGCGTGCAGGCGGTCGTGCAGGAGTTGCGCGGCGAGAAGATCGACATCGTGCCGTACGACGACGATCCCGCGCGGTTCGTGTGCAACGCGATCGCGCCCGCCGAGGTCTCGCGCGTCATCATCGACGCCGAAGGCCACCGGATGGAGCTGATCGTTCCCGACGACAAGCTGTCGCTCGCGATCGGCAAGAAGGGTCAAAACGTTCGGCTCGCGTCGCAGCTCACCGGCTGGCGGATCGACATTCACTCGGAATCCAAGATCTACGAGCTCGAGCGCCGCGCGAAGGAGCAGATCGCGGTCGCGATCGCCTCCGAAGGGTTCGACGGTGCGGTGGCCGACAATCTGTTCAAGCTAGGGTGGCGGTCGATCTCCGAGCTCGGACGTGCAGCCGTCGAGGAGCTCGCCGGTCTGCCGGGCATTGGCGGTCCCGAGGGCGCGCGCAAGGTGATCGACGCGGCGAAGAGCTACCTCGCCTCGGGCGGTCGCCGTCGCGACGACGCGCGCAAGGAAGCCGAGCGGCGGTCACAGCTCTCGGGTGGCCAGCAGCTGATGGAGCTCGATGGTGTCGACGAGGATGTCGTGAACGTGCTCGCCACCGCGAACATCCACTCGCCGGAGGACCTCATCAAGACGCCGATCGAGTCGATCGCGACGACCACGGGGATCGACATGGGCGATCTCGCGCGGCTACGCCAGCGCGCGATCAGCTGGTTGTCGGAGGTGTCGTCCTGACCGGATCGATGCGTACCTGCACGGGTTGCCGAGCGGTCGAGCCGCAATCGGCACTCGTGCGCCTTGTGTTCGACGGACCACACCTGGTGATCGACCGGCGGCGCAGGCTATTTGGGCGGGGCGCCTACGTCCACTCCCGTGTTGGGTGCGTCACGGTTGCGGGGCTCGCGAAGAGCCTGCGCCGCGCGGTGAGCGTGACCGATGTTCAGCGAGTGGCAGGCGAAATCCGTGCGATGTCACGGAACGACGACAATTCGAGTGATCGCCAGCAGATAAACACCTCTGGCCTTGGGGATGCAGACGCTGTAGAAACTTCCGGCGATCTCATCTCTGGGATCGAGCGGTAAGGACGACCGGAGCGAAGATGCGCGTGTACGAGATTGCCAAAGAGGTGGGGATCCCAAACAAGGATCTGATCGCCAAGATCCGGGCGCTCGGCCTCGAGGTCAACAATCATATGTCGTCGCTCGATGCCGACGACGTCGCTCGAATCAAGCGCTCGCTCGAGAAGGAAAAGCAAGCGGTGGACAAGCCGCAGCAGACCCAGCGCTTGTCGACGGGTGCCGTGTTGCGCCGCCGATCTGGAGGCGACAAGACGACGGCTGAAGCGACCCCCGTCGAGGTCGTCACGCCAGCGCCCAAGACCACGCAGGCGGCTCCCGCCCAGCGCGCAGAACCAGCTGCTGAGGTTCGCCGTCGTCGCGCGGTGGCCGAGCCCGCACAAGAGCCGCCGGCTCCCGCACCAACGCCACCGGCGCCGACCGTCGTGCGTCGGACGCCCGCTGTCGAGCCTGCGCAAACACAGAGCGCCCCCGCGCGCACACCCGAGGTCGCTCCGCCGCCCATGGTCGTCGCACCGCCGCCGCCACCCGCACCCGTCGTGATGCCGGAACCCGCGCCGCCGCCGGTCGCCGTCGAGCCCAAGCCCGAACCGCGGCGCGTGGAGCAAGCGCCGCCCGCGCCAGCCGTGGCGAGCGCGCCTCCCGCGTCGATGGTCCGCGAGGCCGAGCCTGCCGCCGCGGCCGCAGCAGCCGGCGGAGCGCAGGAGCGCCCGCGGTCGCGCGTGATCGTCGCGGCACCGCAGGTGATGGCGCGTGCCGAGCCGGCTCACGCATCGAGCGCCGGCACCGCGATGCATGCACAGATTCCACAGTCCACCACGTTGCCGCCGCGCGTCGTGACGCCGCCGCCGGCTCCGCCCGCGCAGTCCACTCCAGTTCCCGAAGGTCCTCGCACCGTCGAAGAAGTGGCCGATTCGGCGCGCAGCCGATTCGAACGCGAGCTCGAGCGCGCACGTGCGCGCACGGTGACGCGTGAAGATGCCGAGGCCGCGGCCGCGCCGGTCGAAGAGCAGGCACCGCCAGTTGCGCGCGATCCATCGCGGCCCGCCGTGGGCACCGTGATCGCGTTGCCGCCGCGCATCAAGATCACCGAGCGCACCCCCGTGGTGGGTCGTCCACCGCCCGGCGCTCCACCGGCCAACCCGATCCGCGGTCGGTTTGCGCAACAGCAGCAGCGGCCCGGTCAGCGCGGCGGTCCCGGCGGGCGTCCGGGCCCCGGCAACGATTTCGGTCGCAAGAAGCTGCCCCTTGGCAAGAAGGGCAAGCAGACCCAGCTCACCACACCGGCGGAGCACAAGCGCGTCATTCGAATCGAGGACACCATCATGATCGGTGATCTCGCGCGCAACATGGGCGTCAAGGCGCCCGAGGTGCTCAAGAAGCTGTGGGGCATGGGCATGACGGGCGTGAACATCAACGCCTCGATCGACTTCGACACCGCGCAGATCCTCGCCAGCGAGTTCGGCTATGAGGTTCAGAACGTCGCGTTCAAGGAAGAGGATGTCTTCGCGCAGAAGGGCGACGACGCCGAGAAGCTCGAGACCCGCTCGCCGATCGTGACCGTCATGGGTCACGTCGACCACGGTAAGACGTCGCTGCTCGATTCGATCCGCAAGGCGCGCGTCGCGGCCGGCGAGGCGGGTGGCATCACCCAGCACGTCGCCGCGTACAAGGTCCCGGTGCCGGGCCACGGCGACGTGGTGTTCCTCGATACGCCCGGTCACGAGGCGTTCACCGAGATGCGCGCGCGCGGGGCCCAGGCGACCGACATCGTCGTGCTCGTGGTCGCGGCCAATGACGGCGTCATGCCGCAGACGGTCGAAGCGTTGGCGCACGCCAAGGACGCGAAGGTCACGATCATCGTCGCCGTCAACAAGAACGATCTGCCGGATGCGCAGCCCGATCGCGTTCGCCAGCAGCTCGCCGAGCACGGCCTGATCCCCGAGGAGTGGGGCGGCGACACGATCTACGTCAACGTCTCGGCGCTGCGCGGCGAGAACATCGACAAGCTGCTCGAATCGATCGCGGTCTCCGCCGAGGTGCTCGAGCTGCGCGCCAACCCGGACAAGCCGGCGGCAGGCGTGGTGATCGAGGCCCGGCTGGATCGCAACCGCGGTCCGATGGCGACCATCCTGGTTCAGGAGGGCACGCTGCGCGTGGGCGACATCCTCGTCGCCGGCCGCACGTTCGGTAAGGTCCGCGCGATGCTCGACGATCGCGGCGAGTCCCTCGAGCAGGCGGGGCCGTCGACGCCGGTCGAGGTGCTCGGCCTCGATGGTGTTCCCGACGCGGGTGATCAGGTCAACGCCGCCGAGGACGACAAGGTCGCCAAGCAGGTGGTCGAGCACCGTCGCCAGCAGGAGCGCAAGCGCGAGCTGTCGTCGAAGGCGCGGGTCTCGCTCGAGAACCTGATGGAGCGGCAGTCCGAGGGCGCCAGCAAGGAGCTCAAGGTCGTGCTCAAGGCCGACGTCCAGGGTTCCGCCGAGGCGCTCAAGGCTGCGCTTTCGAAGCTGTCGACCGAGAAGGTGCGCGTGAACGTGATCGGCGCATCGGTCGGTGGCATCACCGAGAGCGACGTCAACCTCGCGAAGGCGGGTGGCGCGATCATCGTCGGGTTCCACGTCCGCCCCGCCGGCAAGAGCAGCAAGCTCGCCGAACAAGAGGGCGTCGAGATCCGGCTCTACGACATCATCTACGACGCGCTGGACGACGTGAAGGCGGCGATGGCCGGCCTGCTCGCACCGATCAAGCGCGAGGTCGCGATGGGCAAGCTTCAGGTCCGCGAGACGTTCTCGATCCCCAAGATGGGAACGGTCGCCGGCTGCATGGTCACCGAGGGCAAGGTCAACCGCAAAGCCCACCTCCGGATCATCCGGGACGCCGTTCAGGTGTACGAGGGCAAGATCGGGAGCCTGCGGCGCTTCAAGGACGACGTCAGCGAGGTCCAGCACGGGTTCGAATGCGGTGTGATGATCGCCGGCTGGAACGAGCTCAAGCAGGGCGACATCATCGAGGCCTACGAGGTCATCGAGGAAGCCGCCCAGCTGTAGGGGGCGTCGAGCCCGCAGCATGTACGTCGCGTTGGCAAAGCTCGTCCTCGTCGTCGGGCACAGCCGATCGCTCAAAGACAAGCGGATGGTCATCCGCAGGATCAAGGACCGCGTCAAGCAGCGCATCGGTGTCCTCATCAATGAGGTCGGAGCGCTCGACGACCACCAGCGTGGCGAGCTGGGCTGTGCCACGGTGAGTGCCGATCGTCACAAGGCGGGGACGGCGCTCGACGACGTCGTGCGAATTGCCATGACGGCGGCTGACGGACAGATCGTCGAGGTGGCGCGCGACATCATCACGTTCGATGCCCCGACGCATCCAGTGCCACCGGTCGATGACCGGACCGGGGCAGGCGACAAGGCGTCGGCGGGGGACGACGAGTGGATCCCTGCCGCCTGGCGCGACTCGGATTCGTAAGGGCCCGCGGGCGAGACGCGACGAGCGATCATCCCCGTCGGTACGTGACCGAGGAGCAGCGAAGCCCCGGGGATGGATCGGCCCGCGAGGGCGAGCGAGGTATGCCTTCGCGGGCCCTGAATCCAGCCCACCGACAAAAGGCGGCTTGGCAGGGCCTGACGGCGCGGGGTACGGTCGGCACGTGAGTCAGGGTTCGAGTCGGCGTACACGCATCGAGCATGCACTTCGTGACGTGCTCACCGATGCCATCGCGCACGACGTCAAGGACCCGCGCGTTCGCGCTGCGGCCTTGATCACGGTGACGAAGGTCGAGCTCAACGTCGATCTGTCGGTCGCACGGGTCTACGTGTCGATCCAGGGTGGTCATGCAAGTGGCGTCGTCGAGGGGCTCGTCAAGGCGGCGGGGTTTCTGCGCGGACCGGTGGCGCGCGAGCTCAACCTCGCGCATGCACCCGAGCTGCGGTTCCTCCACGATGAATCGATCGACATGAGCGAGAAGCTCGCCTCGATCGTTCGCGAAGATGAGGAGCGCGCGCGGGCAGCCGGCCGCCTTCCGGGGGAGACCGCTCCTGGCTCCGACAAGGAGCCGAAATGAGCGACCAGCGTCGAGCGACCGAGCCCCAGGTCATGCCGTCGCTCGATGATGCGCTGGCACAGGCGTGCGACGTGCTGCGCGAAGCCGACCGCGTGCTGCTCACGAGTCATCGCCGCCCCGACGGCGACGGCACCGGATCGATGGCGGGCCTCGCGTCGCTGCTTCGGGCGCAGGGCAAGACCGCGGTGATCTATTCGGTCGACCCGATCGCGCGACGCTATCGATGGTTGCCGCTGATCAGCACCACCGTGCACACGATCTCGTTCGACGAGCGATTCGATTGCACGATCGTTGTCGATTGCGCCGATACGTCGCTGCTCGGCGACACGCTGCCGCCGCCCGAGGTCAGCGGCAAGCTGATCACGCTCGATCACCACGCGAGCGGTCGGCCGTTCGGCGACATCGCGGTGTGGGATCCCCAAGCTGCCGCGGTCAGCGTGCTGGTGTGCCGGATCGCGGAGCGCGAACGCTGGCCGATCACGACCGAAGCGGCCGTGCCCCTCTACGTGTCGTTGATCAGCGATACGGGCGGATTCCGTCATGCCAACACCAACGCCGAGGCGCTGCGAGTTGCATCCGAGCTGATTCGCGCCGGCGTGGTGCCGTCGACGATCGCGGCAAGCCTCGAGGAGCGGCCGAGCCCGGGCAAGCTGCGGCTGCTCGGTGCGGTGCTCTCGACCCTCGAGCTGCACTGCGCGGGGCGCGCGGGTGTGTTGTCGGTGACCACCGAGATGGTCGAAGGTGCGCGCGCGCTGTGGGAGGACATCGAGGGGATGGTGAACTGGGCGCGCAACGTCGAGGGCGTCCAGGTCGGCGTCCTGCTCACCACCGCCAAGGGTGGCGGCGTTCGCGTGTCGATGCGATCTCGTAGCGAACGGATCGACGTCGGCAAGGTGTGCATGACCCTCGGTGGCGGCGGCCATCCCGGCGCTGGCGGCTGCCACATCAATGCGGACCTCGCGACCACCAAGGAGCGTGTCGTGAAGGCGCTCGACCTGGCGTTCAATCGCAGCCGGGCGGTCACCGCACCTCCGCCACCCGATCCCACGGACGGGTGATACGATGCCGTATGCGTCGGGGCGCGGCTCTCTTCGTTGCGATCGCGGTTGTCGGATGTGGTGACGGTGGCAAGACCGCGGCGGATGCGGGTGACGCGCCTGTCGACGGCAACTCGCAGATGCCCGACACCCTCGCGGGTACCGGACTGTGCGCCAATCCCGACTGCTCGCAGGTCAACGCCGACATCATCGCGTACGAGCCGCGGTTCGAGCTGTGGTCGGACACGGCGACCAAGCGGCGATGGATGTGGCTGCCACCCGGCACGCAGATCGACACGTCCGACATGGACTACTGGGTGTTTCCCGTCGGGACCAAGTTCTGGAAGGAGTTCACGCGCGATGCGACCCGCGTCGAGACGCGCTACATCGTCAAGGTGAAGGCCGACGACACCGAGCTCGGGTCGTGGTTCTTCGCGAGCTATGCGTGGGACGCCACGCAGACCTCGACGACGCTCGCTCCGCCGCCGACCGGCGTGCAGGACGCCAACGGCACGATGCATGACATTCCGAGCCGCTCCGATTGCAAGCGCTGTCACGAGAGCCTCGCGCCGAGTCGCGTGCTCGGGTTCGGTGCGATCCAGCTCGACCACACCGCCGCGGAGGGTTCGCTCGATCTCGCGGACGCGGTCGCGGCGAACATGCTGACGGTGCCGCCTGCGGGATCAGCGCCGTACTTTGCGCTGCCTGGTAACGCGGTCGATCACGACGCGCTCGGCTATCTACACGCGAACTGCGGCCACTGTCACAACCCGAGCTCACCGACGGCCGACAAGACGCCGCTCGATCTGCGGCTCGTCACCACCCGTCTCGGCACCGTCGACGCGACGCCCGCCTACGCGACGACCGTGAATGTCAACGCCACGCTCGACGAGTACACGGATCCCATCATCATCCCGGACAATCCCGGTGCGTCGGTGATGATCCTCCGAATGAACGCGCCCGAATATCCGCCGAAGATGCCCGAGCTCGGGACCGAGATGGTCGATCCCGCGGGGCAGACGGCGTTGACGGCGTGGATCAACTCGCTGTAGCTCTCCGGCATCGTCATGGACGGCCTGATCGTCGTCGATAAGCCCACCGGGGTATCGTCCGCAACGGCCGTCGAGCGCGTCAAGCGCGCGCTCGGTGCGAGTCGCGCAGGCCACGGTGGCACGCTCGATCCGATCGCGACGGGCGTGCTGCTGGTGTGTGTCGGCGCCGCGACCAAGCTCGCGCAATACCTGCTGTCCGATGACAAGGGCTATGAAGCCGACGGTGTGCTCGGCGTGGAGACCGACTCGCTCGACCGCACCGGGAAGATCACCGCCGAGCGTCCGGTCACTGCGACGCGCGATGCGATGCTGCGGGTGCTCGCCGCGCGTATCGGCGAGCAAGACCAGGTGCCGCCGATGTTCTCGGCGATCAAGCAGGGCGGCGTGCGGCTGTACAAGCACGCGCGGGCCGGCGAACAGGTCCCGCGCACGGCGCGCCGGATCCGGATCGATCGCCTCGAGCTGCTCATGTTCGAGCCGCCGCGGTTCCGGATCGCGATCGCGTGCAGCAAGGGCACGTACGTTCGCAGCGTGGTGGCCGACCTCGGAGCCGCGCTCGGCGATGGCGCCCATCTCGCCGAGCTGCGGCGGACGCGCAGCGGCAAGTTCACGATCGACCAGGCCGTGCGGCTCGAGCAGGTCACCCCGGGGGTTCCGCTGATCGGGCTCGCCGAGCTCACGTCGTTGCCGACGGTGACGGTCGAGCCGGCGTTGATCGGCCCGATTCGGAGCGGCGTTCAGCTCTCGGTGGCCGCGCTTGATGTCGGTAATCTCGAGCAGTTTCAGATCGTTGACCACGACGGCAAGCTCGTCGCGATCGCCCACGTCGGCAACGGCCGGATCATCTACGACCGCGTGTTCGGCGGGCCTCTGCAGGCTTGACGGTCACGCCAGTTTCCCCCAATCTCCGCTCCGACCACGGCACTCGTCATGTTGGCGCGGCCGCTGGCGACTGGAGTTTCACATGACCGTATCCACCGCGCGCAAGGCCGACACGATCGGCAAGTTCCAGCAGCACAAGACCGACACCGGGTCGCCCGAGGTCCAGGTCGCGCTGCTCTCCGAACGGATCTCGCACCTCACCGAGCACCTCAAGAACAACCACAAGGACCATCACAGCCGGCGCGGCCTGCTCAAGATGGTCGGTCAGCGTCGCGCGCTGCTCGATTACCTCAAGCGCAAAGACCTCGACCGTTATCGCAAGTTGATCGATACGCTCGGTCTCCGCCGGTAACCCATGGTCGTGCGCGCGTGCACGTCCGCCGCCGTCGTCGCGGTCATCGCGTGCGGTGTCGGCGCGTGCGAGCGCGACGCACCCAGGCCCAGGCCAAGCGCCAAGCGCTCCGACATCATGGCGGGCCCGCTGGTCGTGGATCGCGTGCCGCATGACATCGCAGCATGCCAGCCGGGCCACACCGACCATGTATTCGTCGAGGCCGTGACCGACGCCGGCGTGCTTCGATTCGACCAGCAGAAGCTGTACTGGCGATCCCCGGGTGCGCCCGCGCCGGGTCAAGAGCTCACGTGCGAGCGCCTCGATCGCAGCTGGGGAGGCGGAACCCGCAAGGACGGCACCTCGTACTGGCGCGGCTGGCTCGACGTCGTGTGCGCGGGGCCGCCGCGGATCGAAGGCAAGCTGAAGCTCGACTGCGGCGGCATCACCGCTAAAGAGCGATTCGAGCTCGACAAAAATGCGCGCGCGGCGAGGACGCGCGGGTCAGCCGGCTGACGGCTTCGGCCGCGCCAGTGTTGGCAAGATCATCGTGACCGAGCTCGCGCGCATCGCACGCAAGATCGAGCTGATCGAGCGCATCGAGAAGCCGGCAAGCATCGCGGTCGGAGCGGTCACCGCGGCGGCGTACTTCTATTTCTGGTACCTCGACGGTTGGCTGGCGACCTACAGCTGGATCATCCCGTTCGTGATCGCCGGAGGCGGGACGCTGTTCGCGTTCTCCTGGTGGGCGGCAAAGCTCGAGATCAAACGCGACGTGCTGCTCGATCCTGCGGCTCATGCCGAGCTGCCAGAGGCACGCGTCGTCGCCGGGTCCGAGTCTGTGCACTCGAACGATCGAGATGAGTCGGATCGCGGCGACGGCCTCGAATAGTCGCTCAGCCATCGCGCTCGGCGGCGCGCTCCATGCGGCGGAGCAGGAAGAACCCCGCAACGATCACGCTCAGGCCCGTGATCCTGACGATTTGGCCGGCGAGTAGCGTCAACGGTCCGACGGGATCGTTGATCGTCGAATCGCCATAGTCCGGAGCGCGGTGCCCACGACAATCAACAGGATGCCGAGGATGATCGCCATCCAAGGCAGCGGTAGGGCGCGGCGCTCCGGGGCGAACGCAAACCCGCAGTCGCAGTGCGTGTCGCCCCAGGCATTGGGGAGCTGACACCGGGGACACCGCTTGGGCTGCTTCATGGGGCCGGGCATATCCTATGAAGGCCTCGAGTGCGTCGATGAAACTCAGAACCAGGTGATCTCACGGGGGTTCGTTCAGGCTTCCGCTCGCGCCTCTGTGGAGCTCGGCGGTTGGCTTTCGGGACCGCGTGTGCCATAACGCCTCGGCAACAATGCCTAGAAACCTTTCACCAAACCGTCACAAGTAGCGTCGTCGCAAGCTGAAATCGCGCTGGTTTGATCGTTCCGTCGAGCGCCTCTGGGGAACCCGAGGTATTGGGCAGAGCGACCAGGCCGCGAAGGCCGAGGCGACGCGAGCTCCCAGAGGAGAACGCAGATGCCTTACGTTCGTGAAACCGCCATCGTCGGCGGCAAAGAGATCATCGTCGAGACCGGCAAGTGGGCCAAGCAGGCCGGCGGGTCGGTCGTCATTCGCTGCGGCGACAGCATGGTGCTCGTGACCGCCGCGGGCTCTTCGCAGCCGCGCGACATCGACTTCATGCCGCTGACCTGCGAGTACCAGGAGAAGTTCTACTCCTCGGGCAAGATCCCCGGCAGCTTCTTCCGCCGCGAGGGCCGCTCGACCAACGACGAGATCCTGATCTGTCGGCTGATGGATCGTCCGGTCCGCCCGTTATTTCCCAAGGGTTGGTTCGTCGATACCCAGGTGATCGCCAACGTGATCTCGTTCGACAAGGAGAACGCCACCGACGTGCTGGCGATGACCGGCGCATCGGCGGCGCTTCACATCTCCGACCTGGTGTGGGCGGGACCGCTGGCCGGCGTGCGGATCGGCCGCGTCGATGGCGAGTTCGTCGCGAACCCGACGTTCGCGGAGCGCGAGAAGTCGGACATGGACATCGTCGTCGCGGCCAGCAAGGACGCGATCATGATGGTCGAGGGTGAGATGCACGAGCTGCAGGAGGACGTCATCATCGACGCGCTGCTGTTCGCGCATAAGGCGGTCCAGCCGCTGATCGAGCTCCAGGAGCGGCTGCGAGCTGCCAACGGCAAGGAGAAGCGCCCGTTCACGCCGCCCGTCGTCGACGAGACACTCGCCGCCCGGGTCAAGGAGATCGCGTGGGAGCGCCTGGGGCAGGCGATGACCACCAAGGACAAGAAGAAGCGCCGCGAAGCAATGTCCGCGCTTCAGCTCGAGGTCCGCGCCGCGCTGACCGCCGAAGGCCAGCCGTGGTTCGGCAAGCCGAAAGAGGTCGATGCGGCGTACGGCAAGCTCGAGAAGAAGTGGGCTCGCGGCCATACGATCTCCACCCGGACCCGGATCGACGGCCGCCAGCCGGACGAGGTCCGCCAGATCACGATCGAGACCGGTGTGCTGCCACGCGCGCACGGCTCGGCGCTGTTCACCCGAGGTGAGACCCAGGCGCTGGTCGCTGTCACGCTCGGCACCAAGTACGACGAGAAGAAGCTCGACACGCTGCTCGGTGACATGAAGAAGACGTTCTATATGGACTACAACTTCCCGCCATTCTCGACGGGTGAGGTCAAGCCCCTTCGCGGCCAGTCGCGGCGCGAGGTCGGCCACGGCTTCCTCGCCGAGCGCAGCGTCGAGTCGATCGTGCCGGTGTACGAGGACTTCCCGTACACCATCCGCGTGGTGTCCGACATCCTCGAGAGCAACGGCTCCTCGTCGATGGCTTCGGTATGCGGCGGCTCGCTCGCGCTGATGGACGCCGGCGTGCCGACCAAGGCGCCGGTCGCGGGCATCGCGATGGGCCTGATGAAGGAAGGCGACGACTACGTCGTGCTGTCCGATATCCTCGGCGACGAGGATCACCTCGGCGACATGGACTTCAAGGTCACCGGAACTCGCCGCGGCGTTTGCGCGCTGCAGATGGACATCAAGGTCGACGGCCTCACCCGCGAGATCCTCGAGAAGGCGCTCGAGCAGGCCAAGCGCGGCCGGATCCACATCCTCGACAAGATGGATGTCGCGATCTCGGCTCCGCGCGACGAGGTCTCGGTGTACGCGCCGCGCATCGTCACGGTGCAGGTCAAGCCCGACAAGGTCCGCGACATCATCGGCCCGGGTGGCAAGACGATCCGTGCGATTCAAGAACAGACCGGCGCGCAGATCGACATCAATGACAACGGCACCGTGTCGATCGCATCGGCGAACGCCAAGGCGATCGAGCAGGCCCAGGCGCTGATCTCCGGGCTCACGATGGAGCCCGAGGTCGGCCAGTACTACAACGGCATCGTGAAGAAGATCGTCGAGATCGGCGCGTTCGTCGAGATCATGCCCGGCACCGACGGCCTGCTTCACATCTCCGAGGTCGCCAAGGAGCGCATCCGTTCGGTCGAGGACGTGCTGTCCGAGGGCGACGAGGTCGTGGTGAAGTGCATCAAGGTCGATCGCGACGGCAAGATCCGCCTGTCGCGCCGCGAGGCCCTCGACGCCAACCCCGGCCCCGAAGAAGTGCACAACTACATCATCTGAGGTAGGTCGGCTCCGCCGCCTTCATGGCGGCGGAGTGCATGCTGAAGCGATCGGGGAGTACGCGCGACGTGGTGCGCGATCTGATGACCAGGCGCGAACTGGATTCGCAACGTCGGTCAGAGCAGATCGGCTAGGATGGGCACGTGAAGCCGCGCGTCCAGATCCGTAAGCTGCGTCCCGACGCGATCGTCCCGCGTTACATGACCGCAAAGGCCGCCGGACTCGATCTCCATGCGGCGATCGATGCCCCCGTCACGATCGCGCCGGGAACGCGCACGATGATCGGCACCGGCTTGGCGTTCGCGTTGCCGGACGGCTACGAGGGACAGATCCGGCCGCGCTCGGGCCTCGCGAGCAAGCAGGGGCTCACGCTGATCAACTCGCCCGGGACGCTCGACGCGGACTTCACCGGTGAGCTGATGGTGCTCGTGATCAATCACGGCATGGAGCCGGTGACCATCGAGCCTGGTCACCGCATCGCGCAGCTGGTGGTCGCTCCATTCGTACAGGCAGAGCTGGTTGAAGTGAACGAACTACCCGCGACCGAACGCGGCGCAGGTGGGTTCGGGTCGACCGGGCGATGACGCGTCGGCGCGACCAGTCGTACGAAGACACCATCGACGACGCGCGCGCCCAGGACTTCGATCCAACGGCGACCGAGCTCAGCGCGGCCCCGGACTTCGAGTCCGAGTCGCCGGACGACGACGCGCCGACCCGGCAGCTCGAGCTTTCCGATCGTCCGATCACCAAGACGGACCTGGACGTGGTAGCTGCGCCTGCTGCGCCGGATGACAGCATCCGGATGATCTCGATGAAGACGCCGGGGACCGGGGATCCGCAGCCGAAACCCGAGCGCGCGTTACCGAAGGTTCGGCTTCGCTCGCTCAGCGGGCTCCGGCGGCGACAACCCCAGGTCGCCACGGCAATGCCGCGCGGCAATCTCGCGCCGCCACGGGATCCAAGACAGGCGCGCGCGCGTCGCTTGCGGGATTTGGTGCTGTGGGCAAGCCTCGTCGAGGTGCTGGCCTCGGCGGTCACGCTCGCGATCTGGTTTCTCGCGGCCCCGTGACCTTGCCGACGCCGGCGCGGTATGGGACAAAGCGACGGTACCCAAGTCCATGATTCCTCGATACTCTCGACCCGAGCTCGCTGCGCTGTGGGACGACAAGTATCGATTCGAGCTGTGGCTCGAGATCGAGCTCGCCGTGTGCCGGGCGATGGAGCGCACCGGCACGGTTCCCGCGGGAACCGCGGACGAGGTCAGGGCCGGCGCCGCCGGCAAGCTCGACGCGCAGCGGATCCTCACGATCGAGGCGACCACCCGACACGACGTGATCGCGTTCCTCACGCACGTCGAGGAGCTTGCGGGTGAGCCGGCGCGCTGGCTGCATCTTGGAATGACGTCGTCGGATGTGCTCGACACCGCACTCGCCGTCCAGACCGGTCGCGCGCTCGAACGGATCCTCGCGGGTGTCGAAACGCTTGCGGCGGTGCTCGAGCGCCGCGCCCGCGAGCACGAGATGACGCCGATGATCGGGCGGTCGCATGGCATCCACGCCGAGCCGATCACCGCGGGCCTGGTATTCGCGCGGTGGGCAGCCGAAGTCCGCCGTGCCCACGCGCGACTCGCGCGCGCCAAGGTGATCATCGGCTACGGCAAGATCGCGGGCGCGGTCGGGGTCTACGGCAATCTCGATCCCGCGATCGAAGCCGAGGCGCTGGCCACGCTGGATCTTCAGCCCGAGACCGTCGCGACTCAGATCGTCGCCCGCGATCGCCACGCCGAGGTGTTGTGTGCGCTGGCGATGCTGGGTACTGCGATCGAACAGATCGCGCTGGGGATTCGCCACTGGCAACGGACCGAGGTTGGCGAAGCCGAGGAAGGGTTCGCCAAGGGCCAGAAGGGCAGCTCGGCGATGCCCCACAAGAAGAACCCGATCCTCAGCGAGAACCTCACCGGGCTCGCGCGGCTGTTGCGGTCGTATGCTCAGGCAGGGTTCGAGGATATCGCGCTGTGGCACGAGCGCGATATCTCGCATTCGAGCGTCGAGCGCGTGGCCATGCCGGACGCGACGATCGTCGCGGACTTCATGGTGCATCGTGCGACCGGCTTGATCGAAGGCCTGGTCGTCCACGCGGCGCGGATGCGCGCGAACCTCGATCGCACCGGCGAGCTGTACTTCTCCGAGGCGGTGTTGCTCGCGCTGATCAAGACCGGGCTGCCTCGCCAAAAGGCGTACGAGATGGTGCAGCGCTCGGCGCTCGCCGCGATCCAGGAGGCCGCGGCCGCTGGGAGCGTCGGTGCGCTTCCGGGCCGGTTCCGCGCGTTGCTCGGCGCTGATCCAGACATCTCCGCGCGTCTCGATCCCGCGGCGCTCGCCGGATGTTTCGATCTCGAACATCACCTGCGTCACGTGCCGGCGATCATCGAACGCGCGCTCGCCGGCCGCCCAGGGAGCGAATCGTGACCGCGCTCGATACCGCGCTGCGAGCCCAGCTGAACCACACGCTCGATGGCACGCCGTGGACCACGATCCGCGGCAAGAAGCTCGAGCGCTACGACGGCAAGGTCCGCGATTGCTACATCGATCGCGAGCGCGGCGAGCGGATCATCGTCGTCACCGATCGGCTCAGCGCGTTCGATGCGGTGGTCGGCACGATCCCATCAAAGGGCCAGGTGCTCAACCAGCTCGCGCGGTTCTGGTTCGAACGGACCAAGCACATCGCGCCGAACCACCTGATCGCCACGCCGGATCCGAACGTGATGATCGCGCGCGAATGCGAGCCGCTTCCCGTGGAGCTGGTGATGCGCGCGTATCTGACCGGCGTTACCTCGACGTCGATCTGGAAGGCGTACGAGCGCGGTGATCGGACGTTCTGCGGCCATCCGCTGCCCGACGGGATGGTGAAGAATCAGCGGTTGCCGCAGGCCATCCTCACGCCGTCGACCAAGGCCGCCAAGGGTGACCACGACATCTCGGTGTCACGCGACCAGCTGCTCGCGATGGGCAAGATCGATCCCGCGGTGTTCGACCGGGCCGCCGAAATCGCCGCGACGCTGTTCGCCGAAGGGCAGCGCCATGCAGCAGCGCAGGGCCTGATCCTGGCCGACACCAAGTACGAGATGGGCATCGCGAAGGACGGCACCATCACCGTCATCGACGAGATCCACACGCCGGACTCATCGCGGTACTGGTACGCCGAGGACTACGACGCTCGGCTCGCTCGGCGGGAGGAGCCGCGCAGCCTCGACAAGGAATACGTGCGGCGGTGGTTGGCCGGTGAGGCGAAGTGGTCGGGCGATGGTCCACCACCGGTGATGCCGGACGACATTCGCATCGAGGCCGCAAAGCGCTACATCGCGAGCTTCGAGCTGGTGACCGGGACGACGTTCGTCCCCGATACCCGTGAGCCGATCGCGAGGATCTCGGCGGCGCTGGAGGCGGCGTGAGTCGGGCGTCGGGACGACGTCGATGTGCCGTCCATCGCGAACGGCATCGCGACGATCGTCAGGTGAGGCGATCGTGCTGATCGTTCCCGGCCGCGCAGCCCTGAGCGCGGCGAGGATGGCGCGTGTGCTGGCGAAGGCGCGCGCACAGTTCGCCGGGCTCACCGCCCTCGATGCGCGATGGGTCCACCTCGTGGTTTCGACGCAGCCTCTGACCGCCGGCGAAGCTGCGCAGCTCGAGCAGATGCTGGCGTACGGGCCGGCAGATCCGGCGCCCCGGCCGCGGCTCGCCACCGATCCATCGCGCACGTTCTGGATCGCGCCTCGCATCGGTACCACGTCGCCGTGGTCATCGAAGGCAACCGACATCGCGCACGTGTGCGGGCTGACGTCGATCAGCAGGATCGAGCGCGCGATCGCATACACGGCCACCGGTGAGGGCTTTGACACCGCCGCGGTGGGCGCGTCGCTCGCCGATCGGATGACCGAGACCGTGATCACCCGCGAGGCGGATCTCTCGCAGGTCGTCGGCCACGGGGACCAGCCGCGGCCGCTCCAGCACATCGTGCTTGGTGTCGACGGGCACACCACGCTGCGCGACGCGAGCAACCGGCTCGGCCTCGCCCTTGCCGACGACGAGATCGACTATCTGGTGACGCGGTACTGGGAGCTCGATCGCGATCCGACCGACGTCGAGCTGATGATGTTCGCGCAGGCCAACAGCGAGCACTGCCGGCACAAGATCTTCAACGCCGAGTGGTTCATCGATGGAGCGAAGCAGGACGCATCGCTGTTTCAGCTGATCAAGCGCTCCACGGAGGCGAGCCCGGGCGGCGTCCTGTCGGCGTACAAGGACAACGCGGCGGTGATCGAAGGTTCGACGGCGGCGCGGTTCTATCCCGCCTTCGACGGCGTGTACCGGAGCGTCGTCGAGCCGGTGCACATTCTCGGCAAGGTCGAGACCCACAACCACCCGACGGCGATCTCGCCGTTTCCGGGCGCTGCGACCGGCTCGGGCGGCGAGATCCGCGACGAAGGCGCGACCGGCCGTGGGGGCAAGCCCAAGGCAGGGCTCGTCGGATTCACCGTCTCCGATCTGCGGATCCCCGGTGCGCTCGAGCCGTGGGAACCGCCGGCCTCGGAGTGGATCGGCTCGCCCTCGCGGATCGCGACGGCGCTGGAGATCATGACGGAGGGGCCGCTCGGCGGGGCCGCGTTCAACAACGAGTTCGGCCGGCCGGCGATCCTCGGATACTTTCGTAGCTACGAGCGCGGCGATCGCGGCTACCACAAGCCGGTCATGCTGGCTGGCGGCATCGGCTCTGTTCGTGCAGGTCACGTTGCGAAGGCGCCCGTGCCGCCGGGTGCGGCGCTGATCGTGCTCGGCGGTCCGGCGTTCCTGATCGGGCTCGGCGGTGGTGCCGCGAGCTCGCTGGCGCAAGGTTCGTCCACCGAGGATCTCGACTTTGCGTCGGTCCAGCGTGAGAACGCCGAGATCCAGCGGCGGTGCCAGGAAGTCATCGATCGGTGCTGGGCGCTCGGCACGAACAATCCGATCCTGTCGATTCACGACGTCGGGGCCGGCGGTCTGTCCAACGCGATGCCCGAGCTAGTGTACGACGCCGGCCTCGGTGCGTCGCTCGAGCTCCGCGCGATTCCCACCGGTGAGCCGGATCTGTCGCCGCTCGAGCTGTGGTGCAACGAAGCGCAGGAGCGCTACGTGCTCGCGATCGATCCTGCGCGCGTCCCGGAGCTCGCGGCGCTGTGTGCGCGCGAACGTGCACCGTGGGCGCAGCTCGGCATCGCCACGGCCGATGGCCGACTCGTGCTCGCCGATCGCGAGACCAAGCCGGTTGATCTGCCGCTCGAGCTCGTGCTCGGCAAGCCGCCGCGAATGACCCGCCGCGCACAACGCATCGAGCCCGTGCGGACGCCGCTCGACCTGGGCGGGGCGAGTGTCACGCACGCCCTCGATCGCGTGCTCGGGCTGCCGGCCGTTGCCGACAAGTCGTTCCTCGTGACGATCGGCGATCGCACGGTGGGTGGGCTCGTCGCACGCGATCCGATGATCGGTCCGTTTCAAGTGCCGGTGGCCGACTGCGCGCTCACCGCTGCGGGGTTTGACACCCATGCCGGCGAGGTCATGGCGCTCGGAGAGCGGCCGCCGATCGCGATGCTCGATGCGGCCGCGGCATCGCGGATGGCGATCGCTGAAGCGATCACCAACCTCGCTGGTGCGCCGGTCGGCGAGCTCTCGAACATCAAGCTGTCGTGTAACTGGATGGCAGCCGCAGGACACGCCGGCGAGGACGCGCGGCTCTACGACGCCGTACGTGCGGCGAGCGAAACCGCGGTCGCGCTCGGCCTGGCGATCCCGGTTGGCAAGGACTCGATGTCGATGCGAACGGTGTGGACCGCGCCCGGCGCCGCGCCTGCGCCTGCGCTGCGACGCGACGACGAGCGCGCCGCGCAAGACGCCGCGAACCGAGAGCTCGCGAGGCTGGAGCGGGAGGTCCATGCCGAGCTCGCGACGTTCACCGAAGACACCGAGCTCTCCGAGCTCGAGCGGCTCGCATGGGCAGCCGAGAACCGCGAGCTGGCGAAGGGGTCGCAGCAGCTCCCGCGCCTCGCGACGTCGAAGGCGGTGCTCGAGGTTGCGAAGGGGTCGCAGGAGCTTCCGCGCGTGACGCGGGAGGCCATGGCTGCCGCCGACGATCGCATCGCTTCGGCGGTGGCGGCGGCGGATTGGATCGAGTCGCGAGTGGCCGGCGGACCACCGAGCACGCCGGGCGCCCCCCCCGTGGTCAGCGCCCACGCTCGCAGTGTGGTGGCGCCGGTAACGCTGGTGGTCACCGCGTTCGGCCCCGTCCAGGACGTCCGCCGAGCGGTCACTCCTCAGCTTCGTGGGGGTGGGCGGGAGCTGTTGCTCGTCGATCTCGGCGGCGGCAAGTGCCGGCTCGGTGGCTCGGCACTCGCGCAGGTCTTCGCGCAGGTCGGCGATCATAGCCCCGATCTCGACGACCCCAGCGTGCTCGCGCGTAGCTTCGTGCAGCTTCAGTCGCTGGTTGGCGATGGCAAGCTGACCGCCTACCACGATCGCTCCGATGGCGGATTGATCGTGACGGCGCTCGAGATGGCGTTCGCCGCCGGAGTCGGCCTCGAGCTCGACGTCACGAGCGTGCACTCCGATCCGATCGCCGCGCTGTTTTCCGAGGAGCTCGGCGCGGTGATCGAGGTCGCCGCCGGCGATGTTGCGGACGTGCGGGCAGCGCTGGTCGCGGCAGGTGCGCAGGTCCATGCGATCGGACGCGCCGCGATCGGAGATCGCGTCGTGGTGATGCACGCCGGCCGAACGGTCATCGATGCGACGCGCACCGCCCTGCGGGCGCGCTGGTCGCACGTCAGCCACCAGATCGCGATGCGGCGCGATGACCCGACGTGCGCTGGCGAAGAGCATGCCGCTCGCCTCGATCCGCAGGCCGTCGGGCTGACCGTGGAGCTCACGTTCGAGCTCGCGCCAGCCGTGCTTCGCGGCGGACCGGCACCGCGGGTGGCGATCCTGCGCGAGCAAGGTGTCAACGGGCAGATCGAGATGGCCGCCGCGTTCACGGCGGCGGGTTTCGAGGCGGTCGACGTCCACATGACCGATCTGATCGAGGGCCGGGTCGACCTGACAGGATTTCGCGGCGCCGTTGCGTGCGGCGGGTTCTCGTTTGGCGATGTCCTCGGCGCCGGCCGCGGGTGGGCAGCGACGTTCCGCCACAACGCGAGGGCACACGATGCACTCGCGCGATTCGTCGAACGTGCGGACACCTTCGTGCTCGGCGTGTGCAACGGCTGCCAGATGTTCGCCGACCTGGCCGATCAGCTCCCTGGAGCGGCCAGCTGGCCGCGGTTCGTCCGCAATCGGTCCGAGCAGTTCGAGGCACGCGTCGTGATGCTTGGAATTGCCGACAGTCCGTCGATCTTCTTCCGAGGCATGGCCGGATCGCGGATCCCGGTTGCCAGTGCGCACGGCGAGGGCAGGGCGGAGCTCACCGCGGATCAGCTCGCGGCGATCGAACGCGCGGGTCTGGTCGCCGCGCGCTACGTCGACGGGCGCGGCGCCGTGGCCGCGTCGTATCCGGCGAACCCCAACGGCTCACCGGGAGGCGTCGCGGCGCTCACCACCGCCGACGGTCGACTGACGATCATGATGCCGCACCCCGAGCGCGTATTCCGCACGGCGCAGCTGTCGTGGCATCCCCCGGAATGGGGCGAGTACAGCCCGTGGATGCAGATGTTTCACAACGCGCGCACCTGGGTGACTGGCTGACCGGGGCGGCCCCGGCAAGACGTCCTGGCCAGGGCTGCCGTGAACCAACACTCCGGCGATCGACGCGTGATCGCGATCGCTGGGCTCATCTGGATCTGGGCCGTGTTGATTGCGGGTGGGGTGCTGCTCGTTCGCAGGGTCCGTCGCCCGGCATGAGCGCGCGATCCGCGTGAACTGGATCACGCGCTGTCCGTGTGCGCCGGTGTCCACCCGCCGCGGTGAGCGAATGCGCTTGAAGGTCATCTTGACGGCCATCGAGACCGCGAGCTACAGGCGCCGTGATGCGGAAATCGAGCCT
This sequence comes from Kofleriaceae bacterium, assembly GCA_050187075.1. GTDB lineage: Bacteria > Myxococcota_A > Polyangia > Haliangiales > Haliangiaceae > JABFXX01. Next base: position 105,604 of record JBFWXW010000010.1, on the reverse strand, counting down.
CGGAGTCGCGGTGTTGGTGTCCGGCGCGGTGGCGGGATGCGCCGAACCTGTGAGCCCGAGCGGGGGCGCGCCGGTGGATGGCTTCGGCGGTAAGGCAGATGGTTCGGGCGACTTCGTCACGAGCTGGAAGATCGTCAATACGCTGCGCGACGGCGAGACCGCCATCGTCGAGTACACGGATGCGCCGCGCTATCGCGCGCTGCAGCTTCGGGTCGCCGAGTCCGACTCGCTGTCGTTCACGATCGAAGCTACCGCCGGCACACCCCTGGCGTTTCTCGTCGATGCGACCGGAAACCTGGTCGCGAGCAGCGATCCGGGCTCGAGCGCGACAATCGCGACCCTGGAAACCGCGGTGCTTCACACCGGCGTGATGTATCTCGCCGTTCGAGAAGCCGACCTCTCGCCCTCGACGTTCACGGTCACGATGCTCGGCGGCGTTCCGCTGCGTGCGCTCGACCGTCGCGAGTCATTGTTCGCGCAGTATTACCGCATGCACCTGCACGAGCCCGCGGGTGAGTGGAATCCATCGACGGCAGCCTACGAGGCGATCGCCGTCGCGGCGGCCTACCGGCGAGCCGTCGACGGAGCGGGCTTCGCGCCGGAGCTCCGCGCCGAGTACCTCGAGCACCTGCGATACGCCGCGACCTGGCTCGTCGATCACATGCCGGCGTGGCAAGGCGTTGGCTGGGGCGGTCCTGCTGCGTGGGACGCGTATCAAGACGGCAGCCTCAATCCAGCGAACACGGTGTACGCCTACCAAACTGGCACGGCGATCCTCGCGCTTGCAGAAGCCGCGTCCCTGATCGGTGAGCCGACGCCGTATCGGGACGCGGCCGTGCGGGCGATGAACCACTATCTCGCGACCGCGTACATCGCGCCGCCGGGGTGCGCGAGCTGCGGATACTTCGTGTATTCCGATCATCTCAACGATCGCCATCGCGGTGTGAAGAACACCAACATGGAGATGGCACTCGGCGGGCTCGTGCTCGATCGCTATTTTCCCGACCCCGCTACGCGGGTTGCGGCGGTGGCGGCGGCCGAGTACCACTTCACGGAGATCCACGATCACGAGAACTACAGCTACCTGAGCGTGTGGGATCCGAGCTATTTCCCGACCGGCGGGCGATGGGACGTCCATAACAGCATCGAGACCTGGTACCTGCTGCGCGCCGGTGAGCTGCTCGGGCGCCAGGACTACATCGACGCAGCGATCGCGCACTACAACGCGTACGACCCGCACGCACCGAACGTGTGGGAGCGCAACTTGATGTCCTGTCACTTCGCTCGCTACCTCGCGTCCGCGGATCAACGATGCGAGACGTTCCTGGTCCAGCACCAGAGCGCCGCGAGCGACAAGGCGCTCGGCTTGGTGCTCGCGTATTGATCCGCACGGTCGGAGCGATCCAGGCGAGACCGGTTCTCGGCGGCGGTGATCGCCGTGATATCGGCGCCGCGCCCGACGCGGGCGAGGCTGGCGGGTGTTCGTCGATCGGTGTCGGCGTTGACGGCCGAGAAACGACGGTCGAGCTGAACGCTTCTTGCACACCATGCTCAATGGCTGGGAGGTGCGCGACTCCTAACTGGTACTTGCAGTCGGACACCGACGAAGAGCGACCGAATCGCGTCATCGCACGTCGCGCACTCGAGCACACACGCCATGATGTCTTGAGGCGGCGACGCGAACCTCTATGATGGAATGGATGAAGTCAGCGTGGGTCGTGGTGACAACGGCGGCCTCGGTCGTCGCGTGTTACTCGCCTGCGCCGCAGCAGGGACTGCCCTGTGGTCCCGGCGGAGCATGCCCGACCGGGCAACGGTGCGAGGCGGATAGCCGGTGCTACGCAGACCCGTTTGTGACGATCGATGCCGATCCGATCGAGCCGGACGGCCCGACGCTGTTGCCCAGCGTGACGCATGTCGATCCGGCCGATGTCGGAATGCTCGCCGGTGCCGGTGACTGGGCGATCACCGAGCCGACAACCATCGATACGACGACGATGACCGCGTCACCACCGTGCCCGATGGGCGTTCGTTTCGCGCTGGCCTCTCAGCCCGCGATCGGCGAGCTGGCGATCCTCGATGTTCGAGACCTCTCGGTCGAGGCCGAACTTCGTGTGATCGGCACCCGAGGTCTGGTGATCGCGGCAGCCGGCACGGTGACGATCAGCGATGCGATCGATGCCGGTGCGTTAGGTACGACGCCAGGGGCGGGCGGGTTTGACCCCGGCGCGGGCGACGGTGCAGGTAGCAACGGCGTACAGGTTGGAAACGACGATAGTGGCGCTGGTGGCGCTGGATTCGCGACCGCAGGGGGTGATGGCGGCGATGGCGGAGAGACCGGGGCGGTCGGCGGTGCGGCCGGTGGCCTCGCGATCGGCGACCCGCAGATCTCCACGCTTGTCGGCGGATCCGGCGGCGGTGCCGGGCTCGCAGGTGGAGCATTGCCATGCGCGCTCGGCGGAGCAGGCGGTGGAGCGATCCAGATCACCGCACGTACGATCGTCCTCGACGGCGTGATCTCGGCCGGGGGTGGCGGCGGGCGCGGCGGCAGAGCATGTAGCGGCGCCGCCGGCTCGGGCGGCGGTGGCGGCGCCGGTGGTGCGATCTATCTCGAGGCGGGGGCGGTCCTCGGCGCCGGTGCGATCTCCGCGAACGGAGGGGGTGGTGGCGAAGGCAGCGACAACATCCTCCCTGCCAACGGAGATCATGGCGATGATGGGCCGCGGATCGGTGGCCCGGCCGCCGGGGGCTCCGCATCGAGCTACGGTGGAAACGGCGGGGCCGGAGGATCCATCGATGGGCCGACCAAGGGCGGTCGGCCGCAGTCGGGTACCGCCGCAGTCAATGCGGGAGGCGGCGGCGGCGCCGCGGGCAGAATTTACGTGTCGATGCCGGCCACCGAGCCGCTCAGCGTGACCTGTCACCCGGCTTGCGTTCGCTCTCCATGAGCCGAGCGAGCGCGCGCCCTGCGCGCTCGGCGCTCATCATGTTGCGAGCGTATGTTCGTGCTTCGTCCGGTGCACTCTCATCCGTGGCAAGTACACCAGGCCGATGATCGCGCAGATTCCCACCAACGCGTAGATGATGCGGCTGCCTGCGCTCGTAGCCTCGCGCGAACCGCCTCCGAAGATCGCATCGACGAGATTCCAGTTGAAGAAGCCGATCAATCCCCAGTTCAACGCGCCGATCGCGGCGACGATCCACGCAATGTCTGCGACCGTATTCGAGCTGTTCGATTCACGCATGACGTGCTCCTTGTGTTCTGCAACGATGAGCTGCATCGGTCATGCCGCCGTGCGATGGCTCAGTGGTTCGCAAACGTCATCGTCGCTGGACCAGCTGCGGGATCCCGGCAGACGGCGAAGTACGCGCCATCAACGGCGTCGTATGTGCCGGAATTGCCGGCGAAGCAGTTGCCGCCGGAGCAGCTGACCCCGGTTGTCGGGCATTGACCGGGTGACGCGTAGAACAACATGTACGTGCCGCCCCCTGCGGTGCAGCCGACGTCGATCAATGGCGTAGGGTTTCTCACGCGAAACACGACCTCGGGGACGCCCTCGCAGCACCCGGGTGTCGCGTAATCATCCGAGGCGCCGAGCGTGGTGAAGTCCACCGTCACCGGGCCACGAGCAAGGTCGATCTCGAGCGCCGATGCGCACGTCTCGCCAGCTCCGCCAGCGGTGTCTCCGCCATCGGATCCCGTGGGGTCGAACCCAATACGCCCGCACCCCAAACCTGTCAGCAGTGCCACGATGTGGGCACGGTGGAGCATGCTCATCGCGGCTCGCTGGCCGCGCGTTGCAGAAACGCATCCACCGCGGCGAGCAGCTCCTGATTGCCATCCTGCTGGTATCCGGCCACCGCGCGCTCGAAATCGGGGATGCGCTCCAGGAAGCGCGGAATCGCGGCGGTATCCTCGAAGCTCTCGGCCCACATGCCGAACCCCTCACGCTCGAGATACCGCGCGTTGAGCATCTGCTCGAACTGGTTCTCCAGTGGAACCGCGAGCATCGGCTTGTGGAGATAAACCGCTTCGCCCATCAGCGTGAACCCGGCCGCGGCAACGACGCCTCGGCAGCTCGCGAGATCGGAGATGAATCCCGCCTCGCTGAACGGCATGAACCGCAGCGAGCCTTCCCGGAGCTCGTCGGTCGCTCCCCGACGCATGCCGTAGATGCGGCATTCGATCCCGGTGGCCGCGAGGGCCGCTTCGAGCGGTTCATTGGCCCCCGCGCCTTGATAGATCACGAGGTGGTCACCGGCCGTCGCGCGCGCGGCGAGGATCTCGGGCCGCAGGATCGGCGGGAACAGATAGGTGTGGGGCTTGCGCACCGGCGGGCGGAAGAACGTCGTGATGAAGTACGCGTCGCAGCCCGGCAGCTTCGCGGTCACGAACGCCTTCGTCACCTCGAAGGCGACGCGGTTGTCGGCGACGATGTCCTCGGGAAGCTCGCAGCGATCGATCACCTGCATGTTGTCGATCGACAGGATCGGCAGCCGGTGCGTGGTGCCGTACAGATATGCCCATGACTCGAAGTCGCTGATCACGACATCGGGCTCATGGCCTTCGATCTGCTTGAAGTACGCGGCGATGTTGCGCGGCACGCCGAGCAAGCCCTTGACGACGTTCGACCACAGCGTCCTGCCGCGCCGGACCCGGTTCTCCTCCAGGATCATGTGGAAGCCATGGATCGTTCGCACGCCCTCGAATCGCTTGCCCAGAAACTCGGCCGCGCGCCCCGAAGCCATGATCTCGAGCGTGTGGCCGGCGGCCAGCAGGTGCTCGATCACGACGCGCGATCGCATCGCGTGGCCCATCCCCTCTCCCGTGACGCCATAGAGAACCTTCATCGCGAGCGATACTATCCACTCATGCGCCGGCGCGTGTGGTGTGAAACGCTGTCATATGACGAGCTCGCGCATCCGGAGATTGCCGCGCTGCTCGCGCGCTATCGCGTCGACCTGCTGCTCGCGGTTCGGCCGTGGCAGCTGGCGCTGGTGTCCGAGCTCGTGAAGCGGTTCCAGGGGCAGGGCGTGTTCGTCGGGTTGTGGCCGATGATCGCCGATGAACATGGCCGCTGGGCGAGCAGCGCATCGTGCGCCGCGTTCATCGCGTTCGCGGATCGGCTGGTCGCCGCCGCGCCATCCGCTGACGAGCTGGTGATCGACCTGGAGCCGCCGTTTCACGTGCTCGATCAATGGAAGCACCGCAAGCCGACCTGGCGCCAGACGCCGTCGCCGATCACGTACCGTGCATCGCGCGATGCATATGCGGCAGCGACGCGGCGCTGGCGGGCAGCCCGGCGCGTCACCACGGCGGTGTTACCCACGCTGCCGATCGAGCTTCGTGGCGAGTGGCTGCAGCGGCTGTTCGGTACGCCGGTCACCGAGCTCGAGGTCGATTGCCACCACGTGATGGCGTACTCGTCGCTGTTCGAGGGCTGGTCGCACGGTCTGATCGATCGGCGGCGCGCCGAGTGGCTGTTACGACGCTGTGCGCAGCTGACCCGCTGGCGATTCGGTGATCGCGCGGGGTTGTGTCTGGGCACCGTCGCTCCGGGGGCGTTCGGCGACGAGCCGTCGTATCGCGACGTGTCGGAGCTCGCGCGCGACGTCGCAGTGTGCCGGGCCGCGGGTGTCGAGGAGCTCGCCCTGTTCGATCTCGGCGGCGTGATCCGCCGATCGCCCGGCGAGGCGTGGCTCGAAGCGCTGTGCGCGTGAGGTCAGGGCCGGCGGATGGATACATCGATCGATGATCGCGGCCGAGGCGCCCCGCGGGCGAGGCGCGACGAGGGAGCATACCCGTCGGTACGTGACCGACGAGCAACGAAGCCCCCGGCGATGAATCGGCCGCGAGGGCGAGCGAGTTATCCTTTCGCGGGCCCTTAGTCGCCCGCACGGCTGGCCACCGGCGAGCAACCGACTACAATCCGCGCCTGGGAGCGCTTCCTGATGTTACTGCGCCTGCTCCGTACCTACCTGGCGCCATATCGACGCTCGCTGGCCGCCGTCGTCGTGTTGCAGTTGTTCAGCACGATCGCGATGCTGTACCTGCCGAGCCTCAACGGCGACATCATCGATCGGGGCGTGTCGCGAGGTGACACCACGTATGTGCTCGAGATGGGCGGGATCATGCTCGCGGTGGCAGCCGCGCAGATCGCGTGCTCGATCGCGAGCGTGTACGTGGGGGCTCGGATCGCGATGGCGTACGGCCGCGATCTGCGCACCGCCGTGGTGCATCACGTCGGACAGCTGTCCGCGCGCGAGGTCGGCAGTATCGGTGCCCCGTCGCTGATCACGCGAACGACCAACGACGTGCAGCAGGTGCAGATGCTGGTGCTGATGACGGTCACGATGTTTCTGTTCGCGCCGATCATGTGTGTCGGCGGCATCGTGATGGCACTGCACGAAGATCTCGCGCTGTCGCGCTTGCTGCTGGTCTGCATCCCGGTGCTCGCCGGCAGCCTGGGCCTGATCATCATCAAGATGGTCCCGCGGTTTCGCACGATGCAGCCGAAGATCGATGCAGTCACCCGCGTGCTGCGCGAACAGATCACCGGGATGCGCGTGGTTCGCGCGTTTGTTCGCGAGCCGATCGAGGCTCGGCGGTTCGAGGTTGCGAACGACGAGTTGACCTCGATCGCCCTGCACGTCGGCAAGCTGCAGGCCCTGATGTTCCCGACGTTGATCCTGGTGTTCAACATGTCGAGCGTGGCCGTGCTCTGGTTTGGTAGCCAGCGACTGACCGCGGGGTCGCTCGAGATCGGCGCGTTGATCGCGTACCTCAGCTACCTCATGCAGATCCTGGTCGCCGTGATGATGACGACGTTCCTCGCGGTGATCATCCCGCGCGCGTCGGTGTGCGCGGAGCGGATCGGCGAAGTCCTCGATCTCGCCCCCGCCGTCGCTCCACCCACGACGCCGATCCGGCCAAGCCGTTTGACCGGCGCCGTCGAGCTCCGCGGCGTCGAGTATCGCTATCCCGGTGCGGCTGCCCCGGTGCTGTCGGAGATCTCGTTGGTGGCGCGCCCCGGCGAGGTCACCGCGATCATCGGCTCGACCGGCGCTGGCAAGACCACGCTACTCGAGCTGATCCCGCGGCTGAGCGATCCGACGGCGGGAACCGTGCTCGTCGATGACGTGGACATTCGCGAGCGCGACCCCGAGGAGCTATGGGCGCGAATCGGCGTGGTGCCGCAGCGATCATTTCTGTTCTTGGGGACGATTGCCAGCAACTTGCGGTTCGGCAAGCCCGACGCCACCGAAGACGAGCTGTGGGCAGCGCTCGAGATCGCGCAGGCTAAGCCGTTCGTGACCGAGCTACCGCAGCGGCTCGACAGCCCCGTCGCGCAAGGTGGAACCAACCTATCCGGGGGCCAGCGCCAGCGCATCGCGATCGCACGCGCGCTGCTTCGCGATCCTGCCGTGCTGCTGTTCGATGATGCATTTTCTGCGCTCGACCTCGCCACCGAGGCGCGGTTACGCGCGGCGCTCTCGGATCGGGCGCGAGCCGCGACGATGATCGTGGTGGCTCAGCGGGTCGCTAGCATCCGAGATGCTGCGCAGATCATCGTGCTCGACAGCGGGCGGATCGTCGGGTGCGGCCGGCACGACGAGCTGCTGATGAGCTGCGCCACCTACGCCGAGATCGTCACCTCTCAGAGCGAGGCCCACGAGGTCGCAGCATGACGGCGCAGCGTCCCGCCGGCCCACCGGCTGCACCGTCGAGCGCACCGCGCCCGATCATGCGCGGTCCGTTTGGTGGTGGATTTGGCCCGCCGCAAAAACCAAAGACGTTCGGCGCGTCGGCGCGCCGATTGCTCGGCAGGCTCGCACCGCACCGCCGGTTGATCGCCGCGGTGATCGTCCTCGCGGTGATCAGCGTGGGGTTTTCGGTGAGCGGGCCCAAGCTGCTCGGCCGCGGCACCGACATCATCTTCGCCGGCTACTTCGGAAGTAGGTTGCCGGCGGGACAGACCCACGATCAGGCAGTCGCCGCGCTGCGTGCCAGCGGCAACTCGCGGACCGCAGATCTGGTCGATGCGATGGACGTGCAACCCGGCCAGGGGATCGACACCCATGCGCTGGCAAGCGTGCTTTTGGTCGTCGTTGCGCTGTACTTCGCGGCGTCGGTATTCGCGTGGCTGCAGGGATACATCCTCAATCACGTGGTCCAGCGAACCGTGCGAGCGTTGCGCAGCGACGTCGAAGCCAAGCTGATGCGTGTACCGCTCTCGTACTTCGACGGCCAGCCGCACGGCGAGCTGCTCAGCCGGGTCACCAACGACATCGACAACGTCGCGATGGGGCTCCAGCAGGTCCTGAGCCAGATGCTGGTGTCGCTGCTCACCGGGCTCGGCATCCTGGTGATGCTGATCGTGATCTCGCCGTTGCTCGCGCTGATCGCGATCGCCACGGTGCCGGTCTCGGTGGTGGTCACCGCCAAGATCGGCAAGCGCGCGCAGCGCGAGTTCGTCGCGCAGTGGAAGCACGTTGGCGCGCTCAATGGACAGATCGAGGAGGCGTTCACCGGGCACGCGCTGGTCAAGGTGTTCGGCCGCCGCGCCCAGGTCGAGCAGCGATTCCGCGCCAAGAACGACGAGCTGTTCGACGCGAGCTTCCGCGCGCAATTCGTGTCCAGCACGATCATGCCGGCGATCGGCTTCGTCGGAAACCTCAACTACGTCGCGATCGCGGTGGTCGGCGGGCTCCGGGTCGCGACCGGCAAGATGTTACTCGGCGGCGTCCAGGCGTTCATCCAGTACTCGCGGCAGTTCACCCAGCAGCTCAGCCAGCTCGCCTCGGTCGCCAACGTGCTGCAGTCGGGCGTTGCCTCGGCCGAGCGCGTGTTCGAGCTGCTCGACGCTCCCGATCAGACACCCGACCGTGCGACGCGGGCACTGCCACTGCCGGCGCGCGGCGAGGTTCGCTTCGAGGACGTCAGCTTCCGCTACAAGCCCGACCAGCCACTGATCTCGAACCTCTCGCTGGCCGCGTTGCCGGGGCAGACCATCGCGATCGTCGGCCCGACGGGAGCCGGCAAGACCACGCTGGTAAACCTGTTGTTGCGGTTCTATGACCTCGATCGCGGCCGGATCCTGCTCGACCGCGTCGACATCGCGACCCTGTCCCGCCACGACGTGCGCGCACGGATCGGCATGGTGCTCCAGGACACCTGGCTGTTCTCGGGGACGATCCGCGACAACATCCGGTACGGCAAGCCCACCGCAACCGACGAGCAGCTGGTCGCGGCGGCCACGGCGACGTATGTCGACCGCTTCGTACGAGCGCTCCCCGACGGCTACGACACCGTGATCGATGAGGACAGCAGCAACCTCAGCGTCGGCGAGAAACAGTTGATCACGATCGCGCGGGCATTCCTTGCCGACCCGTCACTGCTGATCCTCGATGAGGCGACCTCGTCGGTCGATACGCGCACCGAGGTGCTGGTCCAGCACGCGATGGCCACGTTGCGCGCGAGCCGGACCAGCTTCGTGATCGCGCACCGGCTGTCGACGATCCGCGATGCCGACCTGATCCTGGTCATGGACAAGGGCGCGATCGTCGAGCAGGGCACGCACGACCAGCTGCTCGCTGCCGGCGGCGCGTATCACGCGCTCTATCACGCCCAGTTCGCAGCACCGGCGGCTGCCTGAGACATCGCTCACCGGCGCGCGAACCGCGCAACGTCTGGATCGATGCGTCCGAAGGCCGCCCAGCCGGTTCGACTCACGGCTTGGTACGCCGTACCCCCAACTTCTGCATCCGCGAGCGCAGCGTGTTCGGGTGGATCGCGAGGAGCCGCGCGGCTCCATTCGGGCCGTCGATCTGTCCCCGACACCGCGCAAGCGCATGCTCGATATGATCGCGCATCGCCTCGTCGAGCGTCGGGAACGCCCCCCGCGGCGCCGAGCCGGCCGGCCGCGGTACAGGCTGAACTCCGAGTGCACGGGCAACGTCGAGCCGCTTTCCCTCCCCGAGGATCGCCGCGCGCTCGATCACCGCTGCGAGCTCGCGCACGTTGCCGGGCCAGTCGTAGCTGCACAGTAGCTCGATCTCTTCGGGCGACACGGCGAGGCCGACCGCGCCGAACCGCTGGCCCGCACGTGCTGCAAAGTGATCCGCGAGCGCCGGGATGTCGGCCTGTCGCGCCCGCAACGGCGGCAGCTCGATCACGAACACGTTGATCCGGTACCACAGGTCCTCGCGAAACTGCTTCGCCGCCACCATCGCGCCGAGATCGCGGTGCGTCGCCGCGACGATCCGGACATCGACGTGCAGCGCGCGCGTGCCGCCGACGCGCTCGAACACCCCGTCCTGGACCACCCGGAGCAGCCGGACCTGCGCTGCGAGCGGAAGCTCACCGATCTCGTCGAGAAACAGCGTGCCTCCGTCGGCACGTTCGAACCAACCGCGTCGTTGCGTGGCCGCGCCGGTGAAGCTGCCCCGCTCGTGACCGAACAGCTCGGAGTCGATCAGCTCCGGCGGAATCGCGCCGCAATTGACGCGGAGGATCGGACCATGGCCACGGCCCGAGCGCTCGTGCACCGCGCGCGCCACCACTTCTTTGCCCGACCCGGTCTCACCGAGTAGCAGCACCGGCGTCGTCGTCGGCGCGACCTGCTCGACCTGGCGCATGACATCGCGTAGCCCCGCATCGGCACCGACGATCGCCGCGCCGATGTCGCGCAGATGGAGCCGCGCAAGTGCAGCCGCCTTGTCGGCCTCTGCGGCCTCGCGCAGCTGCGTCAGCTCGCGCCGCGCCTGCGCCGTCGCAAGCACGGCTGCGATCGGCTCGCTGATCGAGGCCAGCCTGCGCTCGTCGATCCGCGCGCCGGCCACCATCAGTGCCCCGAGCGTCGCGGAGTGCGCGACCAGGGGCACGAGCCACCACTCGCTGTCAGCCGCGTCGCCGACTCCGCGCAGCAGATCGCGCGCGACGCTCGAGGCATTGCGCGGCCCGGCGTGCTCGGCCGCGCCATGCTCGAGCCACTGCGCGATCCGCGTCACCGCGGCGGTGGTCAGCTCGCTTCGCGGCCGGGCAGGGTGCGCCACCCCGACGGCCCCGCGGCGGATCGCCGCCACCGTGTCGAGTGACTGGTGGTCGCGATCGAGCTCGCGGACGACCAAGGCCGTCGCGTCCAGCTCTTCGAGGATCCCGGGCCCCGTGCGCGCGAGGAAGCCATCGACCTCGGTCGCGAGCGAAGCTTCCCGCCAGAGTCGGCTTGCCGTGGCCATGATCGTCACGATATATCATGGGTGATACGAGATCTCGTGAGAGACACGAAATATCGTGCAACATATGGGTGGTACCTCGCAGTGATCTCAATGACTTGGACGTGGCTCACGCCGTGCACACGCCCGTACAGTGGCGACCGCACGCACGAGACGCTCGATCCCCGCCGGCTGCCTGATCGCGATCTGCGTGCTCGCGATCGGTTGCGGTGACCCCGAAGGCGTCGAGCTCCTCAACGTGTCGTATGACGCGACCCGAGAGCTGTATGACGATCTCAATCCCGCGTTCGTCGCGGCCTACAAGGCGCGTACGGGAATCACGGTGCGCATCAAGCAGTCGCATGGTGGCTCAGGCAAGCAAGCTCGCTCGGTGATCGATGGGCTCGAAGCTGATGTGGTCAGTCTCGGGTTGGCACACGACGTCACCGCGATCGCGAACACCCGGCTGATCGGTGCGGACTGGGAAACTCGGCTGCCCGAACGTTCCGCTCCGTACCGCTCGACGGTGGTGTTCCTGGTCCGTAGCGGCAACCCGAAGGCGATCACCGACTGGGACGATCTGGTGAACCCGGGGATCGCCGTGATCGCTCCAAATCCCAAGACCTCGGGCGGCGCGCGCTGGGCATACCTCGCTGCGTGGGCGTATGCGCAGCGCACCGTGGGCGACCAGGCCGCGCGCGGTTTCGTCGCGCAGCTCTATCGCAACGTCAAGGTCCTCGATTCGGGGGCACGGGCATCGACCACCACGTTCACCGAGCGCGGGCTCGGCGACGTGTTGCTGACCTGGGAGAACGAGGCGCATCTGGTGCTCGAGCGCAGCGCGGGCGAATTCGAGATCGTGGTGCCGTCGATCAGCATCCTGGCCGAACCTCCGGTTGCGGTGGTCGATGCGGTGGCTGCCCGCCATGGCACGAGTGACGTCGCGAGGTCGTACGTCGAATTCTTGTACTCGGACCAGGCGCAGCACATCGTCGCCGAGCACCACTACCGCCCGGTGTCGGCGACGGTCAGTCGCGGGCGGGACCTGCCCGCGCTCGAGCTGGTCTCGATCGAAGCGTTTGGTGGCTGGCCGGCGGCTCAGGCGAGCCACTTCGCCGATGGCGGCACCTTCGACGCGATCTACTAGGATGAGGAGCCGAGGTCCACTTCCGGGATTCGGGCTCAGCCTCGGGATCACGCTGACCTACCTGGGGCTGCTGGTGGTGCTCCCACTCTCGACCGTGGTCGTCGCGACGTCGTCCCTCACGCTGGAGCAGCTCTGGCGCACGATCAGCTCCGACCGTGCGCTCGCGTCGTTTGCGCTCAGCATTGGCGCATCGCTGATGGCAGCGGCGATCAACGTCGTGTTCGGCGTGATCGTTGCGTGGGTGCTCGTCCGGTATCGGTTCGTGGGACGCAAGCTCGTCGACGGAATGGTCGATCTGCCATTCGCCTTGCCGACGGCGGTGGCTGGCATCGCGCTGACCGCGACCTGGGGCCCGACGGGAATCCTGGGCCGACATCTTCACGCGCTGGGGATCGAAGGCGCGTATTCGCGGCTGGGCGTGGTCATCGCGCTGACGTTCATCGGGTTGCCGTTCGTCGTGCGCACCGTTCAGCCCGTGCTCGAGACGCTGGATCCACGCCTCGAGGAAGTCGCGGCCACGCTCGGGGCGAACCGCTGGCAGACGTTCTGGCGTGTGATCGTGCCGGCGCTACGCCCGGCGATCGTGACCGGGTTTGCGCTCGCGTTCGCGCGTGCCTTGGGCGAGTACGGCTCCGTGGTGTTCATGTCCGGCAACATGCCGATGAAGACCGAGATCACACCGCTGTTGATCATGACCAAGCTCGAGCAGTTCGACTATGCGGGCGCCACCGCGCTCGCGCTGGTCATGTTGACGGCCTCGTTCGCGCTCCTGATCGCGATCAACGGCATGACGTGGCGTGCGAGCCGGCGTTCGATTCCGACGATTCGCCGTCGCCCGCCGAACACGGAGCTGGTGCTCCCGATGGCCCCCGTGCCCGCGGCGATCGCCGCCGCTCGTAAGGAGATCGAGTGAGCGCGCCGGCCACCGGTCGTGCGCGGACCGAACCGGCCTGGGTTCGCCGCACGCTGATCGCGCTCGCGCTCGGCTTTGTGGCGACGTTCCTGGTCATTCCGCTGGTCACCGTGATGGTCACGGCATTCAGCCGCGGGGTCATCGCGTACCTGTCGGCGCTCGCTGACGCGGAGACCCGATCGGCCCTGCGGCTGACGCTGATCGCCGCGGCGGTGGCGGTGCCGGTGAACATCGCGTTCGGGCTCGCAGCGGCATGGGCGATCACGAGGTTTCAGTTCCCCGGCAAGCGCTTGCTCGTGACGATCATCGACCTTCCGTTTGCGGTATCGCCGGTGATCGCGGGCATGTTGTTCGTCCTGATGTTCGGTGCGCGCGGCTGGTTCGGGCCATGGCTGGCAGCGCACGACCTGCAGGTGATCTTCGCGGTGCCGTCGATCATCCTGGTCACCACGTTCGTCACGGTTCCGTTCGTCGCCCGCGAGCTGATCCCCGCGCTCGAAGCCCGTGGCCCGGAGCAGGAGCTCGCGGCGCTGACCCTCGGCGCGTCGTGGCTACAGACGCTATGGCGGGTGACGCTGCCCAACCTGCGCTGGCCGCTGGTCTACGGTGGAATCTTGTGCACGGCGCGGGCGGTCGGCGAGTTCGGTGCGGTATCGGTGGTGTCTGGTCACATCCGCGGTGAGACCAACACCCTGCCGCTGCAGATCGAGATCCTCTACAACGATTTTCAGTACCAGGCGGCATTCGCGGTGGCGACGATCCTGATCGCGATCGCGCTCGGCACGCTGGCGATCAAGAGTGCGATCGAATGGCGCGTGACGCGCGGCGTGCCGCGTGGAGCGAGGTGACATATGCAGGTATCCGGGGATCACATCTACCGAGCGTTCGGCGAATATCCCGCCCTCGAGGACGTGTCGATCGCGATCGCGTCCGGCGAGCTGGTCGCGTTGCTGGGGCCTTCAGGGTCCGGCAAGACCACGCTGCTACGGATCATCGCGGGAATCGACGCCCCGGATCGCGGGCGAGTGCGATTCGGCGATACCGATGTCACCGATCGACCCATTCAGCAGCGCCGCGTCGGGTTCGTGTTCCAGGAATACGCGCTGTTCGAGCACATGACGGTCGCCGACAACATCGCGTTCGGCTTGAGCGTGCGCCGGGTCGCGAAGCCAGCGATCGAGAGCCGGGTGCGCGAGCTGATCGGTCGCGTTCAGCTCGATGGGCTCGGTGACCGCTATCCGCGCCAGCTGTCGGGTGGTCAGCGCCAGCGGGTCGCGCTCGCACGTGCACTCGCGCCCGAGCCCAGCGTGCTGTTGCTCGACGAGCCGTTTGGTGCGCTCGACGCACGCGTTCGCGCCGATCTGCGCCGCTGGCTCCGGCGGTTGCACGACGAGCTCCACCTCACGTCGGTATTCGTGACCCACGATCAGGAAGAGGCCCTCGAGGTCGCAGATCGGATCGTGGTGATGAATCATGGCCACATCGAGCAGGTCGGGAGCCCGACCGAGGTCTTCGATCATCCGGCGAACGGTTTCGTGATGGATTTCCTCGGCGGCGCCAACGTGCTCCGCGGTGAGGTGAGGGGCGCACGGGCGGTGTTCGGGGAGCTGGTGCTGCCATGGGACGGGAACGGGCAGGGGGCGGCGCGCGCGTATGTTCGCGGCCACGATCTCGTGCTGCGTCGCGATCCGGCGGACGGCCCGCAGCTCGGCGTCGAGGTCGATCGGATCCGCCGCGTCGGTGTGGCGGCACGCGTGGTGGTCCGCAGCGATGCGCATGGAGAGCTGACCGCCGAGCTGCCATTTCACGAGCTCGAGATCCACGGGATCGCGCCGGGCGCACGCCTGATCGCGCAGGTCCGATCCGCGCGGGTGTTCCTGGATCGCGCGTAGAGTCTCAGCCGCGCGGCGGATGTGACCACCACCGTGGTCGTTGACACTGTCCGTGGCTCGGACACGCCGCGATGCCCGGGAACCAGCGGCGCGACGTCGATCAGAGCATCGGCAGGATCACGACGAGCGCCGCGGTGCCGAGCAGGCCGAGATGAAACCGTCGGACGGTTTCAGGTGTTCGACGCCAGCCGGTGACCAGCACCATCGCGGCGGCCGCACGACGCATCGCCAGGACCCCCGGAATCAGCGATGCGATCGAGATGCACGCGGTGATTCGCACGGCGAGCTCGGCATCGGCCATGACCACGCGGGGCAACACGGTTGGAATGAGCAGCAGCTCGGCGAGCACCACCAGTGCGATCGCCCACCGCTGACCCGCGAGCATTGCCGTCGCAGACACCGCCAGCACCGATGCGACCTCTGGGCTGTGCCAGCTGTTCTGTGCGAGCGGCAGGGCGAGCATCGCTGCGACCAGCGCGCTACACGCGATCCATAGATCGTCGCGACGGCGGCGTGCCCGCGTCGCTGGCTGACGCTGGAGCCTCGTTGGAGCTGCGGACCCGACCATTTCCGCCATGTATCGTCCGATTGTAATCAACCGGTGACAGTTGTCGAGGGCATGTAACGGATAAATTACAACTGTATCTCGTCAAATGATTGTAATGATTTGAGAAACAGCAGAGATGCCTCCGGGGTAACGGGGTGTCGATACGATCACAAGATCACCGAAAGTCCGCCCCCAATGGCCCGCCGAACGCCCGGAATGCCCCGAACGC
Organism: Kofleriaceae bacterium; assembly: GCA_050187075.1. Lineage (GTDB taxonomy): Bacteria > Myxococcota_A > Polyangia > Haliangiales > Haliangiaceae > JABFXX01. The sequence continues at coordinate 89,662 of JBFWXW010000010.1, read as the reverse complement.
CGACGGCGACGATTCCGCACGCGAGCCTGATGCGGGTCGCTATTCTGCGATTTCACTCCGCGACTTCATCCGCGACCTCATCCGCGACTTCATCCGCGACGTCATTGCGCGACGTCATTGCGCGACTTCATCCGCGACGTCATTGCGCGACTTCATCCGCGACGGTCATTGCGCGACGTCACTCCGCGACGACTTCACTCTGCGACTTCACGCAACCGGCGCAGCAAACTGCGCGCCTCGTCGCAGCGACCCGCGGCATCGCGCAGCGACTGCCGGATCAGCTCGAAGCTCGCGCGCGGGATATGCTGAGCGTATTGATCGAACTCGCCCTGCGCGGCCATCACGTCGATCCGCAGGCTCGAGAGCAGGTCGTTGAGCGAACCGACGGTCTCCGCCGCGATCGTCGCGATCTCCAGCGCCCGTTTGACCTTCGCGGTGCCACCCTCGGTGACCAGCTGCTGCTCGGCGCGCTCCATGCGCTGCTTGAGGCTGTCGCGCTCGACTTGCAGCATCGAGAGCTCGTTGTCGAGATCCTCCATCCGGCGTGCGGTCTCGGCGTTGAAGCGGTTGGTGCGAAACGCGCGGAGCTCGGCCTGGAGCTGCTCGATGCGACGGCGCAATGCCTTGATCTCGGACTCCGCATCGCCGCTCGTGGCGCCTGGCGTCGGCGCGGTGGGTGCCGGCGTCGAGATCGGGGCCGGTCCAGCGTTCACCGGGTTCATCGCGGCGAGATGACCGGAGGGGCCGCCGGGAACGGCCGGAGCGGCCGGGTGGGGCGACGGGCTCATCAGCAGCTGGTTGGTGTCGACGAACCGCAGCCACAGGCTGCCGCAGCGGATGGCGTCACCGTGCTTGAACAGATGGCTCTGGATCCGCTGTTCCTGGAAGAACACCCCATTGGCCGACGACAGATCCTCGAGCACGTAGCCGCCACCGCCCCAGAACACGCGCGCGTGGTGGCGCGAGACCATCGCGTCATCGGTGCGGATCGCGCAATCCATCGCACGCCCCACCTTGATCTCGGCCGCCGCCAGATCGAGCGATCCTTCGATGCCTTGAGCATCCCGCCACAGCAGCCGGGGCACGCCAAAACGTAAGCCAGGGCCAAAAGATCCACAAGTTTCCGAACACCAGGGGCGGAGCGCCGGACAACGAAATCACGGTGTTCGAGCGAATCGCTTCGGCTGGTCATCGCCTCGTGGTAAGTGAGCGGCATGTGTGGCGTGTTCGGCATTCACGGCCACGAAGAGGCCTCCAACATCGCGTACCTCGGCTTGCACGCGCTCCAGCATCGCGGGCAGGAATCGGCGGGCCTCGTCGCGGTCGATGACGGCAGGCTGCGACGCCATGTGGCCATGAGCCTGGTGTCGGACGCGTTCAACCGCGAAACGCTGGCCAAGTTGCCGGGCCGCACGGCGATCGGCCACGTGCGGTATTCGACGGCCGGTAGCTCGGAGCTACGCAACGCGCAACCGTTCCTGTTCGAGTACGCGGGCGGCCAGATCTCGATCGCCCACAACGGCAACCTCGTCAACGCCAGCGAGCTACGTGCCGAGCTCGAGGCACAGGGATCGATCTTTCAGACCTCGAGCGATACCGAGGTGATCGTTCACCTGATGGCGCGCGCGAAGGAGCCGGACATCGTCGGCAAGTTGATCGCCGCGCTGCGGCGGGTCCGGGGCGCGTATTCGCTGGTCCTGCTCACCAATGACGAGCGGATGATCGGAGCTCGCGATCCCAACGGGTTCCGGCCGCTGGTGCTGGGCCGGTTGAACGGTCGCAACGGTGACGCCATCGTGCTGTCATCGGAGACCTGCGCGTTCGATCTGATCGAAGCGGAGTTCATCCGCGAGGTCGATCCCGGCGAGATCGTCATCGTCGAGAAGGGCGGGGTTACCAGCCAGCGCCTGCCGGAGAGCACGGCGCCCACCGTGTGCGTGTTCGAGCACGTCTATTTCGCGCGGCCGGACAGCCTGCTCAACGGCAAGTCGGTGTACCGCGCGCGCGAGAAGATGGGCCGCAGGCTCGCCCAGGAAGCGGCGATCGATGGCGACGTGGTGATTCCGGTCCCGGACTCCGGTGTGCCTGCGGCGATCGGCTATTCCAAGGAGAGTGGCATCCCGTTCGAGATGGGACTGATCCGATCGCATTACGTCGGGCGCACGTTCATCGAGCCGCAGGATTCGATCCGCCACTTCGGCGTGCGGCTCAAGCTATCGCCGGTCCGCTCGGTGGTCGACGGCAAGCGCGTGGTGGTTGTCGACGACTCGCTCGTTCGTGGCACCACGTCGCGCAAGATCGTCAAGATGCTGCGCAGCGCTGGTGCACGCGAGGTGCATCTGCGGATCAGCGCGCCCCCGACCACGCATCCCTGCTTCTACGGCATCGACACGCCCACCCGCAGCGAGCTGCTCGCTTCGTCCCACACCATCGATGAGATCGGCCGCTACGTGACCTGCGATTCGCTCGCGTACCTGTCGCACGAAGGCATGATGGCCGCGGTTGGTGGCGGCACTGGCTACTGCTCGGCATGTTTCACCGGTGACTACCCCGTCGCGCTCGGCTCCGACAACCTGGTCCAGCTGCGGTTGGCGCGTTGACCGGCAGGCTCCGTTGGCGCCCGGACCACGCGTCCGCGGCGAGCCTCGATCGATCGCGACCCCGTTGTTGGCATGGAACGACTTGTTCGCTGGCCGCGTCACGGGTAAGAACAGCAGGCCATGGCGATCGAGACAGTCGATGTTCGCGCGGTTCGGGCGCAGCTGAAGGAGCTCGGCACGAAGGTGTCGGAGCTCCGGAGGTTACTTTGACGTCGACGCGAAGCGCCTGAAGATCGAAGAGCTCGACTCGATCGCCGCGCGGCCGACGTTCTGGGACGATCAGAAGAAGGCGCAAGCCGTGCTGCGCGACAAGAAGCAGCTCGAGCAGGTGGTGAACGCGTACGACGCGCAGGTCCGGACGCTCTCGGATGCCGAGGTGTTGCTCGACCTTGCGGACGAGGCGAGCGACGAGGCGTCGGCCAAAGAAGCAGAGGCGGCGGTCGCCGCGATCCGCAAGGCGCTCGACGATATCGAGTTCCGGCGGATGCTGTCCGGCGAGCTCGATGGCGGCGGTGCGATCGTTCAGATCAGCTCTGGCGCCGGCGGTGTCGATGCGTCCGACTGGGCGCAGATGCTCATGCGCATGGTGATCCGCTACTGCGAGCGCAAGGGCTGGAAGGTCGAGGTGCTCGACGAGACCCCGGCCGAGGAGGCCGGCATCAAGGGCGCGACGTTCACGGTCGCGGGCGAATACGCCTACGGTCTGCTGAAGGCCGAGAATGGCGTGCACCGGTTGGTACGCGTGTCGCCGTTCGACGCGAACGCACGGCGCCAGACCTCGTTCGCCGCGGTCACCGTGACGCCGGATATCGACGACGACATCGAGGTCGAGATCAACGAGGCCGATCTGAAGATCGACACCTATCGCGCCGGCGGAGCAGGTGGCCAGCACGTCAACAAGACCGACTCGGCGGTGCGGATCACGCACGGCCCGACCGGCATCGTCGTGCAGTGCCAGAACGAGCGCAGCCAGCACTCGAACAAGGCCAAGGCGATGAAGCTGTTGCGCGCCAAGCTCTACGAGTTCGAGCTCGCCAAGCGCGAGGCCAAGGCCGCCGAGGATGCCAAGTCCAAGCTCAAGATCGAGTGGGGCTCGCAGATCCGTAGCTACGTGCTGTTCCCGTACCAGCAGGTCAACGATCACCGCACCGAGCTCAAGACCTCCGACGTCGAGGGCGTGCTCGACGGCGACCTCGACGAGCTGATCCGGACGCATCTGCTGAAGTCGGCGAACGCGAAGAACTAGCCATCACGGGTGGTATCGGGATCGTCGAACGTGAGTGGTTGCGGCGGCGATCGGTTCCCCATCGCAATGGCGACGAGGATAAACAAGCACCGAGCACGTGAAACCACCGCCATTGTGTGGTGCTGTCGCTTCATGCCTATTTGACGCGGTACTCGAGCGTCATCGGCTTGCCGCCGCGCTGCAGGGCGAGCTTGACGGTCGCGGCCTCGCGGAGCTGCTTGTAGACCTCGAGGGCCTTGTCGGCCTGGCTCAACGACAGGCCATTCACGGACAGCAGCACGTCGCCGTTGATCAGACCGAGGGTCGCGAACAGCGAGTTGGACTGGATCGCATACACCTTGAGACCCCGGGTCTTGCCCGGGGTCACCAGTAGCACCATTCGGGCGCCCTTGGCATGGACGGTGGGGTTATCGGTGACCGCCTTCACGAGCGACCGCGGAACCTCGTACGAGGTCGCGTTGATCTTCTTGATGGCATCGAGTGACACGGGAGCAAACACACCCCCAGCGACGCCACCTTCCTCACCACCTTCATCGTCCTCCGCGTCGTCGTGGTGCTGGAGCGCGTAGGCCAGGGCCGCTTCGTCGATGTCGTCGTCTTCGTCGTCCGAATCATCCCCTTCGATCGTCATGGTGAGCGTGACCGGCTGACCGTTGCGCTCGAGCTCGAACACGACTTGCGGGCTCGCGAGTGCGCGCTGGAACGCGGCCCCTGCTTCATCGACCGTGGTGATTCGTTTCCCGTCGATCTTGCGGATGATGTCGCCCGGCCGTAGCCCGCTGAACATCCCGAACGAATCCGTCATGACACCAGAAGGTTCGCCGTTCTTCGTGATCTGGGTCATTCCAAGCCCGTGGCGTTTCGTCCGTTCGGCGATCATCTGGAACAGCTCGCGGTCGATTTCGGCTTCGACTCGACGATCGAACTTCAACACCACCCTGATCGAGATCGGCTTGTTGCCGCGCAAGACATCGAGGTAGAGGACGTTGCTCTGGCCGCCCATGAACGCGAACCGACTCGCGGGCGCGCCGTTGATCCGGCGAACCACATCACCCTTGGCGAGGCCGAGCTTGGGATGCTTGGCGATCGCAACCAGGCCGACCGGTTCGTCGCGCTGTTCAGCGAGCGTGCGAAGCTCGGCTCGGACGTGTTCGGCGGGGATCGTGACGGTGGTGATCTGGTCGGCGCCGGCGGGCGCGGCAACCAACAAGAGCATGGTGGTGAGGAGCAACGACTTCATAGGGGCTCACGCTTGTGAACGTTGGTAGGGCGGGGAGTGTAGCGATCTCTAGCGGGAGACGATGTGACGTACGCTTAGTCGCAGTCGCCGGGGCATGTGCTCGTGCCGCGACATGCCCGTGCTCACAGCAAACGGTCGTTCTCGTTTGGCTGGAAAAATTCGCTAGCAGCCTGGCCATGGCTACTGGCCTGTCCAAGGCAACTGCGCGGAACCGCATCGCGGTGTGGTGGTACAGGCGTTGCTGAAGTGACCTCCAATGCGGTTTCTACGGGTGCTCCTGGCGTTTACCGTTGCCACCGGAGGGTGCTCCAGCGATCGCGCCCCACAGCCTGACGGGCCCAGCTGCCTCGGCGGCAAGTGCGACGACGGCAACGACCTCGGGGCCACCGAGTTCGAATACATCGTCGTTGGCTCGGGTGCCGGCGGTGGCCCGCTCGCGTCGAACCTCGCCCGCGCCGGACACTCGGTGCTGCTGCTCGAGGCCGGCGCGGACATGGGCGGCAAGCTCGACTCCCAGGTGCCCGCGTTCAACACGCGTGCGGCCGAGGATCCGGATTTGACCTGGAACTACTTCGTCAAGCACTACGAGGACGACAGTCGCGGCAGCCAGGACTCCAAGTGGGTGGCCGACGAAGCTGGCGTGCTCTATCCGCGCGGGGCGACGCTCGGCGGCAGCACCGCCAACAACGCGATGATCACGGTGTACCCGCACGAGAGCGATTGGAGCCGGATCGCCAACACCACGGGCGACAGCTCGTGGAACCCGTACAACATGCGCAGCTACTTCGCCCGGCTCGAGCGCAACGGCTACCTGACGTTCGGTAACGATCTCACCGGCCACGGCTTCACCGGCTGGCTCGGCGTCGAGCGCGTGAGCCGTACGCTGGCGCTCGACGACGACAAGATCACCGCCGTCGTCTATGGCGCAGCGCTCGCGCTCAATCCGTTGTTTCCGTACAACGAGCTCGCCGCGCTGTGGAACTTCGACCTCAACTCGGCGTGGGCGACGCGCGATAACTACGAAGGACTCTACGCGATGCCGCTTGCGACGTCGCAGCACAAGCGCAACGGCACGCGCGAGTACATCCTGGACACCGTCAACGGCGGTTACCCGCTGACCGTCAAGATGCACGCGCTGGTCAGCAAGGTGATCTTCGACGGCTCCGAGAACGGCAAGCCTCGCGCGGTCGGCGTCGAGTTCCTCGCTGGCGCGCACCTCTATCAAGCGGACCCCAACCACACCTCGAACGAGGGAACCAAGCGGATCGTCAAGGCGACCCGAGAGGTGATCGTGTCGGCGGGTGCGTTCAACACGCCGCAGCTGCTCAAGCTCTCGGGCGTTGGCCCGCGCGCCGAGCTGGAGCAGCTCGGGATCCCCGTCGCCGTCGATCTGCCGGGTGTCGGCGCCAACCTGCAGGATCGCTACGAGGTCGGCGTCGTTCAGCAGTTCGACTCGGACCTTCCGCTGCTCGCGCCATGCACATTCGGCGACACCAGCGACGATCCATGCCTCGAGCAATGGCAGTCGCAAGACGGGCCGTACACGTCCAACGGCGGGATCGTGGGCATGGTGAAGCGGTCGACAACGTCGGCGCTCGATCCAGACCTGTTCATCTTCGCCACGGCCGGAATCTTCAAGGGCTACTACCCTGGGTTCTCGGCCGAGGGCCTCGACAAGCGACACGTGTCGTGGGTCGTGCTGAAGGCGCACAACCGCAACCACGCCGGTTCGGTCACGCTGCGGTCGACCGATCCGCGCGAGCGACCCGAGATCCGGTTTCGCTATTTCGAAGACGGCACGACGGACAACAACGCGGACGGCCGGGATCTCGACGCGGTGGCCGACGGCGTCGAATACGTCCGCGAGATCATCGGTCAGACCGCTACCCAGCTGCCATCCGGCTCGTACGGCGAAGTGTGGCCCGGTGACAGCGTGAAGACGCGCGACGACATCAAGGCGTGGATCAAGAAGGAAGCGTGGGGTCACCACGCGTCCGGGACCGCAAAGATCGGCGCCGACGACGATCCGATGGCCGTGCTCGACAGCAAGTTCCGTGTCCGCGGGACCGCCGGGCTGCGTGTCGTCGACGCGTCGGTGTTCCCCGAGATCCCGGGATTCTTTCTGGCCGTGCCGATCTACATGGTCAGCGAGAAGGCCGCCGACGCGATTCTGGAGGATGTGCAATGACCGCGAACTTTCGATGGAACCGGCGCGGGTTCTTCCGCGCGCTCGGGCTCGCCGGGCTCAGCATCGGCCCGCTCGCGAGCATCGCGTGCTCGGGCTCGAGCTCCGATGGTGATGACGACGATCCGGGCGGCAAGGCGGATGGCTGGGGCACCAGCCACAACGACAAGACGATGAACGCGCTGTTCAACGTGTTCATCCCCACCGATGGCGAGAGCTCGGTGGGCGCGGTCGAAGCGGGCGCGCTGCGGTTGTTTCGGTCGAGCGTGCTGCTCAAGGCGGCGGTCGAGATCGGCGCGATGCCGCCGGGGGAAGACGGAGAGTCGCCGGCGGACTTCAGCGAGAACACGATCGTCTCTGCCCTCGATTTCGCGTCGCCATCGTTCGGTGGCGTCGATTTTCTGTCGCTCTCCGAGGACCAGCGCATGTTGCTGGTCCGGTTCGGCTACACCAATCCTGTCAACCGCGGCTATCTCGAGCTCGTGCGCAGCGCTGCGCTGTGGGCGTACTACGGTGCGTGCTTCAACGATCTCGGGTTTCGCGCGATGGGCGTCGAACGCTACGAGGACTTCACCGGCCGCTGGCACAACCAGGGCTACCCCGACAGCTGTCCCGACGAGGTCCCGTCGGTCAATGGTCAGCAGGTCTGGAACATCGAGATGGATTGAACCATGGCGACAGAAACTGTTTCAGTCTGCATCATCGGCGCGGGGTATGGCGGCAGCATCATGGCTGCGCGGCTCGCGGAGGCGCTCCAGGATCACCCCGAGCACAAGATCGTCTTGCTCGAGAAGGGCTACGACTGGCACGGCGTCGATCCGAACAGCACCAACGGGACGCGCAACGAGTTCGGCACGCGGTTCAAGCAAAGCGACGAGCCCGACTACCTCGCGAAGATCTATCACCACTATACCGACCAGGCGCCGGGCAGCGTGCTGTCCGGGTTCCCGACGATGCACGTGCTTGCGGGCAAGGGCGTTGGCGGCGGCAGCCTGGTGAACTGCGCGGTGGCGATCCGCGCGCCGAGCGAATCGTTCGAGCACCGCGATGACTTCGACCATCGCCGCTGGCCGGCGATGTACACCCGGTCGTTCCTGAACCCGTACTACACGCGCGCCGAGCAAGCGCTGAACGCACAGCCGCTGAGCTGGACGTCCGGGTCCGGTCCCGACTGGGCGCGTCCGACCTACAGCGATCATGTGTTCGCCAAGGGCTGCTTGAAGGCGGGCATCACCGCGCAGCCGCTGACACTCGCGATGAAGGACTGCAAGAACTGCGGCTGGTGCTACTCCGGTTGTGCGTTCGACGCCAAGACCGGCGCGAACTATTTCAAGCGCGCACATCAGCTCGGCGTGAGGATCGATTCCGAGTGCGACGTGTACGAGATCGCGCCGGCGGGTGCCAGCGGTTACGTGGTGTCGTACTTCGATCGCCGCAGCAACCAGGACAAGACGATCGAGTGCAAGCTGCTCATCCTCGGCGCCGGCGCGGTGGGCTCGACCGGCCTGATGCTCGCGTCGAAGACGAACTTCAGCGGCACGCGCGAGCTGTCGTGGACCCTGGGCAAGCACGTCTCGGCCAACGGCGACTACTACGTCGGCGGATTGGTCGGCGATGAATACGCGCCGCTCAACACGCACAAGGGGAAGGTGCTGAACTCGATCACGTGGTCGTACTGGGAGCAGTACCAGTTCGTGATCCAGTGCCTGTCGTATCGGCCGTGGCTCAACATTTACGGCCTGCCATCACAGCTGGCCGAGGCGGACTTCCCTAACGATCGCGGCCGCAACGTCATCGATCCGGCGACCCCGCTGTACGGCCGCGAGTTCAAGGATGTGCTCACGAAGTGGAGCTCGCATCTGCTCGGGCTGCTGATCATCGGGATCGATCAGGCGGAGGGCGAGATCCAGTACCGACTTGGAGCCACCGGATACGGCCCGTCGGTCGAATGGTCGGCAACCCATCCGAAGACCCAGGCGATGTGGGACAAGGCGATCGACGCTTCGTCGAAGATCTTCGAGGCGCTCGGCGGCAAGCTGCTCGCGGATGTCTACCGGGATCGCGGTCTGGTCACGGCGCCGCACGTGGTCGGCGGGTGCCGGATGGGCGAGAACCCCGACATGGGCGTGGTCGATCCGTACGGCGAGGTGTTCGGCAACAAGAACCTGTTCATCACCGACGGCGCCGCGCTGCCGCAGGTGGGTGTGAACCCGTACCTGACGATCTCTGCAGTGGCGGAGCACAATGCGGAGAGGTTGCAGCAGACGCTGCTCGAGCGGCTGGCTTAAGGACAGCCCCCAGTGACGTTTCCGTAGCGAGGTCAGCGCCACTCGCTGCGGATCCGGAACCCGGCCTTGTTCACCGAGCTGTCGGAGACAAACCGCAGGTAGTGATAGCGGCCGGCGAGCTCATCGGTCGCGGCGGGGCCAGCGGTTCCCGTGTAGCGCGCGTCGCGCACCCACGTGCCGTTGCGCCAGCTCCACACCTCGAGGAAGTCGTAGCCAGCTTCGAGGTCGAAGCTCTCGGTGATCAGGCGCAGCGCCTGGGCGTTCGCCGGTAGATTGATGGCCTTCCAGACGCTGGTCGAGCTGGCGTACGGATGCGCGGTCTCGAACGTTCCATTGCTCACCGGTTGCCACTGTGGACCGGCTTGCCATGCGCAGGTGTTCGCGTTGCACGCCCACGCGCCGAGCACGGCGGGGTGGGGAAGCTCGGTGCAATCGCTCGGCGCATCGCAATAGGTGCCTTCGACGCAGGTACCCGACGCATCGGGATATGGCGGTTCGAACGTCGACTCATCGTAGCGGCAGCGATAGCCGTCGAGGCAGTCGAGCACGAGCATCGAGCCGCACGGATCGCCGGTGATCCCGCACTCGCCATCATGAGCGATGTCAGCATGCGCGCAGGCAGCGGCGCAGGTGTTCGAGTACGTCTGGCCGTTGCTGCCGCACACGGGGTCGTAGACCAGCGGACAGAAGCAGGTCTCGATCGGCGTGCACGTATTGTCGGTGCACGCGAACCCGTAACCGCAGCTCAACGCGCCCGCATCACCGCACGTGAAAAGCGCCTCGAAGTCCGAGATCAGCTGGGCGACGTTCGGATCGTGACCGGACTGTCCCGCCACGAACGTGAGCGAGTAGGGGCCAGCCGTGATCTCGAGCTGGTCCCACGCTTCGCCCACCGGAACCTGCCGATCGTAGCCAGGGCTGACGAGCACACCACGCGCCGCCGCTGCGCGAACGATCTCACCCACGCGCGCGACATCGATCGTGCCGATCTCGGTCGTCACTGGCTCGTCGGCCTTACCGGGATGGGTCTCGCTGGCGACCGCGCCGATGGTGTGGTGAATCTGATAATTGCGACCCCACCGGACCGAGTGCTTGATCTCGATCTGCGCGAGGTCGGCGCACTGCGGTTGTTGCGGACAGCCGCACACCGCGGGCGGCTGACCAACGTCGATCGTTCCGGCATCACACGCCGGCCATGCGATCGCCGGACAGATCGGCGAGCCGCTCCACTCGATGCGGTCGATCGCGAAGCCATGGCGCGTGATGCTGCCGTCGGCCTCGAGCCGGACGTCGACGTGATCGCCTTCGACCTCGAACCACTCGGTCCACGTGTCGTCGTGAGCGCCGTCGAAGCTCTCGCCGCTCGCCTCGATCGTGACGTAATCATACGAAGCTTCGGTGCGCAGCACTGAAAAGTGTAGCCGCGCGCGCGACGCGCACGAGGGCAAGCCGGTCAACGGCACCGCATAGACGCGGTCGCTGTGGTTTGCGTACGGATGTTCCGACTGAATGTCGATCGCGACCAACCGCGAGCCGTCGTCGGCCTTGCCGAGCTCGCTCGGGATCGCCGGCGGCGCGCTGTTGTCGACGACCCCCTTGCCGTCTTGCTTCGAGGGAGTGCACGCGGCGGCGAAGATCGAAAGCCAAACCAAGGGATGCGATCGCATGAGGTGCGCGCATCTACCAACTTCCGATCGCGAAGGGAACCAGGCTGTGGTCGAATTCGTTCGGAGATCCGCGTAGCTCGATGGCTACTCGAGTTGCCTGTGCCTGCTCGTCACGCGCTGGCGACCTGCGCGCTCGATGAGCCAAGCTACAGCCTCGCGCCGGTGAACCCTGTCGTGAACTTGACCTCGGCGCCAACCAGCAGTGCCTGGTTCGTGCCGTCGATCGTGCCCGCGAACAAGCACGCTCCGCTGTAGCCGATCGTGACCAGACCGGCCTCCATCTCCGTTGCCTCCCAGTCGGCGCTGTCGTCCCCCGAGGTCACGAGGTTGGCATCGGCGAGCGAGTAACCGAGCATCGCGCAGTTGACACCGTTGGTGACGATGCCGCCACCGAGGTAGAGCCGGAAGCTGTCGCCGGTTTCACCGATGACGCCGAACGCCTGCGCGGTCTTGATCGCGATCTCGCCGTCGCACACCAGATCGCAGTTCGGATTGCTCGTGCCTGCGCCGCAGCTCCCTGGATCCGGTTGGGTCAGCTCGCCGGTGCAGTCAGCGGACGGAAGGTTCACGATCATCTGGTGCTGACGCTGCACATTGCGCTGCTCGATCACGACTTGCTCGGGCCACGCTTCGCTTGGACACACGACGTCGGGTCGCTCGCACGCGAGATCGAAGGTGTACGGCTTGCCGGCGTGGTTGATCGTGACGGCGCCGCCGCCGGCGCCCAGCTCGGCGTGATAGACCGCACCACCGATCTTGACCTCGACGCCGATCATGTCGTCGTAGGTGATGTCCCAGGTGCCGCGAACGTCCGGCGCAGGCGACCTCGAATTCGCGGCGCAGCCGTCACCTTGAGCACCCATGGTCAGGGGAAGCGAAACAAGCGAGGCGAGAAGTGCTGAGTAAGAACGCATGGCGATCCCCATTTCAAGCGGCGGACCATCCGCAGGCGACCGCGATTCGCGGGCTTGCATGCGCGACACCGTCGAGGAATTCAGCGTGAACAAACCTTCACGCGGATCCGGTGCTGGCTACATTGTGCGCGTCCGGGCTACGTCGGCGCCTCGAACGTTCACGCTGCCCGGCGGGACGCGTTCTACTTCGACACCGGTTTCGGCGCGGGTGGTGGCGGCGGTGGACCGAGCGCGTCGAGGGCTTGCTTCGCCTTGGCCAGCGCGTCCGCGTTGGCGTGTCCTTCGGGCAAGGTCTCCCACACCCGGACGATCTCCTGGCGGTAGCGGCGCTCGGCCGCCTTGTCGCCTTGCTTCGCAGCGATCTCCGCGCGCTGGGTGAGCACGCGCGCTTTGCGCGGTCCGTAGACCAGATCGAGCGCGCGATCGGTCCACTGCGCGGCCTGGTCGAGCTTGCCGGCTTCGAGCAGCACCCAGCCCAGTCGCGCAGGTGGGTCGTACTCCTTGGGTAGCGCAGCGGCGGACTGTTCGAGCGCAGGGACGATCTCGAGCGGGCGCTTCAAATAGATGTACACGTCCGCGCGCTGGTAGTTGTAGGTCATCGCGGCGAGCGGCGTTGGCGCCTTCGCCGCGGCCTCGTCGAGCAGCACGCGCTGGCGCTCGGCGATCGCCTTGGCGTCTTTGAGCTTACCCGATGCCTCGTAGGTGTCGCGCAGGGTGGCCATCGCATCCGATCGATCGTCGGCGGACAGCATGGCCTTCGGACTGTCGAGCAACCGGGTGAGGCGCGCGATCTCCCGGTCGCGTAGCTTGGCGATCCGAGCCGCCTCCGCGGGCTTATCCTCGAGGCGCGCGGCCGCGCAGGCGTTGGCCGTGACGATGAAGTCGGTCACGGTCGCGCTGGTGCCGGTATCGTCGAGCGATCGCTCGGCGAGCTCGAGACACCCCGCGATGTCGCCGTGCTTGCGCTTGCTATGGAGCAAGGTCACCAGCGCGTCGGCCCGGCGCGGCCAGTCGGGTGCGGCCTCCGCGAGCGCACCATCGAGCTCGCTGATCGCGGTGGGCAGATCGCCGTCGGCGATCGCGCGCTCTGCAGCGAGCAGATGAGCATCCGCCCCCTTGGGCTCGCCGCTGAGCGCGAACGCGCCGGCGTCGAGGAACGCACGGAACTGCGCGACGGTGGCTGCGCCGACGTAGCGCGCGAGCACGGTCTGGTCGGGCGCGAGCACGTAAAACGTCGGCCACGCAGAGATCGGCAGCTTGCTCACGGGCCCGGCGTTCTGCTCGCGATCGGTATCGAGCGAGACGAACACGAACCGCTCGGCGTCGGCACGAAACGCCGGATCGGTGAACACCGTGGTCTGCATGGACAAGCACGTATGGCACCACGGAGCCCACAGATCGACGACGACCGGCACGTTGCGCTTGGCCGCGCACGCGATCGCCGCGTCGAAGTTGTCCCTGATCCACGGCATCGCTTCGTGGCCGCGCACGGCGTTCGCGCATGGATCGACCGCGATTGCCGCGGACCCCGACCCCGAGCCCGCAGATGCGGCGGGACCAGCGGGGTTGGCCTTGCACGCGGCGACCAGGACCATTGCAGCGACCAGGCGCTTCATGTGCGCGTGATAGCACGCAGATCGGGTATGGTGCGGCGCCATGTCGTCCCGCCCGCCCGAGTCGCCCGAACGCACCCTCGATCGCATCATCGGCGAGCGACGCGACAAAGGCGGTGCGCTGCGCGGTGCCGGGAGCGATCCGTATCGCAACGATGTACGTCCCGAGATCTCGCTCGCCGACGTACGCGCGCGCTACGCCGCTACCAAGCCGGAGTCGATCCCAGGTGCCGACGCCAAGGATCCGGGCATCACGCCGATCGACGGCGCGCCGGTTCGCGTCGCAGGTCGCGTGATGGCGAAGCGCGGATTTGGCAAGACCGTGTTCGCGCCGATCCGCGACAGCTCGGGCGACCTCCAGCTCTACCTCAACGTCGATCATCTCAACGCCGATGACTTCGCGAAGGTGCTGCCTCACCTCGACGCAGGCGACATCGTAGCGGCGGAGGGGCCGGCATTCTGGACCAAGCGCGGCGAGCTGTCGATCCTGGTGTCCCGGCTGTGGATCCTGACCAAGTCGCTACGGCCGCTGCCCGACAAGTGGCACGGCCTCACCGACGTCGAGCTGCGGTATCGCCAGCGTTACGTCGACCTCGCGGTCAGCTCCGACGTGCGCGAGGTGTTCCGCAAGCGCTCGATGATCGTCCGCGGGATCCGATCGTTCCTCGACGACCGCGGGTTTCTCGAGGTCGAGACGCCGATGATGCACCCGATCATCGGGGGCGCCGCAGCGCGGCCGTTCGTGACGCACCACAACGCGCTCGACATGAAGCTGTACATGCGGATCGCTCCCGAGCTATATCTCAAGCGACTCGTCGTCGGCGGGTTCGATCGGGTCTACGAGATCAACCGAAACTTCCGCAACGAGGGACTGTCGCGCCAGCACAACCCCGAGTTCACGATGCTCGAGTTCTATCAGGCGTATGCGACCTACACCGATCTGATGGATCTCACCGAGGCGATGGTGGTCGGGCTCGCCCGCTCGATCAACGGATCGACCAAGGTGACGTGGGATGGCGTCGAGATCGATCTGGCACCGCCCTGGCGGCGGCTGTCGATCCGCAACGCCGTGCGCGAGCTTGGCGGGATCGCCGAAGCCGATCAGCTGTTCGAGGATCCGGCGGTCGGAGTTGAGATTTCGCTGGGTCATGGCGTGCCCGCGGCCGATGTCGCGCGCGTCGTGCTCGAGGGGGTGCCATCCGACAAGGTCTCCGATCTGGTCCACGCCGAGGTCACCGCCGCGTTCAAGGCGAAACAACATGGTGAGGTGGCACGCTCGATCTTCGAGCGCTATGACTCTGGGGACCAGCGCCGGATCACCGCCGGGCATCTCGGGTACCTCGTGTTCGAAAAGACCGCAGAAGCCAAGCTCGTCCAGCCGACATTCTTGACCGAGTTTCCGCTCGCGGTGTCTCCGCTCGCCCGCAAGAACGATCGCGACGGCGCGTTCTGCGATCGATTCGAGCTGTTCGTGAACGGCAAGGAGATCGCGAACGGTTTCTCCGAGCTCAACGACCCGGACGATCAGCGCGCGAGGTTCCAGGCGCAGCTGCGGGCCAAGGCCGTCGGCGCCGACGAGACCATGGATTACGACGAGGACTACTGCCGTGCGCTCGAGGTCGGATTGCCTCCGACGGCAGGCGAGGGGATCGGGATCGATCGGCTGGCGATGCTGCTCACCGGACAGTCATCGATCCGCGACGTGATCCTGTTCCCGTTGATGAGGCCCGAGTAGAGCGCGTGGAACGCCAGCTGCACACCAACTCGAAGCGCCGTCGCGCTCCGCTGTGGGCGCTGATCGGCGGCACGGTGGTGATCGCGAGCATCATCGCGACCGCGTTGCTCTACGATCCCACGCCGCCACGGTACTCGCTGGGTCTGTTCAGCAGGGATAGCTATCAGGCGCAGTCGCTCAGCTACCTGATCGCGGCGATGTCGACGTTCGTCGCGATGATGGTGTTGGTGACGGGAGTGCTTCGGCTGCTTCCGGACGCGATGGCGACGAGGCGCGTGATGGTCGTCGAATATCGCTCGTTCGTGGCCCTGCGTTACCTGCTGGTGAATCCGCCGCGCGTACCGATCGCGGTTCGCGTTGCGGTCGTCGTGGGCGCGGTGGTGTGGGGGGGGTGCCGGGTGCTGATCTGGCAGGACGTGGGTGGCTCGGTTCCGAGCCTGGCGGATCCGATCTGGGTGCTCGAGACGATCGCGCGTGCGGCCGTCCCCGCGATGATCGCGATCGGGTTCGTGCGGCATTCCAAGCCGGCGCTGGTGATGTACATCGTCGGCTTGCTCGTCGTCGGGGCGGCGCTGCTCGTCCAGCGCGCGATCGGCCAGCAGCTGATCGCGCCCGATCTATACGAGGACACCCGCAAGCTCACGCTGTTCGCGTTGAACATCGTCGTCGCCGTTGGTGCCGGGCTCGCCGTGCTGGCGTTGCTGTTTGGATCGCTACGCGCGTTCTTCACGTTCTTCACCACGGTGCCGATCGGTGGCGTGTGGATCGGTACGGCCGCGTTGGTGTTCGTGCTCGCGGTGATGAGCGGATTCGAGACCGACCTGCGCGACAAGATCCTCGGGTCGAACGCGCACATTCAGGTCACGCGTGACGACGGTGAGTTCATCAACTGGCGGGAGGCCAAGCAGCGCATCGACAAGATCCCCGGCGTCATCGCGTCCACGCCGTACGCGTCGAGCGAGGTGGTGATCGCGGCGAGCGGGAACTTCATGAACGTGATCATCAAGGGCATCGATCCCGCGACGGTCGGCGGTGTGACCGATCTGATCGATGACCTTCGTCAGAGCTGTCCGCACGACGACGAGCGGGCGCGCCCGGATCCAGAGGCGATCGATCGGCTGCAGCCACTCGTTCCGATCTCGAACGCCGTCGCCGTGCCCGCTCAACCGACACCGTCGAGCGGGATCGACCCGGCACCACCTGATCTCATCGGCGGCGGAGAGCCGATCGATTTTTCCGGCGGCGCGGGTTCCGCCACGGACACCGATCCGGGGGACGGCGCGCCGAACGGTACCGGTGCGGGCTCTGCGGCCGGCTCGGGAGCGAGCACCGACGCAGCGCACGGCGCGGGGTCTGACACCGAGCCTGGCGCGGGCGCTGGTAGCGACGGCCCGGCCGCGCCTCGCATGCCGGGTGCGCGCGCCGCGGAACCTCCGATCGTCGAGCCGGCGCCGGGAGATCTGGAGCCGCCGATCGCGATCTCCACCGAGGAGCCCTCGCTTTCGCACCGCACCCAATCGCTCCCCGGAATCCTGGTCGGCTGTGAGCTCGTCAAGCAAGCGCACCTGCGAACCAACCAGGAAGTTCGCGTGGTCTCTCCGCTCGCCGATCCCTCCAATCCCGACGCCACTGGCACTCCGATCCCCTACAACCGCGACTTCCGGGTCGCGGGTCTGTTCTTCACCGGAATGTACGAGTACGACCTCAAATCGGTCTACGTCACGCTCGATGCCCTCCAGAACTTCCTCGATCTCGGAGACACGATCGAAGGGATCGAGGTCCGGATCACCGATGCCGACGAGACCGGCACGTTCCTGCCCAAGATCGAACAGGCGCTCGGCTCGGGGTACCGGATCGTCGATTGGCGCGAGCTCAATCGCAGCTTGTTCTCGGCGCTGAAGGTCGAGAAGCTGGCGATGTTCCTGGTGCTCGGCATCGTGATCCTGGTCGCGTCATTCTCGATCGTCGGCAATCTGATCATGGTGGTGGTCGAGAAAGCCCGCGAGATCGCGCTGCTCAAGACGCTGGGCGCGAGCGACTGGGGGATGGTGGTGCTGTTCGCGATCCAGGGCCTGTTGATCGGGGTGATCGGTACGGTGTTCGGCGTGTCGACAGGGTTGACGGCGTGCTGGCTGGCCAAGAAGTTCGGATTGCCACTCAACCCCGACGTCTATTACATCGACCGGCTCCCGATTCACGTCGATCCACTGTCGGTGTTCCTGATCGCGGTGGCGGGCGTCGTGATCAGCATCGCTGCCACGCTCTACCCAGCGACGCTCGCGGCGCGTGTTCGACCCGCGGCAGGAATGCGTCACTGATGTCCAGGATCCGTGAAAAACCATCAACTGGTGGTTACATCGCACGCGAGAATCCGAGCACTTACTACATGGCATACAAGATGCTCACGTGACTGGTTCATGAAGCGCGCAGCGACTGCCATGGTCCTCCTTGCGATGTCCGGGGTTGCGAACGCGGGCGGGTACGTCGGAGCCGGCGTCGGAGATGCGCCAACGGTCGAGACGGATCGCAACTACGAGGCGGCGGGACGGAGCGCTCGGTTCTTGGTCGGCTACCGGTTTCCACTCAAGATCGGCGCCGCGTCCATCGAAGGCGCGTATGGTGGCTACGGCGCGCGAGGCTCTGGTGGCGGAGAGATCGACGGCCGGGAGCTTTCGGCCTCGGGCAAGTACAACTATCCGCTGGGCAGCAACTTCGAAGTGTTTGGCCGCATCGGCGTCCAGAAAACCAGCCTCACCAGCCAAAAAGACGCCATGTATGACCTCGATGGCAACGGAATTCTGATTGGGGCGGGGCTCGAGTATCGGATCGATCTCGGGGCCGCCTCTGGGTCGTTGTGGCTCGATTACACGCATCGTTCAGCCGCACTCGAAGGCGAGCGCAACTCGACCGACTACACGGCTCGGATGTGGACGCTCGGCCTGACCGTCGGCCTCTGAACGGCGTCGGCCGGGACGTCGGGGCTGGGGTGAGCAACGGCAACGGCAAGGGCGACGGCGACGCCTCGGGCGTCGGACCTCGGACCTCTGGCCTCTGGCCTCGGGCGTCGGGCTCGACGACCGCCTTGGAGATCGGCACACCCTGAACCGATTGCCGCGAGGCAACCATTGCGACGCGGCAATGGTCCCAACGCGCGTTGACACTCGTCGGGCAGCTGAGTAAGTTCCTGCGCCCCTTAGAGAATCCTGTGACCGAGCGTGCCGCGTCCTCTCCTCCGGTGACTCCGGTTGCTCCCGCCACCGAGCCGCCGCCCGCCGACCTTTCTGTGCTCACCACGCATGGACGGGGGGCGCGGATCGAGGTCAGAGGCCTTGGCAAGGCGTATCACCACGGCGGCCAGCTCCTCGAGATCTTGACCGGCGTCGATCTGACACTCGCTCCCGGCGATATGGTCGCGGTCGTCGGTGCGTCGGGTGTCGGGAAGTCCACCTTCCTCCAGCTGCTCGGCACGCTCGACTTACCGACCTCCGGATCGATCCGGTTCGACGGCGAAGAGCTCACGAAGATGAGCGCCAGCCGCTTGGCCGAGTTCCGCAATCGCCGGATCGGCTTCGTGTTCCAGTTCCACCACCTGCTGCCCGAGTTCACCGCGATCGAGAACGTGATGATGCCCGCGCTGATCCAGCGGATGTCGCGCGACAAGGCGCAAAAACGCGCGGTCGACATCCTCGGGCGTGTGGGGCTGTCGCATCGTCTGACCCATCGTCCGAGCGAGCTGTCGGGGGGTGAGCAGCAGCGTGTCGCGCTTGCGCGGGCGATGGTGCTCGAGCCATCGCTGTTGCTCGCCGACGAGCCCACCGGAAACCTCGATCGGTCGACGGGCGAGGCGATTCATCAGCTGTTCCTCGACCTCAATCGCGAGCGCGGCTCCACGTTGCTCGTGGTGACCCACAACCCCGACCTTGCGCAGTTGATGCCGCGAAGGCTTCGGATGGTTGACGGTGGCCGCCTCGTCGAGGAACCCGAATCGGCGTATCGCGGTCGCGCGGATGCCGCGGTCGAAGGAGTGACGCCGTGATCGCTCGCCTCGTTGTGCCGCTCGTGCTTGCGCTGCTGGCGCTCGGCACCGCGGCGGTTGCTCAGCCGGCACCGGCGCCCGCACCGGCTCCAGCGCCAACACCCGCACCCGCACCCGCGCCTGCTCCACAGGCGTCACCCGCCGGCGACGATTCGCTACGGCTGCAGGGGCGCCCGATCGAGCGGGTGCAGTTCCGCGGCAATCGCAAGGTCGAGGACGACGCGATTCGCGTCCAGCTGCTGTCCAAGCCCGGCACGCTGCTCGATGCGGGCAAGGTTCGCGAGGACATCCGCGCGATGTGGAAGATGGGATTCTTCGCCAACATCGACGTCGAGGCCGAGGTCAGCACCAGCGGCGGTGTCACGCTGACGTTCGCGGTCACCGAGAAACCCGCGATTCGCAAGGTGCTGATCGCGGGCAATAACGATCTCGAGCTCGACAAGATCAACGAGGTGCTCGATCTGGAGCTGGACGCCATCGTCGACGTCGGCAAGGTGAAGAAGAACCGGCAGAAGATCGCCGACCTCTATGTCCAGAAGGGATTCTACCTCGCCACCGTCGATTACGAGATCAAGCCGGTCAACGAGGCCGAGGTCGATGTGTGGTTCACGATCGACGAGAAGGCCAAGGTCAAGATCCGCGACGTGCAGTTCATCGGCAACACCGCGATCACCGACGACGAGCTGCGCGGCGCGATCGCGACCCGACGCGAGGATTCGCTGTCGTTCCTCAACGACTCCGGGACGTACAGCGAGGAAGCGTTCGAGCGCGATCTGTTGCTGGTCTCCGCGTACTACTGGGATCGCGGCTACGCCAACGTCAAGGTCGGCACGCCCCAGCTACGGCTGTCGCGCGACAAGCAGTACATGTACCTGTCGATTCCGGTCGACGAGGGTCCGGTGTTCTCGATCGGGACGGTCGAGTTCAAGGGCGACCTGATCGGCTCGGCCGCGGAGAACCTGAAGAAGATCAACATCCGTCCCGGCATGAAATTCTCGCGGACGACGATCGCGGAGGACCGCGAGAAGCTGTCGTCGTTCTATCAGGACCAAGGCTACGCCTACGCCAACGTGATGCCGTTGACCAAGGTCGATCTGCCGAACCGCAAGATCAGCCTGACCTGGGAAGTCGCCCGCGGAAAGCGCGCGTACTTCGAGCGCATCAACATCCGCGGCAACTCGAAGACGCGCGACAAGGTGATTCGCCGCGAGATGAAGATCTCGGAGGGCGAGCTGTTCAACAACACCAACCTCGAGACCTCGAAGCGCCGGATCACCGCGCTCGGGTTCTTCGAGAACGTCGTGGTGTCGACCAAGCGCGGCAGCTCGGACGAGTTCGTCGAGGTCAACGTCGAGGTCACCGAGCGGCCCACCGGTACGTTCCAGATCGGCGCCGGGTTCTCGTCGGTCGAAAACTTCATCGCGCAGGCTCAGATCTCGCAGAACAACTTGTTCGGCCGCGGCCAGACCGTCGCGTTGCAGGCCCAGATCTCCAGCCTGCGGCAGCTGTTCCTGTTCCGGTTCATGGAGCGCAACTTCCTCGATACCGAGTGGACGTTCGCGTTCGACCTCTACAACCAGAGCCGCGGCTTCGGCACGTTCTACCGCAACAGCTCCGGTGGCCAGCTCACGTGGGGCTATCCGCTGTCCTATGAAGCGACCGCGTTCCTCACGTACAAGCTCGAGGACGTCAGCATCACGACCGGCTCGGGTGGCATCACGAACCTCGGCGCGACCTCGGCGCCGATCGGTGCCGCCAGCGTGGCCAATCTATTCCGCGGTGGCGTGACTTCATCGCTACGCGCCTCGCTGTCCTGGGACTCGCGGAACAACCGACTGTTCCCGACCGGCGGCTGGTACCACACGATCTTTGCGGAGTACGCGAGCAAGTACACCGGGTCGGAGAACAAGTTCATGCGGTGGGGCGGGTTCGCGCGTCACTATCGACCGATCTGGGGCCCGTTCGTGCTCAAGCTCAACGCCGAGGTCGGGTTCACCACGTCGACCGATCCGCTGGGCGTGCCGATCTCGGAGCGCTACCTCGTCGGTGGCATCTATGACATCCGTGGCTACGCGCCGCGCTCGCTCGGTCCGCTCCTGCTCACCCAGCCACCCGGCGACGTCGGACAGCCGCTCGGCACGCTGCCGCTCGGTGGCAACATGCAGATCATCTTCAACAGCGAGGTCGAGTTCCCACTGTTCAAGAAGGTGGGCATCTCCGGCGTGCTGTTCTACGACATGGGTAACGCCTACAACCTCGAGGATCGCTACTGCTCGGGCCTCCAGCGCAAGAATTCGACGACGTCGATCAAGTTCGACCCGTGTTTCCGGCTGCCCGATTCGCTGACCTCGGGCCTTCGCAAGTCGGTCGGCTTTGGGTTCCGGTGGTTCTCACCGATCGGTCCGCTGCGGTTCGAGTGGGGCATTCCACTCGATGCGCAGCCCGGCGAAGACCCGCTGGTGTTCGAGTTCACGATCGGCAACTTCTTCTAATTGCTCGTGCTCGTGCGTCGAGAACGGGTGAACATCGCGCTTTGACAGCCGTCAAAGTCGTCGTATTACCCACCGCAAGGTCCACCATGAATCGCTATGTAGCTCTTGGATGTCTCGGTCTCGGTCTGATGGTGTCTCCACTCCTGGGCGGATTCGCCAATAGCGGCGTCCCCAGCAACCCCAAGATCGGGATCATCGACATCGAGAACACGCTGTCCACCACGCCCGCCGGTAAGCGCGCCAACGCGGAGTTCGAGAAGGGGCGCAAGGCCAAGCAAGCCGCTCTCGACAAGAGCCAGGCCGATCTGAAGAAGGCCGACGCTGACCTGGACAAGCAGAAGGCCGTGCTCAAGCCCGAGGCGTACAAGCAGAAGCGCGAGGAGCTCGAGAAGAAGTTCATCGAGCTGCAGCAGACCTACATGAAGCTCGAGCGCGAGCTCGCAGCGGATCGCACGAAGCTGATCCAGGGCCTGCTGAAGAAGGCCGAGCCGCTGATCGCAAAGATCGCGAAGGCCGAGGGGGTCACGGTGATCCTCGACCAGGGCGCGACGGTGTGGTCGGATCCGGCGGTCGATCTGACGGCGAAGCTCAACGCCGAGATGAAGTGATCTCGGCCGCACGAGCCGCGGGTACGAGGCCCGTGCTACTACCGAAGCATGTCGGAACGGCCCACGAGCGATAGCCCTGCTGCAATGAAGGCGGAGCAGATCCTCGGTCTGCTGCCGCATCGCTATCCGTTCCTGCTGATCGATCGCGTCGTCGAAGTCACCGATGACCGTATCGTCTGCCTCAAGAACGTCAGCTTCAACGAGCCGTACTTTCAGGGCCACTTCCCGGGCGTCCCCGTGATGCCGGGCGTGCTTCAAGTCGAGGCGATGGCGCAGGCGGGTGGGATCCTCGCAGCACGCAGCGTGACCTTCGATCCGGCGACCCACGTGATGCTGTTCATGGCGATCGATGCGGTGAAGTTTCGCAAGGCGGTGACCCCCGGCGACCAGCTTCACATCGAGGTCGTCCCGCTCCGCAAAGGGAAGATCTTCAAGATGAAGGGTGAGATCCGCTGTGACGGCCAGGTCGTGTCGTCGGCGGAGTTCCTCGCAGGATTGGCGGAGAAGTCGAAGGTGATGTAGTGCGCCGCTCGCGTTGTGTCGCCAGCGGCCTCGCGATCGCCGCCGCGCTCGCCGGGGGATGCCACAAGGACCGCCAGAAGCGCGCGAGCGATGCAGCTCCGGTCGAGGTCGTGACCACGCCCGTGATCGGCGACGCGGGCGCGGGCGGGACCAGCGACGAGGTCGAGCCAAACGACGCCGAGGACGTCGCAACCGCGCTCGCCCCGGGATCCACCGTGCATGCGCGCATCGATCCCGAGACCGACGCAGACTTCTATCGCATCGACGTGCCCGGGGAGGGCGTGCTGGCCGTCGAGCTGACCACCCCCGACGGCATGGATCTGGCGCTCGAGCTGTTCGACCAGGCCCAGACGCTGATCGCGAAGTCCGATCGCGGCGCCGTGCGAGCTCGCGAAGGGTTGCCCAACGTCGGCGTCTCGCGCGGCAAGTACTTCGCGGTGGTCCGCGCAAAGAAACCGCCGCCTGCAACCACCAAGGGAGGGCGCAAGCGCAAGCCGCCGGTGGACGCAGCCGTCGCCCCGGTGGCTCCTTACGAGATCACCGCACGGCTGTCCTCGCATGTGGCGGGGACCGAGCGCGAGCCGGATGATGACCGCGGCACCGCCAACGATCTGATCCCCGGCGACGCGGTGGGCGGCTTCGTCGGCTGGACCGGGGATGTCGATGTCTGGAAGCTGTCCGTCGAGACGCTGTCGAGCACCAATGCGCTCGATGTCGAGGTGAGCGGTGTCGAACATGTCGCGCTGGTGCTCGAGCTTGTCGATGGCATTGGCCGGACGCTGGCCACCCGGAAGGTCCCGCGCGGCGCACCGGCGATCGTCCGGGGCATTGTTCCGGTCGTTCCGGCCGGCGCGCCTCCGTTTCACTACCTGACGATCCGCGGCGATCGATCCAACCCGGAAACTCCCTATCAGCTCCGGGTCACGGCGAAGCCGCTCGCGCTCGATGCCGAGGTCGAGCCCAACGACAGCGTCGAAAAAGCGATGGTCGTGCCGGCCGATCGGACGGTGGTGGCCGGGAACTGGAGCGCGGGCGACGTCGACTGCTTCGCGTTGCCGCGCGATCCGGCGGTGCGCACCGTCGACGCGACGATCGAGACCCCGGCCAAGATCGATCTCAGCGCAGAGCTGTGGGTCGATGGCACCAGCGTCGCCAAGGCAGATCGTCCCAGCAAGGGAGGATCCGAACGCGTGACGGCTCCGGTGCCTGCCGGTGCCCAACCGGTGCTGTGCGTGCGCGCCGCCGATGGTGCAGGCGAGGGGGGCTACGAGGTGAAGTTCCAAGACGGTCCCGCTGGACCACCATGACCGGGATGCGCGTTCGACCGACGCAGATCCTCGTCGTACTCGCGCTCACCAACCTGGTCTCGTACGCCGCGCGCAACGCGCTGCTCGATGTCTATCCCGATCTCAAGGCGACGTTCGGGATCGATGATGCCCAGGTCGGTGCGCTGCAGACCGTGTTCATGATTCCGCACGCGGCGGCGACGCTGTTGTTCGGGTGGGCTGGCGATCACTACGATCGCCGCAGGGTGATCGCTGCAGGCATCGCGCTCGCGAGCCTCGCCGGCGCCGCAGGTGCGCTCGCGACCAACTACGCGGAGCTGGTGGGTTCGCGCGCGCTCGTGGGGTTTGGCACCGCCGCGGTCGTCCCGGTCGCCAACTCGATCCTCGGCCAGCTGTTCGAAGGTCCCCACAAGGCCCGGCGGATGTCGGTGTTCAACCTCGGCTTGTTCGTCGGTGGGATCGTCGGGATCGCGACCGGCACCGCGCTCGGATTTCCGATCGTGGTCATCGCGCTCGCGCTGCCCGGGCTGGCGCTCGGTGCGATGCTGACCGTGCTGGCGGTCCCGCCGCCAGTGGTTGCGCCGGCGCGAGCGCAGGCTCGACGGGTGATGGCGGACCTGGGCGCGTTGATCCGGATCCGCTCGCTGCGCTGGGTGATCGTATCGACCACCGCGATGGCATTCGGCGCGGGTGGTCTGGGCGCATGGTTCGTCGACTTTCTCAAGCGCGACAAGGCGATGTCGTCGGATCAGGCCCTGACGCTGTTCGGGCTCGCCGGGTGCGGCGGCCTGGCGGGCGTGATCGCCGGCGGCCGGATCGCCGATCGACTCCGCGACCGTTCGCAGGCAGGCCGGCTGTGGACGATCGTGATCGGAATGTCGTGCACCGTGCCGTGCGCAGCCGCGTCGATCGAAGTCGCCGCCGGACCGCTGCTCTACATCTCGGGCATCGCGACCATGTTTTTCATCTCGTGGTACCACGCGCCGATGGCCGCGACGGTCGATGACCTCGCCCCGTCGCAGCTCTCGGCCACGGCCCAGGGCCTCGTGATCTTCACCATGCACCTGGTGGGAACCGCCCCGTCGGCGTGGTTGGTGGGCATGATCTCCGATCGGTCTTCGTTGCACACCGCGATGTGGGTTCCCGCCGCCGCGATCGTCGTCGCCGCCGCCGCGATGGCGCTGGCGACCTCGAGCTTCGCCGAGGAGCACGCGCGGGCTCGAGGTGGCGTCGCCGGTCCCGCTTCGCTATAACCGTCGCATGCGTTTGGTCGGGATGCTGCTTGCCGGGTCATTGGTCGTCGCGTGCGGCAGAGGACCGGGGCCCGGCCAGACGCTGGATGCCTACGGCCGAGCGCTCAAGAGCCACGATTACAGCGGCGCCTACGAGCTGATGTCGGCCAGCTTTCGCGCAAAGGTTTCGCGCGAGGATTACGTGCGGATGATGCGCGACAACCCGCGTGAGGTCGATGAGACCGCGGAGCGCTTGCGTGGCAAGCGCGGCAGCATGGAGGTGTCCGCCGAGTTCGAGTACGGGCTTGGCGATTCGATGCGTCTCGTCCAGGAAGGTGGCGACTGGAAGATCGCCACCAACCCGATGGGGTTCTATGATCAGTCGTCACCCAAGGCCGCGCTGCGCTCGTTCATCCGCGCGTATCGGCTGGAGCGCTGGGACGTGATGCTCCGTTTCGTTCCCACCGCGTACCGGGAAAAGATGGACGCTTCGAAGATGAAGGCGCAGTTCACCGGACCTTCACGCGACCATATGGAAAACCTGATCAACACGCTCGAGGCCAACGTCGATGAGCCCATCGTCGAGCGTGGCAACGACGCACGCATGCAGTACGGAGATCGGTTCCGCGTTGAATTCGTGAAAGAGGACAGCGCGTGGAAGCTCAAGGACCTCGACTAGGGGCCTCTCGCACCTGGTGCGGCTGGCAAAAGCCGACGCAGGTCGGTAAACCGTGACGCACCGTCGGCAAACACTGACGCATGTCGCGGTCGCAAGCGCGAGCCGACCGGCTAGCCGATTAGCCGGTTGTGGCTAGCGCTGTTGGTGCGTAATCAACGGGGTGCGAGTCTCGTCACCACCCTCTGCAAAAAAGTAAAGGCGTCGCTTCTAACGACAACCCGGTGCGGATGTTAGAGAAACCGAGTTTTGGTTCATGTCAGCTGGGGTGGCCTGCCCACACCGATGACGTGTTGTGGCCCTCCGTGTCGTCCCCGTTTTTTCTCCGTTAGAACTCGAGCCCCGCGAATTCTCTTGCGTTAGAATAGAAATGTGGGCTCTTCAGTCGAAAGGCCCGCAGGTTGCAAGCTAGGGGAATAGGAGCGAAAGCCCCGAGATGGTGATCAAGTACTTAGGCGAATAGTTAGGCTTGACCCTGTTTCCGCGAAAGGCGGTCCGCCATGTTGGATCCCTGGATTATCGAAGAGATCCTGAAGAAAGAAGAGGAACGACGCCGAGAAATCGAGCGCCGTCCCGAGCTTCCGGTTGATCGGTATCGCGACACTGGCGAGAGGCCGGCAGTCACCCCCGCTCAGGATGAGTCCGAGCGAGGTGTGATGATCATCGACATCTAACTACCTTCCACCTCCATCCACGCGCCCCCAAGCCTTGGCTTGGGGGCGTTTTGGTTTTGAAGGGACGTTTTATGCGGCTGGATAAGGTAAGTAGGCCGCTGTGCCGAGGGCCGCTGGCCATCTCTTCACCGTCCTGCTGGGGTTGCTCGGTTGGGGGATCGTGCTCGGCCTGCCTGCGTTGCACCTCGTGCCCCACGCCGAGCGCACCGAGCCGATGTGGATCGCGCTGTTCGTGCTGGTCATTCTCGCAGCGCGTGCGCTCGCGTTCCGGCTCGTTGAGGGCACCGTGCTCTCGCTCGACTCCGCATACTATGTGGCGGCTGCGCTCAGCGTAGGTCCGATCGCTGCCGGTCGGCTCGTCGCGATCGCCCTGACACTCGATGCTGCAGCGCGGCTCTATCTGGCGCGCCGGCGCGGCTGGATCGATCTGGACGGCTGGTGGGCGGAGCTTGGATACATCCTGTACTTCGGTGGGATGAGCAGCGGCCTCCTCGTCGTGTGCAGCTGGTTGCTCGGGAGCGGCGTCGTGTATGCGCTCCCCGATCCCGTCGACGTCGCGGTTCGTGTCGTCGCGATCGCCGCGGTGTTCCTCGCACTGCACTACGCGATCCAGGGCGTCCGGCTGCGACTGCTCGGCCGCAGCTGGCGCGCGTACCTCCACGATCTCGCGCTGCCGGGCATCATCGCCGAGGCGTCGCTGATGCCGATCGGCGTGGTGCTGGTGTTGCTGTACGACCCCGATCAGCCGCTCGGGTTCTTGCTGCTATCGCTGACCTATCTGCTGATCAACCTGGTGTTCTCGCGGCTATCACGGACGCGCAAGCAGCTCGAAGAGCGCGTGCACGACCTCGAGATCCTGACCGCCACGGCGCGGAAATTATCGGCTTCACTGCAGCTGGAGGAGCTGGTCGAGGCCGTCGCGCGCGAAACCTGTCGAGCGATCCCCGAAGCCGAGGTCATCGCGCTGGTGCATCGGCGGGCTGGCGGTAAGAGCGATCTGGTGCTCGATGGCTACGATCGCGCGAGCGACCGATTCTTTCGCCAGCCAATGACCGAGGGCGAGGGAGCGGCCGGGTGGGTGATGGCAAATGGAGTCGCGCGCCGGATCGACGACTTCGAGACCAGCGATGTGATCGTGCGCGGCGGGACGCATGGGATCCGGTCGTGGTTGGGTGTTCCGCTGTTCATGTACGGTGGGTGCGAGGGCGTGATCGCGGTGCAGAGCACCCGCGTGGAGACGTTCCGCGACGATCACCAACGCTTGCTCGAATCGCTCGCGCTGCAGATCGCAGCGGCGCTGCAGAACGCGCATCTCTACGAGCTCGCGATGGTGGATGGCCTGACCGGGCTGTTCATGCGACGCTACTTCGACGCGCGTATCGAAGAGGAGATCGAACGATCGCGCCGCTACGGCACACCATTCTCGGTGGTGATGCTGGATGTCGATGATTTCAAGCACCTCAACGACGAACACGGGCATTTGATCGGCGATCGCGTGCTGCGCTCGATCGCGAACGTCGTCAAATCGCAGATGCGTGGCGTCGATACCGCGGCGCGCTATGGCGGCGAGGAGATCGCGGTGATCCTCCCGCGCACCGAGATGGTGGCAGCATACAACGTGGGCGAACGAATCCGCGCTGCGATCGCCGAGTCGCGCGTGACCACCGATAGCACGCCGGCGCAGGTCGTCGCGGTGACCGCGTCGCTCGGGATCGCGTCGTTTCCCGAGAGCAAGGCAAGTGACGGCGAGGACCTGGTTCGCCGTGCCGATCGGGCGCTGTATCGCGCGAAGAAGACCGGCAAGAATCGCGTCGAGTTGTTCTGGAGCGATGATTCGGGCCCGGTACGGATTCCGACCCAGGAGCCACCACCGTCGACCCAGGAGCCGACGACGTGAGCGATGCCGAGCGGCGGCGAGCGGAGCGGATGGTCGGTTGGGCGCGGTTGTGGGCGCGAGCGAAGCAGATCGTGACCACCGATCCGAGCGCGTCGGGCGATGACGACCTGGTGATCGACGAGGAAGCCGCAAAGGTCCTCGCGGCACAGGCCGGACGGTTGAAGGGCGGCCTCGCCAAGGTCGCGCAGCTCGCGGCGTATCATCCGGCGGCTGCGCTTGGCGGCAACCTTCGCCGTGATGGCGCGCCGGCGCAGACGCGCGCGAAGCAGGTCCTCGGGGGGTTGTGGGATCACGCCCCGGCGATGTCATCGAGCGCGATCGCGAAGGTGATCGAACAGGACCTCGGCGCGTCGCCGCAGTCGTTGTTCGCGCGCTGGGACCCAGCGCCGCTCGCTGCGGCGTCGATCGGTCAGGTCCACGCCGCCAGTCTCGCGGATGGCACCGACGTGGTGGTCAAGGTGCAGTATCCCGGCGTCGCCGACGCGCTGCGCGCCGATCTCGACGATGACGAGTTCGTGCGTAAGCTCGCGGGCGCACAGGTCGGAACGAGCATCGATCGCGCGGCGCTCACCGCGCTTGGCGATGCGGTCCGCGGCGAGCTCGACTATCGCGCCGAAGCTGCGATCATGACGCGGTTCGCAGACGCCTGGCGTGACCATCGCGTGCTGCGGTTCCCTCGGCCGATCGCCGAGCTGTCGTCGACGCGCGTGCTGACGATGACACGCGCGCGCGGGAACACCGTGGTCGATACGGCGAGCTCGGGTCATGCCGATCTGCGTCGCCAGGCGGCACTTGCGATCTACGAGGTCGCGTGGGGCTCGCCGCTCGCGCATGGCTTGCTCAATGCCGATCCGAATCCTGGCAACTTCCTCGTCGAGCCACAGGCCGATGGTTCGATCCAGGTGTGGTGCCTCGACTTCGGCTGTGCGTTCGCGCTGCCCGAGGACGTGCGCGATGCCGATCGCGAGATCGCATGGGGGCTCCTCCACGACGACAGCGCGGCGGGGACCGAACGGTTCCGCCTTGGCCTGCACGCCGCAGGTCTGCTGCAGCGGGCCGACTCGCTGTCGTCGACCGCGCATCGCGATTGGGAGCGGGCGCTCGCCGCGCCGTACGCCACCCACGGTGACTTTCACTGGTCGCCGGCCTACGCCGACGAGCTCGCGGATGCGACGTCGCGTGTGCTTGCCCAGGGAGGCTTGGCGCTCTCCGCCAAGCTGTTGCTGCTGTGGCGACAGCGCCTGGGGCTCTCAGCGGTGCTCGGGATGCTCGATGCGCGTGCGCCATTCCGGCGCGTGCTGGTCGATCTGATCGGTACCGGCCGCAAGGCGCTACGGTAGCTGGCAGATCGTCTTCGTCCACGCGACGCGCCTGCAGCGCCGGATCCAGCCCGACGCGCAGGCCGGTCAGTACGTATACCGAAGATATGCGCGCGTATCCAACGCTCGCACGGCGTCGAACTGCGGCAGCAAGAAACCGTCGACGGCGAGCCCGACCGCATAGTGCCGGTTGACGAGCTGGTACTCCATCCCGGCGCCGGCCTGGAACAGCAGCGAGAACTGCTCGCCCGGCTCGGTGATCATCACGCGGCCGAGCACGTTGCTGGAGATCATCCCGACGCCCACGCCGCCCTCGGCGAAGATGCCGAAGCGGTCGAACAGGGCGCTGATCCGTGCGTCCGCGGTGCCGCGGTAGAGCTGGAACCACTCGCCCTCCGGCGGTGGTGGCACGGTCGCTTCGTGGCTCGACGCGCCGAGCTGGATGCCGATCGAGAGCCAGCTGAAGAGATCGCGGCCCGCACGAACGCCAAGTGCGGGGCCAATCGCCGCATCTCCGGAGGCCTTCGGCAGAAATGCGACGGCGCCGAGCCCGCCCTCGGCAAACCATCCCGAAGATGCGGGGCGCGCCCCGGCGTCGCCCGGGGCGACAACCAGGACGGCAAGGACAGCGGCGAAGCGCGCCATGGCGGAGCTCATCGGAGGGCGAACACCATCGTAGATCGACTGGAGGCGCTGCGAGCCTCTAAGGCGCGTAGAACGGAGGCATGAACGTCGCGGGATCGTACTGGAGCTCCGCGACCGGGGTGTTCTGGAGCTCGTCACCGATGATGCCGCGGACATCCCGGATCCGCACGTTGTACTCCAGCTCCATCGGTCGGTCGGCCCTGAACACGAGGTCGATCCGCAACATCTGTGCGAACGCAGCGCGCGGGAACTCGACTCCGGTCGGCATCTGCATGTAGTCCTCGACGTCGGGCATGGGCGGAGTCAGCTCGGAGAACGACGGCGCGTTCTTGCTGATCGTGAGCGTCGCGCGAAACGGGTTGACGTTACCCCGCGTGATCTGGTCGAGGTCGATCGACGCCTCTCGAACCTCATCCTCGCGGAATAGGCCGTTGAGCGTGCCGTTGCCGCCGATGTGAAGCGGGATGTCGCCTTGCAGTCCGGGTGCAGGCGGCGCGTCGTCCTCATCCGACAACATGATCATCGTCGGATCGTAGGCCCAGAACTCGTTGGCGCCGTTGAGCTGGAGCGTCGCCTCGCCAGGCATCGCATCGAGGTTGCGAATCGTCCACTCCACCGAGACCTCGAGGTCGCCGACCCGAACGTAAGGGACCTGGATCGGCGCGAGTTGCATCGCGAGCTCGGCTCGGTCGGCGGCGTCCTCGGTGGTCTCGCGCTTGATCGGCAAGGTCAGCGATGCGCGGCCCTCGGCGACCATGCCCATCCCATCGTCCATGCCGGCCATCAGCTTCGCCGGCCCCGGGATGTAGACCGGACTGTTCGTGCACGCGCCCGCCGCGAGCGCCGCTCCCACCGCCAACCATTTCGTCGCCCGTGTCATCGCGATCGCCATGACTAACCTCCCTGCGTGAACACGAACGGGTAATTGACGATCGCGCCGCCCTTCGCGGGAAACTTGAGCCGGTTGATGTTGCTCTTGACGCAGCTCTCGACGCCGTCGTTGCGCAGCGTGCCACCCTGCGTACGCGAGCTCTTCACCGTGCCATCGGCAGCGATCACGAAGTTGATCACCAGCTTGCCGCCGATGCCGGGCGAGCGATTGAGCTCCTTCTGATAACAGGCGCGGAACACGCCGGCGCGCGCCTTCACGACGCGATCGATCTCTTCCTTGCTGAGGCCGCTGAAGTCGCCGGTGGCCTCCTCGAGCTTGACCGCGACCTCCTTGGGGCCGGAGCCGTGGCAGTTTGGTCCCACGCAGGTACCACCTGGACGGTTCTTGCCGGTGTCGATCGGACCCTTGCTGGACTCGAAATCGCCCTCGACGTTGCCGCCACCGCCGGTGCCGGTACCCTTGCTGCCGCGCGTCGTCCCGGTTCCGGTGCCGCTGCCGACGCCGGAACCGGTGCCGGGCCCGAAGCCGATCGAGCCCCGGGTCAACGAGTCACCCTTGATGCCGGTGAACTTGCCGAGGTTCGTCGATAGGTTGCGGTCGATGATGTTGTCGAGCATCTTGCGGTTGCGGTCCTCGAAGAACGCAACCTTGGGCGGGTCGGGCGGAGCGTCCTTGGCGTTCGGATCGCGCGCACGCTCGGTCTCGCCTTTTCCGCCGGAGGCGCCTTGCTCACCCTTGGTCGCGGTCTTGAGGTTCTTGGGGTTCGGATTCTTGGGTGCCGCGGATTGTGGCGCAGCCGCGCCGGCGTTCTTCGGTGGCTCCGGTTCCTTCGGCGGCTCCTGATCGAGGCGAGTGACCAGGTAATTCCCGGTCACCGAGCGGGGGCCGGGCCACACGAACGGGTTCTCCCCGGTATACGTCACGTAGGTCATGATCAGCAGCGCGAGATGGAGCACGACCGAGAACCCGAACGATGCCTGTGATTCGCCGTCTTGCTTGAACAAGGACCAGCCCAGCCCCGCGACGATCAACGCGATCGTGACGATGCCGGCGCCGCGGAACACCGCCTCCGCGAGATCCGACCCCGGGAGCGCGCGGTACCACAGAAACGACAGCACCGCGCTCGACAGCAGATAGCCGGCCACACCGGCTTGCAGCACCGGCCGGGTGACGAACTGCGGCGGGTCCTCGACCTTCACGAACTGAAAGAACAGCTTGTAGTGACCGGTGTGATCCAGATCGATCACGCCCCAGTCGCCATCGGCGATCGCGGTCGCACGGAATCCACCCTGCGCTTCGCCCTCGTTGCTGTGCTGGATGAACTCCGCAACGTCCTTCTTGCGGCCCTCGATGCAGATCGTGCCGCGCATCCGATCACCGAGCGTCAGCAGGAATCCGCGCTTTCCCGGGCGAACGATCGCGAACTTCGCCGGCAATCCGAGCTCGGGAACTACGAACGTCGAATGCTTGTGGGGGCCGATCGTGATCTTGGTCGGCTTCCGCACGATGACATCGCTCATCACCTCGTCGTGCCAGATCAGAGCCGTGCGGAGCGCCGTGGTCACAGCGATTCTTCCTCCAGCGATCGCACGAGGTGAGGAATGAACGAACGCTTCTCGAGGCTCGCGCGCTCGAGCTCTTCATTCGCGCGCTCGAGGAAGTAGAGCAGCTGCGGAGTCCGCATCCGGCCGTTCAGATCCAGGGCATCGAAGTCGAAGGTCTTCACCTTGTCGGGCGGCTTCTTCGCATCGGCCTTGGTCTCGGCCTTGCTGTGCGTCTTGCCCTTGGGAGCCGTCTTGCCAGCACGCGACTTTGGCTGCGCCGCTGCAGGTACGGGCGACGCGCACATCAACACAACCGCGAGCGCGGGCACTGGCCCCCACCAGGGGGCAATGAACCTCAACTTCATTTGCCGAGCTCCTTTCGTTTCTCTTCAGCTGCAGCACGCTTGGCGTGGCTCGACGGAGACTCCTGCAGGTAGCGCTCCAGATCTGCCTTTGCGCCAGGTACGTCTTGGAGGAAATCCACCTTCAACAGCGCCACGTTGAACAGCGCGTCCGCGCGTGACGTGCTTCGCTTCGGCGCCTGTTTGATCACCTTGTCCCACGTCCGCTTTGCCTCGCCGAAATCCTTGAGCCCGCGATACGCGACGCCGAGCGCGACCTGCGCGGCGTAGTCGTCGGGTCGCTTCTCGACGACGGCCACGAGCTCGGCCTTGGCGCGCGCGTAGTCGCCCGCATCGAGCAGCACCGAGGCCTTGTTGAACCGGGCGTCGATGTAGTTCGCGTCGAGCGTGCCAGCTTGCTCGAACCGCTCGAACGCTTCCTGCGCCTTGCCCTGACGTTGCGCGAGCAAGGCGAGCGCGTTGTAGACTGCCGGGTCCTTCGCGTCGAGCTCGAGCGCCTTGGTGAACACGAGCTGGGCGAGGTCGAGCTTTCGCTGCTGCATGTAGATCAGGCCGAGCTCGGTGTAGATCTTGGCGTTGATCCCCGATAGCCGCACGGTGTCGCGGAGCACGGCGATCGCGTCGTCGAAATCGCCGAAGTCGCGCAGCAGGGATGCGAGTCGCGCCGCGGCATCACGCCGGCGAACATCGTCGGGTTCGAGCTCGCGGAGCGCAGCTTCGTAATCCGTGCGCGCCGCCTTCTTGTGACCTGCGCGGCGGTTGGCCTCGGCGCGGCCGAGCAGGGTGGGAGTGTGGCCGGGTTGGATCGCGAGTGACTTGCCGTAGGCCTCCACCGCGACCTCGTCCTCGCCCTCGCGGTACGCGATCACGCCGAGGTTGTGCCACGCCTCCCACAGCTTGCTGTCGATCTCGAGCGCAGCCTTGAGCCGGGCACGCGCGGTCTCGCTCGCCTCGGGGCCACCCAGCCGCAGCGCGCGCATCGCCGCCTCGAATTCCTTCGCGGCCTTCGGGTTAACCGGGTCGAGCTTGACGCGCGAGCTCTTGCCGTTGGGACCGATGCGCGACGTCGCCGAGCCACCGCACGCGGTCAGCGACGTCGCGACCGCCAGCGCCACCAGCCACGTGCGGATCATCGAGCCACCTCCGTGACCAGCTCCGCGGAAGGCGGGCGATCGCCGATCCGCTCGCGGCTACGCGCTTCGCGCTCGGGTGGAAACTTGTCGGCCGCGAGCCGCCCGAGCGACTCGCGGATCTTGGCGGTGTACTCGTCGTACACCTGCATCTGGATCGCCTTCTGATAGCCCGTCGCGAACAGCTCGACCGCCTTGCTCTGGATGTCGACGACGTAGACATCGAGCGCGTCGCGATAAGCCTGGGCCTGCTCGGGCGTCAGGCCCTTGGGCGTGCTGGCGTTGACCAGCGATTCGGCGAACCCGTCGTAGACCTGACCCACGCGATACAGGGCGGCGGTCGCCCACTTGAGGTCTTGATAATCGACGACCGAGAGGTACGTCTTCTCCGCATCTGCGAGCAGCCTGGACTTCGCCTTGAGCGCCTTCTCGAGCTGCGACGGCTTGACGTCGAGCGTCACCTTCTCGAACGCGCGGAAGATCAGCTCGCCTTCGTGGTAGCGCGCCTCGGCGGCCCATGGCGTCGCAGCCGCCTTGTCCTTGCCGGATAGCCCCTTCCACAGGCGTTGCGCCGCGATGAAGTCATCCTTGGCGCGCTTGAGCTGACCGGCGCGAAACGACATGCGGCCGGCGCGCGTGTGCGCCTCGACGATCCGCTTGCCACTCGATCGGTACGTGCGGCTGTAATCGGCGTACGCCTTGTACGCTTGTGCCTCGTCGCCAGCGTTCTCGTACACCACCCCGATGTTGAACGCGACGTCGATGGCGTCCTTGCGATCGCGGAACTTCTTTGCGTACTCCTGATAGTGCGCGATCGCTTCCTTGTTCTGGCCGAGCGCCTGTCGCAGCACGCCGGCGTTGAACAGCGCATCTGCCGAGCGACTGCCGGTGCGGAACCGGGTCCACACCAGCTCGTAGGCCTTCGCGGCGCGGTCGTAATAGATCACGCGTTCGTAGACCTGACCGGCGGTGAACGCAGCCTTCTCGCCGATGTCCGGGCTCTTGTCGCCGTAGCGCTCGGCGATATCGAGATAGATGTCGGCCGCCTTCTCGGGCTGCTTGGCCTTCTCGTACATCACGCCGGCGTTCATCAGCGCCTGCGCGGCGACCTTGGTGTCGCGGGTCTCCTTGGGCGCCCGCAGATAGAACGACGCGGCCTGCTCGTATTTTCCGGCCTCGGCGTACTTATCGCCGCTCTTGAGGATCGACTCGACGATCAGGCGATCGAGCCGGGCCTGCTGGTCCTTGGCTGCGAATGCCTTGGCCTTCTTGAGCTTGCGCGCCCAGTTCTCGATGTTCTCGTAGTCCTGCGCCTTGTTGAGCGCCGACAGGATGCGATCGCCCGCGGGGCCGGCGTTCGGGTCGTTGGGGTACTTGGTGACGATCACGCCGAACCGTTTGATCGCCTCGTCGTATTCGCCGTAGTCGTAGAACATCTGGCCGTTCTTGAAGATCACGCCGACCAGCGTCGGATCGGCCGGGAACAGCGTCGCGTACAGGTCGATCGCCTCGCCGAACTTCTTGTCGACCGGGTACAGCTTGGCGCGCCCGACGGTGTCCTTCGGACGGGCCTTCTCGTACGCGTTCATCGCGTTGAGCAACGCGTCCTTGTGGAACTTGCCCACCGGTGCGCTCTTGCCGACCAGCAGATATTCGTCGCCGGCCTCCTCGGTCTTGCCGAGCTTGAACAACAGGATGTCGGCGCGGTAGTAGCGCAGCTCCACCGCCGACGCAGTCGCGGTCTTGCCCACGCCGAACGCGGCGAGGTACTGCTCGTACGCCGCCGCGGCGCGTCCGTACAGCGCGACATCGGCCTTCTTGTCGGCCTTTTCGCGGCGCTGCGCTTCGCCGTGGATGTTCATCGCGGTGGTGCGCGTCAGCTGCTCGGTCGTCGCGAGCGAACGCGCGAGCGCTTCCTTGTTGGTCTGGGCCTTGGCCCACGCGGTACCGGGCCCGAACTGGTCGAGCAGAACCTTGATCTCGTCCTGCGCGCGATCGACATCGAGCGCGCTGTTCCAGTTCGCGATGATCGCGCGCTGAAACTCGGCCGCCTTGATCGATTCGGGGTCCATCTTGATCAGAAACCGGTAGGCGTCGTTGCTGCGATCCCATTCGGCCTGCGCGCCGTAACTGTCGGCGACCTTGACCATCACGTCGCGCGAGTAGCGCTCGCCGTCGATCGAGACCAGGAAATCGAACACCTCCTTGGGCGAGATCGAGCGATCTTCGGTGAACACCACCACCAGGTACTCGAGCGCTTCCTCGCGCAGCGACGCGCTGCGCCGGCGCTGCGACTCGGTGCCCGACCGCTCGGCCTCGACCGCCTTGTCGAGCACGCGCTTGAAGTCCTTGGCCGCCTGGGTGGTGTCCCCGAGCTTCCACTCGCACCACGCGAGCTTGAACGTCGCCAGGTCGCTGGTCGCCGCGTCGTCGCCGATCTTGGTGTACGCCGCCTTGGCCTTGCGCCAGTCACCCGTCGCGAACCAGTGCTCGCCGATCATCATCCACGCGTCGCCGTAGAGCGCGGACCTGGGGTAGTTGTCGATGACCTCCTGGAACCGCTGCATCGCCTCGTCTTCGCGGTTGGCCTCCTTGGCGGCAAACCCGAGCAGATAGGTCACCAGATCCATCCGGCGAAACTCGGGATACTTGTCGTGGAGCTCGCGATACAGCGTCTCGGGCTCGCGCAGGTCGATGCGGGGCTCCTTGGGTTGCGCGCAGTTCTTCACGCGCTGGCAGTTCTCGATCGCGCGCGAGAAATCATCCATCCGTACCAGGAAGATCCGCCGCGATTCTTCCCACAGCAGCTCGGCGAGCTTGAATAACCCCTCGGCGCGCGCCTCACCCGATGGCTTGGAGTCGAGGAACCCGCGCAGCAGCTTGATCGCCTCGAGTCGCTTGTCGTCGCGGCGCTTCTCGGTCGT
This sequence comes from Kofleriaceae bacterium, assembly GCA_050187075.1. Taxonomy (GTDB): domain Bacteria; phylum Myxococcota_A; class Polyangia; order Haliangiales; family Haliangiaceae; genus JABFXX01. The sequence goes on along the minus strand of JBFWXW010000010.1, from coordinate 51,935 downwards.
GGCGAGCAACTCCTTGAGCTCGCTCGACAGCACCGGCGCCTGCGGTGCAGGCGGGCGCTTGCGGATGTACAGCTCGGACGCCGGGCCGCGGGTGACCCGGACCTCGCGCGCGGGAGCCTGTGCGCTGGCGATCGCCGGTGCATGGGCGAGGGCGAGCACGAGCGCCCAGCGGCGAAAGCTGCCGAGCTTCATCGCCAGCCCTCGTACTCGTCGGCCCAGTACTCACCCTGCCACGGCCAGAACTCCTCGTCGTCGCCGATCATGCTCGCGTTCCACAGCTTCCCGATCAGCTCCTCCGGGAACCGACCAGCGGCGAGATCTTGAACCTCGATGTCGAGCTTGCGCTTCTGGCCGATCACCGCGTCGATCTTGCCGAGCTTGGCCTTGTCGAGGACGCGGCGCGTGTCGACGTAGAGCCGCTCGATCGCCTCCTGCGCGAGCACGTCGCCGGCCTTTTGCAGCTTCTCGAACAGCGCCTGCGCCGATCGATCGAGCCGCCGCGCCTCGGCGATGTCGGCCTGGATCAGCGGGCGCAGCCCGGTCGACGCCTGTCCTGCCACCGCGCTCGCCGCACGGTCTGCGACCTCGGTGGCGTTGCCGCGCGCGAGCTCGACCTTCTCGAGCAGATCATCGAGCCGCGCACGCTCCTGGTTCGCGACCTCGGGCGGGAGCAAACCCTCGCGCTTGCCGCGTGCGAGCTCGCCCCGCGCCTCGCCGACCTGCTTGCTCAGCCGCCGCAGATCCTCGACGAGTGCGTTGGCATCGGACAGCTGTTCTTCCTCGAGCGTGGGCTCGCTGCTGATCGCCGCCACGCGCTGCTCGCCGACCTGCGCGCCGAGGTTCTGCCACAGCCGCACCGTGCCGGGTGCTGAGCCGGCGAGCTCCTGCGCGCCGGTGATCGCATCGTTGAGCCGGACGAACTTCGGATCGAGCCGGATCAGCGCGAGCACCTCGTCGATCGCCGTGCTGGGCGTCGCGGCCGCGGGTGGCTTGCCCGCGAGCTCTCCGGTTTGCTTCACCTCGCGATACCGCGTGATCGCGGTGGTGAACAGCTGCTTGCGAAGCTCGGGATCGCGGCGCGCGAGGTCGATCGTCCTCACGATCGGCTCGAGCCGTTTGACGAGCTGGTCGTACCACTGCTGCGACTCGGTGAACTTGCAATCGGCCAGCTCGACATAGCCGGCCAGCAAGCTGGCCTCGGGCCACGCGGGCGAGCTCGGGAACTCGCGCAAGAGCTCCTTCACCAGATCGCGCGACGTCGCGAGCTCGCGCTTCTGGTACATCGACCACGCAGCCTCGAACAGCGCGTCGGGCAGGTACATCGAATCGTCGGGGATCTGGAAGTAGTGGTAGTAGGCGTCGTCGTATTCGGCTTGTTCGTGCGCGAGCCGGCCGAGCCCCAGCCGGGCGAGGTCCTTGATCGTGAAGTAGCGTTCGTCGACCACGAACGTGAACTTGTCGTCGTCCGGCGTGGCCGCGACCTCGCACATCGCCTCGGCGGAGCCCTGGTAATGGCCGCTGCGTGCCTTGATCACGCCGCGGAGATAGACGGCCGACGAGTACAGCCGGCTGTGCTTCGAGATCGTGGCGAGCTCCGCCTCGGCATCGTTCAGCTTGCCCGCATCATATGCGGCACGCCCGCGCAGATAGCTGCGCTCGCCCGAGGCAGACACCGGCAGCGGATCGGTGGTCTTGATCGACTCGAGCCGAGCCAGCACCCCGGCGTGATCACGGGTCTCGAGCGCGATGTCGACGACTCGGCGATGGGCCGGACCCCAGTACTGGGCCGTGGGGCCACGACCGAGCACGAGGTCGAACGCATCGAGCGCCGCGCCGTAGCTGCCCGCACGCGCCAACGCGACGCCCAGGTCGTACTCGGCGTTCTGGTACTCGACGAAGTCCGTGAACGCGGCGTAGCGCGGTGATTTGACGAGCGCATAGAGCGCCACGGCCGCGTTGGAAAACGCACCATCACGCAACAGGCCCTCGCCGATCGCGAGCTCGCGGCGGAGCGAATCGATGTTGCCACTCTCGACATCGATCAGCTTCGCCGTCTCGAGCGCGGCGAAGTAACTGGCGAGCGGGTCGGTTGTCGGAGCGGTCGCCCTTGATCGTTGCGGCGCCTCCGCCGGCTTGGGTTGCGCGCGCGCGGCATGGGCGACCAACACGAACGCGAGGACGCCGCCGAGCCGTCGCCAGCTCACTTGCTCGCCGCCTTGCCAGGGCGGGCCACCGCCTTGACGGAAACGTCGATCCCTAACCCGTAGCTGCCGTGCTCCGATCGCTGCCACTCGTACGAGATGTCGCCGCCGTCCTTGGCCTTGGCCGCGACGATCAGATCCTTCCCCGGAACGGCCTTGACCACGATCTGCGATTCCGTCGTCGAGCCAAACGAGCCGTCATCCTTGCCGATCGCCTCGACGCGGAACGTCACCAGGTGTCGGCCCGGGGCCACGTAGCCGTCGAACCGTACGCCGTCGTCGCCGCCGATCGCACCGCTGGCGTCCTCGTAGACCGTCGCGCCGTCGAGCCGGATCGATGCCTTGCTCGGGTTGTAGAACCGCGCCGTGGTGTACGTCAGCTTGATCTGGATCCGCGTCGAATACAGCTGGCTCGCGACCGTGCTTGCACGTGCGCGGGACTTGAACAGCTCGTCGCGCAAGCTCAGGTACTCCTGGCGAAGCGTATCGACGTCGACGTCGCCCGACGGTGCGGGCTTCTCGGGACCAGGCTCCGGCTTGTCGGGGCCGACGAGCGGAGGAGTTGTCGCGCCCGACCCGGACCCAGCGCCGCCGGGCGTGGCGGGTGTGGTGCCCCCGGGTGTGCTCGCCGCCGGTGTGGCGCTCGCGTCGGTCGGCGTGGTCGCGGGCGGAGGGGTTGGCTCCGGTGCCGGCGTCGGGGTTGGTGCAGGCGCCGGCTCGGCGGCAGGCGGCGGCTTCTTGGGTGGCTTGCGGCGACCGCGCGGACCGGCGAACGCGATCGCCGGGATCAGCGCCAACAAGATCGAGCCACGAGCCAACCTGGCCTTCATTGAACAGTCTCCCCGAAACAAAGTTGAAACGCCGGAGCGCCACGCGCCCGTCAGTTATGAAACGGAAGGAACAACGACAGGCTGGCGGTCACGGCGCTGTCGTTGACGAGGAATCGCTCGTCGAGTAGCTCCTGGCGGAACGTGCGGTTGCGGGCGTCGATGCGGAACGCGGCGAGCTCGCCCATGAACAGTTTAATGCCGAACCCGAACACGCCGGCGGCGCCGCGACTGGTCTTGGAATCGATCACCCCAACACCGAGCTCCGCGTGAAGGTCGAAGTGAACGATCGAGCCGCCAAGTCGCAGCTTGCCGTACACCGGGCTCCACACCAGCAACGACTCGGCGATCAGCACGCGGGCATAGGTCTCGCTGAGCGTGACCCCGCGCTTGTCCTCGATCGCTCGAATGATGTCAGCGTTGGCGTGCGTCCACCATCCCGCAAACTCGACCGCGGTCTCGTCCGTCATGTGATACGTGTACGAGCCTCCCGCGAGATACGTGCCCGACAGCAGGTCACTCGCATAGTAGCCACCACCCGCGGACAGCTCGTGGCGCCCGGCTTTCACGAACAACCGGTCGACCGCGCCGCGCCGCTTGCGCTTGACCGCCAAACGATCGGCGATCTCTTCATCGATACACATCGCGGTCGTGCCTGTCGCCGGCTCGGCCTCGGAGGTGTTCGCAGCGACGCGCGGCCGGTCGTCGGCATGCGCCCGAGCGCCCGCGACAAGCGCGGCCGCGCACACGGCGATCGTCCATCGAGCTCGCTGCGCGGTCATAGCCCGGTCGGAATCCAGACTGCGAGGCCAAGCGTCGCGACCAGGTTGTTGGTATAGCGCGTCTCGCCGGCGACCTCCTGGATCGCCATGACGTCGCGGGTATCGATCCGGATCGTGACGATCTTGGTCACGAACAAGTCGAGCGCGACGCCCGCGTCGAATGCCAGACCCTGCGCGGCGTCGTGAAACATCCGACCGCCCCCTGCGAACACGAGGACGTCGGCGTGGACGATGCCACCGCCGGTCTTGAGCTTGGCGTGGATCGGCGACCACACGAGGTTTGCGAGCCCGAGGTACGCCATGCCCGGCTCGAACCGATTGTCGCCGAAGAACGTGTTGAGCGGCTTGTCGAGGTCGAGCGTCAGCGGCGTGAGCGCAAACTCGGCCTGGAGGCCGAGGTCTTCGGTGAAGAAATAACCGAGCGCGCCACCAGCGATCCACGTCGACGATGTCAGGTCGCCGCCGAACAGCCCGCCGCTGGCCAGCACCACCAGCTTGTTGTCCTTGCGAAAGTCTCGCTTCTGCACGCCGCGCGGCTTGAGCTCGGCGCCGAGCTGATCGCGGATCGTCTGGTCGAGGCACGACGGTAGCGGTGCATCGGACGGACGCGCGGGGCCGGTCGCCGCTGCACGCTGCGCCGCCACAGGCTGCGCCACCGCGGTGCCAGCGGCGCAGATCAGCCCTGCACATGCGATTCCCCCAAGCAAACGCAGCACTAGCCTCGAAGGTACCCTCGTTATGAAACGCGCACAATTGTTGGTGCGGCGAACTCTTGTGTCGCGACGCGCGAGCGTAGGGACGCACACGCGCTGATCGAGGTACGATTGGCGCGATGGAGCACCTGACCGGCACGAGGATCCGGCGCGAGGCAACGCCGGCCACGGTCAACCTGCGTCGCTGTAAGTTGGTCGTGATCAAAGGTGCCCAGCGCGGCACCGAGCTGGTGATCTCGGGTGATGTATTCCGTGTCGGCAAAGCTCCGGAGAACGACCTCGTCCTGGGCGACGAGACCGTGTCACGCGTTCACTTCGAGATCATGCGCGACGCCAAGGGCTACCTGGTGCGAGATCTCAAGAGCACCAATGGAACGTTTCTCGACGGTGCGGAGGTCAAAGAGGCGTACCTGCGAGCCGGCTCGGTGATCGGCCTGGGCGCCTGCGAGCTCAAGTTCACGCCGTTCGAAGAGCGGATCGAGATCTTGCCGAGTGAGCGCGAGCAGCTCGGCGAGATGGTCGGCAAATCACCCGCGATGCGGGAGATCTTCGGGTTGATCGAGCGGATCGCACCCACCGATGCGACGGTGCTGATCGAAGGTGAAACCGGCACCGGCAAGGACATGATCGCGCGGACGCTGCATCAGCTGTCCCCGCGCAACGGCGCACCATTCATCGTCGTCGATTGCGGCGCGGTGGCGGGCACGTTGATCGAGAGCGAGCTGTTCGGTCACGAGAAGGGCGCGTTCACCGGCGCGGTGGCCGCGCGCCAGGGTGCGTTCGAGCTGGCGTCGGGCGGAACGGTGTTCCTGGACGAGCTCGGCGAGCTGTCCCTCGATCTGCAACCCAAGCTGCTGCGCGTGCTCGAGCAACGCGAGCTGCGGCGGGTGGGTGGCTCCAAGACGATCAAGGTAGACCTGCGCGTGGTCGCTGCGACCCGCAAGGACCTGCGCTCCGAGGTCGAGAAGGGCAAGTTCCGAGAGGACCTCTACTTCCGGCTCAACGTCGTCCCGATCACCGCGCCGGCACTTCGCGAGCGGCGCGAGGACATTCCGCTGCTCATCGACACGATGCTCGGCAAGCTGGCACCCACTGGCAGCGTGCAGGTCACCGACGCGACCCGCGCCGCGCTGATGGCGCACGACTGGCCGGGGAACGTGCGCGAGCTGCGCAACGTGATCGAACGCGCGATGGCCCTCGGAACCGATCCGGGCATGCTGGTCGCGCCGCTCGGTGGCGAGACCAAGATCGGATCCGGACCTGGCGTCGATTTCGAACCAGGCCTGTCGTTCCGCGACACCAAGGAGAAGTGGAACGAAGCGTTCGAGCGTCGTTATCTATCGTGGCTGATCAAGCGCGCGGAAGGAAACATCTCGAAGGCAGCGCGCGATGCCGACATGGACCGCAAGTACTTGCATAAGCTGTTGCGCAAGTACGACATCTCGACGGCCGACGGCGACGACGAGAACTGAGAAGGTTGTTACCCGCGCGTCGAAAGGCGCGAGACGTAGCGCGAGGCCGTGCGGCGCTTGAGGATGCCCTTGGTCACGGCACTGTCCACGATCGACACCGCGTTCTTCAAAAGGACGGCGGCATCGCCAGCCTTCGAGTCGACCGCGTTGCGTGCCTTCTTGATCGCCGTGCGAATCGTGGCCATCGCGGCGCGGTTGCGCGCGCGATTCTTGATCATCTTGCGGTTCTGCTTCTGGGCAGACTTGATATTGGCCACGAGTAACTCCTGCGGAGGCGAGCGTTTACCGCGCTCTAGCGACCCCTGTCAACCCCTCGTCGGCGCGACATGCAGAGGTGGTCCAAATCCCTGATCTTACGGCCGGGATCGTTCGGCCACGTCGAGTCGTTGCTGGTCGAGCCGAAGAGGGAACACGCCAGTGTTCGGGTTGCTCCACCGTTCCCGATTCGATCGCAGCGAGAACAGCGAACCACGCGTGAAGCGCAGGTCGCGCGGAACACCGGACTGCAAACGGGAGTACTCACGGCAGATGTGGATAACCTGCGGACCGGTTGGTGACGGCGCGGTTGATCTCAGCGAGATCCCGGCCACTCGATCTCGCGTGCTCAAAAAAGCGTCAATTTCAGCGCAGTGTGCGCTCACTGCGGTGGCTGCGCACGCTTTGCCGCGGACCACAGCGCGTCCATCTCTTCGAGGTTCGATGTCTGCGGCGTCTTGCCGCGCTCCGCGAGACGATCTTCGACGAACTCGAATCGGCGCTCGAACCGCTGCGTCGCATCGACGAGCGCGGTTTCAGCGTCGACACCAAGCTTTCGAGCAAGGTTCACGACCGCGAATAACAGATCCCCGAGCTCGGCGTGCGCGGCCTTGGTGTCCCCGGCGGTGGCGGTCTCGTGGACCTCTCGAACCTCTTCTTCGATCTTCGCGAACGAACCCTCCCACCCGGGCCAGTCGAAGCCGACCTTGCCGGCCTTGGTACCGATCCGCTGCGCGCGCACGAGCGCGGGCCCCGGCTTCACCCCGGCGAGCACGCGATTGGACTGCGTTCCCGTGGCGGCCTTCTCGGCCTGCTTGATCTGCTCCCACTGCGCGAGCACGGCTTCGCTGGTGGTCACGCCGCTCGCGTCGCCGAACACGTGTGGATGGCGCCGTATCAGCTTGTCGGAGATGCCGTTCACGACCGCGTCGATATCGAAGGCCCCCTCGGCCCGGCGGATCGCCGACTGAAACACGATCTGCATCAACAGATCGCCGAGCTCCTCGCAGTGCCCTGCCGGGTCATTGCGGGACAGCGCGTCGAGCACCTCGTAGGTCTCTTCGATGAGGAACGGGCGAAGCGTGTCGAGGGTCTGTTCGCGGTCCCACGGGCAGCCATCGGGCGCGAGCAACCTGTCCATGATTTCAACGAGTCTGGCGAGGGATGCTCCAGGGACTGGCGAGCTCATGGCCGCCACCCTACCGCATGCCCGTGCTATACGACCGGGTCTCGCCGGGCGGAAGGAACGCCTGGCAGGCCATTTCGACCGTGCCCACAGGAAGCAAAGCCATTCGTCGCGAGAAGCTAGCGTTCGATGACCCCGAAGCGCTCCAGGCGCTGTGCGGCAGCAACAACGGTCGGCTCAAGCTGATCGAGCGCACCGCGGGCGCGCAGGTGCATCTGCGCGGCAACGAGATCACCATCGAGGGCGAGGACCGGGCCGCCGAGACCGCGAAGTCTGCGCTCGAGCAGCTCTACGATCTCGCGCTCGCAGGCAAGCCGCTGTCGTCGGACGACGTCGTCCGGGCGGTGCAGTTGCTCAAGGGCGACGGCGCCGGCGCGTCGATCCAGGGCGTGTTCGGCGACACGATCTTGACCCCGCGTGCGGGCCGCCCGATCGCGCCCAAGGGAGCGGCGCAGAAGCGCTACGTCGATCTGGTTCGCCAGAACGACATCATGTTCGCGGTGGGACCGGCGGGTACGGGCAAGACCTATCTGGCCGTCGCGCTCGCGGTTCGAGCGCTGCTCGACAAGCAGATCCGCCGGATCATCTTGACGCGACCGGCCGTCGAGGCCGGTGAACGGCTCGGGTTTCTCCCGGGCACGCTCGAGGAGAAGGTCGATCCTTATCTGCGTCCGCTGTACGACGCGCTGCACGACATGATCGATTCCGACAAGCTCGAGCGGTTCCTCGCCGATGGCACGATCGAGATCGCGCCGCTCGCGTTCATGCGCGGCCGGACGCTGTCGGGGTCGTTCATCATCCTCGACGAGGCGCAGAACACGACCCCCGAGCAGATGAAGATGTTCCTGACCCGCATGGGGTTCGACTCCAAGGCGGTCATCACCGGCGACATCACCCAGACCGACCTGCCGCGCGGGCAGCGCAGCGGCCTGCGGGATGCGCTGGAGCTGGTGGATGGCATCCGCGGCATCGGCCGTGTCGAGTTCAGCGACGCCGACGTGGTGCGCCATCCACTCGTGGCCGCGTTGATCCGCGCGTACGACGCGCGCGATCGCTCACGCTTCGAGGCGATCGAACGCCAGCGCAGTCCTGACACCGCGGGCGCCCCCGCGCGCGATCCGGACCCGAACGCGATAGACTCATGACCGTGGTGACGAGCCCGGATGACCTGGTCAGCGCGGTCGCGCGCGACCGGCGGCTGACCGGCTATCGCGTGCGCCGCCAGGGTGAAGGTTGGATCGAGCTCGAGGTCCTCGCCCAGCGCGTCCGGATGCCCGTGATCGTCGTCCTGGTGTGGCCCGAGGTGTGGCGCGATCCGGCGCAGCTCAAGCCGCACCTGATCCGCGCGAGGTCCGGCAACTATGGCCTGTGCGTGGTCGGCAGTGATGCGGAGCTCGAGGCGGCTCGTCTCGACGCGATGCCGCCCGACGCCGATCTGATGGCGGTGGCCGCACCGGTGGGCATGACCCGCCTGTTGATCACCCTGCGCCATATGGTCGAGGCGATCTCGCAGCGGCTGGCGAGCGCGAACCTCGAGCTCGAGCTCGAGCGCAGCCGGCACGAGAACGACATGTTGATCTCGATCGGCCGTGCGCTGTCGCAGGAGCGCGACATCCAGTCGCTGCTCGCGATCATCCTGCGCCGCGCCTGCGAGGTGACCAACGCCGATGCGGGATCGATCTACATCGTCGAGGGCAACGACGAGGATGTCGCCAAGCGCTCGCTGCGCTTCGCGGTCTCGCAGAACGACAGCCGCACGCTGCCGCCCGCAGGATTCACGATGGCGGTGTCCGGATCGTCGATCGTGGGCCAGTGCGTGCTGACCAAGGATCGGATCAACATCCCGGATCTGTACAACCTCGACCATCCCGGCACCGGCAACAACCAGTGGGGCTTCGTCCACGACCGGACGTTCGACGACAAGTACCGCTACCAGACGCGATCGGTGCTGGTGGTTCCGATGATCTCGGCGCGCAACGAGGTGATCGGCGTGATCCAGCTGATCAACAAGCGCGCACGCGGCTGGATCACGCTCGATCATGCGAGCGATTTCGAGAACGGCGTCGTGCGGTTCGACGAGGTGTCCGAAGCCTACCTGTTCGCGCTCGCGTCGCAGGCCGGCATCGCGCTCGAGAACGTGCTGCTCTACGAAGAGGTCAAGACGCTGTTCGACGGGTTCGTCAAGGCGGCAGTCACCGCGATCGAGGCGCGCGATCCGACCACGTCCGGTCACTCCGATCGCGTGGCCAAGCTGACCGTCGGGCTTGCCCGCGCGGTCGACCGAGCGGAGGCCGGGCCGTCTCGCGACACCAAGTTCACCGCGAGCTCGCTGACGCAGATCGAGTACGCCGCGCTGCTTCACGACTTCGGCAAGGTCGGCGTCCGCGAGCACGTGCTGGTCAAGGCGAAGAAGCTGTACGAGCACGAACGCGAGCTGATCCTGCAGCGGTTCCAGCTGATCAAGCGCGGCTACAAGATCGAGGGGCTCGAGACCAAGCTGCGTTACCTCACCGAATCGACGCGGGAACGGGTCGCCGAGCAGCTCGAGACCGTCGATCGCAACATCATCGCGAAGATCGCCGAGCTCGATGACATCATCCGGTTCATCCTCAACGCGAACGAGCCCACCGTGCTCGAGCAGGGCGGGTTCGACAGGATCGCCGAGATCGCATCGCGCACGTTCAGCGACGAGCTCGGTCAGGTGCAGTCGTTCCTGTCGCCCACCGAGGCGAGCTGCCTGCAGATCACGCGCGGGTCGTTGACCGAGCAAGAGCGGCTCGAGATCAACAGTCACGTCGTGCACTCGTTCCAGTTCCTGTCCCGGATCCCGTGGAGCCGGACGCTGCGCGAGGTCCCCGAGATCGCCGGCGCTCACCACGAGAAGCTCGACGGCAGCGGCTATCCAAAGCGGCTGCGCGGCGAGCAAATTCCGGTGCCGGCGCGCATGATGGCGATCTCCGACATCTACGACGCGCTGACCGCGAGCGACCGGCCATACAAGAAGGCGATGCCGCAGCAAAAGGCGCTCGACATCCTCGCCTCGGACGTCAAGCGCGGGCAGCTCGACGCCGGGTTATTCGACGTGTTCGTCGAGTCACGCGTGTGGACGCTGACCCAGCGATGAGCCTCGAGCTGCTGGTCGATGACGGCGTGGTGCTCCCCGCGGCCGTGGCGAGGCGGCTCAAGACCGATGTCGCACGCATGGTACGCGCCGCCGCGCGGAGCGAGGGCAGGGCGACGCTCGAGGTCTCGCTCCGGCTGACGACCGACGCGACGATCCACGAGCTCAATCGGGATTACCGCGGCAAGAACAAGCCCACGGACGTGCTGGCGTTCGCGCAGCGCGAGGCCGCTGCGGCGGATGCAGGCTTGCTGGGCGACATCGTGATCTCCGTCGACACCGCGCGCCGGCAGGCCAAGCGCGGCCTGCTCGCCGAGTTGCTCCACCTCGCGTCACACGGCCTGTGCCATCTGCTCGGCTACGATCACCGAACCGACGCCGAAGAGCGCGTGATGGATGCGCGTGCTCGGGCGTTGCGGCGCGAAGGCGCGCGGCGCGGCCGGATCACCGCGGCCTAAACCTCTGTGGCGAGGTGCTCTAGAACCTGAATTTCAGGTTCCGTGGTCCACGACGGTGCCGCGGGGCCGCGGCGATCAGCGCCGCCTACTGGCACCTCAGCGGCGCGCCGCTACAGGTCGTGCCGGCCGGACATGCGAGCACGTTGGCGGCGAACAGTGGCGAGTCGCAGGCCGTGTGCGGCGCGACCGTGCCGTGGACGTTGAGCGTGTAGGCTCCGGCGTCGCCAGCCCAGCCGGTCACCGTGATCGCGTAGTTTCCGGGCGCCACGTTCGATAGCACCAGCTCCGACGTGTTGTCGCCACCCGCCTGATCGTCGCAGCCGTATTCGACCGTGCAGCCGGTGTCGTGGACGGACACCACGGTGTCGAACTCCGAGCCGATCGTGTCGACGACCAGTGACGCGACGGTCACTGGGAGTGACAGCGCAAAGGTCAGATCGGGCGACAGCGAGATCGCGCACGCACTATCGATATCGCTGGTGAGCCCGGCGGTGGTGCCGGTGACCTGCGAGGTGGCAAGCAGCGCGGTCGCGTCGTTCTGAATCGGACAGAACTGCTCCGAGGTGCCCGCGGCCGACGAGCAGCCGTAGTCTCCGGGCCAGTCCGTCATCACATCGGTATCGTCGTCCATCTCGTTGGAGCACACCGGACAGTCGGGGCCGGACGGACAGTCATCATCCTCGGTGTCGTCGCTCGGGCTCGCGCACCCGGGGTCGAACGGGAAGTCGTTGATCGCATCGCCGTCGTTGTCGGTCCCATCGCTGCATAGCGCCGGTTGACAGGTGCGCGCACCGCTCTCGCCCTTGCACGCATATCCCGCGCCGCACGTGAGCGCTCCCGACATCGCGAGCGCGCCTTCACACGACTCGTCCGCCTGGATCGTGCCGGTGACGCGGAGGGTGAAGGTTCCGAATTCGGTCTGGCCATAGCCGTCGACCACGACGAAGTAGTTGCCCGCAGCGAGATGGCCGTAGTGGACGTCACGGCCGAGCTCGCATGCGATCTCCGGTGCAACACACGCTGCACCGAGCAGCGAGATCGCGCCATAGAAGCTCGCGTCCAGCGTCATGGTCAACGAGCTGAGCGCGGGGAGCTCGAGTCCGTATGTCAGGTCGGGACCCGAGACAGTGCCTGCGCATGACGGTGTGACGTCGTCGAACGCGCCGGCGGTGGTGGCGATCGTCTGAGCGCCGGCGATCTGCGCGACGCCGTCCTGGCTCGTGCAATGCTCGCTGACATCAGCGGCGGACCTGCAGGACGGGTCGGCGGGGTAGTCCGTCGCGCCGTCGCCATCGTTATCCTGGCCATCGCCACAGGGCGCACAGCTCGGACCGCCAGGGCAGTCGTCGGCCTCGTCGTTGTCACTCGGGCTCGCGCAACCAGGATCGTCGGGGTATCCAGTGCCGTCGCCAGCGCCGTCGTCATCGACGCCATCGGAACACACGGGCTTCGCGCAGACCTGGCCGGTCTGGCCGGGCAACTCGCGGCAGGCGAGCCCTGGCCCACAGTCCGCTTCACTCTGGCAGGAGATGCCCTCGCCGGGATGCAGCTTCACCCGCAAATAGAACTTCCCGAGCGAGGTCGGTTCTGCGCCGGAGATCACGATGTAGTAATTACCGGCCACGAGTGGCGCGATGAGCCTCGAGCTCACGTTCTGGCTCGAGATGTCATCGCTGCACGCCATGTGTGCACCGTCATCCGAGCAGTTCTGCGCCCGCAGATCGATCACCGTGTCGACCGACGTGCGGCTGTCGTCGGTCGAGATCTCGACGACCTGCGGCTGCGAGAGATGGAGCTCGTAGGCGCGTGCGGGGCGATCAGGCGAGCCGCATGGAAACGCCATCCCTGACATGCTGGTCGTGTCGAGCGTTCCCATCACCTCCCCCGAGGTGGGGAGCTGCTGGATATTGAGGCCCTCGCCACACGCCAACGGATCGGTCACGAACTCGTAGTCATCGGATGCGGAGCTGCACCCCGGATCGTCCGGATAGTCCGCCTTGCCGTTGTTGTCGTTATCGACGCCATCGCTGCACTCCGGGCACATCGTCCCCGCAGGACAATCATCGAGCTCGTCATCCTGCTGCGGAGCGAAACATCCCGGATCGGATGGGTAGTCCTTGCGACCATCGCCATCGTTGTCGCGGCCGTCGCTGCACTGCGCCGTGACCAGGCTGTCCTCCGAGGTGTCCGAGGTATCGGTGCATCCGACGTCGGCCGGAAAATCGACCGCGCCGTCACCATCGTTGTCGATGCCGTCGGAGCACGCCGGGGTGTTGTTGAAACGGCCCTGGTCTTGACCGCCGCACCCGGCGACCACCACCACAACCGCGATTTGAACGAGACGACGCCGCACGGGAGCCTCCTGACGAGAGCGTTCGCGACGCACTCTCTATCGAGGTTTCGCGCGGGCGACCATGGGTTGGAGCTAACAACGACCATGCGCGCGCGTACCGGCACCGATCGCAGACGCTGAATGTCGCTACTGGCGCGAGTCGGCAGTGTCTGGCGCCGCTACGGCTGGCACTTGGCCGGCGTACCGCTGCACGTCGTGCCCATCGGACACACGAGCATGCCGGCGGCAAACATCGGCGACGAGCAGTCGGTCTGCGGAGCCACCGTGCCCTTGACGTTGAGCTTGAACATGCCGGCGTTGACGTTATAGCCGTCGACCACGATCGCGTAGTTGCCCGGCGCGACGTTGGTCATCGTGACCTTGGAGGTCAACGAGCCACCCGCATCGTCGTCGCAGGCCAGCTCGGGACCGCAGTTTGCGTCGTGGATGTGGAGGATGGAGTCGTACGACGAGCCGATCGTGTCGATCACCAACGTGACCACCGGCACCGGCAGCGACAGCGCGTACGTCACGTCGGGGGCCGTGGAGGCCTTGCAGGTCGGGTTCAGGTTGTTGGTCTTCGCGGCGGTTGTGCCCATGACCTGCGCGGTGGTCATCAGCGCCGTGCCGTCGGTCTCCTGCATGCAGAACACCTCGGAGCCACCAGCCGCTGACGCGCAGCCGTAGTCGTTCGGCCAGTCGGTCGTCATGTCGGTGTCCTCATCGAGGCCGTTGCCGCAGACGGGGCAACTCGCCCCCGACGGGCAATCGTCGGTCTCGTCGTCGTCTGCGATGCTGGTGCACCCTGGATCGAACGGGTAGTCCGCCTTCATGTCGCCGTCGTTGTCGATGCCATCGCCGCACAGGGCCGGCTGGCAGGTCTTGTTGTTCATCGGGCCCTTGCACGCATGGCCGGGACCGCACACCAGCGCGCCCGACGTGGCCAGCGGACCATCGCAACGGGCTCCGTTGGCGATCGTGCCGTTGAGGTTGATCGTGTAGGTACCGAAGTCGCTGTTGTCGTAGCCGTCGACGATGAAGTAGTAGGTGCCCGCGGCGAGGTTGGTCACCGCCATGTTGAGCGCACCACTGCAGCTGATCGGTGTGCCGCTGCAGGTCGAGCCGAGCAGCACGCTGACGGTGTCGTAGTTCGCGGTCAGGTTCAGATTGAGGGTCGAGACCGCCGGGATGTCGAGGCGGTAATGGCGGTCCGGTCCCGAGCTCACGGACGAGCCGCACGCCGGCATCAGATCGCTGGTGCCGCCGGTCGTCATCCCCGTGGTCATCGGGCCGGTGATCAGGGTGACGCCTTCCGAGCTGAGGCAGCTCTCGCTCGCGTCACCCGCGGCGCCGCACGTGTTGTCGGCGGGGTAGTCGGTGTTCATGTCGCCGTCGTCGTCGACGTCGTTGCCGCATTCGGGGCAGTTCGGGCCACCCGGACAATCGTCGGACTCATCGTTGTCGGTCTTGCTCGTGCACCCAGGATCGTCCGGCCAGTCGGCGCCGTCGCCCATGCCGTCGTCATCGACGCCGTCATCGCACATCGGCTTGCTGCACACCATGTCGCTGCCGCCGAGCGGCACGCGGCACACCAGGCCAGGACCACAGTCGCCCTCGGTCGCGCACACCGTGCCCTCGCCGTTGTGCAGCTTGACCTGGAGCCGGAACATGCCGGACGAGCCGCTGTCGTGGGCGGACACGATGATGTAGTAGTTGCCCGCGCTGAGTGGCACCGTCAGCTTCGACGTCGGGTTCACGCTCGAGACGTCGTCGTTGCAGGCCAGGTGCGAATCACCCATCTCGCACATCTGCGATCGGATATCGATCACGGTGTCCGCGGTGGTCGCCGGATCATCGGTCCAGACCTCGACGACTTTCGGCTTGGTGAGGTGAAGCTCGTACGCGAGCGCCGGAACGCCGGCACCGCCACCACACGGCGACGTCACCATCGACGTGCTGGTCGAGTCGAGCGTGCCCATGATGACACCCGTGGTCGGAAGCGAGGCGATCTTGAGCCCTGCGCCGCACGCGACGGGGTTCTGGAGGAATTCGTAGTTATCCGATGCCGAGGTGCAGCCCGGATCGGCGGGGTAGTCCATCTTGCCGTTGCCGTCGTTGTCCTTGCCGTCGCCGCACTCGGGACAGTCCTCGCCGTCGGGGCATGGATCGGCTTCGTCGTCGACCTGCGGCGCAAAGCAGCCCGGGTCGGCCGGATAGTCCATCTTGCCGTCGCCGTCGTTGTCGCGGCCGTCGGCGCACTTCGCCACCGGCAAGCTGTCCTCACTCTCGTCGGTCTCCGACGTGCACCCGATGTCGTCGGGGAAGTCGGTCGCGCCGTCGCCATCGTTGTCGATGCCGTCGCGACACTCGAGCGTGGGCGTGTCGGTATCCGAACCGCCACCGCCACAGCTACCAAGAGCGATCGCGAGGATCGCGATCGAGAGAGAGAGAAGACGAGTCGCGTGCATGAAGGGCCTCCGATACCGCGCGCGCCGCAGACGCGTCACGGGTCAGGGACGCGTCTGTAACGAAGTGTAGGTTGTCCCGTCAAGTACCGAATTTGAGCGGCGGATCTTCACGCTCCGACGGCGTCGTTTGGCGTACCAAAAGCGCACTCACCCGAGGTCAAACAGAAGGAACTTCAGATATCGCCCCTCGGGGAACGCCGGTAGCACGGGATGATCGGTCGCTGCGCCGGCCGTCGCCCGCAGCCGAACGGTGCCAAGCCCGATGAATCGTTCGACGAGATCGGCCTCCGAGACATGGCTCGAGCATGAGGCAAACGCGATCCGGCCCGTCGGCTCCGTCACCGCGATCGCCGCGAGCGCGAGCTTTCGGTAGGCCGCCAGGGCCGTCGAGCGTGCCTTTTCGCTGGGCGCGAAGCTCGGGGGATTGACGATCACCAGGTCCCAGCGCCGGTGGTGCTGGGCGGCCCGCGCGAGGAATTCGAAGGCATCGGCGACGACGGGCTCGTGACCACCGCGAGCAAGCCCGGTGATCGCCAGGTTGCGCTCCAGGCTGGCGATCGCGGGCGCGGCGACGTCGACCGACGTGACGCGGGTGGCTCCGCCGAGCGCTGCGTGCAGCGAGAATCCGCCGGTGTAGCAAAACAGGTTGAGCACGGTGGCTCCGGCGGCGTGCTTGCGGATCGTTCGTCGGTTCTCGCGCTGATCGAGAAAGAACCCGGTCTTCTGACCCGACCGCACGTCCACGACGAACCGCGCGTCGTCCTCGTGAATCACGATCTCGGCTGGTGGCGAGCCGCGCAGCGCACGGCCGTCGCTGCGCTGCTTGCGATCGCCGCGGAGCCACACGTGCTCGAACGCTGCACCGCCACGTCCCAGACCGTCGAGCACCGCCCCGAGCCGCGGGCCCCAGAACGCGGTGGCCGCCGGGCCATCGAACACGATCACCGCCGTGGTGTCGTAGAGGTCGATGACGAGACCCGGGCAGCCATCGGCTTCGCCGTGGATCAATCGCCGCCCGGTGCAGTCGGCGAGCAGGGGATCGCGCGTGCGTCGCGCGGCCGCATGGGCGGCGCGGTCTGCGGCCCACGCGTCGTCGATCGCCGCGGTCGGATCCAGATCGAGGATGCGCGCGCGGATCGGCGATCGCGGATCGGCAAACACCCGCGCGATCGGGCCGTCGTCATCAGCGATCGTGACGACGTCACCGGGCTGCAGGGGGCCAGGAGCGGCGAGCGCGCGGTCGTAGATCCAGGGATGACCGCGGCGGATGCTTTCGCGTAGCGGCTTGGTCAGCCGCCAGTGCTTCACTTGAGCGTCGCTTCGCTCAGCTGATACATGTGAGCGTACGAGTTGAGCGTCTGGACAACGCCCACACCGTCGACGAGCCACAGCAGATTGGTCCAGTTCCCAGGCAGCTCCTGGGGCTTGAACCCAGCGCTGCGCGCGCCTTCGAGGGTCACGCGCCCCGTGGTGGTCACGGCGATCTTCTCGGCGACGTACGAGCCTTGCTTGGTGGAAACCGACTCGGGAACCTGGGGCGTGAACTGACGCTCCAGCTCGAGCTTGCCGCTGCCAAGCTTGGCAGCGATGCCCTGTCCCGGTGTCTCCGTCCACGTCGCGATCAGGTCTTCTCGCCACGGGTTGTCACCGACCGTTCCGCCGGTCAGCTGCAGGCTCGTGCCCTTGCGGTCGAGCTTGGTCAGCGTGAGGCCGAGGTAGCCGCCGGGCTCGGCGGCAAAGAAGAAGCTGTCCGGCGAGATGTCGATCTTCTTGCCGTTCCCGCTGCACGTGATCGTCGACGTGACGAGGCGCTCGTCGGTCGGCTTCTTCGGATCCTTGAGCTCGTAGGTCAGCTTCTCCTCGAGCGTGACCACCGTGTCGCCGCCCTTCTCCTCGACCGATTTCACGGTGATCACGAAGCTCTTCGGCGTCGGTGGCGAGATGCGGATGATCTCTGGCGGAGCGGCGGTGGGAGCCGGCACCGAGACGTAGGTCCAGCTGTTTCCGGCCACGAGCGGAAGGATCTTCGCGCCACACGCGCCAGGACTGCCCTTCTTGGTCTCGGTTCGCTTGGGGGCGGCCATCGCAACGGCGGGTACGACGAAGGACAGCACGAACACGGTTCGGGCGAGTGTGGATCGCATTGGGGGTGGTCATACGGCACCACCGGGTCCAGGTAAATAGCCAGTGTCTTACAGCGATGAGGCGGCCGTTAGCGGTTCGACGTCGCAGTCTGCGTCGGTCAGGGCCTGGCCGCGCCGAAAACGCAGGTCGGATCGCGTGAGCCTTCGCACATCTTCTGGATCAGCTCCCGGAACCGTTCATCCCGACGCATGTCCGCGAAATCGGGATCGAGCGCCTGTTTGCGGCCCAGCAGCCGGTCGAGGTGGTGCTCGACGTCCGCATGCTTGCTGGCGTGCAGGCGCAGCTGGAGCATCCGGGTCAGCAAATTCACCACGCACTGCGGCCGATCGATCCGCGCATAGGCTGCGGCAAGGTTGTACGTCGCCGAGACGTTGTATGGATCCGCTCGCAACGCGGTGATCAGATCATCGACCGCCTCGGCGAGCATGCGCTTGCGTGTACCTGGCTCGGTCTCCGCAGCGTTCGAGATCCGCAGCTTGCTCGTGCCCTGTTGCGCAAGCTTGGCGCCCTCGGGGATCGATCGCTGGTTGAATGGGATCGAGACGAGCTCGCTGCGCGTCGTCGTGGGAACACAGTCGCGCGGTGCGGTCGCAGTGGCATCGGCCTCGGGTGCCGGACGGAGCGGGGGAGGAGGGGGCGTGAGCTCCTGAGCTCCGCCACACGCCCCGATGAGGAGCGTCACGAGGACAAGCGCGCGCGCAGGCGAGATCCGACTCATCGACCGACCGCGGAGATCGCGTCCTTGCGATAGCCCTTGAACCAGCTCTCCTGATCGGTGATCCGGCCCACCGCGCGATCGGCATCCTTGGCGTACTTGGGATTGGCGGACAGCGCGGCGAGCCGCTTGAGCAACGCAAGCGCGCAGCCTTTGCGATACACGCGGTCGTACGCGATCGCGAGCTGCAGGGTCGCCTCGGCGTTGTAGGGATCCTTGGTCAGGGCATTCCGGAGCTTGTCGATCGCCAGCGTGATCAGCTCGACCTGCGCGCTGGGATCCTTGGAGGTCTCCGCGCTGCGCAAGGCGGTTGCTCCCTCCGCGGTGAGCGGCGCCGCGATCGCCGGCTGCGCACGCACGCGGCCGGGATCTCCACGAAAGTCAGCTTCGCAGTCCTCGATGTATTTGGGCTGGGCAGCTGCTTCGGCCTCCGGGGGCCGTTTCTTCTTCTCTGGATTCTTGAGCTTCTCGGGCTTGCCGCCATACAGCGGCTGACACGCGGACGTCGCCGCGACCGCTGCCAGCACCACAAACCGGGCGAAATGGCGCCGAGAAGCCATGGCGCCAACGTAACAGATCGACTCAGCGGCGTGCCAGCCAGCCCACGATCGGCGACGCGAATGGCGCGATCGCGACGATCAGCAAGCTGCCCGCGACGCCGGGCCCGATCGCCGCGAATGCACCATTGCCCACCGCCAGCTGCGTCGCTGACATGCTCAGCAGCAACGTGCCCGCAGCGCCAAGCGCGACGACACCCCACGTGCGCAACCGAACCAGCGCGTGCATCCCGAGGCCCGTCAGTCCGAGCGCGATCAGACCGACCACGAGCGCCGCATTGGGCTTGGGCTGCAGCGCGTAGATCAGCACCATTGGCAAGCTGACGCCGGCACGGATCACCGACCGGCCGAGGCGATTCACGGCGCTCTCGTCCATGTGGAAGCGCTCACGCCACGCTTTCTGGCCATCGTAGGGCTCTGCCATCGTGTCGCCCCACAGCATCAGCGTCGCGAGCAAGTGGGTTCCGAACACGAACACCGAAACCGGGTGGATGCCGATCTGCCACAGGAACAAGGCGCCGAGCAGCAGCCCGAACAGACTGACGCCCACGGCGTACCAGCGCGCCCAGAAATAGCCGGCGACCAGCGAGAAGAATGCGAGCACGTACACGGCACCCACCGCGGCCATCATCGGGACTTGTTCTGGCGGGAGGTTGCTGAGAAATGCCGTGAGCATGAACAGCAGCCCGTAAAACGCCATCACGGCCACTGCGATCGCACGTCGTTCGCCGACCATCTTCATACGCCGCATTATAGCGCTCGCAAGATCGAGGGCCAGCGCGGAGTGCGCCGCAGCTTGGCCGTTGGCAGTCTGGGCCAGGCGTCAGCAGGGCGCCCGCTCAGGGCGCCCGCTCACGGCGCCCACTCACGGCGCTTTACAGCATCAACCGAGCGTCGGCGCGCAGCTACTTGCCCGTGGCCGGGTACGACTTCTGAACGATCAGGCGGAACCGCTTGTACCCCGGAGACCCACCCTCTTGTTCCTTCGCGGAGAACATCACCTCGACCAGCACTCGGTATGGTGTCGTACGGTCCGCGATGATCATGAGCTCCGGCGGCTCTGCCGTGGCCGGGTCGTAGCCCGGCTTCTTGCGCCGCGCGGTTTCCTGGAGCTGGTAGAGGTAGGCAAGCGACTTGGTCAGCCGCGGGATCTTCAGGCCCAGCGTGCCGCCTTCCTTTGCAGCGGGGTCGATGGTTCCGTTGGTGATGGCGATGCCGGTGGCTTCGCCATCGATGGTGATCCCGCTCTTGGTGATGATCAGCGTCGTGGCATTTTCCGGCAGCTCGTCATCCGACAGCGTTCGCGGAAGGTTCACCGTGCCGGCGTGCATCGCCGTGGCCGTGGTCGCCGCCTGGAAGATGAAGGCCACCAGCAGGATCGTCATCATGTCCATCATCGGCATGATGTTGAGGTGACGGATCTCTTCGCCCTCGGGAACGCGCCCGACGGCCTTTCGAATCACCCGGCGCGCTTCGCGCTGCGTGAATGACATCGGCTACTCGAACCCCGATGAGAACGCGATCTCGTGGAACAGCGCCATCGTCTTCGGATCGTAGGGCGCCCGGGTTGTGTCGTAAAGCTTCTTGTCCGCCGAGAACGGCGTCGGTGCCTTCTTCAGATTTGGGTCATCGGTGGGGAGCGCACACGCGGTCGGCTCCTTGCCGATGTCGGGGAGCTTGCAGCGCATCGCCGCCATCACGGAGACGATCGTGGAGTACGGGATCTGACCGTCGGCCTGCAGGATGATCTGATAGCTGTCGGCCTTGCGCGGCCGGCCTTCGAACCGGCGCTTTGCGATCTCGAACAACACGTTGTTGAGCGCGCGATAGTCGAACACGATCTGCGGCTCCTCCTCGCTCGCAACGCACTTGAGCGCCTTGGTATCGCAGACGTTGCTCTCGCACATGTACGGACCGTCGCAGGTCTCGCCGTCCTTGCCGACGCGCTTGAATGACGCCTTCGGCTGAGCGAGCGTGCCCTCGAGCCCACTCGCGGACCACACGATCATGTCATCGCGCTTGATCGAGACGAACAGCTTGAGCGGCTGCTCGTCGGGGTTGGTCGATGGCGTCGACGGACTGGTGGAGGGCGGAGCCTTGTCCGGGAGGGTGGTGTCGATCTGGACGAGGATGAGCTGTGCTGCTACCGAGGCGAGCAGGAACAGCATCAGGTTGGTCACCATGTCGAGATAAGGGATCAGGTTGAGCTCACCGCTCTCCATCTCCTCATGCTCGATCTGCTCCTCGCGCCGTTTGATCGCGGCGCGGGTCTTGGAGCGTACGCGCTGTGCCGACAGTTCCATGGAGGATGTCGTCTGGCTAGGCGGACTGGTTCAGGTCGTCCGTGGGAGCCGCGGGCGCTCTGCCGGCGGCGGGGGCGGCGGTGCCTTCGGCGAGCAGGTTCTCGAACCGCAGGCTGAACGCCTCGAGGTCGGCGACCACCTTCTTCATCGCCGCCGACAGCAGCAGGTGGCCGACCATGCAGAGCAGCGCGATCGAGAGACCGAACGCGGTGTTGTACATGGCTTCGGAAATTCCGTTGGACAGGATCGTCTGGCGCTCGGCCGGGTTGGATTGACCGATGCCGTGGAACGTCCGGATCAGACCGGTGATGGTTCCAAGCAGTCCGACCAGCGTGGTGATGTTGGCGAGCGACCACAACGCGCCGATGCGAGTCTTCACCTCGGGCATCGTGTCGGTCATCGTCTCTTCCATCGCCTGCGCGACCGCCGCCTCACCGCGGTGGAGCCGGTTGAGGCCGGCCTTCGCGACCCGCGCCACCGGTGCGGTCGTTGCGTCGCACAGCTTCTTCGCGCGGTCGACGTTGTTGGCCGAGAGCAGCTTGCGCAGCTGCTCCAAGAACGCCTTCGCGTTGAGATGGCCACGACCGAGGAAGTAGATGGCACGTTCCACGATCAGGCCGATGACGATGGCCAGGAAGAACGTGTTGACGATGAAGAACGCTCCGCCCTTATCAAAAACTTCGCTTAGCCAGCTCATCGCATTGCCTCCGCGCGCGGGCCTCCCCATGCGCTCGATGGCAATTGTTGTAGCGAGACCTGGTGAACCGCGTCAAGCAAACCGCCAGCCGAATTGGCTTGGCGAACGGTGACTTACTCGCCTGGCACTCGCTCGACCCGCCGGGCGATCGGCAGATCCAAATTTGACACACGCGTGTCTTGATTGCCGATGCGACAGCTCTGCGTCCCTGGCCGTCGGACCGCTGGGGTCAGTCGTTGAGCGCGCCGGCTGCGATCCAGCGCTCGATGGCGTTGAGCTTCTCGATGCACAGCGGCTTGAACACCGAGGCTTTGGGCATGTACCCCTCGTCAGGGGGGATCGCGTCCGGCTCCATGTCCTCGGGCTTGATGTGCTTGAGCATCAGCAGCAGGTAGCTCTGGGAAGGCATCCCGGGGACCACGAGCTTGTGGTGGGGATCGAGCTCAGAGTCCCGATTCATGAGCGTCGCGTAGGCCATGCCGGCTCGCAAGTCGAGCTGTCCGGCTTCGTCGGCGCCCCCGTTGTGGCATTCGCTGAACGTGCACTGCTTGACCAGGATCTTGTCCTGGACGAACGCGAAGTCCGAGTGGCCGTTCGCGGCGAGACAGGCCGCGGGAGTGGGCGCATCGATCGTATCGGAACCCGCGTCGGTGGCCTCGTCGAGCGTGATCCTGCATCCGGAGCCCAAAAGCACGAGCGCAACCCCGGCCGTTCGTACGGACTGAAGAGATCGTCCACCGGCGCGCGCTTGCGTCATCGAGGCTGTCACCGCCAGAACAGATCGTCCACCGGCGCGCGCTTGCGTCATCGAGGCTGTCACCGCCAGAACAGATCGTCCACCGGCGCGCGCTTGCGTCATCGAGGAGCCACCACGCATGCGGCGCAGCCTAGCTCGTAGCACCAGCTGCGATCCAGCGTTGAATGCCCGGCTAGTTTGTTCGCACACCCGCTGCGACGCCAGGGTGAAATCGCCAACACCGTCGCCAGCGCAACGTAGTCGCCGGCGCGCCAGCATGGGCGCAACGTAGTCGCCGGCGTGCCAGCCACGGTGTGGCCGTCGCTACACTGACTCCTCGTCACAGGCAGTCGAGCGTCGAGCACTTCGCAGGCGCGGGGACCACGGGGGCCGGTACCAGGTCGTCGAACGAGCGTACCGCGCTCGATGGCAGCACCTTGCTCGGCATCGTGCCCCGCACGAATGGCATCCACACCGCGTTGGCCGATGGGCCGGTGGCACTGCCGCTCCATGGATCGATGCGCGCGAAGCTGACGTTGTCGGGCACCGGGAAGTCTCGCACCGGCGTGGGCGGATGCGCCTTCTGCATCACCTCGACCCAGATCGGGACCGCGACGCCGCCACCGGTGATCTTGTCGCCGATGGGGGTCGAGTCGTCGCGCCCGATCCAGACGCCGACCAGCAGATCCGTCGTGAACCCGTTGAACCACACGTCGCGGTAGTTCGCCGAGGTGCCGGTCTTGCCCGCCGCCGGACGGCCGATCGTCTGGGCGAACCGCGCGGTACCGCGCTCCACGACGCCTTTCATCAGGGCGGTCGTCACGTAGGCGACCTCGGGTGGGATCACCGGGGGCCCCGATGGCTCGTTGCGCAGATCCTCGACGATCTTGCCGGTCGTGTCGGTGACGAGATCGAAGAATCGCGGCGTCACCTTGCGGCCGCCGGACGCGATGCCGGCATAGCCGGTAGCGATCTCCAGCAGGGTGAGGTCCGGGGTGCCGAGGCTGATCGAGATGTGGCGAGGGATCGGCGAGCTGATCCCGAACCCGCGCATGATCTCGATGATCCGATCGAGCCCTACCCAGACCGCGAGCTGCACCGAGATGGTGTTGAGCGAGTAGGCGAGGGCGGTCATCAGCGTGACGGTGCCCATGTACTTGTTGGCGTAGTTCGCGGGCGTCCACACGCCGGTCGCGGTCGTCACCGAATACGGTCCATCGGTCATCAGATCGACCGGGGTCTTTCCGGCTTCGAGCGCGGCGGCGTAGATGAACGGCTTGATCGAAGACCCGACCTGGCGCCGGGCCTGCGTCACCCGATTGAACTGGCTCGCCGTCCAGTCGTAACCGCCGACCATCGCGCGCACGCGCCCGGTGGAGGGCTCGATCGCGACCAGCGCGCCCTGAAGCTGTGGGCGTTGCGCGAGTTGCACCGCCGTCGCCTCGGCGGTGAGCCGCACCGGCAGCAGATCGCCGAGCCTCACCGTGGCGCCGTGATCGCCGCGCCAGGTGCGGACCTCGCGCGCGTCGGCGTCGACGAGCGGCAGTCGCTTGGGTCCAAGGTCAACGGTGACTCCGTTGCCCGTTCGCGGCAGCTCGACGACCATCGCGCCGTACGGCTGATCGGCCAGCAATTGATCGGCGAGCGCCGAAACGTCGTCGGTTGCGCCGCTGATCGGATGCGCTGGACCGTTGGTCCATGCGCCGCGTTGCTGGAGGGCGACGGTCCCGATCGGACCGCGAAATCCGAGCCGGCGATCGAGCGATTCGAGGCCGCGACGCAGCGCCGCCTCGGCGACGGCTTGTGTGCGGGTGTCGAGCGTCGAGTAGAACCTGAGGCCGCCCTTGAACAGGTCGTGGTTGCCGTAGCGCTTGGTCGCGATCTGGCGCACATGCTCGACGAAATACGGCGAGGCGAGGTGGTTGAGGTCGCTCTCCTCGAGGAGTGCGATCGGCTCGTTGAGCGCCGCCTCGTATTCGGCATCCGAGAGGTAGCGATCCTCGCGCATGTGGCCGAGCACGTAACGCTGGCGCTCGCGTGCAAGGGTCATGTTGCGATGCGGCGCGTATTTCGTGGGCGACGCGACCAGCCCGGCGAGCATGGCCGCCTCGGCAACCGTGAGGTCCTCGACCTCCTTGCCGAAGTAGGTCGTCGCCGCGGCGCTGACCCCGTACGCGCCGTGACCGAGGTAGATGTGATTGAGGTAGATCGACAGGATCTCCGCCTTGGTCAGCTCGCGCTCGAGCCGGACCGCGAGGATGAGCTCCTTGAGCTTGCGGCGGTACTTCTGGGATTTGCGCTCGCGCTCGTACTCCTGGGGAGTCAGATCCAGCGCGCCGATCTGCTCCTCGCCGGCGAGCAGCGTCTGCTTGATGATCTGCTGCGTGATCGTCGAGCCGCCCTGCTTGATCGCGCCGTCGGACCGAAAGTTCTTCCACGCGGCACGGGCGATCCCGAACGCGTCGAACCCCTGGTGCTTGTAGAACCGGCGATCCTCGGCGGACAGGAACGCGGCGGGGACGTGCGGCGGCATGCGCTCGAGCGCGACGATCCGGCGGTTCTCGACCGAGAACGTGCCGATCTCCTCGCCATCGGACGACAGCACCACGCTCTTGCGATACGGCTGGTAGTCGAGCAGCTCCGACATGTCCTTGGGCAGCTCGCGGTTGATCACGCGGACCGCGAGGTAGCCCGACGCGGCCGCCGCCGATGCGCCGTAGATCACGAGCAGGATCACGATCCGCAGCGCCGAGATGACGCGCAGTCGACGCCGACGCCGACGAGCGCGTGCTCGAGGCGCCGCCCCCTCTCGACGAACAGGCCCCGCTTCGTCCGCCACGGTATGCTCAGTCTATGGGTTCCCCGCGCTGGGCGCACCTTACGGTCACCGCGGTCATCGCCGCCGGCGTGACCTACGCACAACCGGCGGCCACTCCACCGACGGCGCCACCGACGGCGCCAACCGAAGAGCTCGGACCGCGCGGGGCCATGGACGCGAGCTCGGCGAAGCCAGCCGGGACCTCGGCGGTGGAATCCAGCGATGTCCCCGGATGGGTCGCGAGTCCGCCGCGGGTGGTGGTGACCCGGTTCGAGAATCGCGCGAAGGTGCGCGCGTTCGACTGGTTGATCGCGGCCGCGCCTTTCGAGATCGCCGAGAAGACGCAAGGTATCCTCGGCTTGCCTTCGGCTGGCGGCCCACTTCACGTCACGCCCGACGCGGTCCCCACGACGCCGCCGGACGTCGCACGGTTTGCGCGCAAGTACGGCGCCCAGTGGGTGGTCACAGGGTGGGTCGAGCGGCCGAACTGGGAGCTCCGCATGGACGTGACGTTGTGGCGGGTCACCGGCGGCGTGGCGGCGGTCGCCGCTCAGGGCCAGCGTACGGGGCCGGTGGCGAGCTATCACAAGCTGGTCGGTGAGCTGCTCACCCAGCTCTGGGGTGCAACCGGGATCCGGATCGACGCCGCACGCGCCACCGCACTCGAGCGCTCGCTCGCGAGCGACCTCTACGCCGTTCACCTGATGGGGCGAGGGCTCGGTCATCTGATCTCGGCAACGGCACTGGTTCCGGATCCTGCGATTCCCGCCGTCGCCGCGACGCGCGCCAGCGAGCTCAAGCTCGCGCAGCACGATCTCGAGCGTTCCGTGTTCATCGATCCGAAGAACTTCGCGGCGCAGCGCCTGGTGGGTGAGCTCTATCTGGTGCTCGCCGCAGACGGCGGAGATCCGAAGCTCGGCTCGAAGGCCGGCGGCAAGTTTGCGTACGCGAGCGATCTCGCGCCGGATGACATCGAGGCTACCCGCGCGGCGGGGCTCGCCGCGGCGCGCGCCAACAAGCCGGAGGTCGCGCGCGAGCTGTTCCGCAAGCTGGTGAGCCAGATCCCGTGGGACATCGAGGCGCGCTATCAGCTCGGTGCGGCGCTGTGGCGCGTCGGCGATGGAGCTGCAGCCGAACGCCAGCTCGTCCAGGTCACCGCGCACAGGCCGGATCTGCTCGCCGCGCGGCGCGTGCTGGTGTTGATCCATTCGTCGCGCAGCGACACCCAGAAGCTGGTCGCCGAGCTCGAGGCGATCGCCGTGCTCGCGCCACAGGATCTCGAGGTCAAGGCCGACCTCGCCACCGGTTACGCGGCGCTCGGTCAGTGGGATCGTTCGACCGGCACGCTCGAGGCGATCGCCCTGGCGCGCGCACCGGATCTCGCCCTGCTCGTCCGGATCGGGGACGGTCATCAGAAGCTCGGGGATCTCGATGCCGCCGTCGCGTGGTACGGGCGCGCGGCCAAGCTCGCGCCCGAGTCGAGCCTGCCCGGGTTTGCGACGGCGCAGGCGCTGTACGACGCGGGCAAGCTCGCGGAGGCGAACCGGGCTTACATCTCGCTGCAGCGGTTTCGCGATCAGCTCCCCGCGGCCGAGCACGCGCTCGGAGTCATCGCCTTGCGGCAGGGCCGGCCGGACGACGCGGCGTGGTACCTGCGTCGCGCGGTCCGCGGCGAGCCCCGTAACGTCATCATGTGGCAGGGGCTGCTGGCCGCCGAGATCTCGCGCAAGGATCCAGCGGCGGCGTTGTCGTTCGGGGAGCGTGCGTTCGCGCGGTGGCCCACCAACCCGCAGCTGCTCTACTTGACCGGCGTCGCGCATGCGCTGCTCGGCCATCGCACCGAAGCGCGCGCGCAGCTGCGGGCGTCGCTCGAGACCGGAGCCTTTGCACCGGCGCGCGCCGCGCTGGGCGCCCTCGACGCCGGCGGCGCAGCAAGCTTGACGTTCACCCCGGATCTCGTGCGGCCGTGGGGCGACGCCGAGGCGATCTCGTCGGCGCTCATGCGCTACCTCGAGACCCAGACCGCGATGGCGAGCCTGCGCGCCGCGTATCAACGCGACCTGCTCGCCGTGCTGGGGGCGCTCGGCCGCGGACCGAATGCGCCGCTCAAGGCGCCGGCGCTGAAGGCGTGCCCGATCAGCAAGATCGCGCGGCGGTGGGATGGCGCCCGGCAGGCGCTCCGCCGCTATGAAGAGCTCGGGGTCGAGCTCGAAGCCGCACATCGCTACCTGGTCCGCCACGACGACATCGGCGCTACCGCGGCGCTGTTGCCCAACGCACGCACCCAGCTTGCTGGTGCAAGGCGTGCGTTTCGAACCGCGCTCGCGGATGTGACCGAGCTACGCGCCGAGTGGACCCGCACGCTGGCTCCCGAGCTTCGCGTCGCTGGCTGCACGGACAAGCTGCTCGCCGCGGCGGTCGCGGACCCAGAGCGTTACCGGGTCGGCCAGGAGGATCGCGTCGAGCCGCGGCCCGCGGTAACCGTCGCGACGCAACCGGCACGGCCCCGGGCGCGAGCAACGTTTTACGTCGACAACTCCCGCTGCGCCGACCCGGTTGGAGTGTGGATCGACGGTGCGCAGATCGGCGAGGTCGCGCCGGGGCGGCGCAGCGCGCTGGTGGCCGACGGTGGCGAGCGCACGCTGTGTCTGCTCGGCCCCGGTGCCGCGCAATGTGGGGATCGAGGCACCGTACGGCAGGTGTACTTGCATGATGGTTGGAGCGTGGCGCTGCATTGTCCGAAATAGTCCGTGGTACAACCGCAGCTGGGTGCAGCGATGAGCGCTGCAGGCGATCGTGCTGGTCGGGCCGCCAGCAGCTATCAGGAGCACACGTGCTTCCGCCTCAGCTCGACCCCACACCGCCCGAAACCTGGCGTCCGGCGCGCCGCGCCGTTCGTGCGCTCGCATCACCCATTCACAGCATCCTCGCCGTTGAGGCCGCCAGCGGGATCCTGCTCATGGCGGCGACCCTCGTCGCGCTGATCTGGGCCAATTCCGCGTGGGGCGGCTCCTACACGGCCCTGTGGCACACACCGATCGCGATATCGATCGGTGACTGGTCGTTTGCGCGGCCGCTGGAGTTCTTCATCAACGACGGGCTGATGACGATCTTCTTCTTGCTCGTCGGGCTCGAGATCCGGCGCGAGATGTTCGAAGGCGAGCTTCAGACCGTGCGTCGGGCGGCTCTACCGATCGCGGCGGCGATCGGTGGGATGCTCGTTCCAGCGGCGATCTACGCGGCGCTCAACCACGACGACGTTGGCGCGCGAGGCTGGGCGATCCCGATGGCGACGGATATCGCGTTCGCGCTCGGCGTGCTCACGCTGCTCGGATCGCGGGTTCCAACGTCGCTGCGGATCTTGTTGCTCGGGCTCGCGGTGATCGACGACATCGGCGCGATCATCGTGATCGCGGTGTTCTACAGCCAGGGCGTGTCGCTGATCGGCGTGGCGATCGCCGGGGCAGGCTTGGCCGGTGTGCTGCTGTTACGCAGCGCGGCGGTACGAGCGCCGCTGGCGTACGCAGTGCCCGGGTTGGTCGTGTGGGCGGGCCTCTACCGCGCCGGCATCCACCCGACGCTCGCCGGCGTCCTGCTCGGGCTCATGACTCCCGCGCGGTCATGGTTCGGTCCGTCGGGCTTCGAAGCGGCGATGCAGGAGCAACTCGCGGGGCTCGGTGGGCAGGACAAGGCGGAGTTGCTGGCGCGGCTCGATGTCGTCGATCTCGCTCGCCGCGAGGCGGTATCTCCTGTCGACCGGCTCGTGCACGCGCTCCATCCGTGGGTCGCGTTCGGCGTGATGCCTGTGTTCGCGCTTGCCAATGCCGGGGTCATCATCGGCGGTGCCGACCTGAGTGGGGGATCGCTGTGGATCTTCGTCGGTGTGATCGCGGGACTCGTGATCGGCAAGCCGGTAGGGATCTCACTCGCGGCGGTCGCCGCGCACCGCGCGCGCATCGCCACCAAGCCGGCGGACGTTCGGTCATCTGGACTGGCGCTGGTCGGCATCGTCGGAGGGATCGGCTTCACGATGGCGCTGTTCGTCGCGCATCTCGCGTTCTCCAGCCCTGCGCACGCACAGCAGCTCGCCACCGCGAAGCTCGCGATCCTGTCGGGATCCGCGATCGCGATCGTGTTCGGGCTCGCGTTCGGTGCGATCGCGGTGCGCCGAGGCACTAGCGAGTGATCGAATGGTGGCGCCTGCGCTGGCCGAACCAGGTAAGGTGAGGGGTGGCCCTTCCTCAGCTGTGGTTCGCGTCGCCGCGGGTGCTGCCGCACGCCGACAAGCTGCACGGGCGCGTCGTGGTGCTCGACATCGCGTTCGCTGCAACGGTGGGCCACTCGATCTCGTTCGAGTCGGTGACCAGGCCATTCCTCGACGGGCTCGGCGATCGGTTGGCGGCGTGGGTCGATCACCACGATCACGAGCGCCACGCCGAGTTCGCGGGTGACTCGCGGTTCGTGTTGGCCACCAAGGCCCAGCACGGTGGGTGCCCCGAGATGGTGACCCCGGAGCTGGTGCGCCAGGTCGGCCCGATCGACTGCATCTGTACCCACGTCGATCTCGATGGCCTGTATTCCGCCGCGAAGTGGATCCTCGAGGGCCGCGAGCCATATCCCGGCGCGGACGATGATGCGCGGGCGATCGATACCCGGATCGGCACGCCGGGTCCGGTGGCGCTGCGGATCGACCGCGCGCTCCGCGCGAAGTTCCGCGACGACCAGCTCAAGCGCGCGGTCGTGCAGTACCTGATCGGCGAGCTCAAACCCGGCGTTCACGACGATCTGATCGGCGAGGCGGCGGCCGAGTTCGCGCGCCGCGACGCCAAGACCGCCGAGCTTGCCAGGCGGTTCACCGTTCGAGGCCGCGTCGCAGTCGTCGACACGGCGGGAGCAGCGGGCCAGTTCGACAAGACCGACCTGCTGCTTGCGGGACAGGCGAAGGCACCCGTATCGATCGTCCGCGATTCCGGCATGCTCACGATCGCCGCAGCCTTCGATTCGGGGTGGGATTTCGTCTCGCTGTTCGAGCTTGGCGGAGGAATGCCTACACGGGTCACGATCCCCGAGGCCGAGCTCGACGGCGTGATCGCGAAGATCAACGGGGCGCCACTGCCCACGCCGAGCAGCCGTCCGCTCGACGACGACTCGTGATCATTGTGTTAGCGTGATTCTATGAGCACGGAACGCCGATCGCTGAGAGTCACGGGAGAGCGTTCAAGCGTCGAGGTCGTCGCGGATGAGCTTCTCGAGGCGTACTTCGATCCGCAGGCCAAGGAGATGCAGCACATCGGCAGCTACGAGCTGCCGTCCCATGCGCAGGTCGAGCACATCACCGAGATGTGCCGCGCGCTGCTGTTTCCGGGATACGCCGGGCCTGACGTCCCTCCGATGCCTCGCTCGGAGCTGCGGGAGCTGGTGCGGACCCGCGTGGCGGAGCTCCGCGCAGCTCTTCGCAAGCAGGTGTATCGCGCCGCACACCACAAACGGCAACAGACGGTTGGCGGTGAGGACCTGGAGTGTGAAGAGTGCGCGGCGAAGGCCGATTCGATCACCGATCGGTTCTTTCGCAAGCTCCCCGATCTCCGCAGCCGGGTGCTGCTGGATCTGCGTGCCGCGTTCGAGAGCGATCCGGCTGCCACGGGGGTGGATGAGATCCTGCTCTGCTACCCCGGGACCTACGCCGTGACGATCTACCGGATCGCGCATGCCCTGCTCGAGGAGGGCAGCGTCGTGATTCCGCGCATGATGACCGAGCTGGCACACCGGCGGACGGGTGTGGATATCCACCCCGGGGCCACGATCGGCAGGTCGTTCTTCATCGACCACGGAACCGGAGTTGTCATCGGAGAGACCACATGGATCGGAGATCGAGTCCGGGTCTATCAGGGAGTTACGCTGGGGGCGCTGTCGGTGCCGCAGGGGGAGGCACGGCCGGAGCCGGGTAAGCGCCGTCACCCCACGATCGAGGATGACGTGGTCATCTACGCCAACGCCACGATCCTCGGGGGGGACACCGTGATTGGCAAGGGCTCGGTGATCGGAGGCAACGCGTTCGTGACCACGTCCGTGGCCCCCGGCTCGCGCGTACCCGGTTCGAGCCGTACGCAACGTGCGTGAATTACCCGCGAATGAAACGACCGTGTTAGACTTTTCGACGCGTCGATGAGCGACGAGGCACAGGTACGGCCGCGTACCAATACACGTCTGCGCGGAGAAGCACCTCCGGGCATGGGCGTGGCAGAGGAGCAGCGCCAACGCATCGGCCGCTACGAGGTGGTGAAGACCATCGGTAAGGGCGCGATGGGGGTCGTGTACAAGGCGCGTGATCCGCTGCTCGATCGCGTGGTCGCCGTGAAGACGATCATGTCGCCGCAGGGCCAGGGCCGGCGCGTGCGCTCGGCGTTCCTCGAGCGGTTTCAACGCGAGGCGAAGGCCGCGGCGAAGATGCAGCATCCGGCGATCGTCACGATCTTCGATGTCGGCGTCGACGAAGAATCGGGCGCGCCGTTCATGGTGCTCGAGTATCTGCCGGGCGAATCGCTGGCGGATCGGCTGGATCGCGTCCGGCTCCCACTCGCGCGGGCCGTGCAAATTGCGCTCGATCTCGCATCGGCGCTGTCGTTCGCGCATCGCCAGCGCATCGTGCACCGCGACGTCAAGCCGGCGAATGTGCTCCACGCCGGTGACAACCGGTGGAAGCTGGCCGACTTCGGAATCGCGCGCATGCCGGATTCGGATCTGACGCAGGTCGGCATCTTCATGGGCACACCGGGTTACTCGCCGCCCGAGGCGATTCGCGAGGGCCGCTACACGCCGCAGGCGGATGTGTTCGCCTGGGGCGCCGTGTTCTACGAGCTGGTGTGTGGACGGATCCCCTATGAAGGACCCGACACCAAGACGACCAACGGCTATGTCGTGCAGGGCAATGCGCCGCCGCCGACGCGTCACGATCCCTCGATTCCCGAGCCGCTCGCGACGGTGATCCTCACCGCGCTTCAGCCATCGGACAGCCGCCGGTTCAAGGACGCCAGCGAAGCCGAGCAAGCGCTGCGGGAGGCGTGGGATCGCTGCCTGACCCAGGGCCTGGTGCACCCGGCGGTGCTCGCGATGGACGAGCTCTCGCATGACAAGGCGCCGGTGCGGATGCACGAGCCGCGCGGCGGAACGACCAACGTCGATCCGAATACGTCGCTGCCCGGCAAGGCGCTGGTGATCGAGAGCGCCAGCTCGGGTCGCGAGGTCGACGACGATCCGACCACGGTGCTGGTGCGGCCCGAGGACATGAAGACCAAGTCCGACCAGACGTCGAAGGGCATCGGGTCGGCACCGTTCAAGCGGCCATCGGGAAAGATCAGCGCCGACGATCTTCCGAACCAGCGCGAGGACGAGGTCGTCACCGATCTGCTGGGCGCGCAGCCCGCGATCGGTGGTGGAGTGATCGCGCGCAACAAGAAGAAGGCCGGCCCGCTGGTCATCGTCGCCGCCGTGGTGCTGGCGCTGCTCGGCGTCGCGATCGGCCTGTACTACACCAACGTGATCGCGTTCTGACCTGCGCGCCCGCTACGACCGTTCGACGAGCTGTGCGACTTCCTCGGCGCAGCCGCGGCACAGCGTGAACCCCGCGCCTCCGTGGCCGTAGTTGTGAATGATCCGGCCTTCGCGTTGCAGTCGGACCTCGTTGCGAAACGGCCGGAGCCCGGTGCGAACGGCGCGAACCGCGCCGACCGACAGACCGAGGCGGCGGGCGTGCGCGAGGATCCGGTCGGTGATCGCCGGATCGATCGTCACCGGAGCGCCGCGACGCCACGGAATCGAGCAACCACCGAGCACCAGCTCGTCACGCCTGGGGATCATGTAGAACACCTCGTCGGGATCTCGATCGTCGGTGACGGTGATCGAGCGGTCCACCGCGCCCGGATCGGTGAGCACGATCTGTCCGAACAGCCCGACCAGCTCACGATCATCGACGATGTCGCGGGCACCGAGCCCGGTGCAGTTGACCACCACATCGCCGGCCTCGTCCGCAAGATCGGTGACTGCCCGGGTCTCGATCGGCGCGTTCAGCCTCGCCGTCACCCACGGCATGAATAGCGACGGCTCGGCGCGCGGCGCCCGGAACGACCAGGCGAGGGGCGCGCCGGTGACCGGCGCCGCGCTCCGAGCGAGGTCGATGTGAGCGCCCCACCAGGGCGGCTCGGGATCCACGCCGGGCTCGGACGTGATCTCGTAGCCGGTCAACACGTCGATGCCGGAGCTCGGATCACCCGCATGGCCCTCGAGCCATCCGCGCGTGTGTGCGGCCCAGCGCGAGACCTTGTCCTTGGGACCGACCCGATAAGGAAACCAGATGGCACCCGCAACGGCCGACGTCGTGCGCGACCCGATCGCCGACGCGATCACGCGCACCGAGTGGCCACGCTCCTCGAGGGTCAGCGCCGTCGTCAGTCCGATGATGCCAGCGCCGACAACGGTGATGTTCACGCCCGCAGCGTAGCTGATCCGTACGAGCTGTCAGGTTTGCTTGTGACAGCGCTTCTCGAAATCAATGCGAAAGCCATTGCCGTTATCGGTCTCCGCGCGATGCGAGTAGTCGTTGTCGCTGATCTTGGTGAACGTCATCCGGCCGCCCTTGGTGCCGGGCAGCGGCGGGTCATCGAGGAACACCATCTGATCGCCGTGCCAGCCGTCCGAGCTCAACGAGCCGTTCTGGCCGTTGTCGGCCACCCAGAGATGGCGCCACCGCTTGTTCGTCGCGTCATACCCCTTGAGCTCGCTGGTGACCTTCTTGCCGTTTTCGATCACCTCGATCGACAGCCAGGTTCCAGCGAGCACCGGGTGCACCAAGACCGCGAGCTCTTCGGTGCTCTTCACCTGGTCCCCGCCATCGTACACGTCGACCTTGCATGACCACTCGCCGAGGTAGAACCGCAGCCGTTCGAGCTCGGGAGATAGTGGAGTGGAAGCGCTCGACGCCGCCGAGGTCGGAGGCGCGGCAGGCTGCGGAACGGTGGCCTGGGGAGCCGGGTGGCACGCGGTGGCGACGACGCAGGTGAGAGCGAATGGCAGCTTCATGGCCCGTCCAACCACGGCATGGGATCGGCCATTCCCGTGCCGGACACCGCCAGTGATAGGTTTCCGGTCAAATGTCGCCGCTCGAGCTCGCGCTGCTGACGACGGTGGCGCTATTTGCTGGGACGGTGGACGCGGTCGCTGGCGGTGGGGGATTGATCACGCTCCCAGCCCTCCTTGCCGCCGGACTCCCGGAGCACGTTGCGCTCGGGACCAACAAGGGCCAGAGCGTGTGGGGGTCGGGCGTCGCGTTGATCGCGTTCTGGCGGGGCGGCCACGTCGATCGCAAGCAGGCGCTGGTCAGCTTTCCGCTCGGTCTGATCGGATCGCTGGTCGGTGCGCAGCTGGTGCTGCTGATCTCCAAGGATGCATTGCGCCCGATCGTGATCGCGCTGTTGATCGGCGCAGCGATCGTGCTGGTCGCACGGCGACCGGCCCAGGGTGAACGGCCGGTGCGGCGCTGGCTCGCGGCCTTGCTCGCGCTTGGCATCGGGTGTTACGACGGCTTCTTCGGACCGGGAACGGGAACGTTCTTGATCGTCGGGTTCGTGGCGTTGTGCGGCCGAACGTTGTTACAGGCGACCGCCGATGCCAAGGTCGTCAACTTCGCTTCGAACCTGGCGGCGGTCGCCGCGTTCGCACATGGCGGCCACGTCATGTGGTCGGTAGCCGTGCCGATGGCGATCGGGCAGCTGATCGGCGGAATGATCGGCGCGCGGCTCGCGATCAAGCGCGGGGCCAAGTTGATTCGCGCCCTGGTCGTGACGGTGTCGGGAGCGCTCGTCGTGAAGCTGGTCCTCGACCTGGTGTAGGTTGGTGGCGTGACCTTCGCGGTGGTGCTGGAACGGCTCCCCGACCCGCTGAAAGCGGGACTGGAGGTAACGCCGGTCAGCGCGGATGAAGTCCGCGCTCGGTCTCGCGGTGCGGTCGCGGCGATCGACTGGGGTGCGCTGTTCGAACCCACGATCTTTGGATCCGGCTGGGAGGATCCGACGCCGGGTGTCGAACGCGAGCGTGTCGAGAGCGAGATCGAGACGTTCGTGGCGAACATCGGGGTGGCACAGTTTGGCCACATCGAGCTCGGCGCAGCGATCGCACATCCACTGACCCGCGAACCTGTCGACGCGATTGCCGTGATCCCGCCGGCGCTTCGGCCGGTCACCTATCTGCATCCGCGCCGGTTTGCGGCGAGCGATGTAAACGATCTGTATCTCGCGGTGCTCGGCGCGGTCGACAAGGTACGACGGCTTCGCGCATTGGAGCCCGAATTTCCGGCAGTCCTCGTGGAGCGTGCGGTCGAGGCGTTGATGCTGAACACGAGCGGCGATCCGGTGCGGAGGCCGTATGGCCGGCCGCTGCGGTCGATCGCGGATCATCTGCGGCTCGGCGGTCGTGAGCCGGTGCGTGCCTTGCTGTGGGGCCTCGGGCTGCGCGCGACCTGGGCCGGGGAGCCTGGTCGAACATGACGATGGGTTCCCGACCGGTTGAGCTCGGAGCGGATCCTGGCGGAACCGAGATCGGATCCGATCTCAGCTGATCGCGCTGAGGCCCTTGGCCGCGCGGAGCTCGCGCACGAGCTGCGCCTGACCATCGGCGTGATAGCTCGAGCGAACGAGCGGGCCGCTGACGACGTGGGTGATCCCGAGTGAGCGCGCGAGCTGCTCGAGCTCGGCGAACTCGGTGGGATGGACGTAGCGCTCGATCGCGAGGTGCTGCTTGCTCGGCGAGAGGTACTGGCCGAGCGTCACGATGTCGACGCCGAGCGTCGCGACATCGCGCAACACTTGTTCGACCTCGTCGCGGGTTTCCCCGAGGCCGAGCATCAGTCCCGTCTTGGTGATCGCGCCGCGCCTGCGTGCGTGCTCGAGGATCGCGTAGCTGCGCGGGTAGCTCGCCTGAACGCGAACCTGGCGCGACAGCCGCGGCACGGTCTCGAGGTTGTGCGCGAACACGTCAGGATCGGCGTCGAGCACGATGTCGACGTGTTCGGTCTTGCCCTTGAAGTCACCCGCGAGCACCTCGAGCGTCATCTGCGGACATGCTTGTTTGACCAGGCGAATCGTCTCGGCCCAGTGGCGTGCGCCGAAATCGGGCAGGTCGTCGCGATCGACACACGTGATCACCGTGTGCTCGAGCTGGAGCCGACCCAGCATCTCGGCGACGCGACGCGGCTCGTCGGGATCGGCAGGCAATGGTCGGCCGGTGGTGACGTCACAGAATCGGCACGATCGGGTGCAGATGTCACCGAGGATCATGATCGTCAGCGCCCGGCGCGTCCAGCACTCGCCGATGTTCGGACAGCTCGCGCTCTCGCAGACCGTGTGGAGCTTCAGGTCCTTGACCATCGCCCGCAGCTCGAAGAACGCCGGCTTGGTGGGGAGCTGCGCCCGGATCCACTCGGGATGGCGGCGGCGCACGGGGGTGTCGGCCGACTCAGCACCTTGGCCGACAACGGGGAGGTGGACGCGCGAATCCGCCATTTCGGGATGGATACCCCACGCCGGCCGGGGACGCGAGGCCGGATGCTAGGTTCCAGGGATGGCACCGAAGCGGCCTCGGACGGAGCGGCGTGCCCGCGAGCGCGCGGCGCGGGCCCTCGTGCGCGATCGCGAGAAGCTCGCTGCGATGTCACCCGGTGGCGCACGTGAGCGGCCGTTCATCGTGGAGACCTCGGCCGTGATCGAGCCGCGGGTGCGCGCGATGCCGTGCCCGCAGTGTGAAGGTGGGTTCCGGATCATCGATCATGCGTCCGAGGGCGCGGGGCTGCGCCGCGTCGACGTCGTGTGCCAGCAGTGCACGGCACCGCGTGCGCTGTGGTTCCGGATCGTCGAGGCGGAGCCGAACTGATGGCCGGCGCATCGCGCGTCCACGATTTCGATCCGCAGCCGGCGCGCAGCGAGCTCCCTGATGTGGTCGCGAGCCCGTTCGATCCAGGGATCCCGCATCCACTCGCCCAGCGAGCCGCCGCCCAGCTGCGCGCGATGCTCGAGGCCGGCGCGGGCGGCGTCGATGTTCGCACCCTCGACGAACCTGGTGGCGGCAAGATGTTCGGCGTGCTCGTGGTCACCGACCCCGCGGGTAGGATCGGGTTTCTCTGCGCGTTCTCCGGGATGCTCGGCGGGCGCTGGGACATCGATGGGTTCGTACCGCCGCTGTTCGATGTAGCCGCGCGGGATGCGTTCTGGCCCGCTGCCGAAGCAGCGCTGGTCGAGCAGACGCAGCGGATCGACGCGACCCAGGCTGCCGCCGAGCGAGCTGCGCTCGAACAGGTTCGCGCCGCGCAATCGCGCGTGTTGATGCGCCAGCTCCACGATGGCTACGTGCTCGCCAACGCGCGCGGTGAGCCCAGGCGGTTGCGCGATCTGTTCGCGCCGAGCGAGCCACCGTCGGGTGCCGGCGATTGCGCAGGCCCCAAGCTGCTCGGCCATGCGTACCGGATCGGGTGGACGCCGCGGATCCTCGCGGAGCAATGGTGGGGCGCGCCGCCGGTGTCCGGCGGCCGGATCTCGGGCTCGTACTACCCAGCGTGTCGCGGCAAGTGCGGGCCGGTGCTCGGCCACATGTTGGATGGGCTGCCGGTCGCCACGCCGCGCGTGTTCGGAACGGCGACGATCGCTCGCGACCAACCGCGCGTCGTGTTCGAGGACGAGTGGATCGTCGTGATCGACAAGCCGTGCGATCTGCTGTCGGTGCCAGGGCGATCACCCGAGCTGCACGACTCGGTGTTGACCCGGCTGCGGGCGCGTTATCCAGACAGCTCCGGTCCGATCGTGGCGCACCGGCTCGACCTGGATACCTCGGGGCTCATGCTGGCTGCCAAGGACACGGAGACCTACGTCGCGCTCCAGGCGCAGTTCGCACGGCGCGAGGTCGAGAAGCGTTATGTCGCGTGGCTCGATGGTGCGGTCTCCAGCGGCCGCGGGCGGGTCGAGCTGCCGCTGCGCGTCGACCTCGATGATCGACCTCGACAGATCTACGA
Organism: Kofleriaceae bacterium; assembly: GCA_050187075.1. GTDB lineage: Bacteria > Myxococcota_A > Polyangia > Haliangiales > Haliangiaceae > JABFXX01. The sequence continues at coordinate 13,098 of JBFWXW010000010.1, read as the reverse complement.
TCCGGTACACGGCAAGCCGGCGATCAGCGAGTGGTGGGTGCTCGAGCGCAAACCGTTGCGCACCAAGGTGGCGATGACGCCATATACCGGGCGTACCCATCAGCTACGCGTGCATGCGGCGCATCCGCTCGGGATCGGTGTCCCGATCGTGGGCGATCGGTTGTATGGCCGCGAAGCCGAGCGGTTGATGCTGCACGCCGATCGGGTGGCGTTCGTGCATCCGCGAACCGGAGAGCGCGTCGAGCTCGAGCAGCCCGCACCATTCTGATGTCGTGATGGCCAGCTATCTCGGCGCGAGGATCTTCGCGAGCTCGGCAGCGGCGGCGATGGTCTTGGGATTGCTGCGTCGCCACGAGCTCACCGTAGAAGTCGTCCTGGTCGATGGTGGCGAGCGGAAATGGCTTGGACTTTCGTGCCGCCAGTGAATACAGGTCGCGATCCATCCAGCGCGCGACGATCTGGGTCGTGCTGGCTCGCCAGGACGTTCAGGCTCGGTCTGGGCGTCGAACCGCAATGGCCAGGATTCGTCCACCGATATCGTGGGTAGCTCGGGAAACGCATGGCCATTGAACCGGCGGTATCGCCTGGACGTGATGAACGCGCGGTACTTCGCGGGCCGCCGCTTGCCGAGCGCCTGTTCGAGGAGCTTGGGGTCGAGTGGGATCGAAGCAGCACGGGACGGCACGCGCGCATCATCGCGGGTGGGTGGTCGTCGCTAGCCACCAGGTGGCAACTGAACTAGCCAGCTGGCGCGGCCACGCACCGCGGTTCAGGCGTCTACGGTGGTGCCGCGATTGCAAACGCCACGCGCATGGTTCGCGCTGGTTCGATTGGGAACTTGCTGTTGCTCGCGGTCGCTGCATGTACCGGTGCGGCGGAGTCCGATGCGACGCGGCCTGACGCGAACGTATTCGAGGTCGAACCGGGCTTGTTTGTATCGCTCGATCCGATCGGCAAGGCGGACCTGCCGAACAGCGGGTTGTCTCCGCGGATGCTCGATACCATCGGTTACCGCGCGATCGCCGACATCTTCGCGGCGACCAACTTCGACCTCGCTCCCACCGGAGCATCGGCCGCGTATGACTGGCCGCTCCGTGGTTCGCTCAGCGTGCTCAATCGCCAGGGCACGCCGATTCGCTTGATGTCTGACGTCTACGAGCACACCGGCCTGGACATCATTCGTCAGACTGATTTCGAGGACGATACGGTCCATGCCCCGGTCTCGGGCACCGCACTCGTCACCGACTGGTACGGCCAGCAAGAGTTTCCACGGGGCGACTATTCGACGGTGATCTCGATCTGGGATCCGGACACCCATCTCATCGTTCAGCTCATGCATGTCAAGCCGGACGTGTCGTTTCCACAGAACGAGTACTTCCCGGTCACCCGTGGCCAGCCGATTGGCAAGCTGGCGAAGCTCGAGGTCCCCGGCGGGTCTCATACCCATGTCAACGTGATCGACGGCCAGCAGTTCGAGCTGATCGATCCGGTGACCGCATTCCCGGCGTATCCCGATTCCGCTGGACCCGTGACGAGCGACTTCTACCTGCTGGACGAGCTCGCCGGGAAGTGGCTGCTGCTGCGCGACGGTCCGATGGACCTGGTCGTGACCGCGCACGATCGCGATGACATGTCGCCGCGCAACCTCGAGGTCACGAGCATCGCGTACACCGCGACCGATCAAGCGGGCAACGTGCTCGGCGGCATCGAGCGCTGCCAGCTGTCGGACGCGTACAAGGTGCTGGCGACCGATGGCAGCACGTCGGCATCGACGATCCGGCTGATCGATTTCGGCAACGCGGGTGATAACCTCCGTGGGTTCTGGCCCGGCTCGGACATGGGCGATCCCGATCGGCTGTTCCGCTATGCGGTGACCAATCTGCGGATGGTCGATGGGCAGTGCTCGATCGTCGCGGAGGACCGCGATGGCCAGCTGATGATCACGCCCGAGGTGACCGAGCTCACCGTCGTGTTCGACGTGTGGGATGCGCGCGGCAATCAAACCACCACGACGGTGATGTTGTCGCGAACCGCAAATCCCGTCGTGATCGACTAGTCGGCGTTGTCGCCGTCGCCGTCGCCGTCGCCATCGCTGTCGCCGCCTGCGGGTCGCGGTTTGAGCGCCTCGGCGACGTGACGAAACAGCGCGCGTGCAGCGCCCGGGGGCTTGCCCACGTCCCGTTCGCGTTGCGCCGCGGCGATCAGGCGCAACAGCTCGTCGGTCGCACCTCCGGGAAACTCGGCTGCAGCGGCGGCGCCTTGTTCGATCAGCCGCGCGCGCCAGCGTTCGGCGAGGTGGAAGTGTTGAACGTCAGGGCCACGTGACTGCTCGAGCCGTTCGAGCTGCTGCTCGAGCTCCGAGACGTCGAACTGGCGCAGATCGCCGGCCAGCGTGCGCTCGGCACGGCGCCTCGCGATGTGAGCCGTGACGACACGCGCCCGGTCGATCGCCTCCCGGAGCTCGTCCTCGATCGCGAGCCGCTTGATGGCGGAATCGGGGAGTTTCATCAGCGTTCGCGCGAGCTCTGCCGAGCGATCGCCGGCCCGCCGGCGCAGGCTGCGCGACACCTGCCGGGCCGTGCGAGGATCGTCGTCGCGCCTGGTCATCGCTCGTCATCTTCGCCGGTCTGGCCGACCAAGTGCGGTCGCGTGGTCGAAAATCCGTTACCGCGCGGCGGCCACGCGGGCGGCGAACGGCTGGAGCTTGATCGTGGCGCCAGCGATGCCAAGCCTGCCGCAGATCCAGGCCTTGTCGATGTGCGTGATCTCGACCGCGAGCCGGCGCGGCCGCGGCGACGAGGTCGCATCACCGTCGTAGGTGGTGAGGTCCGCGCTGCGCGAGCTGCCTCGCACCTCGCTGCCCCCGGCGTAGACGCCGCGGTCGATCGCGGCGGTGGTTCGGCGCGATCCGCGATGCAGCTCGATGGAGAGCACGCGCTGGTGGCCACGGGTCGGCGGGTCAGCTCGCCGAGCGAGCGTTGGCTCGAGCTGAAAATCGGCGAGCATGATCTCGAGCTTGTCGGACCGCGCGTACGCGTACGCGGAGACCGGCGTGACAAACGGTGCGGTCGCGTCGAGCGCGATCGCGGAAGGCCGCGTGCACCCACTCGGCAGATCGGCCCAGTCCATCGCAGCGGTCGCCTGTTGCGCGGCCAGCGGCTCCTTGGCCGGCGACGCGGGTCGAGCGCTGGTGAGTCCGGCGACGATGACCGGAACATCGCGATCGATCAACGTTCCGTCCCCGAGCTGGCCCGCGTTGTTGGCGCCCCAGCACGCGACCTCGCCATTCTCGAGCACCGCGCAGGCGGACCGGTCCCCGGCCGACAGCGCGACGGGGCTCGCTGGCAGCGTCACGCTGTTCGGCGTCTTGCTGTCCGGTCCGAGGCACGCAACGCCCGACGACATCAGGTCACACGAGAAGCCACGCCCCTGGGCGCGGTCGATGATGTTCGCCGCGCCGGTCCAGGGTCGCGGTCGACCATCGTCCGCCCAGCACGCGATCGCGCCATCTCGTCGCTTGGCGCATCGCGCGCCGACCAACGCCGTCGCGTCGGTCAGGCCGCGTACGAGTGCTTCGCGGCTGAACCGCCGGCTGACCTGCCCCTCGCGGAGGAGCGCGGCGGTGGCGTCGTCCTGTGCAGCCAGCGCGATCACGTCGAGCAGGCCGGGGACCCGTTTGAAGCGGTGCGACGCCAGCTCGAACAGCTTCCCCGTGCGGGTGATCACGAACGGACGGCGCTCGGATACCGTCACGTCGATCGCTTCGCCGGCGCCTTCGATCGGCGACGCCGCGAACGTGTCAGCGACGCCGAACGTGCCGGTCAGCACCGTGCCCTCGGTGGTGACCACGTACAAGGTGCCGTCGGTCGCGAGGTCGATGTCCGCGGCGCTCGGGATGTCGAGCTCCACCGGGACAGCTGCGATCGGCCCGTTCGTACCTGTCCACGGCCGCCCCCAGCACCGCACCTTGCCATCGGATCGCCGGGCACACGCAGTTCGTCCGCGGACCACGACCTGCAGCACCTTCGCGGGCGGCGCCGCCGGAGCATCGATCGCGACCCGTGCATCAACGGCTACCAGCGTCGCGTCTGCCGGGATGGGTGGAGGTGACGCCGGTTGCGTGCGCTCGGCGTTCGAGCAGGCGACCAGCGCCGCCATGCTGCCGCCCAGCGTCAGACCGCGGCACCGCGCCCACATCATTCATCGATATCACGTGGCCAGCGCGGGGGAGGGGGGCCAGATCACCCCCGCGCCAACCCAGGGTCACCGCTCGACAAATCGCCCGGCCGGCGCACCGCCTGCGACATCGCCGAGGTCGTCGTCTATTCGGGGCGCGATGTGAGCGCGCTGCCGAAATTCAGAGATCGATCGCGTGCCCGAGCGCATCTTCGGTCGCGCCCTTGATCGCCTCGGCGAACGTCGGGTGCGCATGGATCGTGTATGCGAGGCTCTCGTGATTCACCTCGGTGGTCTTCGCGAGGGTGAGCTCGGCGATCAGATCGGTCACCGCAGGGCCGATCAGGTGCGCACCGACGAGCGCGCCGGTGTCGGCATGCCACAACACCTTGACGAACCCGGCGGTCTCGCCTGCGGCGACTGCCTTGCCGAGCGGGCGGAACGGAAACCGACCGATCTTGAACGGTACGTTCTGCGCGGTGGCCTTCTCCTCGGTCAGCCCGACCGACGCGATCTCGGGATGACAATACGTGCACGCAGGGATCGCGTCGTAATGCACTGGCTCGGCGTGGACGCCGGCGATCTTTTCGGCGACGAACACGCCCTCGGCCGACGCGACGTGCGCGAGCCCGCGGCCGATCACGTCACCGATCGCCCATAGCCCATCGCCGCACTTGTTCTCGTCATCGACCTTGATGAACCCGCGGTCGAGCTGGATCTTGTGCGCTTCGAGGCCCAGGTTCTCGGTGTTGGCTGCAACACCGACCGCGACGAGCAGGATGTCGGCTTCGATCGAGAGCTTGTCGCCACCCTTGGCGGGCTCGGCGGTGATCGCGACGCTGTTCGCGCCGGCCTTCGCGCTGGTCAGCTTGTGGCCGACCAGCAGCTTGATCCCGCGCTTCTCGAACTGCTTCGCCAGCTCCTTGCTGATCTCCGGATCCTCGTTGGGGACGATCCGCGGCAAGAACTCGACGATCGTGACCTCGACGCCGAGCGCGCGGTAGAACGACGCGAACTCGACCCCGATCGCACCCGCCCCGAGCACCACCATCGACTTCGGCTGCGCGGGGAGGGTCATCGCCTTGCGGTACTCGATGATCCGGTTGCCGTCGAGCTCGATGCCGGGGAGTGAACGCGCACGCGCACCGGTGGCGATGATGACGTGCTTGGTCGTCACGGTCTGCGAGCCACCGGCCGTCAAGTCAATGGCGATCTGGTGCGGTTTCCACGCGCCTTGTCGCGGCAGCAGCTTCGCCGTGCCGGCGATGTGATCGATCTTGTTCTTGCGGAGCAGGAACGCGACGCCCTTGCTCACCTTGTCGGCGACGCCGCGGCTGCGCTGGATGATCGCAGGGAAGTCGGGCTTGACCTCGCCCGCAATGATTCCGAACTCCTTGGCGCGGTGGAAGGTCTCGAGCACCTCGGCGGTCTTGAGCAGCGCCTTGGTTGGGATGCAGCCCCAGTTGAGGCAAATGCCGCCGAGGTTCTCGCGCTCGATACACGCGGTCTTGAGCCCGAGCTGCGCGCAGCGGATCGCCGCGACGTAGCCGCCGGGTCCCGAGCCAATCACAACGACGTCGTAGGCGGTGTCGGCCATGAATCAACTCACAGCGCGAGCGACTCGGGCTTCTCGATCAGCTCCGCGAACGCCTGGAGCCAGCGCGCTCCGAGCGCACCATCGATCACCCGGTGGTCGCACGACATCGTGACCGTCATCCGCTTGCCGGCGACGACCTGACCGTTCGCCACCACCGGAACGTCGAGCGTCGCGCCGATCGCGAGGATGCCCGCCTCGGGCGGGTTCAAGATCGCCGTGAACCGCTCGATCCCGTACATCCCGAGGTTGCTCACCGTGAACGTCGAGCCGGTGATCTCGTGGCCCTTGAGCTGGCGCTTCTTGGCGCGCTCGGCGAGGTCCTTCACCTCGACCGCGATCGCGCCGATGCCTTTTTGATCGGCATCGCGAACCACCGGCGTGACCAAGCCGTCTTCGATCGCCACCGCGACACCGACATGCACGCGGTGGTACCGGCGAATCGCATCGCCTTCCCAGCTCGCGTTGCACTCGGGCACGCGGCGGAGCGCCAGGGCGACTGCCTTGATCACGAGGTCATTCACCGAAACCTTGCCGCGATCGCCGAGCAGATCGTTGAGCCGCTGGCGGAACCCGATCAGCTGCGCGACGTCGAGCTCGCGCATCAGGTAGAAGTGCGGCACATCGCGCTTGGCCTCGGTGAGCCGCTGCGCGATCCGCTTGCGCATGTTCGACGCAGGGACGTCCTGATAGTCGCCCTCACCATCCGGGACCATCTGGCGCGGGTGACGAAGCGCGAGCGCGTGGCCATCGCCACCACCGTCGGACTCGGCTTCTTGCGCGTGGCCGTTCGCCGCGCCATTGGCTGCCGCGCTGCCGCCGCCTTCGGATGCCTCCCGTACATCGCGCTCGACGATCCGGCCACCTGGGCCGGTCCCGGTGATCGTGCGCAGATCGATCCCGAGCTCGATCGCGAGCGACTTCGCGAGCGGGGACGCGAGCAGTCGACCCTGGGATTCACGCGGCGGGACCTGCGCCTGCTTGGCGGCTCGCGCGGGCTGCGGCGTCGGCGGTGGAGCAGGGGGGGCGGGAGGTTTGGTCGTCGGCTGCTTGCGGGTGGGCGCTTGCTTGGCAGCGACGGTGGGCTGTTCGGAGGGCGGCGGTTCTACGGCCGCGGGGGCTTGCCTGGGCGCAGCCGCCTGGTCGGCCGCCGAAGCTTTCGCGGGCGCCGCGGCGCCGGCCGGTTGTCCCTTGGCCTGCTCGACCAGCGAGGCGACGTCTTCACCCGCGTTGCCGATGATCGCGACGGGCGCGCCGAGCTTGACGGTGTCGCCTTCCTGGACGAGGAACTTCAGCAACACGCCCTCATCCTCGATGTTGAAGTCCATGTTCGCCTTGTCGGTCTCGACCTCGGCGATCAGGTCTCCCGGCGACACCTTGTCGCCTTCCTTCTTCGTCCACCGAACGAGGACACCTTCTTCCATCGTCGGGGACAGCTTCGGCAAACCTAGGATCTGGGCCATGACCTACTCCAAGTAGAGCGCGCGGTGGACGGCAGCGACGACATCCTTGACCTGGGGCTGAACCTCGTCCTCGAGGTTCTTCGCGTACGGCATCGGCACGTCATCGCTGGTGACCCGCTCGATCGGCGCGTCGAGCGCGTCCATGCAGTGGCGCTGGATCTGGTACGCGACTTCCGCGCCAAATCCTGCCACCGGCCAGCCGACCTCGACGATCACGCAGCGCCCGGTCTTGTTGACCGATGCAGCCAGCGTCTCGATGTCGAGCGGCCGTAGCGTGCGCGGATCGACGACCTCGGCCTCGATGCCTTCGGCGGCCAGCTGCTTCGCCGCGTCCAGGCAGGTCCAGACCATCTTGGACCACGCGATCAGCGTGATGTGCTGACCCTCGCGCTTGATGTCGGCCTGGCCGATCGGGATCAGCTGCTCGCCATCGGGGACCTCCCACGTCGTGTTGTAGAGCGTCTCGCCCTCGATGAACACGACCGGGTTGTCATCCCGGATCGCACTCTTGAGCAGGCCCTTGGCATCGAACGCGGTCGACGGCATCACGACCTTCAGCCCTGGTACGTGCGCGTAGTAGCTCTCGAGCGACTGGCTGTGTTGCGACCCGACCTGAACCGCCGGACCGCCGGGGCCGCGGAACACGATCGGGACATGATATTGGCCGCCGCTCATCTGATAGATCTTCGCCGCGTTGTTGACGATCTGATCGATCGCAACCAGCGAGAAGTTGAACGTCATGAACTCGATGATCGGCCGCAATCCGACCATCGCGGCCCCCACGCCCACACCGGCGAACCCCATCTCGGCGATCGGCGCGTCGACGACGCGGCGCTCGGAGAATCGCTGGAGCAACCCCTGGGTGACCTTGTAGGCGCCGTTGTAGTGGCCGACCTCTTCACCCATGATGAACACGCTGGCATCGCGCTCCATCTCCTCGCGCATCGCCTGGTTCAGCGCTTCACGATAGCTGATGACCGTCACAAGCTACTCCTTCACGACGTAGGGGAAGTACGCATCGGCCGGCGGCGATTCCTCGGCGAACTTCACCGCGTCTTCGATCTCGGCTTTGACATCGTCCTCGAGCGCCGTGAGATCGGCTTGGGCGAAGCCGATGTCGATCAAGCGCTGCCGGCACCGGTTCAGCGGATCACGCCGCTTCCACTCCTCGACCTCGTCCTTGGTCCGGTACAGGCCTGGATCGCTCATCGAGTGGCCGCGAAACCGATACGTGACAACCTCGACGAGCGTGGGCTCACCCGTCGTACGAGCGCGCTCGACCGCCTCGGCGATCCGGCGCTTGACCTTGACCACGTCATCACCGTCGAACCGATCGCGCGGCATGCCGTGGGCCAGCGCGCGCAGCGAGACGTCCTCGACGGCGAGCGAGCGATACAGCGGCGTACCCATCGAGTACTGATTGTTCTCGCAGATCAGCACGACCGGGAGCTTCCACAGCGCTGCGAGCGCGAGGCCCTCCGCGAACCCGCCGATCGTCGAGGCGCCCTCGCCGAAGAAGCACAGCGTCACCGCGCCGTCGCCGCGATACTTCGATGCGAACGCGGCGCCCGCAGCGATCGGCACGTGTCCGCCGACGATGCCGTAGCCGCCGAGGAAGTTGGTGGCCTTGTCGAACAGGTGCATCGACCCGCCGAGGCCCTTCACCAGCCCGGTCTTCTTGCCGTAGAGCTCGGCCATGATCGGTCGCGCCGCAACGCCCTTCGCGTAGGCATGGCCGTGCTCGCGGTAGGTCGCGACCACGTAGTCCTTGGGCTCGAGCGCCGCGATCGAGCCCACACACACCGCTTCCTGACCGATGATCAGATGCAGGAAGCCGCCGATCTTGCCCTGTGAATACGCCTTGGCGGAGGCCTCCTCCATCCGGCGAATCGCCAGCATCTGGCGGTACAGCGGCGCAAGCTCTGCGGCCGTCGTCTCCACGTATTCGGGGGACTCGTCGCGCTCGATTCGCTTCGACTCGGGAGTGGTCATGGATGCGGTCACCACGGGGCGCACCATTCCACAAGCTGCGGGCTAACGCATCACGTCCCTTGCGGTTTTCGACCATGCTCAGCTCCCGGGAATCACTGCGATCCCCAGCGAATCCTCGATGCGGACGCGACCTCGATGGCGCGCCGCGTGCGAGCGCGCAGCCCGGTGCCTCAGATGTCGACGAACAGCAGATCAAACGATGCTGCGCCCTGTGCGTCGATCCACCCGCTCGTGGTCCAGCCACCGTCGACGCCGAGCTCGACCTCGTCGTACGGCTCGGGGAGGTTGAGGACCGTGAACTTGCCGATTCGGCAGGGGACGGGCGCGTAGCCGATGTCTTCGCTGCCGCTGTAAAACTCGATGAACAGATCCTGGAAGCTGCCGCAGCTCACCGTATTCGCGGGCATGCCGTGAACGGTCCACGTCACCTCCGCGGTGCGAACCGACGAGGTGAGCCAGCACCGATCGTCGCGCGCGCAGACCTCGTCATCGCTGCACTGCGAGTCGCGGTGGCATTCGCTGCCGGGGCTCGGCGCGCAACTCGCGACGGCCACGAGCAAGGTCATCGCAAGCCGCATGGATCGCTGATAGCAGACCACGCGGCTCATCGCACGCTGTCGACGTTAAACCTTCGGATCCCGCCGCGCCATGGCAATCATTGGCTTGACGTCGTGCTGGGGGTGCCGGCGCCGGATGAACGCAAACAGGCACAAGGTCTGAGCGGCGCCGATCGTGGCGATGGTTGCCCACATCGCCGCATGGTCGTCGCCGATCGTATCGAGCAGCACACCGCCGATCAGCGGGGCGATCGCGACACCGATCATCTGCGAGAACCCGACGACGCCGAATACCCGCCCGCGGTGGGTTGGGTCGGTCATCTCGGCAACGGCCGTCTGATGGGCCGGATCGAACAGCACCTCCGCGCTGGTCAACATCGCCATCGCCATGGCGGCGCCGCCGAACCCGGAGGCGAAGCCGATCGCCGCGAAGCTGATCGCGTCGAGCAGCGACGCCCATGGCAGCACCGTGCGGACGCCGAGCCGGCGCAACAAGCCCAGCGCGGGGAGCTGGAGCAGCAGCACGCCCGCGCCGTTGATCGTGTAGAGCAGGCCGACGTCGGCCTTGGTCAGACCGACCTTGTCGGTCATGTAGATCGAGAACGTCGAGAACATCTGGGTCTGGAGCACCGCGCACAGAAACGTCGCGACCAGCAGCAGGCGCATGGTTCGATCGCGAAATGCCTCGCGCAGCGAGTCGTGAAGATCGATCCGCGGTACCGGGCCGGTCTCCATCCGGCGCACCGGATCCTCGATCCGCAGCGTCATCACGCCGGCGACCACCATGCCGGCCGCGGCGATGAAGAACACGGCGCCGTACGGCATGAACAGCGTCAGCAGTCCACCGAGTGCGGGCCCCAAGGCCCATCCGAGGTTGGTGCCCATGCGCTGGATGCCGAACGCGGCGATCCGCTGTTCTCCGCGGGCAACATCGGCCACGAGGGCGTACGCCACAGGCTCGAAGCAGCCGCGTAGCGAAGAGGTGACCACCATGTTGATGCCCAGCAACCACAGCGGCGCGTCGATCAGGACCTGGGTGCCGAGCAAGGCGATGAACGCGCTGCGGACGAACAGAGCTCGGGTGATCAGCGGCCGCCGGCCGATCCGGTCGGAGAGGTTGCCGGCCCATGCGTTGGACAGCGACTGGCAGACATTGGCCAGCAGCGCGACCACGCCGTATTGCCAGGCGGGATACCCGCGGTGCTCGACGATGTAGACGCCGAGAAACGCCATGACCAGCGACAGCCCCATGGTGTTGATCGAGCGGGCGAACGCCATCTGCCAGACCCGGCGGTCGAGCGCGGCCCACTGGGCGGGTAACACATGGCTTTCCTAGCACGCGCGCCTGAGCTACAAACCCCACCCGCATGCGGACTCGGCTCGAACGTTGCTATCGGTTCGAAGCGGCGCACTTCCTTCCCAAGGTGGCGCCGGGCCACAAGTGCGCGCGCATGCATGGCCACAGCTACGCGATCGAGATCGCGATCGAAGGCGAGGTCGATCTGGAGCGCGGCTGGCTGCTGGACTTCGCGGAGATCGACGAGCACGTCGCACCGCTGGTGCGTCAGCTCGATCACCAGGTGCTGAACGAGATCGAAGGCCTCGAGAACCCGACCAGCGAGCTGCTAGCCGTGTGGCTGTGGAACAAGCTCGCGCCCGGGCTGCCGCAGCTCGCGGCGGTGATGGTTTCGGAGACGCCGACGTCGCGTTGCGTGTATCGGGGCGAGCAGTAACCCGGGCCCGTCCCGGGTTTTTTCTTACCCAGGCCCGTCGGGCCCGTCCCCGGTTTCCAGATTGGCTCACACGAGTCACCGACGCGGTCGCCGCGAATTTGATAGCGTCGGTGCGTGGGCGCGAATCTTCGGATCATCACGCTGAACCTGTGGGGCATCGAGGCGCCGCTGGAACGGCGACTGGACCTTGCGGTACGTCAGCTCAAGGAGCTGAACCCGGAGGTCATCTGTCTTCAGGAAGTTCGTCCGCTCGATGGGAAGCAGGGACAGACGACCGCCGAGGTGATCGCAGAGCGACTCGGGATGACTGCGCACTATGCGCCGGCGGTGGTGTGGGACGATGGTGTGCATCCGGGGCTTCCCGCAGGGCAGGAAGGGCTGGCGGTGCTGGCCAGGACGATCCTCGACACGCGCGTGCTGGCGCTACCGGATCCACGGCCAACCGAGGCGCGGATCCTGTTGTCTGCACAGATCAATACCGACGGGGGACCGATCTGGGTCCACACCACGCACCTGCACTATCGACTCGACGACGGGCTCGCGCGCGAGCGCCAGGTCCTCGCGATCGACGAGGCGATCCGCAATTTCGGTCGCACGCCGAGCAGCGCACCGCAGATCCTGTGCGGCGACTTCAACGCGGTGCCCGACAGCGACGAGATCCGGTTCCTGCGCGGGCTGACCACGCTGGCTGATCGGCGCACGCACTTTCAAGACGCCTGGCTGCGCCTCCATCGCGAGCCGGGCCCCGGCGATGGACCTGATCGGGGCATCACCTGGTCGAGCGAGAATCGATTCACCCGGCCGCTGCGGTCGCTCGATATCGATCGGCGCATCGACTACGTATTCGTGACCAGCCGCAAGAAGGACGGCCGCGGCACGGTGCACGCGTGCAAGGTGGTGATGACCGAGCGCGAGGGCAGTAACGAACAGGCCATCTGTGCGAGCGATCACTACGGAGTGTTTGCCGAGGTCCAGGTCGTGCCGAATGCGTGAGGAGCCGTGCCGTTACGCAGCTCTTGGCGTGCTGCGGAGATGCGATGGCCAATGACCTTCGCGCGCTAGCCGAGCAGCTGCGCTCGGACTACATGAGCTTGCTTGACGCGTGGCTCGATTACTTCCGCGCTGATCTGCTACTTCGTCGGTAGCGCCTGCTCGATCGCCGCGATCACCTTCGGATCGTCCGGCTTGGTCTGCGGATCGAACCTCGTGATCTTCGTGCCATCGGCCGAGACCACGAATTTCTCGAAGTTCCAGCGGATGTCACCGGTGTGGCCGCCGGCGTCGGCGACCGCGGTCAGCTGCTTGTAGATCGGGTGGCGACCGGCGCCATTGACCTCGATCTTCTCCATCATCGGAAACGATACGCCGTACTTCGTCGAGCAGAACGTCTCGATCTCCTCGGCGGTTCCGGGCTCCTGGCCCCCGAACTGGTTGCACGGAAACCCGATCACCGTGAACCCCTTCGACGCGTACTTGTCCTGCAGCGCCTCGAGCGCGGTGTACTTCGGCGTCAGCCCGCACTTGGACGCGACGTTGACGAGCAACAGGGCCTTGCCCTTGTACTCGGAGAGCTTGGTGTCTTT
>JBFWXW010000009.1:0-132141 GCA_050187075.1 Kofleriaceae bacterium | reverse complement strand
GGTTCGCCGTGAACGTCTCGCCCGCTTCCAGCATCACCTCGAGCCACAGCACGAACCGCGCAGCATCGAATTGCTCGTCTCTGCCAGGCCGTGATGAGCGCCAGAGATCCTCGTCGAACACTTGCTCGAGCTGGTCGGTCGTCGCCAGGGCGATCAGCTCGCTCGCGTCCTCGAGACCGATGTGATCGATCACCCGGGCGAGCACGCGGCCGGGAACGTGGCGGATCGCGGTCACCAGCTCGTGACTCTCGAGCATCCGAGTTAGCAGCTGGTGACTGGACGGCGAGCGAAACCGAGCGAGACGCTGGTCGTTCATGCGAGATGCTCCGGCAGACAAGGACGTGGCTCGAAGGAGCAAGGGATGGATCGAAGATCGCAACACGTCAAGGCTCGCGATGTCCGCGCGGTCGTAGCTCGTTGACCTGACGACCATCGTGCCCAGCCACCCGCGGGACGCGAGAGTGATGCGGAGGCCACCATGGGTCTCTGGAACGCGGGCGCGGGTCGATGCTACGAAACGATGGTCGACTACCTCAGCGAAGTGGATCATGCAGCCGAGCGCATCAAGCGCCTCGAGCAGGCGATCGACGACGCAGTCCGGTCGGCCTCGCCCACGGTACGTGCCGTGATCGACGGCCTCCGAGCGCTGCGCGGCGTCGCAAAGCTGACGGCAACGACTCTTGCCGTCGAGGTTCGCTACTTCTCGCGCTTCACCTCGCAAAACAATGGATGGAGTTCTGCGGCAGCGTGCCCAGCGAACACTCAACAGGTAACAGCCGTCGCCAGGGTGCGCTCACGCAGACCGGCAACGCTCACGTACGTCGTGTGCTGTTCGAGACCGCGTGGGGGTGTCGAAGTCAGAGGCAGCTCCCGACGGATCATGACCATGTGCGCGAGCCCTGCTCGATCCACGAATACCAGTCTGATCAATCGTCGCCGAACGGTCTCGATGGCTTCCTTGTCGCCTCGAGAACCCTGATCCCATCACAACCCACCAACCAAACCTTGACGGGTCACTTCATACCAGGGACAGGAGGGACAGCCCCTACCGCGTCTCGGCGGGATGCTTCGCGCGGTGCAGCGTGGCTTGCTTGTCGGCGGTGAACGTGATCGTCGCGCGCGAGGAGAACGTCGGTCCACCGCCCGCGCCGCCGGGGCCGAGTTGATGATAGCCAACGACAAATTCGATCTTGCCTGAACCATCATGGCTGGTCAGCGTCGGTGCCTCGCCACCTTCGTAGGGGCTATCGTTGACGCTGTACTGGGTGCCCAACGACCAAACGATCAAGTCGGCGATCTTGTTCGCATCCGCGGATCCGGCCCACACGCCGGCCTGCTCGAGCAACACGCCGAGGTTTTGTGCCGCCGTGATCACCGTGCCGTCCGCGGTGGCCCAGCCATTCAACCCGCGCGCTGGCGCGCCGTCGGCGCTGGCCAGAAACGGCCATGCAGCTCCCACCTTCTGCTCCAGGCTATCGGCGATCTCTTGCGTCGGCGGGCCAGCGTTGAGCTGATCATCGCGCACGCCAAGCGTGCGGGCTGCATGCCCGCGGAACGCTGCGAGCGCTTTTGCGAATCCATCGGCCATCGGGGTCACCTTATCGGAGCGCGGCAGGTTGTCGGAACGTGACGCCGGCGCGCGATCGCTCGCGCACGCAGCCCACAGGCACACTGCGGCGAGCAGTCGCGTCATGGGCCGGGATTTCTCGCGCCCTTGCCGAAGCCTGCGCCGCCGGGTTTGGCACCCGTATCGTCCGCAACCGTCTCGGCCGGGGCGCTCGGCCCCGTGGATCCACCGGTTCCCGTAGGTGCGTGTCCACGTTCGTGGATGTTGGTCCTGATCCACGCACGCTGCGTGCTATCGCGGATCAGCTCGCCATGCTGAGCATCCGCGATGCCGGGCTTGCCGGCCTGCTCGTAAAACACCGTGTACGCCTCGGCGAAAAACTCCGCCGGCGCGTAGAGCTGGTAATCGGCGACGCGCGTATCGACGACGGTGTCGTGATGATACATGAACGTCTTGTACCAGTAGCTCACCGAAAACCGCTTTCCGTTGGCGGAATAGAGCTTGGCCGGCTGGGTGTGGAACCGATCTCCGAGCGCGAGACACTGCTCCGCCGCGACGACCACCGGAATCTGCTTCGACCAGTACTTCATGATCGGGTGATCGGTGGCGTATTTCTGCTTGAGCAGCGACCCCTTGGCTTCTGTAACGCAGTCGGTGATCGCGTCGCTGATCTCGTCCTTCTCGTCATCAGTGAGCACGAGCTTGGCGTCGACGGGACTGGTCCATGGGCTTCCCATCGCGTTCGCCCAGGTCTCGAAGTCATCGCCTGTCCACCATCCGCCGATCCCGACGGTGAAGCCGGAGACTCCGCCTAGCGCAGTCTCGACAGCGTGTCCGATCTCGTGGCGGACGGTCGCGTCCAGCCAGTTGACGGTGCGAAACGCCGTCGCGTCATCGGGAACCACCGGCGCCCTGGCAGCGTGGTCGTACCGGAGCTTGGTGCCGAGCGCGTACTCCGATCCAGCGATCGAGCTGATCGTCACGGTCTCCTTCTTGGACGGCAACGTCGGATCGATCACCACGGTTTCAGCGGCCTTGAACCGCCTGGGCTCGGTGACCACGAGCTTCTCGGTCCCGGCGGGAGCCGCGGTGGTGAGCGTCGTGCCGTGACCCATCTGCTGGCCATCCGAGGTGGTCGCATTGGCCCCGACGATCAGGGCTTCACCATCCCAGGCTGCGCGGTCGATCAGCGCTGGGTCGCCGGTGAGCGCGAGCTCTTTCCAAACCCCTGCGCGCGTGTCCTGCGAGGGGAGCGCTTTCATCTGGACGTGGATCGCCCGAACGACGTCGATCGGCCACGCGGTCGCGCCTTCAACGACGGTCGTTTCGACGGACCAGTACGATCGGAACGCCTGGATCACTTCTCCCGCGACCGCTGAGCTGGTGATCACGCGATCGAGCAACGCGCGTCGAGCAGCCGTCGAGCCGAGCCACCATAGCCGCGCCGTGCGGTCATCGTCATCGCCCATGCACAGCTGGAACGCCAACGCGCCGTGAACGGTCGGAGACTCCGCCCATAGTCGCGCCGCCAGCATCCCTCGCCAGCGGTGGAGTTGCCTGCCGCTCAGATCGGCGTCGACGCGGGCACGCAGTGCTGGGTTGGTTGCGACGGCGATCACCTCGGGCAGCGGGGCGCGTTGCAGCGCGGCATAGATGTACGCTTCGTCGGTCCCGAGCCCGCGGATCGCGTATTCGAGTCGCCGGCCCAGCGACAGCGGCAGCCGATCGAACACGGCGCGTAGGTCATCGCCCGACAGCTCGCTCTCGAGCTGACCGAGCAGCTTGGGATCGGCCGCGATCGCGGCGAGCTCGGCGGCGCTGGCTCGCTGCAACGACCGCGCGATGTATCCCTCGTCCGTGCCCAGGCCCTGCATGGCGAGGCGCAGCTTGTCGGCGAGCGGTGCGCCGAGACCGTCGAGCACGTTCGCCATGTCTCGTTGATCGAGCTCGTCGCGGAGCTCGGCCATCAGCCCCCGATCGGCCAGCACGCTCTGCAGCTCGGGCAGGGTGCCGCGCGCGATCCGCCGGAAGATCGCGTCCTCGTCGGTGCCCAGGCCATCCATCGCGTCGCGAAGATCCGCCTTGATGTCGAACTGGACGAGCCTGTGCTGGACGCCACCAGACGCGGATGCCGCGGTGCCGGGCGCCATGGTGTCGAGCAACGCCGCAGCGCTGTGACCCTGAACCACGCGGTCGGCCACTGCATCGGCATGGGCTTCGTAGGCATCACCGACCTCGCCGACCCCGCCCTTGAGCTGCACGCTGCCACGCTGCTGGACGGCGTGTGCTGCTTCGTGCGCGGCGAGGTGAAGTGACGGGCTCGAGGATCCGAACGCGACGTCATTTCCCGTGGTGTACGCCTCCGCTCCCATCTGGTCGGCGGCGGCGGTCGCCGCCGCACCGAAGTGCGCCCGTACCCCCGAGACATCGTGATGGCCAAACGCGGACTGGATCCGGTCGAGATAGGGCAGTGGCCCACCCGTGCCGGCGACACCAGCTGCGGCGGTTCGGTGAATGGCTTCGGGATCGCGGGTGCGCGAGCGCGCGCGCAACTGGATCAGCGGCTGCTTGCCCGGCTCGATCGCAGGCTCCCTCGGATCGCCGCCCGCGGTGTGATCGAGCAGCGTCGATTTTCCCGGAGAAGGTTCGCGCTGGAGGTGGTTCTGGCTCGATGCGTCCGCGAGTCCCGGGGGAGCCGCGCGCCGTTGTCCCCTGTCATCCTCGATGTCCGCCACGTGCTTGCGGATACTACGTCAGGAACGCGATTTTGCCCCCCGCAGCGTTCTTTGCTCCCGTGGGGATACCGGGTCAGATGCGGGCGCCGTACAAGTAACGGCTCGCCGAAACGTAGGGGCGGTGGAACAGCTCCGGGTACTGCTGTTCGAACGTAGACTGATTTGCGCGAGCTTCCTCCACGGTGTCGCGCGCGATCGTGACCGATCCGAGCCGCGTGCCGGCCGGTAGCGCGTGGACTCCGCACGCGAGATCGCCGCGATCATCGAGCTGCTCGAGCGCAAGCTCGAATACGCCCCAGCGGGTGAGCTCCGCGAGCCGGCGCCGTACGGTCAACAGCTTTGCGCATTCGACCAGCGCTGGCGCGAGCTCGAGCGTGGTCATCCGCACGGCCTCGCTCAGCATGTGCTGCCCGAACACGAGCCGAGGCCGAGCGTGGCGTACGTCGTCTGCGATCAGCGCCGGGGATTCGTCGAAGTTGCGCTGGATCACCTGTGCGACGCCGGTCTCGAGGAGCTCGAAGTGCATCCGATTCGTCACCGGGTACATCACGATCCAGACGCCGCGCGTGAACTGAGAGAACAGCATGACGTGCTCGGGACGCCACACTCGATCGCAGCGCTGGCAGGTCAGCTGCTCGAAGCTGCCGTCGAGCACAGCCTCGACCGCGTGAGCGATCCGGTCGCCGTTCAAGCTCTCGTACACCCGCGCCGTCTGGTATTCCCCGCAGTGCGCGCAGCGGACACCGATGGTGGTCGCCTTGCTCACCGGAACGCCGAGGTCGTGCGAGTCATGCGTGGGGACAACGTTCGCTCGCCCGCGACGCGGCGTGGCCGGCGCGGAACACCAGCTCGTGCACCGAGTCGGCGCGCAGCGCCAGCAACAAGCAGTCCACCGATGAACCACGGCATGGGGCGCACACGCATTTGTCCGACGCTATCGCGATCCCTCGCGCGCCGATCGCCGAACGTGTTCATTGGCGCGTACACGGCCGGCCATTCGATTGGCGCACGGCGACTGCGACCGGATCACGCGGACTTACGACGAAGATGCGTCCAGCGCTCCGGGTGCCCCAGCTCGAGGAGCTGGTGAGACGGTCACTGGCTGCGGATCGCCGTGGCGCGAGGCGACCGATCTGCCAGGCGTTCGCCGCGGTCACACCACGGAACCGGTTGGCAACCGCATCGAGCTGATCGAGCATATTTGATCCGGTCGCCGATCCGGTCGCCGATCCGGTTGCCGATCACGGGTGTGGCCGTTCCGCCCAAGGTGAGGGCCGCCCCGCGACCCGGTCGCATGCGGGATGTGCGTGTGCGCTCGACGCCGCCGAGATGCGCGCGCGCGCCAGCAGCGTGCTAGATGTCCTAAATATGCAGCTCGATGAGCTTGGCCTGATTGGCAACTGCCAGATCTCAGCGCTCGTGAACCGTCACGGCTCGATCGTGTGGGCGTGCATGCCGCGGTTCGACGCACCCCCGGTGTTTGGCGCGCTGCTCGATCCGCAGGGAGGCCAGTTCGCGATCTCGGCTCCGAATGGCGAGGCCGGGATCCAGCGCTACTTGCCGAACACGAATGTGCTCGAGACCCGATTCGACAACGCGGATGGTGCGTTTCGGGTGCTCGACTTCGCACCGCGATTCATCCAGCACGAGCGCAGCTTTCGACCAACCAAGCTGATCCGGATCGTCGAGCCGTTGTCCGGCACGCCGCGATTGCGCGTGTCCTGCGATCCGGTCCTCGGCTGGTCCAAGGCACCGCCGACGCGCGATTTCGGTTCGCATCACATCGCGTACGAGGGGTTCGACGCGCACCTGCGGCTCACCACCGACGCTCCGCTGTCGTACCTCAACGGAGAGCCGTTTGCGCTCACCGAGCGCAAGCACTTCGTGTTCTCGTGGGGCGCCCCGGTCGAGGAGCCGCTGTTGCCGCTGTGCGATCGGTTCCTGCGCGAGACCATCCGCTACTGGCAGGTGTGGGTGAAGCACTGCGAGATCCCCTCGATCTTCCAGGAGGAGGTGATCCGATCGGCGCTGGCGCTCAAGCTTCACTGCTTCGAGGACACCGGCGCGATCGTCGCGGCGCTCACGACCTCGATTCCCGAGGCGCCTGGCTCCGGCCGGACCTGGGACTATCGTTACTGCTGGCTCCGCGACGCGTATTACACGCTCGGCGCGTTCCGCTTGCTCGGTCACTTCGAGGAGCGCGAGAATTTTCTGCACTACCTGCTCAACATTGCCGCCTCGTCACCGGGGCTCGATCTCGCGCCGCTGTACACGATCGACGGCCGGCACTTGCCCGAGGAGCGTATCCTCGAGGACTGGGCCGGCTATCAGGGCCATGGGCCCGTCCGGATCGGCAATGGCGCATCGATCCATCGTCAATACGATGTGTTCGGCGAGATGGTGCTGGCGTTGACGCCGATGTTCGTCGACGCGAGGTTTCGCGAGCAGGTGACCCCGGCGGTGATCGATCTCGTCGAGCAACTCGCGTTGCAAGCGATCGGCGTCGCCGGCAAGCCCGACGCCGGCATCTGGGAATACCGCTCCAACTGGCGGCCGCAGACGTTCAGCACGTTGATGTGCTGGGCCGCGGCCGATCGCGCCAGCCGGATCGCGAAGCTGCACCGCCCCGACCGTGCGGCCGACCTCGCGGACGCCGCCGAGCGAATCCGCGGCGAGTTGCTTCGCGATGCCATCGAGCCCAAGCGCGGATGTCTTGCGGCCGACCACGGTGGATGTGAGGTCGACGCGGCGCTGCTCCAGGCGATCACGCTGCGCCTGCTTCCCTCCGATGATCCCCGCATGCACGCCACCGTCGAGGCGGTGCGTGCCGACCTCGAGCACGACGGGTGGCTGCGGCGGTACCGCACCAAGGATGACTTCGGCGTACCGTCGGTCGCGTTCACGCTGTGCACGTTCTGGCTGGTCGAGGCGCTCGCTCGGATCGGTCGCGTCGACCAGGCGCGCAGCGTGATGGAGCGGGTTCGCTCGGTGAAGTCGCCACTGGGGCTCCTCGCCGAGGATGTCGATCCGACCACGGGCGTGATGTGGGGCAACTTCCCGCAGGCGTACTCGCACGTCGGCTTGATCCACGGTGCGTTCGCCGTGGCGCCGCGCTGGGCGGACGTGTTCTGAACACGAGACAGCGATGGCTAGCAAGCCAATCCGGCAGCCCTTATCCCCGAGAATCACGACACGATCACGCCGCGCCTGATCGTTCGCGATGGGGACTCTCGTGCGAGACTACAGCTCGTGCGAACCACATTGCTATTGACGGTTGTCGGTGCGGATCGCCCGGGCCTGGTCGAGGCGCTCGCGAAGCGCGTCGCTCAGGCTGGAGGCAACTGGGAGGAGTGCCGGCTCGCGCGCCTGGGCGGCCAGTTCGCAGGCATCGTGCTGGTGGCGCTCGATCGGCAACGCACCGATGAGCTCGTCGCGGAGCTTCGCGCACTCGACAGCGTCGGGCTTCAAGTCAACGCGCGCACCGTCGAGCCACGTGCGATCGGCGCGGCGGGCACACGTGCCCGGATCGAGCTCACCGGGGCCGACCGCGCTGGCATCGTTCGCGATGTCTCGCAGATCCTCGCTGCGCACGCGGTCAACGTCGAGGAGCTCGAGTCGACCGTCGTCAGCGCGCCGATGTCCGGTGAGGCGCTGTTCAAGGCGCGGGCGCGGCTGATCATTCCTGAGGGCGTGTCCCACGCGGCGCTTCGAACCGCGCTCGAGGCCCTGGGCAGCGAGCTGATGGTTGACCTCTCGGTCGAGATCACCTGAGATCCGTCGACAGCGCAGCGGTTCACGGAGCCGACCGACCACGGCGGTCTTCCCCGAACGGGTGCGATGCGGCGTGGCTGAACAACGCCTCGGTCACCTGGTCGGCTGCTTCGACGTGCGGATAGTGGCCAACGCCCGGCAGCTCGACCACATCGGGATCGCGTATCAGCTCGCGATAGCGCGCCACCATGTGAGCGCCGCTGATCGGATCCGCGAGGCCATTGATCAAGCGGATCGGAACCTCCGCATTCACCAGCGCCCCCACCCAGCGCTCGCGGTTCGATCGACGCTCGGCCATGTAGCCGAGCAGTCGCGGCATCACCGCAGCGCCGCGATCGCGCGACACCAGCTCCCACATCGCGCGAAGCTCGTCGTCGGTAGGCGGTGTAGTTCCCCAGATCCGTCGCATCTGCGAGGCGAACGTGCCGAACGTGCCAAACCTCGCGATCACCGGGCCCAGCGGCGAGGCGAGCAGCCGCTGCATCACGAGCGGGCGGTGGGCCTCGGGGAACAGTCCGCCGTTGAGCATGCAGGCGCTGACGATGTTGGCGTCGCGTGCCAGGAGCTCTTGCAGCACGGTGAGGCCGAGATCGTGGGCGAGCACGCGGAATCGCTCGATCCCGGCATTCGCCAGGAGCGCTTCGATCAGATCGACCTGTGCCGCGATCGAATATGCGAAGTGCTTCGGCTTGGCCGAGAACCCGAACCCGAGCATGTCGAGCGTGACCACGCGAAACCTGGCGGTCAGCGCCGGCCAGATCGCCGCAAAGTCCCATGACGCGGTCGGAAAGCCGTGAACCAGGAGCAACGGCTCCCCCGTACCTTCGATGCGGGTGAAGATCGGGTGCCCGCCCCAGACAAACCGCGTATCGCCGCGAGATCGCCACTGCTGGGGGGTCACCATGCCGGATCCTACGTCCTGGGTCGCTCGATGGATCCCGGAGCGACCTCGATCACCGGGGCCTGCACCGACGCGGGCGAGCTCCTCCACGATCCGCTCGTAGCCCGGCGGCACTCCCCCGTGCGGCCGCACCCTGCCTGCTGGCGCATGATGTTGCCGCGCTGGTTCTCGGCACCGGGGTCCTGATATCAACAGAGCTGGGATGAAGGCGCTCGTGGGTCTGGCCATCGCGTTGTGCATGAGCTGTGGTGGCTCGCATGCATCGCCCGGGACGGCTGATTCGGGCCCGGTGCACATCGACAAGCCTGCACTCGAGAGCTGGCTTCGGGTCGAGCTGGGCACGCATGCGCGTGCGGTTGTGGCGGGCATCGTGGCCGGGGACGAGCTGGCCTGGCATGTCGGCCTCGGCTCGCGGGACGGTCGCAGCGCCCGGCCGCCGGATCGCACGTCGGTGTTCCGGATCGGCAGCCTGACCAAGGGCGTCACGGCGATCGCAGTGATGCAGCTCTGCGAGCGCGGCGTGCTCGACCTCGACGCGCCGGTCGCGACGTGGGTGCCGGAGCTCGCGAGCCGCCTGGCGCCCCCCGGTCAACCGGCGGTCACGCTACGTCATCTTGTGACCCACACCTCGGGGATCCCGTCGATCGGTGATGGATCGGCACCGTACTGGCAGCAGACGCCTCCGAGCGAGGCCCAGCTGCTCAAGGCGATCGACGGTCCGCTGCGGTTTGCGCCCGGGACGATGACGGAGTACTCGAATGCCGGGATGGCGCTCGCCGGGGTCATCATCGCCCGCGCCAGCAAGCGATCGTATCGCGCGTACATGGCGAGCAACGTGCTCGCGCCTCTGGGCATGCCGCCGCGCTGGGATCGCCCCGACGTTGCCGACGACGTGCATGTCGCGGGAGAGACCGCGGCGCACGAGATCGATCCTCCGACCTGGCAGCTCGGAGCGTTCGAGCCGGCCGGCGGCCTGTGGGCGAGCCTCGACGATCTGATCGGGCTCGCGCGGTTCGTCCACGGCGGCCGGTTTGCCGATCGCGTGCTCGGGATGGCGAGCCGACACCAGATGTTCACCGATGATCCGCTTCCCGGGCCGCACGGGGTGGCATGGAGCGTAGGTGGTGACCTGGTGGCGCACACCGGATCCACCGGCGATTACGCCGCGTCGCTGGTCTCGATCCCGGCGCGCAAGATCACCGCGATCGTGCTGGTCTCGGGAGGCTCGTTCGGACTCGTCGATTGCGTCGCAACGGCGCTCGTGCGCAGTGTTGCCGATGGCACGACTCCCGCCAGCTGCGCGGCGCTGGCACCCAAGCTGACCAGGGCGATCGATCGCGCCGCGCTCGCCGCGTCGTTCGAACGCTTGCTCGAATTCCTGGCGCGACCCAGCGAATCCGCCGCACGTGATGCGTTCACGCCAGGATTCCTGGCGGAGACCCCGCCCGCCATGCTGCTCGATGTCACCCGCCAGGTCGAGCGGCAGGTCGGAAAATGCACGGCCTACGAGTTGCCCGTGACCGCCACCACCGCAGGCCGCGTCAAGCTGCGCTGCGCGAAGGCCGACGTGATGTTCGAGTACCAGGTGGAGGACGTCCCACCGCATCGATTCGCCGGCGCGGAGTTGCTGCCGAGCCCGTGACCATGTCGATCACTTGGTGTCGTCGATCGCCGCGTCGAATTCAGGCTTATTCGTGCACTTCATCATGGCCTCCATCACGGCCGAGTTGTTCTTCTTCATCTGCTCGCCGTACTTCTCCTTGACCTCGGGCGGCGGACCGTCCGACGCGTTCGCATGTGCGATGGCGTCGTCGAACGCGCACCTGGCGGACTAGCCAGCCCGGTTGCAGCGTGATGTGCGTCGGCAAGCGTGCGCGCCCGCTCGTGCGCTCGAGTCGCCGTGGCGAACCAGCGCATTGCGGCGGCGGCGGGTGAGTGGTCAGGTACGTCCAGGAATCCGATCCGATGGCGATCGAGGATTACGCAATCATCGGTGATACCCGCACGGCGGGTCTGGTCAGCACGAGCGGCTCGATCGACTGGCTGTGTCTGCCGCGGTTCGACGCCGGCGCGTGCTTCGCGTCGCTGCTCGGTGAACCGCGCCACGGGCGCTGGTCGCTCAGCCCCGTCGATGGCAACGTGCGCTCCGTCCGCCGACGCTATCGCCCGGACACGCTCATCCTCGAGACCGAGCTCGCGACCGATACCGGCGTGGTCCGCATCATCGACTGCATGCCGCCCGATGAGGATATTCCGAATGTGGTGCGGCTCGTCGAGGGGATGCAGGGCGCGGTCGCGATGCGGATGGAGCTGATCGTCCGTTTCGACTACGGCTGGGTCGTGCCGTGGGTCCGCACGACCGACGGTGTCTTGCACGCCGTGGCGGGGCCCGATGCGCTCGTCCTGCGTACGCCAGTCAAGCACCACGGTGAGGAGCTGACGACCGTGGCCGACTTCGTCGTCCGCGCCGGCGAGCAGGTTCCGTTCGTCCTGAGCTGGCATCCGTCGCAACTGCCGGATCCCGGGCCGCTCGATGCGGCGACGGCGATCGCCAGCGCCGAGGTGTGGTGGCGGCGATGGACCGCCCGCTGCACGTACGAAGGTCCGTGGCGGGACGCGGTGGTTCGCTCCTTGATCACGCTCAAGGCGCTGACGTATTCGCCCACCGGAGGCCTGGTCGCGGCCGCGACGACCTCGCTGCCCGAGCGACTCGGTGGCGTCCGCAACTGGGATTACAGGTACACCTGGCTGCGCGACGCGACGTTCACGCTGTACGCACTGCTGCTCGGGGGGTACGCCGAAGAAGCGTGTGCCTGGAGGGAGTGGCTGTTGCGCGCGGTTGCGGGAGCACCGGAGCAACTGCAGATCCTCTATGGCGTCGCTGGAGAGCGGCGCTTGCCGGAGCAAACGCTGAGCTGGCTGCCCGGCTACGCCGGCTCGGCACCGGTGCGCGTCGGTAATGCGGCGGTCCATCAGCTGCAGCTCGATGTCTACGGCGAGGTGATGGATGCGTTGCACTCGGCGCGGCGGGCCGAGATTCCTCCCGATCTGCTCGCCTGGCGCGTCCAACGCAAGCTGCTCGATTTTCTCGAGTCCAACTGGCGGGCTCCCGACGAGGGGTTGTGGGAGGTCCGAGGTCCGCGGCAACAGTTCACCCATTCCAAGATCATGGCCTGGGTAGCATTCGATCGGGCGGTCAAGGCCGTCGAGGAATGCGACTGGGAGGGGCCTGTCGAGCGGTGGCGAGCGATCCGCGCTGCGATTCACGACGAGGTGTGCGCGAAGGGGTATCACCCAGACAAGCGCGCGTTCACGCAGGCGTACGGATCCGCCACGCTCGATGCGTCGCTGCTGATGGCGCCGCTCGTCGGATTTATCCGCCCCGACGATCCACGGATGATCTCGACCGTCGACGCGATCGAGCGCGAGCTGATGCGCGATGGCTTGGTCGCTCGCTACCAGACGCACGAGACCGAAGATGGGTTGCCGCCCGGGGAGGGCGCGTTTCTGCTCTGCAGCTTCTGGCTCGTCGATAATTACGCCCTGATGGGGCGTGACGCCCAGGCGCGCGCCCTGTTCGAGCATCTGCTCGCGCTGCGCAACGACGTCGGTCTGCTGTCGGAACAGTACGATCCGGTGACGCGGCACCTGCTGGGAAACTTTCCGCAGGCGTTTTCACACGTCGGGCTGGTCAACTCGGCGTTCAACCTCACGCCACGCCAGCGCGCGCCCGCGCGAGAGCGCAAGACCACGTGACCACCGAGGAGGCATGCGATTCATGCGTTGACCGTCATACCGCGTAAGCCGGGCTCGGCTGCGCTCGACGACGTTCCCGAGCCTCCTGCGGCCGGCGGCGCGGTACTCGTGCGCGTTCATGCGATCGGCGTCTGCGGCACCGATCGCGAGATCCTCGCCGGCAAGTACGGTACGGCCCCGCCGGGAGAGCACCGGTTGGTGCTCGGTCACGAGTCGATCGGTCGCGTGGTCTCTGCATCGCGCGATGCCGGCGTGCGGGAGGGCGATTGGATCGCGGGCATCGTACGGCGGCCTGATCCGGTGCCCTGCACCAATTGCGCCGTCGGCGAGTGGGACATGTGCCGGAACGGGCTTTACACCGAGCGCGGGATCAAGGGACTGCACGGGTTCGCGTCGGAGCGCTATCGCATCGAGCCGGAGTTCGCCGTGAAGGTGCCGGCGGAGCTCGGCGAGCTCGGCGTGCTGGTCGAGCCGGCGAGCATCGTCGCGAAGGCCTGGGATCACATCGAGCGGATCGGAGCGCGGGCGCGGTTCGACCCCGAGCGCGTGTTGATCACCGGTGCCGGTCCGATCGGCTTGCTCGCCGCCTTGCTCGGCGTGCAGCGCGGGCTCCGCGTGGATGTGTTCGATCGAACCGAGACCGGCGCCAAGCCTCAATTGGCGCGAGAGCTGGGGGCCACGTACCACGTCGGGTCGGTCGAACCGCTGTGCCATGCCGCCGATATCGTGCTCGAATGCACGGGCGCAGCGACGGTGATCTTTGCGGTGCTGAGCGCCGCTCGGCCAAACGGGATCATGTGCTTGACCGGCGTGTCCTCTGGAGGTGCGAAGATGCCGGTCGACGTCGGAGCGCTCAACCGCGAGCTGGTGCTCGAGAACAACGTGATCGTTGGCTCGGTCAACGCCAATCGCTCGCACTACGAGCACGCCGTGGCTGCGCTGGCGCGCGCTGACCGCGGATGGCTGTCACGGTTGATCACGCGCAGGGTCCCGCTCGATGACTGGCGCGCTGCGCTCGAGCGCCGACCTGGCGATGTGAAGACCGTGCTCGTATTCGACACGTGACCAGGGCTGGCTCCACTGCCTCAGAAAAACCCGAGCGACCCCGACGCTGCGAGCACGTATCCGCTGACCGTACCCGTATTGTCTTTGTCCTCCATGCTCGCGTACCGGACGCTCAGCCCGACGCCGAGGCCAAACCACGACAGCCGGCGCTTGAGCCCGATCTCCGCCTTGCCGGTGAGACCGAACTGGGTCTCACCAATGTACGTCGTTCCGTTGCGCTCGAACGTGATGTCGAGCTGCGCGCCGCCTACCGACGCGCCGGCATACCAACCGTCATCGCTGAACCACCACAGCATGCCCGCGCCGATGCTCGCGACGCGGCCCAACGTGTCGACAAGCGTGACATCGACGTTCGGGCCTTTCAGCGTCGGATCGTTCATCACCGCGACCGCGATCTCGCCGTGGACCACGACCCCGTCGGCGATCG
The DNA here is from genome assembly GCA_050187075.1 of Kofleriaceae bacterium. Taxonomy (GTDB): domain Bacteria; phylum Myxococcota_A; class Polyangia; order Haliangiales; family Haliangiaceae; genus JABFXX01. Next base: position 117,919 of record JBFWXW010000009.1, on the reverse strand, counting down.
TGCCGCCACCCAGGACCGCGATGTTCGCGCCCCAGCCGCTGAGCTTGCTGTCCAGCGACTCGAAGGTCATGCTCGTGGTCGCGAGCCCGACGTCGATCGACAAGAACGGCCAACCGCCGTGGGGAACCGGGGCCAAGACCCGCGGAGCTGGCGGCTCTGTCGGTTGCCGCGCCGGGATGGCTTCGGAGTCGGAGGCCTGACCAGCGCTCGGTGGCGGGCCCTCGGCTCGGCCGGCGCTGTCGGCGCGGGCGCTCACGCTGCCTGAAACGGCGAGGACCACAAGGAGGACGGCTTGGAACCGTCGAGGGTAGAGTGCGCCAACCTGGTGTGACACGCGCCTTCTACGTGGCCGCGGTTCAGCGAATTCCTCCCGGTCGATGGATTCGTGCCAACCGAAGGTTAGCCGAGGAAGCCGCGCGCGATGTTCATCAGCTCGGTGTTCGCGGCGACCGCCTTGGCGAACGCGTCCTTCTCGGCGGCGGACAGCTCGATCTCGTAGACCGCCTCGGCGCCCTTCGCCGACAGCTTGACCGGCACACCGAGGAACGAGCCCTTGACGCCGAACTCGCCGTTGAGCTCGACCGAGCACGGCAGGATCCGGCCCTGGTTGCGCACGATCGCCTCGACCATCAGGCAGGTGCCAGCGCCGGGTGCGAGCCAGGCGCTCGTACCGATCAGCCCGGTGAGCGTGGCGCCGCCCTTCTTGGTGTTCTCGACGACCTCGGTGATCTTGTCCGATGACAAGAACTTGGTGACCGGAACGTTGCCGATCATCGCGTTGGACACGACGGGCACCATGTCCTTGTCGGTGTGCGCGCCGAGCACGAACGCCTGAACGTCCTCGACCGAAACCCCGGCGGCCATCGCCAGGTAGGTACGGAACCGCGCGCTGTCGAGCACGCCGGCGGAGCCGATCACGCGCTCGCGGGGGAATCCGGTCACCTGCTTGGCGACGAACACCATCGCATCGAGCGGGTTGGACACGACGATCAGCACCGCGTCGGGCGCGTGCTTGCGCACGTCGGCACAGATGCCCTTCACGATGCCAGCGTTGATGTTGATCAGCTCTTCACGCGACTGGCCCGGCTTGCGCGGAACCCCGGCGGTCATCACGACCACGTCGGCGCCTGCCATCATCTCGGCCTTGTCCGTGGCGATGAACGAGGTGTTGTTGAAGCCCTCCCACGGACCACACTGCGTGAGGTCGAGTGCGCGCCCTTGCGCCGGCCCCACCTTGAGATCGATGAGCACCAGGTCACCGAGCTCCTTCTGAACGGCCCACTGGGCCACGGCCGCGCCGACGTTACCGCCAGCGCCAACGATTGCGATCTTGGGACGCTTGATCATGGTGTGCCGTCATACCCCCGCGCTGCTCGCGATGGCAAGGCCGCGCGCGCACGGTGATCCTCGGCGGATATGCCGGGCGTCGCGACACCGGAGTCGACGTCCTACGACGAGCCGACGATGCACGAAAGGGCCGGCAACAACGGAGCCCACGGCTGCAGGGGAGGTTGGTTCACGTGCGGCGGCGGGGCGACGCCGGTGATGAATCCCAGCTCGCAGCGATGGTGCTGGTCACACCACGGCCAGCGCGATCGCCATCATCTCCGTGAACGTCTGTTCGCGATCCTCCGACGAGATGTGGTTGCCGCTCCAGATCTCGTCCGAGACCGTGAGCAGCGCCAGCGTACGAGCGCCGTGGCGAGCGCCGAGCATGTACAGCGCCGCGGTCTCCATTTCTGCGGCGAGCACCCCGAGCTTGATCCACGGCTGCAACGCGTGCTCGCCCTCGGTGTAGAACACATCGGTCGACAGCACGCCGCCCACGTGAGCGCGCACGGCCTTCTGATCGGCCGCCGCCGCGGCGCGCGACAGCAACTCCCAGCTCGCGCATGGTGCGAAGTGTCCGCGAAGCTCGTACTGATCCTGCCAGCTCGAATCCGTCGACGCCGCCTGCGCGATGACCACGTCGCGCAGCCGCACCGACGGTTGCAGCGAGCCGCAGCTGCCGACGCGGATCAACGTCTTCACGCCGTAGTGCGTGATCAGCTCGTGCGCATAGATCGCGAGCGACGGCATGCCCATGCCGTGCGCCATCACCGATAGCCGGCGTCTGTGGCGCGTCCCGGTGAACCCCAGCATCCCGCGGACGTTGTTGAACAGCTGCGGGCTCTCCAGATAGCGCTGCGCGATCCATTCGGCGCGCTTCGGATCGCCCGGCATCAAGATCGTGTCGGCGATGTCACCCGGAGCCGCGGCGATGTGAATGGTGGCCATGGCTGCAGACCATACTCGGTTGGCGGGACCGATCGCAGTCGGCGGCTCGCAGCGGCGCCGCGCGCATTGCACGCAGGACGGGGGCGAGGCCCCCCAGCGTCCCGAACCTGCGGCTGCGAGCATCCACCGTCAGGTGGCACCCGACGCCGCGCGATCGTCCGCCGCGTGACGCAGACTTGACGCCATCCTGTCGCTGACGGAACACTCGGCGGCGGTTAGCACCGCTGCGAATGAACAGCGCTGAACATCCTCGAGCGGGTGGCGAGCCGAATCGGTTCGCGCGCGCGGAGCTCCACGTGTTGTGGGTGCTGTGGCTCACCTACGGGGCGTTCTATTTCTGCCGGACCAACCTATCGACCGCGACCCACGGGATCGAGCAGGACCTGGGCCTGTCGACCGAGCAGGTCGGCGTGATCCTGGGCTCGCTCAAGCTCACCTACGGGATCGGTCAGCTCATCAACGGTCAGCTCGCCGAGCGGATCAGCCCGCGCAGGATGCTCGCGATCGGCATGTTCGGTTCCGCTGCGCTCAACATCGTGTTCGGGCTCGGCACCGGGTTCTATTTCCTGCTGTTCGTATGGGCGTGCAATGGCTACTGCCAGTCTCTGGGATGGGCGCCGACCATGCGGATCACCGCCGGATGGTTTCCCGCCATCCGGCGCGGCCGCGCGATCGCCTGGATCGGCACCGGGTATCAACTGCTCGCCGCGCTGACGTACGTCGTCACCGGTTGGGCGGTCCAGTACTTCGGGTGGCGCGGGGCGGTGTTCGTGCCGGCGGCGCTGCTCGCGGCCGCGGGCATCTACATGCTGGTTGCGCTCGAGGAAGCGCCGGTGGATCGCCCGGCGGCGGTCGGTCGTGAGGCCGCTGGCACGTGGAAGCGAACCGTGGCGATCACGCTGGGTAACGGACGATTGTGGCTCCTGGCACTGGCGCTCGGACTGGTGAATGCGTGCCGCTACGGGTTTCTCGACTGGGGCGTCCGCCACCTGCTCGACGTCCAAGGCGCACCGGTCAGCGCATCGGCGCTCAAGAATGCGGTCGTGCCGCTCGGCGGCGTGGTCGGAACTCTCGCGGCAGGCTGGGCGACGGACAAGTACTTCGGCGGTCGACGGATTCCGGTCATGGTCGGGATGCTGGTCGCGCTGGCAGCGCTGGTGGTCGGATATGAGGCGATCGTCGAGACCAATCCGATCGCGTCGGTAGTCGCGCTCGCATTGATCGGGGCGCTGTTGTTCGGTCCTCAGGTCTTGCTCGTCGGAACCACCCCGGTCGATCTCGCGCGTGCGGGCACCGCGGCCGCGGCATGCGGGTTCGTCAACTTCGTCGGATATCTCGGGGCGGCGGCTGGCGACGTCGTTACCGGCCACCTGGCGCACCACCACGGATGGCAGATCGCGCTGTGGTTCTGGGCGGCGTGCGCCGCCGGCGCCGCGCTCGCAGTGCTGCCGCTGTGGCGGGCCATGGCAACGCGAACCGAATGACCGCACCCCTCGAGCATCCGATCACTCGCCGGCTCGCACGTGCCAGTGCGGGATGGTTCGCGGTCTATGCGGTGCTCGCCGCGTTCACGACCTACTTCTGCATGTACAGCTTCCGCAAGGCGTTCGCTGCCGCGCCGTTCGAAGGTGCCAGTGTCGGCGCCCTCGATCTGAAGAGCGCGCTGATCATCGGACAGCTGATCGGCTATGCGCTTTCGAAGCTGCTCGGAATCAAGGTCAACTCCGAGATGCCACCGGGCCGGCGTGCGTGGGCGCTGGTGTTGTTGATCGGGTGGGCCGAGCTCGCGCTTGTCGCGTTCGCCATGCTGCCGCCGACCGGCAAGGTAGTGGCGATGTTCCTCAACGGATTGCCGCTGGGTACGGTGTGGGGCGTCGTGTTCAGCTTTCTCGAGGGGCGGCGCACGTCGGAGGTGCTCGGCGCGGGGCTTAGCTGTGCCTACGTCGTCGCGAGCGGCGCGGTGAAATCGGTCGGCGCGATGTTGCTCGCGGCCGGGGTTTCCGAAGCGTGGATGCCGGCGACCACCGGATTGTTGTTCCTGCCGGCGTTCTTGCTTGCGGTGCGTGGACTGAGCCTGCTCCCCGCGCCGAGCGCCGATGACGTCGCCGCGCGCGTGCAGCGCCAGCCGATGTCGGCAACCGAGCGCCGCTCATTCGTGGTTCGCTACCTGCCGGGCCTGCTGCTGCTCGTCGTGGTCTATCTGTTTCTGACTGCCTACCGCGACTTTCGCGACAACTTCGCCGCCGAGATCTGGGCAGACCTGGGCGAGCCAGGCCAGGTGAGCAAGTTCACGCTGACCGAGATCCCGATCGCGCTGTCGGTGATGCTGGTGCTCGGGCTGTTGTATCTCGTGAAGGACAACCAGCGCGGCGTCCTGTTCACCTACGTGATCATGATCGCCGGCAGCCTGCTCGTCGGTGTCGCGACGCTGCTGTTCGACGCCGGGATCATCGGACCGATGGCGTGGATGACCCTGGTGGGGCTCGGGCTGTACCTCGGCTACGTCCCGTACGGTTGCGTGCTGTTCGATCGAACGATCGCGTCGCTGCGGGTCGTCGCGACGGCCGTGTTCTTGATCTATGTCAGCGACGCCGTCGCGTACGGCGGGTCGGTGGCGATCGTGTTGTACAAGCAGCTCGGTCAGGCCGAGATCTCGAAGCTGGTGTTCTTTCGTCAGTTCTCGTATGCGACCAGCGTGGTGTGCACGGTGTGCTTCTCGATCGCGTGTGTCTACTTCGTGCGGCGAGCTCGTCGGCTGGGTGTCGAAATCATTTACGAGTGACCGAGTCGATTCGCGGCCCACCGTCGAGCCGGTAGCCGTTTGCGTGGTTCATCCACACCATGTTGAGCTCGGCGCCGATCGTCAGCGCCTGCCATGCGGTCCGCCACCTCGGTGGTAACGCCGCGGAGATGCCGGTGTGAATCACCGCGGTCAACGGGAACCACACCGCGGGTGGAATGTTGTCGCCGCATGCGCCGATCAATGGGTTGGCCTCGTCACACGTGCTCACCACCGAGCGGGTTTGTGCCCAATCGGTCGCGGCCGCCGCGGCGAACGCAAGCTGAAGTGCGACGTCGCGCTTCGTCCATCCGCCGCAGCCCAGGCACGCCAGCGCCACGACGGTGCATCCGAGCAACCCAAGGCGCGTCGCTCGTCCATCACGACCATCGGTGTTCGACATCGAGAGGCTGCTTCAGCAACTGCGATGCCACGCGGCTCGCGACCAATGGCCCGAGTGTTACCTGATCGATGGTGTCAGAAGTTCACGTCGCGAGACGGCGAGCACGTCGAGCTCTTCACACCTGGTGTCAGTCCTCGGCGGATCCTCGGCGGAAACGTGGAGCGGCTCTGGATGGATGCCGTCGCGAACCTCGTCGGCGGGCGACCGGGTTTCGCGCGGCCTGCCATCGCTCGATGGCGCGAACCCCGATCCGGGCTAGATTAGCCGCCACATGGGTTGGCTCGCGGATCTACTGCGTGGCGGAGACCACGAGCTGGGTTGGGATGATCTGATCCGCGCGATCGTCGAATCGATCGATCGCCTGCGCCGCCACGGACCGCGCGGCGAGATCGCGTTTCCGGATCACGTCGTCGTTCGGATCACCGTCCTGGAAGGGACCACGGCGGTGGTCCAGGGCTTCCTCGATCGCCCCGAGCTCGACCGCGACGTCGCGGGCCGGCTCGCCAATCGCTGCGACGTCGCCGTCGAGGCGCTTCCGGTCCGCGAATACGTGCTGTCGGTCGCCGATCGCGTGTCGGTCGTGGCGAACGAGGGCATAGCCCGTCCGTGGCGGCTGTTGATCCAGGGTGGCGATCTCGATGGCTCGACCCTGTCGCTGCCGACCGGCTGGTCGGAGCTGGCGTTCGGCCGCGGTCGCTGGCACGGCGCAGACCACGGCGTGGCGAACGACCTCGTGCTCTGTGAGCGGACCGAGTTCGTCAGCCGGCGCGCAGGCAAGCTGTACCGCGCCGGGCATCAGCTCGAGGTGGCATCGCTCGATCAGGGAGACGAGCTCATCGTGAGGCGCAGCGATGGCGAGGCGATCCGCCCGGCGCGCACCGCGCGTGGTCGCGCGGCGGTGAAGGCCGAGGATGCGATCGAGCTCGGCGACGGACGAGGCGGCGCGCTGCGGTTGATCGTTCAGCGGAGCTGACATGGCAGCCATCACCAAGATCGATTCGGATCAATTTCGCGTACGGTTCGGCGAGCTCGCGCGAACGCGCCGCGGTGAGCCGGTGCAGATCGATCCATTCCTGGTGGCACAGGCGATCGGACACGTGATGCGCGCATGCGCGATCCGATCGGCGACCGGACGGCCGATCGTGTGGAACCACTACCGGATGATCCTCGCTCGTGCGGATCACGAGCTGATCAGGCCGCTGCAGGGGCCGCTCGAGCGCGATCTGCGCACGGTCATCACCGAGCACGCGAACGCGCGCGACGCCGAGCTGGTCGGCGAGCTCCGGGTGACGGTCGTGTTCGACGAGGCCGACGAGTTGCCCCGCGGCGAAGGCGTCGTTCGCGTCGCGTTCGTGCCGACCTTCACCAGCGCCCCGGCGCGGCCGGGTGAGCTGACGATGCGGTTCGATAGCCGGGCGATCGCGGGAGAGGTCGGCGGGCGTGGTCGCGCACCCGCCACGGACACCGTGATCGTGGGCGACGCAGCTCCCGCGTGCAGCCTGCGGTGGGCCGGTGGCGAGGCGATGTTGAGCCACGGCGTGACGCGCATCGCCGGCAGGCCACACCCGGACCCGCCTCCGCAGTTCATCGCGCTCAACGGTGCCGGCGCGAAGGTCAACAAGCAGCAGTTCTGGATCAGCGTCTCGGCGACCGCGATCCGGGTGGGGCGATTCGTCACGGCAAACCCCGTCCATGTCAACGGCCGCCTGGTTGCCGCCGGAGAGCACGTCGATGTGGTCGCGCCGATCGAGCTGTCGCTGTCGCACGGCGCTCTGGTGTTGACCGTGTCTCCGACATGAAGCTGCGCTGGCTACTCGTCGAGCTGGCCGGGTTCGCCGCCGCGATCGCGATCGCGTGGTGGGTCGAAGCGCGTGCCACAGCCGCATGGCTGGAGCGCGTGGGTGTGCTCGGCGTGCCGGCGCCGGCGCCGGACCATGTCCATGCGCTCGGACACCAAGCCGTGCTGTACTTCACGGCCGCGATCGCGGTGCTCTCGATCGCGCGGGTGCTCGGCTGGCTGCGTGCGAGCGGTCGGAGCGAGGAGGCTTCGCTCATCACGGCACCATGGCTGTTGCCGGTCGCGGTCGCCGCGTCGCTGTTCGGCCTCGCGATCCAGCTCTCCACCGTCGAGGTGGCGCGAGGCGCAGCGCTCGCTCCGACGGCCGTCCCGTTCGCGCAGGGCTGTCTGGTCGGCGGCATCGTCGCGGCCGCGATCCTGCTCGTGCCCAACGATCTGATCGCCGCTGCGAGTCGAGCTCGGCTGGTGATCGCTGGCGCGATCGTGGCGATCTTCGTCGCGCTCGGCGTCGCCGGGTCGGGCCCGGCCGGCACCCATACCCGGATCAACCTCGGACCGTTTCAGCCGATCGAGCTCGTCAAGCCGCTCGCGGTGCTGTTCCTTGCCGCGTATCTCGGGGCGAGGGCATCCAAGCTTCGCTGGCAGCGTCGGCTCGTGCTGGGGTTGCGCTGGCCGCGGCTCGAGCTGCTGTTACCTGCGCTCGGAGTACTCGTGTTGACGATCGCAGGTCTCTACGTGATCGGCGATCTCGGCCCGGTGCTGCTTCTCGCGCTGGTGTTTCTCGCGATGTTCTTCGTGGTGACCCGCGCGACCGGGTGGGCGCTCCTCGCGATCGCCGTCGTGACCGTAACCGTGGTGGTGCTCGCCGTGTGGCCGCAGCTCGCAGGCGGAACCGTCGAGACCCGGCTCGTGATGTGGCAACACCCCTGGACCAACGGGCTGCGCAATGGGCACCAGCTCGGCGAGGGGCTGTGGGCGCTGAGCGCGGGTGGTTGGACAGGGCAGGGGCTCGCCCAAGGGGTGACGCCGATCGTCCCCGCCGGCAAGACCGACCTCGCGCTCGCGACCATGACCGAACAGCTCGGCGCCCTCGGGCTCACCGGGTATCAGCTCGCCATCGCTGCGTTGATGATCGGTGCACTGCGAGTCGCGGCGCGCACGCGCACCGCGGAGCGCACGCTGGTCGCGACCGGGATCGCCGCGCTGCTGGGTGCGCAATGGTTGGTGATCCTCGGCGGCACGCTCGGGTACTTGCCGCTCACCGGGATCGTGGTGCCGTTCGTGTCGTCGGGAAGGACCGGCCTGGTCGTGTTCTTCGCGCTGGTGGCGTTGGTCGCGCGGATCGCCAACGACGGCGCCGAGCGCGTCGCATCGACCGAGCTCGACGAGCTACGCGCGGCGATCCGTACGACGCGCGCGGTCGTCGTCGTGGCCGCGGCGCTCGCGATCGTTGCGGGTGGGCGCGCCGCGGTCTCCGATCGAGTCGAGATCAGCGGCCATTCGATCGCGGTGCAGCTGGCTGATGGGACCCGAACCGCTCGCCAGAATCCGCGATTGCTCGCGATCACCCGGCGGATCCGGCGCGGAGCGATCCTCGATCGCAACGGCCTACCACTCGCGGTCAACGATACGCCGGAGCGCCGCCGCTACCCGCTAGGATCCGCGCTGGGGACGGTGATGGGAGTCTGGCCGTCCTCGGTGTTGCTCCCGAGCTGGGCACTCGAGCGTCAGCTCGATCATCGGTTGCGTGGCTATCCCGATGTTGCCGGCGCTCCCGATCTACGAAGGTTCGTACCGCTCCTCGATCTCGGTCGCGATGCGCGCGTCGATGCGGTCGAACGCATCGATGGTGACCTCGCCGCGCGCTCGGTGAGGCTGACCCTCGACGCAAAGCTGCAGGCGGCCGTCGCGCAGCTCGCGCAGCGGACCGTCCGGGACCATCGCTATCTTGCAGCCGCCGCGGTCGTGCTCGACGTCGATAGCGGCCACGTGCTCGCGCGCGTCCAGGTACCGGATTACGATCCATCGCGGCCGCACTGGCAAGACCACGTGCTCGCCGGCGATCCCGAGGTTCTCGACAAGCTCCACGGCGCGTACGGGATGTGGCCGGACAAGACCGGCCTGCAGGGCATGTTTCAGGCAGGCTCGATCGGCAAGCTGTTCACGGCGCTGGCCGCGGTGCGGACGGGCATCGCCGTCTCGCGATTCACCTGCGAGCGCAGCGATGCGCAGGGGCCGCTGTTCTCGTTGCCCGGCTGGCCCAAGCCGATTCACGATCACAGCCGCGATCTGCCGCACGGGTCGCTCGATCTCGCCGACGCGCTTGCGGTGAGCTGCAACGTGTACTTCGGTCAGCTCGGCCTGGCGCTCGGGCCCGAGCCGCTGATCTCGCTTCGCAGCGCCGGCGTCGATGCTGGGTTTGGCAGCGTTCTCGATCCTGGGCCCGCGGGTTCGCGCCAGCTCGCGTCCACCGCATTTGGTCAGGGCGCGATGGCAACCAACGTCATGCAGGCGGCGCGGATGGTCGGCGCGATCGCCGCCGGCGGACGCTACACGCGGTGTGCGGCGACGATGGAGCTCGACGTTCCTTGCATCACGACCGCGGTCGTGGGCGATCCGACGGCGGTGCATCCGATCGTCGCCGGGATGCGCCGCGTGATGACGGCGGGAACGGGAGCACGGCTGGTCACGCCAACCGGCGTGCGGGTCTATGGCAAGACCGGCACGGCCGAGGCGCCGGGGTTCGAGGGCGAGCAGCCGTTCGGGATCGCGCGGCTGGCTCCGGCGCCGTCGCACTCGTGGTTCGTGGCGTTCGCCGAGCCCGATCACGCAGCCGAGCTGTCGCCGGCGGTGCGCGGCAGGCTCGCGGTCGCCGTGGTCATTCCACGCGGCGGTAGCGGGGCCGGGGCCGCGGGGCCGCTGGCGATGCAGATCCTGACAAGCGCGCGCGAGCTGGGGTACCTGCGATAGCGACGACCTGCGACGCGGTGCGACGCCTTGCACGCGCGCGGGGGGCGCGGTCATGATCGGAGCGTGGCGGACGCTCCCGTGGACGGCCCTGGTCAGCAGACCCAGTACGTCCCCGACGACCTCCCCGGCGATCCCGCGAATACGTACGCCGCACTCGCGACACAGCACGTGACGGATCGACCGACGTTCGGTCGGTTCAAGGCGCTCGCGCGGATCGGCGCTGGAGCGACCGGCACGGTGTACCGCGCCCATGACGATGTGCTCGGCCGTCCGATCGCGATCAAGACGCTGCATGTCCACGGAGATCCCGATATCCGCGAGCGGTTCGTGCGTGAGGCCCGAGCGACCAGCTCGGTGGTGCACGGCAACGTGCTGGCGATCTACGACGTGGGTACGCACCAGGATGTTCCGTACCTGGTGATGGAGCTGGCGAGTGGCGGATCGCTGCGCGATCGCATGCAGGCCGGCCGGCTGTCGGTCGAGCAGGTCCGCAGCGTGGGAATCCAGATCGCACGCGCACTCGCGGCGGTTCACGCGGCCAAGCTACTTCATCGCGACGTCAAGCCTGCGAACATCCTCGCGGCCGACGAGCACTGGAAGCTGGCCGACTTCGGCATCGCGCGCGTTCCCGACTCCACCTTGACGGTCACCGGCCAGTTCATGGGATCACCGTCCTACGCCGCACCTGAATCGATCCGCTCTGGAGTGTTCAGCGCCCAGTCCGATGTGTACGGGCTCGGCGCAACGCTCTATGAAGCACTGGCGGGCGCGCCGCCACACGGTCACCACGACGTGGTCTCGATCCTGCGGAAGCTCGATCGCGAGCCGCCTCGCCTCGACGCGGGCCTCGGCATTCCACCTGCGATGATCGATGCGATCATGGCCGCGCTGTCGCGCGATCGTTCGCAGCGACCGTCGGCCGCCGAGCTCGCGCGTCGACTCGAGACCATCGCTCAGACGTCCGCCCCGCCGATCACGCACAGCGATCGCACTCGCAAACGGGTTGCGATCGTGCTGTCGGTGATCGCGGTGGCCGCGCTGTCGATCGCCGTGCTCGATCGATCGCGGGCGGCAGAAGTCACGCGCAATGGGTTCGTTGGCTCCGAGAAGCTCATCGAACCCGACGGGAGCGTCACCAGCGACGCCCCCTCACCACAGCCCTCACCAGCGACACCTCCACCCGCGAGCGGTGACCAGGTGTTGCCAGGGGATGGGGATGACGATGGCGCCTCTTCTGTAGATGAGGCAACGGCACGAACAATTCTCGAAGATCTGGTCAGAGACGCGCGGACCGAGTACGGCCGCATCGCCCGACCTGGATCAAAACGAGGCAGTCAGCGATAGGTTTGCTTCACGCCGAGATTGCCGTTCACGCCCGGGTTGGCTGCGACGGCAAACGCCTCGATTGTCGTGGACGGTCACGACTTCCTATGCGAAAACGCCGCCATGCTGAGCGGGCGAGCTGCGGATGCGATCCTTCATCGAGTGGTCATCGTGGACGACGACACTCGTCAGCTCCGAAGCATGAGGCGCGCCTTACGCCATCGCACCGACGTCGAGCTCACGGCGATCGACAACGGTGCGGATGCGCTGGTGGACATCGGCGCGCGGCGGCCGCAGCTGGTCGTGATGGACGTGATGATGCCCGGTCTCGATGGGATCGAGGCATGTCGCAGACTCAAGGCGAACCGCGCGACTCGCAACATCGAGGTCGTGCTGATGAGCGGCGCGAAGACCACCGAGCTCGAGGAGGCTGCCCGCGAAGCCGGTGCGGCGGCGCTGCTGTCCAAGCCGGTCAACCTCGAGGACGTGATCGCGTCGGCGTATGCGAACTACGACGCGAACGCGTGTCGCGAGCAGCAAGCGCAGTCCGCGGTTCCGATCGACGTGGCGGGCACGCGTGCCGCGGACCTGCTCGTCGAGGGGCTCGTCGAAGCTGGCGTCGAGATGGTGTTCGGGATCCCCGGCGGGGCGATCTCGCCGGTCTACGATGCCTTGCTCGACGGCGCCGTTCGCCAGATCACGACGCGCCACGAGAGCGGTGCGATGTTCGCGGCGGCGGGCTACGCGCGTGCGAGCGACAAGCTAGGCGTGGTCGCCGTGACCTCGGGTCCAGGAATCCTCAACGCGATGACCGGGATCGCATCGGCGTGGTGTGATGGTCTGCCCGTGCTGGTGCTCGTCGGCGAGGCGCCACGACGGCTCCACGGCAAGGGCGTGCTGCAGGATGGTTCGGCGTACGCGCTCAACATCATCGAGATGACGCGCCACATCACCAAGATGTCGGTTCAGGTTCCCGATGCAGCGCAGCTGCCACATATGTTGCGCCGCGCGATCACCACCGCGCAGTCGGGTCGCAAGGGGCCGGTGGTGCTGACGCTTCCGCTCGACGTGTTGACCGCGATGATCTCACCGCCCAAGCACAGCGGGCACGTCGAGGTGGTCGCCCGCATCGATCCGGCACTCGTCGAAGAGGTGGCGCGGTTGCTCACGAACGCCCGGCACCCGCTGATCATGGCGGGCAGCGGACTTCGCGGCGGTGTCTCGCCAGGTCTACTGAAGGATCTCGCCGAACGCGTCGGCTGTCCGGTCGTGACCACGCCGAAGTCAAAGGGGGTGTTCCCCGAGGGCCATCCGCTCGCGCTGGGCGTGATGGGGCTCGGCGGCCATCCGTCCGCGCAGCGTTACCTCGCTGGTGGGATCGACGTGCTCGCGGTGCTCGGTTCGAGCCTTGGCGATCTCGCCACGGACGGCTTCGCATCGCAGCTGCGGCCGAGCCAGGCATTGATCCAGGTCGACATCGAAGGCCGCAACGTCGGTCGTAGCTACGCGCCGACCCATGCGATCGTCGCATCGGCGGGTGACTTTCTTCGCGCGCTGGTGGAGCGGCTGCCGCCTGGACGCCGGAAGCTCCGCCAGGTGCTGGGCGGGGTGGAGCGCATCCCGCTGCCTGCATCGGCAGAAACCGACCGGATCGCGTCGCACGACGCGATCGCCGAGATCCAGTCGGTGTTGCCGGGCAATACGATCTTCACCGTGGACTCCGGCGAGCACTTCCTGTTCGCCACCCACTATCTCAAGCTCAACGAGCCCGACACGTTCGTCGTGATGACCGGCCTCGGATCGATGGGTCAGTCGATCGGCGCCGCGATCGGCGTGGGGCTGTGTCACCCCGGTCGTGCGGTGGCCGCGATCTGCGGCGACGCGTGCTTCGCGATGAACGCGTTCGAGATCGCGACCGCGGTCGTCGAGCGCATTCCGATTCGCGTGTTCGTGTTCAACGATCAGCGCATGGGCATGGTCGAGAACGGCCACGAGGTCGTGTACGGCCGCAAGCCCACGTACTCGACCGGCCCCCTCCATGTCGGCCGGATCGCCGAGGGCCTTGGAGCCTCGACGATTCGGATCGAGCATCCGGGTCAGCTCGCGGAGCACGCAGACCTGTTGCGCAGCTTCCCCGCACCGCTCGTCGTCGACGTTCAGATCGATCCCGCGGTTCGACTGCCCAAGAAGGATCGCGTGGCGGCGTTTGCACCGAAGTCCAACGCCGCAGGATCGGCGTCGTAACGGTTACGCCGGCCCTGCGGGCGGCGACAGCGCCGCATCCGATTTGCTGCGCGATTCGGGGATCCGCGCCAGCGGGAGCTCGACGACAAACGCCGTGCGGCCCGCACGCTCGCGGATCTCGAGCACACCATTGTGCCGGTGCACGATCGAACGGGCGAGCGGTAGGCCCAACCCGGTTCCGGACCCGGGAGGCTTGGTCGTGAAGAACGGCTCGAAGATCCGTTCGTGCAGATGAGGTGAAATCCCGGGCCCACTATCGATCACCTCGATGGTGAGCTGGTCCCCCTGCGTCTCGGCTCGAACTTCGAGCCATCCACCAGCACCGGCGGCATGAGCCGCGTTGTCGATCAGGTTCGTGAGCACCTGTACCAGCAGCGGCGGTGCGCACATCAGCTCACGGTCGACCTCGATCGCCTTGCGGACCTCGAGGTCCTTGACCGCATCGCTCGCCAGCTCGAGCGCGCGAGCGACGAGCTCGTCCACCTGGACGGGACGCAGGTCAAGCGCAGTTCCACCCTCGCGGAAGCTCAGCAGGTGCTTGGTGAGAAACCCGATCTGCTGCGCGCACGAGCTGGTGATCGATAACAGTTGACCCACCGCGCTCTTGGGCGCCGTCAGCTCGGCGGGAAGCAGCCGGGTGAGCGGCGCGATCGCGTTGACGATGCCGTTGGCCGGATTTCTCAGCTCGTGGGCCAGGCCCGAGGTGAGGATGGCGAGCGATGACAGCTGCTCGGCACGATGCAGGCGGAGGGCGAGATCACGCATCCGGAACTGGGAAGCGACGCGAGCTTTGAGCTCCGCCGGATCGAACGGCTTGGTCACGTAGTCGACGGCGCCTGCCTCCAACCCGGCCACGCGGGTACCGAGATCGAGCACCGCTGACAGGATCACGATCGGTGCCAGCCGGTCGCCGGTGACCTCACGGAACTTGCGGGCCAGCTCGATGCCGTTCATCCGAGGCATCTCGACATCGGTGATCAGCAGCTGCGGTTGGCGCTGCTTCGCGAGCTCGAGCGCCGCCTCACCATCGGTCGCCACGATCACGGTGTAGCGATCGGACAGCACCGACGCGATCATCTCGGCGAGCTTGACGTCGTCCTCGGCCAGGAGAATCGTTCCATCCGACCGCCCTTGTGGGGTTGCGCGCATGTCCGGGCCCAGCGGTTTCACCGCGACGGCCTGGTCGCTCGCAGCGCTGCCCCCGGGGACTGTACTGGTGGTGAGCTCGACCGGATTGGCCGTGGACGCACGCACGACCCGGGAGGTGCCTCGAGGCAACGTGACGCGCAGCTCGCTGCCACCGCCCACACGCGGATGCGCGGCAACGTCGCCGCGATGGGCCTCGACGAGATACTTCACCAGCGAAAGTCCCAGCCCGGTTCCGACGGTGCGTCGATGCTCCCCGGCGCGTTCGAATCGGCCGAACAACCGTGACGCGAGCTCCTCGCTGATTCCTGGACCGGTGTCGAACACCGATAGCCGGATCGAATCGGCTTGCTCGACCAGCTCGATCTCGAGCGATCCGCCCTTGGGGGTGTACTTGACACCGTTGGACACCAGGTTGCTGACTACACGCTCGAGCGCGATCGGGTCGACGTCGCCGATCAGGGAGTCCGGCGTTCGGACTGTCAGTCCGAGCCCCGCCGCCGAGGCCGTCAACCGCCAGCCCACCTCGAGTTGCTTGAGCAACGCGACCAGATCCGTCGCCTCAGGATAGACGCGGAGCTTGCCCTCCTGGCCCGCCGCCAGCATGAGCAGCTCGTCGACGAGCCGCAACAGCTTGCGCGCCGAGTCACTGACCGCGCCCAGGCTCGCCTTGGCGTTGTGATCGAGGGCAGCGCCGATGCGCCCGTTGACGTCGTTTGCGGCGAGCAAGATGATCGAGAGCGGCGTCCGAATCTCGTGAGAGATGTGGGAGAAGAATCGCTCGCGAACGCCCTGCGCGTCGCGCAGCTGAACGTTGGTCTCAGATAGCTCATCTCGCGCGACGCTGAGATCCTGCACGGTCTTGGACAGCTCGTCACGAGCCTCGAGTAACTCCCGGGTCCGGTCTTTGACCATCTGCTCGAGGTTGTTCTTGTAGTTCTCGAGCTCGGCACTCGTTTGCTGGAGCTGCTCGTAGCGGTCGACGAGGTCCTCGTGAGCCGCCTGCAGCTCTCGAGCGCCGGCCCGCGCCGCGAACGCCCATGTGAACGCTCGCCGGAATCGTGTGAGGAGCGGAGTTCGGTTCGGGATCGTGACGTGAAAGCGGCCGCCATTGGGAAGCCGCTCAAGCCGGATCTTTGCCGGTGCGTAGCCGAGCAAGCGAGGCATCTCTTCGAGACCACCCTTGGTGATCAAGAAGAAGTCCCAGCAGACCTCGTAGCCATCTGGAAGCGTCAGGTCAATCTCGCACTGGTTCGTCGAGACTTCACGGTGTCGAGGGGTGACGCACGTGAACATCTGGTTCCCGGCGCCTTGCCGCGGTTTGTTCATCCACCGATAGAACGTCATCGGTGTGAGCAGGAGACGGGCCACGACGAACATGAACCGCAACGATCTGTGCTGGAACACCTTGTGACCGAGATCGATCAGATCCTCGTCGCTGAACCACGGCCGCACATTGCGATGCACCTGGCAGAGCTCGGCCCAGTCAAGCCGGCCGCTGCGGCTCTTGAGCTCCGCGACGGACAACGATGTCCCTTCCACCATGCGTTCGAGTGCCACCCCCTTCTCCTCCAGGGGGCGTAGAAACACGTGGAACGCTTTACACGACACCTCTTTCATGGCGATGTCACAAGGATCTTACGCCCAAAATACATGACGCCAGACCTCTCCCACCCAGATACCTACACCAACGGCATCCCTCATGACGTGTTTCAACGGCTGCGAGCATCCGACCCTGTCAGTTGGCAGCCGGAGCAGGGAGGTCGCGGCTACTGGGCGGTCACCAGGTATCACGATGCAATAGCCGTCCTGCGCACGCCTCAAATCTATTCGTCCTGGCGAGGCGGAGTCTTGCTGCAGGACCCACCTGCGCCATTTCTCGAGAAGCTCCGCGAAAGCATGATGAACCGCGACCCTCCCGACCATACGAGACTGCGCCGGATGGTCAATCGGGCGTTGAATCCTCGACGCCTCGAGCGCTTGGAGGGTGCGATAGCCACACACGCACGCTCGGTAGTTGCTGGGGTACGCGGACGCGGGCACTGTGATTTCGCCGTCGAGATTGCGGAGCAGATGCCATTGCATCTCATTTGCGAGATCCTTGGCGTACCCGAGGACGATCGGCTCGCTCTCTATCGGCTGACGATTCGAATGTTCAGCACGGAGCTCGTGGATCCGACCGAGGCCATGCAAGACAAGATGGCGGCTGCGGCCGACATGCGTACGTACGGTTCCGAGCTTCTTCGGCGCAAGGCAGTCGTTCCTGCAGATGACCTTTCCAGCGAGCTTGCACACGAGGTCGATCGAGGAGCGTTGAGCGCCAACGAGTACGAAGCGTTCTTCATGCTCTTGTTCAACGCGGGTACCGATACGACGCGCAGCTTGTTGTGTTACGGGCTCAACCTGCTGCTCGAACGACCGGCGGTCATGGACCGGCTACGTGGCGACGTCGAGCTTCTGCCAAACGCGATCGAAGAAATGCTGCGCTATGAGCCACCGGTGATTCAGATCCGCCGGACAGCGACTCGCGATGCTGAGCTCGGGGGCCGAGCCATCAAAGAGGGCGACAAGGTGGTTGTATTCTTTCCGTCGGCAAACCGCGACGAAGCCGTGTTTACCGAGCCGGACCGGTTCGACATCCAGCGTTCTCCGAACGACCACATCGCGTTCGGATTCGGCACTCACTTCTGCTTGGGAGCACCCCTTGCGAGGCTTGAAGCCAAGCACCTGTTCCGCGAAGTGCTATCGCAACTGCACAGGTTGGAGGCGCTCGGGCCAGCGGTTCCTGCGCGAACGAACTTTGTGCGGAGCATCCGGCATTTACGGATCTCCTTCACCGCGGCCTGATCATCGGCCCCAGCGAATACACAGACTCGACCAGGTCTCCCCGACGCCGCCGCTGAAGGTCGCGACGACCGAACCGTCCTGGATGAGGCCGCGGCGCTCGCCCTGGGCGAGGATGAACGGGATGTTCGCGCTGTGCATGTTTCCGACGTTCGGGAACGTGATCACCGTCTTTGCCCGCTCGAGCCCGGCGTGCTCCGCGCTGACCCGCGTCAACCACGCGGTACCCTGATGGGACGCATAGAAATCGACATCGGATGGACGCTGCTTGCCGGCGGTGAGCGCCGCCGTTACCGTCTCGCGCGCGCGATCGACGAGGTTCATCAGCATCGTTCGCGTATGACTTCGATCGAGCGGGTCGACGGTGATCGCACCTTCTTGCCACCACCGCTTACCCGGGATCCCCAACGTCAGCGCATTGCACGACGTGCCATCGGTGTTGTGAACGGTGGACAAGACACCTTTGCCATCCGAAACCGGTCCCCACACTACGGCCGCCGCACCGTCGCCGATCCAGGCGGAATCGGGCTCCTTCGGATCCATGATCCGGTTCATCGCGGCCGAGTGTACCGAGAGCACACGGCGTGCCTGTCCACTGGTGATGAATGCCTGGGCGAGCGATGCGTGGATCGCAAACGCGTTACACGCGCCGCCGGTTGCGAGCGCGAGCGTGCTGCGAGGTAGCTCGAGGATCTTATGCGTGATGCACGCGCCGTTGACATACAGCGTCTCGGGCACGGGAGTCTGAGTCAGGATGATATCGATCTCTGCTGGGCCCACACCCGCGCGTTGCATCGCGTCGCGCGCAGCGAACGCCTCCATTTCGGGGACGCTCGAGTCATCGCTCATCACGTGGCGCTCGATCGCACCCCGGAACGGATCGTTCGAATACTCGGCCATCGCCGCCAGTGTCTTGCGAGCGCCCTCGCTGAGATCCGTACCAGCAGGGACATCCGATCGCATCGCCTTGGTCGCTGCGCGATCGCGCCAGCCGGCGACGATCTCGGGCGACCACCAGTCATTGGTGCGCACATGCGGTGGCAGATAGGTCCCTACGCCGTGAATGCCGATCGATGTCATTTTGCCGGTGCTCCCATTCAATGGCCGGCCGCTGCCGACCGCGTTTCCCGGCCGGACTTATAGCCCACCGAGACGGCGAGAACATCGACAATCTCGCCGCGGGACCTCGTCTCGGCCGTCGTGCGAACCCCTCGTTTCGACACAGAGATCTGGCTGGATCAATATGTGCCAATTACAGGCTGACGGCTAAGACCGCCAAACGACGATGGTACAGTCGTGCGCGAGTCGTCATGAACGAACGCCAACCTCTCATTGTCTTCGTGGATGATGAGTTGCCGAACCGGGTCGTCTTCGAGCAATCGATGGGCGATCTGTTCCGGATCAAGGTCGTGGCGTCGGGAGCGGCTGCGCTCGAGGTGCTGGAGAGCACACAGGACGTCGCCGTCGTGGTCACCGACATGCGGATGCCAGGCATGTCCGGTGAAGACTTGCTGCGGATCGTGCGCGAGCGCAGTCCTCAGACGATCCGGATGGTCATCACGGCATACGCCGACGTCGATCCGATCCTGCGCGCCATCAACGAAGGTCTGGTCGCGCGCTACATCATCAAGCCGTGGGAGGTCCCCGAGCTGGAGCAAGTGCTGCGATGGGCAACCGAGGCATGGACGTTCAGCCGCGATTCGGCCGCGCTGAGCCAGCGGCTGCTCGAGACCGAACGACTCGTCATGCTCGGCAGCATGGTCGGAGCGGTCTCGCACGATATGAAGCAGCCATTGTCCGCGCTGGCGACCCACACCGCGGCGCTCGAGGAGCTGAAACGCGCGATTCCGATCATTCGCCGCCTCGTCGCGGGCGAAAGGCCCACCGACGATGAGAGCGCCTGGATCACGGGGTTTGCCAGCGAGCTCGAAGACCTGGTTCAGATCGTGCGCAGCAGCGTGCACCACATGCAGGAGCTCACCGAGAACCTCGGCCAGTTCTTGCGCACCACCGCGAATGATCATTCCGATCCACTACCGGTCGTTCGCCACGCGATGGCCGTGTGCCGCGAGCTGTCACTGATCGCGCAGAGCGAGCTGGTCTACGAGGGCTCGCAGTTCCTGCCGCGGATCCACATGCCATCGATCGCGTTGACGCAAGTGCTGATCAACGTCCTGACCAACGCGCTGCAATCGATCCTCGCGCGTTCGCGGCCTGGTGGTCGGGTCGTGGTGTCGACGGCGAGGCAAGGTCAGATGCTGGTGTTCGAGATTCGCGACGACGGCGTCGGCATGACCTCCGACGTGTTAGCGCGCGTCGGTACGCCGTTCTTCACGACGCGGCCCGACGGTACGGGCCTCGGCGTATCGCAGTGTCAGCGGCTCGTCGGTGCTGCTGGTGGCCGGTTTCTGATCACGAGCGAACCGTCGCTCGGAACGACGGTGACGATCAGCCTGCCGCTGCTCAACCCGTAGGTGCCGCGTACTCGCGCCACCTCCGTTGGCGCCGGGTATCCCACGTTGGGAACATCGCGTGGACTACCTGACGATCTGCTCAGCGTGCGAGAGCTTCGAACGACTGTACCGGCGTACAGGAGGGTGGGTAGCGATCGCCACCCTGTCCATTTCTCGTCGGTAAGACCCGCCAGAGACGATAGAACTACACTAGCAATTCATGGGCTGCCACGTACTCTTTGGTTGTGGAGAGACGTCAGCACCCGCGAATGCCGATTCGCCTCAAGGTGAGTTATCGATCCGCCGAATCACTCGTGACCGAATACACGACGTGCGTGTCCAAAGGCGGCTGTGCACTGGTCAGCGAACGCCCGCTTGATCCCGGCACTCGATTCGTGTTCGAGATGTACGCCCACGGTCACCAGGCTCCGCTCGAGATCGAAGGCGAGGTGGTCCGGATCAATCCGCTGGGAGACGATGCCGGCTACGAGATCGGCATCAAGTACGTCACGGCAGGTCCGCAGCGCGAGGTGCTCGACGACCTGCTGTCTCAGATCATGATCGACCCGACGTACCAGGTCGTTCGCCGCCACGCGCGGATCCCGGTGAACCTGATCGCGCACGATGCCGATCGAATCGGTCGATATCTGATCCGCGATCTATCGCGCGGCGGGATGCGGATCG
The DNA here is from genome assembly GCA_050187075.1 of Kofleriaceae bacterium. Classification (GTDB taxonomy): domain Bacteria; phylum Myxococcota_A; class Polyangia; order Haliangiales; family Haliangiaceae; genus JABFXX01. Next base: position 96,998 of record JBFWXW010000009.1, on the reverse strand, counting down.
AAGGCAAATCGATCTCGAACAACGTCGCCGTAGGGACGCGCGTCGCCCTGGGCGCGCTGGTCGGCTACCAGACCACGCCATTCATCCTGCGCGGCACGGTGGTGTGGGTGCATCGCGGAACTCGGCAGGTGCGGACGCGCCTCGGCGTGCGGTTCGATACGTTCGATGACGCCGAGCTGATGGTGCTCGATGGCATGACGCGGCTGTTGCGCCCCAAGCACCTCGAGCTGACGTTCTCGGACCGCCCCGGCGAATCGGTTCGGATGGCCAAGGGCTCACAGACGCTGCGCAGGCTGCGGACGGTCCCGGAGACCTCGGAGCTGATCCAGCACGTCGCGAGCGGCTATCTCACCGAGCTGCCAGGTCTCGAGCTCACCCCGCTCGAGGCCGTCCTCGACACCGGCAGCGCCCATACGGACATCATCCGCGTCGGCTTCGTGGGCGACGTCGACGGCGAGATCGTGGTCGAGACCAGCCTCGAGCTCGGTGCGCGGATCGCGAGCCAGACCGTCGGAGACACCGTGCAGTCTGGAGATCGTTCAATGATCTCCGACGCGCTCACCGAGATGGCCACCGCACTCGCGGGGGTGGTGTGCGATCGTCTCGATGAGCACGGTGTGGAGCTCGAGGTGACCGCACCGCTGCCTGGCGTTCCTCGGATCGGCAGCCAGGACCACGTCACCGCACTGGCATTCGGTGGATCGTTTGGGCGGGTCGTGCTGTCGATCATCACGCGCGAGGTTTCGCCCAGCGCGTGGCCGGTTTGACCCTCAGGCGTCACGTGCGCGGACGAGCGCGGATCGCGGCGTTGTCGTCGTCATCGTCGCCGCCAGCGTCGTCGTCGTCATCGTCGCCGTCATCGCCCCCTCCGCCTTCGCCGCCCTCGCCATCTTCGTCTTCATCGTCACCGTCGTCCTCGCCCTCGTCGTCGTCGTAATACTCGTCGTCGTCACCGTCCATTGCGGCGACGATACACCAGCGCTGCCAGCATGGTGGCCAGGCAGCGGCGCGACGATGGCTGTGGCGGCGTGTGTGCGTGGATGCCATGCGGGTCTCCTCCCATCCCGCCGACGAGCAGCTCGGGACGTTGCTCGACCATTCAGGACGCGGAACAGATCGAGGCACCACGAGTTTTTCTGGCCGATTCGTGACAACAACGGCCCAATGCGGTGTCCGGTGCGAGTTACCGTTGCCGCAATGGCTAGTCCACCGGAGCTGGGGTCCCTCAGGGCTGAATTGCGGGCTGCGGGCTCGTTCGAGCATTGCGAGCTACGAAGCTGGCTCAAGCTGGCAGGGTTGCTGCTCGCGACCGGGGCGTGCCTGGTGGGGATCTCGTACGGGGGCTGGATCGCCGCGATCGCGCTGATCCCGATCGCCGCGGTGTTCTGCACAGCGGCCGCGATGATGGGTCACGAGGGAAGTCACCGCAGCTTCTCGGGCTCACCGGCGCGCAATGCGCTCCTGGTCTATCTGGCGTTCCCGCTGTTCTCGGGCCTCGGCGCGCTGTACTGGCGCGAGAAACATGATCGGTTGCACCACGGTCATCCCAACGTCGAGGGTGTGGATCCCGACATCAAGCCGTTCCCGTTCGTGTCGTCGCGTGGCGATCACGATCGCTGCGGGCGCGCCGAGCAGTGGTTTCAGCGCAATTTTCAGGGCTGGGCGTTCTGGCCGATGTCGACGATGATGGCGCTCGGGATGCGGCGGTCATCGATCGTCTATCTGTGGCGCTATCCGCGCAACCACGGATTCACGAGCGGCTGGTGGATCGAGCTCGGCTGCATGATCGTCCACTACGGCGCATGGATTGTGGTCCCATCGATCATCTGGGGGCCGCTGGTCGGATTCACGGTGTACTCGTCGATCTGGGCGCTGGTCGGCGTGTTCTTGGCGCTGGTGTTCGCACCTGCGCACATCGGCCTTCCGGTCATGTCCGAACAGCATCACGATTGGCTCCACCAGCTCGAGACGACCCGCAACCTTGGATTGCCGCGCGTGGTCTCGTTCTTCTTCATCGGCCTCGATTATCAAGTCGAGCATCACCTGTTCCCGAAGATCCCGCATCAGCGCCTGCCGCGCGCTGCGGCGATCACTGCGGCGTGGTGCGAGCGGCACGGGATCCGTCACCAGTCCGCTCCGTATCTCGCGGCGCTGGTCGATTCGGCGCGGTTCATCCAGGATGCCTGGGCGCGCGAGGCGTCCGATCCTGTCGAGGTGCGGGCAGGCCTGGTCGGCCGCGCGGCGGTTTAGTCGAGCCGCTCGCTCGAGACTGCGTTCAGGTTCGCGTTGACGTCGATGTTCGACGATCGCGATCGGATCACCCTACGCGGCAGTCCGGCTGAGCTCGCCCGGTCTTGGTCATCACCACCTGGTAGAGCTGACCATCGCGCGAACGCGACGCACCCGCCGCCGCGAGCAAGTAGAACTTCCACATCAGATAGAACCGGCGATCGTAGCGGTCGGCGATCTCCGAGTACGTGCGATCGAAGTTGTGCCACCACGCCATCAACGTCGGATCGTAATCCGGGCCGATGTTGTGGAGGTCCTCACACACGAACAGCCCCTCCATCGCCTTGCCGATCTGGGCGAGCGACGGGGCGACGGCGTTGGGGAAGATGTACTTCTCGATGAACGGCGTGCCGTGGCGAAGGCTCCTGTTGTTCGCGATCGTGTGAACGAGCGCGACCCCATCGTCCGCGAGGCAGCGATCGATCACCTTCATCATGTCGCGGTGATTCTTCGGCCCGACGTGCTCCATCATGCCGATCGACAGCACGCGGTCGAACGTGCCCTGGACATCGCGGTAGTCACACAGCCGGAGCTCGACGTCGAGCTTCTTCCCATTGGGCCCCCAAAGCTCGTTGCCGAGCGCGACCTGATCCTTCGATAGCGTGACGCCGAGCACCGAGCAGCCGTACTTCTCGGCGGCCCAGCTCGCCATGCCACCCCAGCCGCAGCCGAGATCGAGGACGCGCATGCCGGGCTTGAGCCCGAGCTTCTTCGCCACCAGATCGAGCTTGGCTTCCTGCGCCTCGGTCAGGGTCTTGGCGTTTTTCCAGTACGCGCAGGTGTAGACCATGCGCTCGTCGAGCATACGGGTGTAGAGGTCGTTGCCGATGTCATAGTGCGCCTCGATCGACGCGCCCGCGCGGGCCTTCGCTTGCAGGTTGAGCAGCACCGCCTTGACGGTGAGCGCGCGCATCCGCCAGCTGCCGGTGATCTTCTGCTTGAGGTTCGCGCGCATGATCTTGTCGATCGTGACGTCGAGCGCGTCGGTTTCCCACCAGCCCTCCATGTACGACTCGCCAAACCCGATCGACGCGTCGCGCAGCGTGCGCTCGTAGAACCGCTGGTCGAGCACGGTGATGTCACCGGTGTTGGTGCCGTTGATCTCGATCCCGGCGAGGCCGAACAGCTCGCGAATGATCGACTCGGCATCGCTGGTTCGGTTCGGCACCCAGCCGGTCTGAACCACGCGGTCCCACAGCGGCGCGAGTCGTTCGCGCAAGCCGGCCCCAACCATTCCCGAACGCTCGCTCGTCTCGTGTTGCATCCGGCGTTGTTCCCACGGCCAGGTGCCGCGAACAAGCGACCGGTCGCGTTATCGCTGAGCGCGACCGCATCCATCGCTCGGGTGACGCTGGCGGTCACCTCGCTGCCGACGCGGCATCTCGGCCTACGGGGTCAAATCGCGGCGGCCTGCGCGGCCTTCGCCTGCTCGGTCTGCGGAATGTGCTCGTTGCGCTTCATCAGGATCGGCACGAGGTACTGTGCGACCGCGCCGAACACGTTGTGCTCCGGCTCGAGCATCTTGCCGATGCCCTGCGCGGTGATCAGTGCCACGAACACCAGCATCATGTCGGTGACCGGATGAACATGGTACTTGCGGCCGATCGCGAACATCTCTCCGATCAGCTCGCCGTACTCGAGCTTGGCGGCGTCCTTGGCGCGGAACTTCTCCGCGAACGCTTCGACATCGACGCGCAGCGCGTCCCAATCGACCGGACCGAGGTACTTGTGAAATCGGCGCAGGTGATTCACGAGATCTTCGGGGGTGCCCATCGCGATGCACTTGGTCATGTCGATGAACTGGATCAACACGTCCTCGTGCAGCAAGCTCGCCAGGCCGACGTCGAAGATGACCAGCGTGCCGTCGTCCTGCACGACCATGTTTCCCGGATGCAGATCCGCGTGCACGAAGCCATCCTCGAAGCACATCTTGAACATCGTCATGCGGACGGTCTGCGCGAGCTTGACGCGGAACTCGTGGCTGCGTTCGGCGGGGACGGCATCGATCTTGGTGCCTCGGACGAACTGCATCGTGAGCACGCGCTCGGAGCACAGCTCGTCGATCACCTCGGGAAACGTGACGTCCACACGACTGGCGAAGTTGGCGCGGAACCGGGTGTAGTTCGCTGCTTCGATCCGAAGATCGGTCTGATCGTGAATCGCGTCGACGAAGTGACGGGTATGCCCGACCGGATCCGACAGCGCCCACTTGGGCCGCAGTGCCAGGATGCGAGCACCGCCGAGGAGGATCGCCTTGTCGCGCTCGACCTGACGGCGAACGCCGGGCCGCAGCACTTTCACCGCGACCTCGCGACCCGCCTTGGTGTGCGCGCGGTGGACCTGGGCAACGCTTGCCGCCGCGATCGGTGCAGGCTCGAAGTCGGTGAACAGCTCGTCGATGGGCCTACCGAGCTCGGCTTCGACCGTGATCTTCACCTTCGCGAACGGAAACGGCGGCAGACGATCCTGAAGGTGGCGAAGCTGATTGATGACCTCGGGCGAGAACAGGTCGGGCCGCGTGCTCATGACCTGACCGAGCTTGATGAATGTGGCCCCCAGCGCGGTCATTCCCTGCCGGAGCATCCAGCCCCGCAGATGGCCAACCGCCCGCGTGCGCCCGGCACCCCAGACGAATAGAAATACCAGCACCCGCGCCACCCCATAGACCACCAGCGAGATCGTTACGACGAGGATCAGCCACAGGAAGTGGAGGATGTTTCCAGGCCAGCGCAGCACCGGGCAGGCATCCTGCCACAGCGCCCGCAGAACGAATACGTCAAACTCGTGGTCGGCGACGGGAATTCAGACCGTGGCCGATACGATCCACGTCGACGATGGCGCCCATACGCCGTCGGGTCGGAGCCACGGCTCGAGCACCTTGCGCACCGTGGCCTCGATCTCTCCGCGCCTCGCCACCGCTTCGTCGCCGGCCAGCCGGACGATCTCGCCGGCCGGGCCGAGCGCGAGCGCAAACGCGACCGCGTCGTCGAGATCGCGGCCAATCTGGATCAGTGCGTCGAATCGCTCGAAGCACAGATCGCGATAGCCGGCCGCCAGCAGTTGATCGCCGACGAGATCGGCGCTCGCCATCGAGAACGGTCCCGGCCCGCACGTGACCTGATCGCCCTTGGGCGGCTCGCCGAGCAACCCATGCACCGCCAGCTCCGCTTCATGAAAACACGGATTGGCGTCCTTCTTCCGCCACACCACCATGCACAGCTTGCCCTGGGGCGCGAGCACCTTGCGAATGTTGCGTAGCGCGATCACGGGGCTCGCGAAGAACATCGTGCCCATGCGGGAGAACGCGAGATCGTACGGCCCACCGGGCACGCGCTCCTCGATGTCCGCGACCTCGAACCGGACGTTGCGCATCCCCGCGGCGTCCTGGCGTGCGGAATCGATGAATCGCGCAGCGGCATCCACACCGAACGCACTGCCCTCGGGGCCTACCAGCTTGCCGATCGCGATCGTGGTGTCGCCAAATCCACAGCCGATATCCACGACGCGCTGACCGGGCCGCGGCGCATGCAGCTCGAGCGCGCGCTCACCGTGAAGGCCAAGGCCCCTCGTGAGCAGGTCGCGGTATCGGGTGAACTTGTCGAACAGAACCGTGTTCCACGCTTCGATCGCCTCCGCATTGCCCGGCAACATGGAGGGACTCTACAACGAGGGTCCGACGTCAGCACCTGAGGGCCGCCGAAACGGCAGCTCGCTCGCGCGCTGGGCCGGCTCGACCGCACAAGCGGCCGCGGCGCGATCCCACGTCCAGGCACCTCGGCGTTGGACGTGGGCTGGATCGTCGGCGGTTACTTCGCGGCGGGGGTTCCGCCGGCCGGCTTGAGCTCGACGACGAGCATCTTGATCGGCGCACCGCCGGTGTTCTGTGCGGCGTGCAGCTGGGCCGGGAGGAACATCGCCTGGCCCGCCTTGACCTCGATCTCCTGCGTGTCCTTCTCGCCGGTCACCTTCAGCTTGCCGTCGGTGAGCGCGTACGCGAGGTGATCGGGATGGGTGTGCTTCGCGATCTTCGCGTTCTTCGCGAACGTGACTTCCATCGCGCGAACGTGATCGTCCTCGAACACCTTCTTGTAGATCTTCGGTCCGGCCTTGAGGGGGTCGGTACCCTTCGCGGCCGGCGTCCCACCCTCGGTCTTCAGCTCGACGATGACCAGCTTGAGCTCGCTCGAGCCGATGTTCTTGGCCTTGTGGCTCGTGGCGGGCATGAACATCCCCGTGCCGGCCTTGAGGTCCATCTCTTCGGTCTTGCCGTCGCCGTCGGTCACTGCGAGCTTGCCGGGCGTCGCGACGTACACGAAGTGATTGCCGTGCTTGTGCATGCCGGCCTCGGAGCCTGCCGAGAATGTGGCGTTGAGGACCCGAACCGACTCGTTCTCCATGACGAGCGAGTGGGTCTCGGGGCTGACCTCGATCGGATCGGTGGGCGCCGGCTTGGCCGGTTCGGGCGCAGGCTCCGCAACAGCCTCGGGCTCGGCCGGCATCGGTTCGGTCGCGGCCATGGGCTCGCCGGCAGGCTCGGTGCTCGGCGCGGGGGTCGGGTCAGGGTTCTTGGGTCCGCACGCAGCGATCATCGCTGCCATCAGAACCGCGATCAGAGAAGTTGCACGCATTGGGTTCCTCCAGTTGGGTCGCGACCGTACCCCCGAACGAGCGCGATCGGCAATTCAGCGACCGCGTTTGGCACGGGCATGAGGAACGCCATTCGGACACACGTCCGAACCGCGGTCGGACACGGACACGCTCGACAATGATTTCGCGGGTCATGCGCTGGCACGCGCGCTGCGAAGTGCTGCGCCATGCGCTACATCGGGTTCGTTCTCGCTCCTGCACTGCTCACCGCGGCGTTCTGGTCAACGTTCTCGGCGTGCATCACCGACATTCCCGATCCCCACGTTCCGCCCGCGGTCGATCTCGTCGTGAGCTGGGATCCGGCGCTGTGTGGAGCGCCGCACCGCGTGGTGATCGAGCTCGAGGCTGACAGCGGCTCGCAGCTAAGCAGCTCGACGCTGTGCGCGATCGGCCAGCTCGCGATGGCGATCCCCGAGCTCGGCGTCTATCGCGGGCGCGTATTTGCCTGGGAGCTCGGTCAACCAATCCGGTCGATCACGCCGGTGACGATGACCCTCGATACGCGGCTCGTCCGCTGGGAGATCGTGACGCCGCGATGATCGATCGAGCACTCAGGCACGCGGGTCGCCAGGCGCTGGCTCCGCGCATGGATCGAGCCCGACCGACGCGAGCGCGCGCACGATCGCCGGCGAAATGCCAAATCGCTCGAGCACCTGTCGCAACTGAGCGCGTGCGCTGGCGTCGAACCGCGCGACGCGCTTGCCGAGGATCAGCTCGTTCTTCGCCGAGTGCTCCCAGCCCACGAGCTCGGTCACCGTGACCTTGTAGCCGTGGGCGGCGAGCGCAAGCCCGCGGATCACGTTGGTCAGGTGCGACCCGAGCTCCCGCCGATGGAGCGGATGATCGAACAGCGCCGCGATCGCGGCATCGGCGGGCCGCGCGCGTTCGAGCTGGCGAGCCACCTCCGCCTGACAGCACGGCACGACCGCTACGTGGTCGGCGGACGTCGTGATCGCGAGCGCCAGCGCGTCATCGGTCGCGGTATCACATGCATGGAGTGCGGTGACCACGTTCGGACGCTGGCCCAGCGATGCAACATCGATCGATGCGATCGGCGCCGTGATCACGCGAAACCGCTGCTGTCCGAATCGGCGCGCGCGGGCGGCGGCTTGCTCGGACAGCTCGGGTCGGGCCTCGATCGCGACCAACGTGCCATGGCCGTGTGGTCCGAGCACGAGCTCGTAGAGCAGGGCGCCGAGGTAGCTCTTTCCCGCTCCGCAATCGACGATCAACGGCTCTGCCGTCCGCTGCTTCGCATCGTCGAGCGCGGGCGTGAGCAGGCCGACGAGATGACGGATCTGCTTCAACTTGCGGCGCGCATCGGCATTGAGCTGGCGATCGCGCGTCAGCAGGTGCAGGTCTTGAAGCAGCTCGATCGACATTCCGTTCGGAACATCGGGATCGGTCCGTGGGTCGCGGGGCGGCACTACGGCGATTACTCTACCGCCGGATCGGTCCATCCGGCCGCCGCCCGCCAGCGCCTCGTCCTGTAATCGCCATGTGCGTGAGGTCGTTGATCATCCGCACGAGCACCGCGCACCACGTCCCGTCGATCAGCCGACCGACGCTAGCGCCGCCTGCCGCGCGCGAAACGCGCGGGTCTTGACAGCCGCGACCGACAGACCGAGCTCGCGGGCGATTTCGGTTTCCGTACGGCCCTCGCCATAGCGTTTCCAGAACACGGCCGGATATTTCGCGCCAAGCTCGGTGACAGCCTCGGCGACCATGGCCAGCTCGGTCCGCGCGATCAACGACTCGCGAACATCCGCGGAACCAGGCACGCGGTCGAGCCACGACGTGCCGTGCTCGTCCCGGTCGGTACCGCTGGCGAGGATCTCGCGAGACAACCGGCGTCGCTTGCGCAGAAACATCAGCGCCGCGGTCGCGGCAACACGATACAGCCAGGTGGAGTAGCGGGATTCGCCACGAAACGAATCGCGGTAACGATGCGCGAGCAACATCGCATCCTGGGCGACGTCCTCGGCATCGTGTTCGTTGCGCACGTACTTCAGCGCAACCGAACGGACATAGGTGCGAATCGTGGCGAGGTCGGCATCGGGGGCTGGTGGGTTCATCGAAAACCTCCTCTGCGACCGCAAGACGCATGGAGTGCGCCAGGTCTGTCCAGCGCCGTGAACAAGCAAAAACAGCAACTTGGAGCGAGATCTGCCCGAGGTTTGTCCATCTGGATAGACAGTGTCTAGACGGCTGGACAAACTCGGCGTATGGCCAATCCAGTCCGCCATGTCCTGATCGTGGATGCCGATCCGGGCACGGTCTCCACGGCCCAGGCAGCCCTCACGTTGATGGATGTCGAGGCCGTGAGCTCCGCACCGGCTGCGCTCGAGCGCGTCGTTGGATCGACGTTCGACGTGGTGCTGCTCGACCCCGCCCTGGGAGACGACGACGATGGGGCGCTGGCGCTGCTGCACCGGATGAGGACCGTGGCACCCGAGACGGTTGTCGTGATCTGGAGCGAGCTACCGACCGTCGGATTCGCGGTGCGTGCGATGCGCTCCGGTGCGCATGACGTGCTCAAGAAGGGCGCCGAGGCAGTCGAGATCCGATCGGTCGTCGAGCGATCGATCACGCACGGCGCCCTCGCGCGAGAGGTCCGGCGCCTGCGCGGCGAGGTCGAGCGGGCGCGTGGGCTTGGGGAGGTTGTCGGCGACTCGCCGCTGATGCGGCAACTGCTCGCGATGATCGATCGCGTCGCTGCGTCGGACGCGACGGTGTTGATCGTCGGCGAGAGCGGGACCGGAAAGGAGCTGCTCGCACGCACGATCCATCGCGTGGGGCCGCGCGCCGACGGGCCATTCGTCGCGTTCGATTGTTCGGCGCTCGCGCCGAGCCTGCTCGAGGCGGAGCTGTTCGGCCACGAGAAGGGTGCGTTTACCGGCGCCAGTCGCGCGCGTCGCGGGCTGTTTCGCGAGGCGCAGGGCGGCACGATCTTCCTCGACGAGATCGGCGATATCGACGCGAGCGTTCAGAACAAGCTGCTGCGGGTGCTGCAGGAGCGCGAGATCAAGCCGGTCGGTGGCGACCGCCCGGTCGCGATCGATGTGCGCGTGGTCGCGGCGACCAACAAGGATCTCAAGGCGCTGGTATCTCGCGGGCAGTTTCGCGAGGATCTCTACTGGCGACTCGCGGTGGTCCCGATCCAGGTACCTCCGCTGCGCGAGCGCAAGGAGGACATCCCGATGCTGTCGGCGCATATCCTCGCTCGACGCAGGGGTGCGGCGAAGAGCTTCGCCGGTAGCGAAGCTCGGTATCCGACGCAGATCACCGCACAGGCGCTCGCCCGGCTCGCCAACTATCGCTGGCCCGGTAACATCCGCGAGCTCGAGAACGTGCTGTCGCGAGCCGCGATCCTGTGCGACGGCGAGATCATCCGGAGCCACGACCTCGACATGTTAGGGCTCGATCGCCCAGCTGGCTCCCAGGCCCCGTCCGAGGATGAGCGGGTCGAGTTGCCTCCGATCGACCTGACTCGGCTCGGCGAAGGTGAGGGACTGAAGGATGTCGCCGAACGAGCACTCCGTGCGGTCGAACGTGCGGCGATCAGCGCAGCCCTGCGGCGCGACCGCAACCCTGCAATTGCTGCGCGGCGGCTGGGGATCAGCCGGGCCAGCATCTACACCAAGATGAAGACCTATGGGATCTCGTCCGACGGTCCACCCGGCTAACTAACTAAGGGCCCGCGAATGGATAAATCGATCGATGATCGCGGCCGAGGCGCACGGTCGGGCCCCCAACCAAGGGAGCCGATCGCGCGACGCGATGCGCGCTTCGGTGAAATGCGGCGGCGGGATGCCACCGCGACTGGCCGGCTTCGCGGGCGCGTCGCGTTATGATGTTCCGATGCGGTCTCCTTGGCATCCGGTGGCGCGTGTCGGCCAGATCGGTCACGGCGAGTTGCTGGCCGTGGCGGTGGAGGGTGTGGAGATGGTGGTCGGTCGCGACGGCGATCGTTATTTTGCGACGCAGCGACGGTGCGCCCACATGGGGGGCGATCTCGTCGATGGCATCATCTCCCGTGGCCACGTGATCTGCCCGCAACACGGCTGGCGGTTTTCGACCACCAACGGTCGATCGGCGGATGCGAGCGAGTTCTGTCTCATCGTGTACGCCGTGCGTGTGAACGGCGATGACATCGAGGTCGATCCGACGCCGCGGACCCTGCGAGGACACTGACGCCGGTCGCCAGCACCTCGATGGCGCGCAGAGAGAGATCGGCAGCCATGGCGGGCCGGCCTTGAACGAGTGATCCTCGCACCACGATGAGCAGGCCAGTCGTGAGCTTGATCGAAGGAGATGGTATCGGTCCCGAGATCGCCGCCGCAACGGTGCGCGCGGTCGAGGCTGCCGGTGGGACGATCACGTGGGAACGCGTTCTGGCCGGTGCCGCCGCGGTAGCCAAGCTCGGCGACCCGCTGCCGCAGCCCACGATCGAGTCGATCAAGGCGCACCAGCTGGCGCTGAAGGGACCGCTTGCGACGCCGAGTGGTGGCGGTTATCGCTCGGTCAACGTCACGCTGCGCCAGCAGTTCGATCTCTACGCAAACGTGCGCCCGGTGGAGACCATCGCGGGCGTGCCCGCACGATTCACCGGCGTCAATCTCGTCATCGTGCGCGAGAACACCGAAGACCTCTACGCCGGGGTCGAGCACTACGTCGATCCGCGCCGCACCGCTGCCGAGTCAATCGCGATCATCACGAAGTTTGGCTCCGAGCGCGTCATCGTGTACGCGTTCGAGTACGCGCGCCGGCACCACCGCAAGAAGGTCACGCTGGTGCACAAGGCGAACATCCTGAAGATGTCGAACGGGCTGTTCCTCGATACCGGCCGCGAGGTCGCGAAGCGCTATCCCGAGATCGAGTTCGAGGACATGATCGTCGACGCCACCGCGATGAAGCTGGTGGTTGCTCCCGAGCGGTTCGACGTGATCGTGACGATGAACCTGTTCGGGGACATCTTGAGCGACCTGACGGCGGGCCTGGTTGGCGGTCTCGGCGTTGCGCCGGCGGCCAACATCGGCGACTCCGGCTGCGCGATGTTCGAGGCCGTGCACGGCACCGCTCCCGACATCGCGGGCAAGGGCATCGCGAACCCGACCGGCCTGATGATGTCCGCGGCGATGCTTCTCGATCACGTGGGGCAGGGCGACGCGGCGCGCAAGCTCCGCACCGGGATCAAGGCCGCCCTGGCGAACGCCGAGACGCGGACCGGCGATCTCGGGGGCCAGGCCACGACGGCCACCTACACCGACGCTGTGATCCGCGCGATGTGACCCGGCTGTGAGGCGCACGCGCTCGGGAGTGTGTGACCAGATCGGGCGCGTGGAGATGCGCTGACCAGCCACATGCACCAGGTGCTGTCCGCTGGCTGCGCCAGGCGATCCCGGCCTCGTCCACGCGCACGCCGCTGAGGCGCTGTTGCAGCTGCAACGCGCGGAACAGCAGGAACCGATCGAGCACTCCTTGTTCGCCGAGGTATTCTCCGAACGAGACCTCGGTCGAGTCCCAGCCGCGAGTACTGGAAGTAATGGCGAAGATCGGTTCTGTTCTTCGCGATGGAGTCGCCGAGCATCAGGGAGCTCATGCAGCCCGCGTCATATCGATTCATCGCACAGCTCGCCACTGGCCTTGCGACGCTGTGCTCGCGCGGCGCCGGCGGTTGCGGATTCGTCGCAATTGTCGTCACGTCGCTAACGCTCGGGTGCCGCAACGATGGGCGGAGCCCCGACCATCCGGGGTCAGGATCGGCTCCCATGCCGGAGCCGTCCTCGCCTGGAGCGAGCGCTTCAGCCACACCTGCAGGCGCGACGGCAGGTACCACCGCCGCCGCACCGCCGGGCACTGACAAGCTCGTGCCGGTGCCAGCGGAGGTGGCCGGCAAGGTTCGACTCGAGCTGGTCATCGACGGGTTGAAACGTCCGGTGCTCGTCACGACGGCGCCTGGCGATGCGCGCCGCCGGTTGTTCATCGTCGAGCAACACGTTGGACGGATCCGCATCTTCGAGGGCGGCAAGCTGCGAGCGCAGCCGTTCTTCCAGATCGACGAGCTGTCGCGCGGGAACGAACAGGGGCTTCTCGGGCTCGCATTTCATCCCGCGTACGCGACCAACGGCAAGCTCTACGTCAACTACACCGATCCCGATGACCACACCCATATCGTGGAGTACCGGGTCAGTGCGAGCGACCCCGATCGGGTGGACACAACCACGCGCCGGGAGCTCATCAAGATCGACCAGCCGTATTCGAACCACAATGGCGGTCATCTGCTGTTTGGTCCCGACGGCAAGCTCTATACCGGCATGGGGGATGGCGGATCCGCCGGCGATCCGAAGCGCAATGGTCAGAACCCTGACGCCTTGCTCGGTAAGATCCTGCGCTTCGATGTCGACGCGGCGGTAGCAGCGCCCGAGCGCGTTCATCTTGGAGTGCGTAATCCGTGGCGGTTCTGGTTCGATCGACCCACGGGCGATCTCTACATCGGCGACGTCGGTCAGAACCTGTGGGAGTACGTGTTCGTGGTGGCGGGTGCCGACAAGACCAAGCACAACTTCGGGTGGAACGTCGTCGAAGGCAGCCACTGTTTTCGTAGCCGCACCTGCGATCGCCGCGGGTTCACGCCACCCGTCGTCGAATATTCGCACGAGGAGGGCTGCTCGATCACCGGCGGTGTGACCTACCGGGGCAAGGCGCTGCCGATGCTCGATGGCCGCTACTTTTACGCCGACTTCTGCACCGGGATCCTGCGCAGCTTCGTCTGGACGCGCGACCCATCGTCGCCCACGGCACCGGGTTGGGCGCGCGAACACTGGGAATGGAAGGGTGCGCTCAAAGGCGTCGACGGGCTCAGTGAGGTCTCATCGTTCGGCGTGGACGCCGACGGTGAGGTCTATATCGTCGAGCTCAACCCGGGCGCCGTGTACAAGCTCGTTCCCGGGTGATTGGATCCGATGCGGATTGTCGAGAGGGGGCCTTCCCGCCCCCTCTGGTCGAGCAGAGCTCGCCCTTCACCCCTCCGCGCGTCGCGCGACCGCGCGACCGCCCGTGCATCCGAGTGCCGATTACGACGGCAGGCGTTCGCCGACCGAACCACGGCCCGTGGGCGCGGTAGGCGGCGGAATCGCAGGCTCCGGATCCGACGCGGCGGGAGCGGGGCCCAGTGCCACCGCGAGCGCATCGTCGATCTTCTTCATGTAGCGAAGCTCGACCTGGCTGCGCACTTCCTCCGGGATATCGATCGTATCCTTCTGGTTGCGCTCCGGGAGGAACACGATCTTGATGCCGGCGCGATGAGCCGCGAGCACCTTCTCCTTGATGCCGCCGACCGGCAAGGCATTGCCTCGCAGGTCGATCTCACCCGTGATCGCGACGTCATTGCGGATCGGTCGCTTGGTGAATACCGACACCACGGCGCAGGTCAGCGCGACACCGGCGGACGGTCCATCCTTCTTGATCGCACCCTGCGGCAGGTGAATGTGGATGTCCGAGCTCGCGATCTTCTCCGAGTCGATGCCGAGCCGCGCCGCGTTCGCGCGCATCCATGACACCGCCGCCTGCGCGCTCTCCTTCATGACATCGCCGAGCTGGCCGGTCAGTCGAACCTCGCCCTTGCCAGGGAAGATCCGGCACTCGATGAACATGATGTCACCGCCGACCGGCGTCCACGCCAGGCCGGTGATCACACCGACCTCGGGCGCGCGCTCCACGGTATCCGACAGGTGCTTGGGCGGGCCGAGCAGCTCCTCGAGCTGCGGTGTGGTCATCTCGACCTTGGTGGCGCCCTCGGCGACCTTGACCGCCGCGCCGCGACAAACCGCGGCGAGCTCCCGCTCGAGGTTTCGAACGCCCGCTTCGCGCGTGTAGTTGTGGATGATCTCCTGGATCACCTCGTCGGGGATATCGAGCTGATCCTTGCCGATGCCGTGCTCCCCGAGCTGCTTGGGCAGCAGATGGTTCTTGGCGATCGCGAGCTTTTCGACGCTGGTATAGCCGGACAGCTCGACGGTCTCCATCCGATCGAGCAGCGGCTGGCTGATCGTGTCGAGCTGGTTCGCGGTGCAGATGAACATCACGCGCGACAGGTCGACTGGAACCTCGACGTAGTGATCGACGAAGTCCTTGTTCTGTTCGGGATCGAGCACCTCGAGCATGGCCGCGGCGGGATCGCCGCGCATGTCGGCCGCGAGCTTGTCGATCTCGTCGAGCACGAACACTGGGTTCATCGAGCCAGCCTTCTTGAGGCCGGCGACGATCCGGCCGGGAAGGGCGCCGATGTACGTCCGCCGGTGACCACGCACCTCGGCCTCGTCGCGGACGCCGCCGAGCGAGATCCGGACGTACTTGCGCCCGAGCGACGACGCGATCGAGCGGCCGAGTGACGTCTTACCGACGCCCGGCGGGCCGACCAGCAACAGGATCGGGCCGTGCTTGTTCGGGGCGAGCTTGCGCACGGCAAGAAACTCGAGGATCCGGCGCTTCACCTTCTCGAGGCCCGAGTGCTCGGCTTCGAGGATGGCGCGTGCAGCCGACACGTCGAGGCGATCCTCGGTGAACACGTTCCACGGGATCTCGAGCAGGTTCTCGATGTAGGTCCGCGCGATGTTGTACTCGGGCGACGACGACGCCATCTGGTTCATCCGCGCGAGCTGCTTCTTGGCAACCACGCGGACCTCATCACCCATCTTGCTGTCTTCGATCTTCTTACGAAGCTCGTCGATCTCGGCGTTGTCGTCCTGCTCGCCGAGCTCCTCCTGAATCTGGCGCATCCGATCGCGGAGCACGCGCTCGCGATGAGTTCGGCTCGATTCGCCCTCGAGCTCCGCACCGATATCGGCCTTGAGCCGCAGCACCGTGGCTTGGCGCTCGAGCGAAGGGATCACGCGCTCGAGCCGCTTCATCGTGTCGGTATCGACGAGCAACTGCGTGAGCTCGTCGCGCTCGAGATCGAGATACGGCGCCGCGGCATCGACCAGCTTATCGGGGTCGACGATCGACTGCACCTGTGCACGCGTGAGCTCGCCCTTGGGCTCCTTGCCCTCCTTGGCGTCTTTCTCGCGCGCTTCCTTGGTATGCGCGTCGCTCACCACGGCGAGCAGGTAGTCGCGGACCTTCGCCGTGGTCGCGATCAGCTGCTCCGCGGTCGCGCTCGACGTCGACTGCAGCTTGGACACCGATGCGACCAGGAACGGCTCCGCCGCCACGATCGCGTCGATGTGAACGCGCTCGAGGAATCGCATCACCGTGGTGAACCGCCCGGGGGAGTGCTTGACGACTTGCACGATCTCGGCGCGCACGCCCACCTCATGCAGATCCTTCTGACCCGGATCGCGAACGGCGGGATTCCGCTGCGGGATGATGACGATCAGGTTGTCATCGCGCGTCGCGGCCTCGATCGCTCGCACGGAGGCTTCGCGACCAATCTCGAGGGGCCCGACATGCCCCGGCAACTGGACCTCAGTGCGCAGGGGAATGACGGGGTACTGACCAGCGGTCTCGGTGTGTTTCGACATCGCTAACAGACAGTCTACGACGTTTCAGTCGCTGTGCCCGCGTTTGCGTAGCCGAGATGCGAGTTGAACGAGCAGTTTCTTGGCCTCGTCATCGAGGTCGCCGGGAACATCGATCTGTACGGTGACGTAATGATCACCGGTCCGGCCCGAACGGTCAGGGATGCCTTTGCCCCGCAGGCGCAGCTTCTTCCCGCTCGAGGTTCCTGGGGGAATCTTCACCTCGGCCTTGCCATCGATCGTGACGAC
Source organism: Kofleriaceae bacterium (assembly GCA_050187075.1). Classification (GTDB taxonomy): domain Bacteria; phylum Myxococcota_A; class Polyangia; order Haliangiales; family Haliangiaceae; genus JABFXX01. The sequence continues at coordinate 80,292 of JBFWXW010000009.1, read as the reverse complement.
CGTCGCGACGGTGCCGAGCATGGCGCGGTCGAAGGAGATTCGGACATCGGAGCGAACATCGAGACCTTCGACGCTCAGCCAGCTGCCATCCGACGCTTTGACCTTGCTCTCGAACTCGGCGTCGTCGGCGTCGCTCCGGCGCGGTCGGCGGCGCCGCCCATCATCCATATCGATGTGCTCGACGCGAACCTGACCGCCACCGCCTCGTGCGTTGTTGAAGAACTGGCTGAACAGATCGCCGAGATCGAACACGCCCGGACCACCGCCCTGGGTCGTGTACACCCCACCGCCGGGGAACCCCTGCCGCGGCATTCCGCCGCTCGCACGGATCTGGTCGTACAGCTGGCGCTTCTTCTGGTCGCCGAGCACGTCGTACGCGTTCGAGATTTCCTTGAACCGCGCTTCCTTGGCCTTGTCGCCCCCGGTCGTGTCCGGATGATTCGCCTTGGCGAGCTTGCGATAAGCGCGCTTGATCTCGTCGGCAGACGCGCCTTTGGCCACGCCAAGGGCCTTGTAGTAGTCGACGTTCGGATCGAAATCGATCTGCTGCGGCATGGTACTCCGACGTGTGTGCGATCGCCGTTGCGCGAGGCGCGGCTAGGCAGCGACTCCCCTCGGGTTTCTGTGAAACACGAGGCCGGCGGCTTGATTGCCATCGACGTCGACCTCGAGATGGTCACCCGACTGGAAGTCGCCGACGAGCAAACGGGTGGCGAGCGGATCGATCACGAGCTTTTGCAGGGCGCGCTTGAGTGGGCGCGCACCGTACACCGGATCGTATCCGGCTTCCGCGACGCGAGCGATTGCCCGATCGGTGAGGCCGATCGTGATCTGTCGCTCGCCCAGCAACTTCTCGAACCGGCGGAGCTGGATCTTGACGATCTCCGCGAGCTGAGCTTCACCGAGCGGCTCGAAGAAGATCACCTCGTCGATCCGGTTGAGTAGCTCGGGGCGGAACGTCGATGACAGCTCGCGCATCACGAGCCGTTCGATCTGCTCGCGGTTGTCGGCCTTGAGCTGCAGCAGATGCTGGCTGCCGACGTTCGAGGTCATGATCACGACGGTGTTCTTGAAATCGACCGTGCGACCTTGGCCATCGGTGAGCCGGCCGTCATCGAGCACCTGGAGCAACACGCTCCACACATCCGCGTGCGCCTTCTCCATCTCGTCGAGCAGCACCACCGAATACGGGTGGCGTCGCACGGCTTCGGTGAGCTGCCCGCCCTGATCGTAGCCGACGTAGCCAGGTGGTGCGCCGACCAGCCGAGACACCGTGTGTTTCTCCTGGTATTCGGACATGTCGATCCGGATCATCGCGGCTTCGTCGTCAAACAGAAACGCCGCGAGCGCGCGTGCGAGCTCGGTCTTGCCCACGCCGGTGGGGCCGAGGAACAAGAAGCTCCCGATCGGTCGATTGGGATCCTTGAGGCCGGCCCGGGCGCGCCGCACCGCCGCCGCGACCGCGGTCACCGCCGCGTCCTGGCCGACGATCCGCTCGCGCAACCGATCCTCCATCTTGGTGAGTCGCTCGACCTCACCTTCGAGCATCTTCTCGACCGGAATCCCCGTCCACTTCGCGACCACCGCGGCGATATCGTCCTCGGTGACCTCCTCGCGCAAGAAGCTGCCGCTCGCACGAAGTTGCTCGACCTTGGTGGTGTCTTCGACGAGCTCGCGCTCGAGCTGGGGGATCGATCCGAACCGCAGCTCCGACGCGCGGGCAAAATCCCCCTGCCGCTGAAACCGATCGGCATCGGTCTTGAGCTGATCGAGGCGCTCCTTCTTCGAGCGCAAGCTCTGGATCACCTCGCGCTCGCTCTGCCACTGTGCCTTCATTGCCGAGGCCTGTTCCTTGAGCTCGGCGATCGCGCGCTCGACCTCGGGCAATCGCTGGCGCGACCGGCGATCGTCTTCGCGCTCCAGCGCCGCGCGCTCGACCTCGAGCGTCATGACCTTGCGTTCGAGGTTGTCGATCGGAGTCGGCACGCTCTCGATCTCCATCTTGAGCCGCGATGCCGCCTCGTCGACGAGATCGATCGCCTTGTCCGGCAGCTGGCGTGACGGGATGTAGCGGTGAGATAGCCGCGCCGCGGCAACGAGCGCAGCGTCACGAATCCGGATGCCGTGGTGGACCTCGTACTTGTCTTTGAGACCGCGCAGGATCGCGATCGTGTCCTCGACCGATGGTTGCTCGACGACCACCGGCTGGAACCGGCGCTCGAGGGCCTTATCCTTTTCGATGTGCTTGCGATATTCGTCGAGCGTCGTCGCACCGATGCAGCGCAGCTCGCCGCGCGCGAGCGCGGGCTTCAACAGATTGGCCGCATCGGTGGCACCTTCGGCGGCTCCGGCGCCGACCAGGGTGTGGAGCTCGTCGATGAACATGATGACCGTGCCGTCGGAAGTGGCGACCTCCTTCAGCACCGCTTTCAGACGCTCCTCGAACTCACCGCGATACTTCGCGCCTGCGATCAGAGCGCCGAGATCGAGCGAGCAGATCTTCTTGTCGCGCAGCGATTCGGGGACGTCGCCCTGCGCGATCCGCTGCGCGATGCCCTCGACGACCGCGGTCTTGCCCACGCCGGCTTCACCGACCAGCACGGGGTTGTTCTTGGTCCGGCGCGACAGGATCTGGATGGTCCGGCGGATCTCTTCATCGCGTCCGATCACCGGATCGAGCTTGCCCTGGTGGGCCAGCCGCGTGAGATCGCGGGTGTAGCGCTCGAGAGCTTCGTATTTGGCCTCGGGGTCTTGATCGGTGACGCGCTGGTTGCCGCGGACCGCGACGAGCGCCTCGAGGATCGCGTCCTTGGTGGCGCCGGCGCGGCGTAGCGCATCTCCTGCGGGCGATTTTCCGCCCGCCAGCGCGATCAGGAAGTGCTCGGTGGAGATGTACTCGTCCTTCATCGCGGCCGCCTGCTTGCCGGCCTGTTCCCAGGTGTCCTTGAACGCGCGGCCGATGTCGACATCGAGCGCGGAGCCGTGCACCTTGGGAATCCGATCGAGCGCGCGATCGAGGTCGGTCTTGACGACCCTCGGATCGGCGCCGAGCTTGCCGAGAATGCGCGGGACCACACCCGCCTCCTGCTCGAGCAACGCGAGCAGGAGGTGCTCGGGCGTGACCTCGGCGTGATGCCCCGAAATCGCGAGATCTCGCGAGGCTGCAGCAGCTTCCTGAGCCTTCACGGTGAGCTTGTCGAGCTTCATGGTGCGGCCCAAAGTAACTACCCTTACAGATCGGTCAAGCGCGTTTTTCGCGCCCGACGCCCGCTACTTCTTGCAGGTCATCTCCATCGATTTCATCCAGGTCTTGCCACCGTCCATCGACATCTCGCCCACGAGCGTCATCTGCTTGGCGGTAGCTTGTTCGGTGACCCGGCTCTTCATCGAGGTGCCCATCATGCGGCAATCACCTTCCCATGTGACCTTGCCGTCCTTGGGTCCCATCGACCACATGTTGTCGCTGCCGCCCATGTTGTCGAGGCCGACCTGGATCCACTTCTTGGCGACGGGATCGTAGGTCCGGTACATCGTCATCTTCATCGGTCCGGTGGTGACCGTTCCGACCACCCACCACTTGTCGAGGTCCTGCTTGAACGTGGCCGTCGATTTCATGTCGGTCATGACGGTGGGGTTGCTCGGATCCATCACGCCCTTACCGGTGCACTTCCAGGTCCCGACCATCAGCTTTCCAGCGTCGATCAGCTCCTGCGGGGCCTTCGGCATCTCCATCTTCTTCGCCGCTTCGGTCTTCGCCGGGGCCGCCGCCGTGGTTCCCGCCTTGGGATCGCCGGCGAGCGCGCTCGTCGACAGGCCTGCAGTCATTGCGACCGTGATTGCAATCTTCGTGAAGCTCTTCATTGGGTTGTCTCCAGTCCTTCCGTTTGTGGCGCACTCTGTGCCCGGATTTGCAGCTCCGTCAAGCGAACGATCGCCGTGGTTGCGCCCACGCTCCTCAATGTGCGCGATCGCTCGCTGGGCGGCGCGTGTTGCGAAATTGCGCTGCCTACAGAAGATCGGCGACGGGGGTGCCGGCGGCGGCCGTGCGAACCTTCGCGAGATCGAGCAAGCCTCGACGGGCGAGCTCGACGATCGCCGTGGATGCGCTGGTCATCTGGAGCCGGCCATTGCGTCCCGCGAGCTCGCCGAGCGCTGTAGCGATCTGGCGCGGTGCGTCCTCGCCGAGCGCTTCGCCGAGCCGCGACGCGAGCTGGGTATCGCCGATCAACGCGGCGGCGATCATCGCGTGCGCGAGCGAGTCGCCCTGGTGATGGCCATTGGCCAGCGCCCCCTTGTCGGCGAGCTCGGTGGCGACCTCGACGATCGCGCCGGGATCGTCCGCGCGCCAGTACACGTCGATCAGCCGCCGCAGCGTCGGGACATGTGTCGGATCGAGATCGGATGCGCGCAAGAACACATCATCTGCGCGATCGACGTCGTTCAAATGGACGAGCACGGCCTCGCCGAGCCGGTACAACCGTTCGGCACGTTCTGGCGCCGTTGGTGCGAGCGGCACGAGCTGGTAGAGATAGCGCGTGGCGGTCGCCCAGTCCGAACGTGCAACGTGCACGTCGACCAGCGTCTCCATCGCACGCGCGTTGAGTGGATCGTCGCGCAATACGCGCTCGAGCTGAGCGATTGCGCCCTCGAGGTCGCCGGCCTGGCGGAGCAACTCCACCAGCGCGAACTGAGCGTCGAGCTTCGCCGCGTCATCCTCGAGTGGAATCAGATCGATCCCCGCGCGCGATGCGCCGAGTGCGGTGTCGAGATCGTGTAGCCGCGTCGCGAGCTCCTGGATCCTGGTCATCACGTCGCGGCGTCCGGGTGCCGCGCGGCCAGCTTCGCGCGCATGGGTGAGCGCGTCGCTGTCTCGGCCCAGCTGCTCGGCGATCAGCGAGCGCCGCAGCGCCAGCTCGTCGTCGCCGAGCACGGATTCGCCCGGCAGCAGCTGCTTGTAGATCGTGTCGGCCTTGGCAAAGTCGCCCTGTTTGAACGCAAGCGCACCGCGTGCGTCGAGCGACTCGGCGTGCCGCGGGTTCTCGGCGAGTGCGCGATCGTAGGCGGTCGCGGCCTGATCGAACGCGCCGATCTCCTCGGCGAGCCGGGCGACGGCGAGCCACGCCGCGCAGCGGTCATCGATCACGTCGGTGCGGCTGGCGCGGATCGCCGTGAGCTCGCTGAGCGCCGTGAGGTCACCCGACGCGCGATGCTCGTTGGCGAGCACTCGATATGCTGCGGCGTGACCAGGCTCGGCCTTCCACAGCTCGCGCGCGATCTCGCGGGCGCGATCGAGCTCGCCGGCCGCCTCCGCCGCGTCGAGCTGCGCCGCGAGGCCCGGCTGGTCGGTCGCCTCGATCGCCGCCGTTCGACACCGGGTTGCCGCTTCGATCAAGGCAGCGCGATCGGCCGCGCGCGCCGAGGCGGCGGCCTCCTCATAAAACCTCGCTGCCTCGGCGTACCGTCCGATGTGCTCGTACCGCCGAGCGAGCGGCAGCTTCACCGCCGGAATCGTCGGGTCGAGCGCGAGCGCCTGCTCGAAGTTGACCTGGGCCTGGCCCTCGTCGTCGAGCCGCTCGAGATAGATCAGCGCGAGCTCGAGATGGAGTGCGCCGCGCTCGCGCGGATCCGAGATCGCGGCGATCTCGCGATAGATCAGCGACGCCGCCAGCGCCCACTCGCCGCGGACCATCGCGGCGGTCCGCAGCTGGTAAGCGATCTCCGCATCATCGGGCGCGAACGCGTGCGCCTCCTTCAGGCATCGATACGCCTCGGCATCACGCCCCAGCGTCTCGCGGTACATCTTCGCGCGGCGCCGCCACAGTGCGCTGCGCCCAGCATCATCCACTGCAAGCGCGAGCTGGCGCCCGATCGCCTCGGATGCGGCGGTGACGTTGTTGGCCTCGAAGTAGAGCTTCTCGAGTAGCTCGAGTGCCGCGGTGTCATTCGCGTCCGCGATCTCCGCCGCCCGTTCGGCGGCTGCAATTGCGGCTTGCAGATCGCCCGCCTGTGACAGCTGGATCGCGCTGGCGAGCTCGCCGGTGGCCGCGGCGGGGGCGCTGGTCACCTCTCCGACGATGATCGCGTGGTCCTTCCCCAGCGCCTCGGATCGCTCGGCGGCGTACGCACGGCGCTGATCGTCGTATTCGGCCGACGCCGCGACCGCTTCATAAAGATCGCGGGCCGCGGAGATCTCGTCCGCGGTGGCGAGCGCGTCGGCGAGCGGCATCCACACCGGCGCGTAGCTGGCATCCGCGGCGTGCGCACGTTGCCAGAGCGCCGCGGCGTGCGTCGGCTGATGAGACTCGCGAGCGATCAGCGCGAGCTCGTGCAGGGCGATCGCAAGCGAGCGGCCGCGCCCGGTAACCGCCGTTTCCTCGAGGATCTTGCGCCGCAGCTCGGGCTCGCGTCCCTGCAGATGCGCGAGCAGCGCGAGCAGGACGCCAGCATCGTCGGGAGTATCGCGGTGCGCGGCGATCAGTCGATCGCGATCGGCATGTTGTGCCGCTGCGCTGATCGCGCGGTCGGCTTCAGCTGGGGTCGCGGCGATCGTCACCGATGGTGCCGGCGGTTCGGCCGCGGCGGTGCCCAGGCCTGGTGATCGCAGCGCGGGATCTGACACGGACTGCCAGCCGGCCTCGTCACTGGCCGCCGCGGCCACGACGCGAGCGGCAGCCGGAACGAGCTTGATCCGTGCGATGTAGGGCCGGGTGACGCGGGTGACTGGCACCCCAGGCTCGGACGCGTGGGAGACGTCGCCCACCGAGTCGCGCAGGTTGCGTGCCTCTTCGCGCATCGCACTCGCATCCTCGGCGCTCGCGTTGCGGGCCCGCTCGAGCAACTCCTTCGCGAGCTCCGATTTGCGAACGCTCTCGCCGCGAAGCCGCTGCAGGAGCTCGCCGCCGTCGTCGAATCCATGATTCGCCGACGCGTCCTCGACGAGCGCGATCGCATCATGATCGCGGCCGGCGCGCTGCAACGCCGTGGCGAGCGCACCGACGTCGATCTGCGTGCGGCGATCCGGCGCGACCGCGGACAGCGCGTCGACGGCGACGTCCCACGCCAGGTTGCTCGCGGCCTCGGTGGCGAGCATGCGGAGCGTGGTGTCGCGACGGGCGCCGCTGCCGAACGCCTCGGCGGCACCGCGCATGGCCTCGCGCGCCCGCGACGGATCCTCGAGCTTGTCGTAAAAGAGATCGGCGAGCTCGAGCAGCAGCGTGCCGCGCCGCGAACCGGTGCACAGCTCGGCCAGGGCGGTCAGATGGCGAGTCGCCGCGTCGTGATCGGCGAGCGTGGTCGCCAGCTCGACGAGATCTTGCAGCACCGACGCATCTCCTGGATTGACGTTGTTGGCCGTCTCGAGCGTGGCGAACGCATCCTCGAGCTTGCCGGCGTCCCGCGCGAGCTGAGCGGTTTCCTTGAGCGCAAGCGCCGAGAGGCTCGGATTGGATACGCGCCCGCTGTGCGTGTCGGCCTCGCGGCTGAGCGGCACCGACGGCTGACCCCGCAACAACGCGACCGCAGATACGATGTAGGGGTCGTCGAGCGGCGCCGCGGCGCGTTCGAGCACCACCAGGGCGTCGTGCCGGACCTGTTCGAGCTCGTCGGGCTCGAGCTCGGGGATGATCGCAGCCAGCGAGTGCACCGAGGCTTGCTGATCGCGGGTGACGATCGCCAGGTCAAGCGCGGAGTCGCCCGGCAGATCGCCGACCAGCTCGAGCAGCCCCTCGACCGCCTTGGTGCGTTGTCCGGCGCGTCGTAACTGGTGGGTGACGTACTGCAACGATGGTCGCCATTGCGGATCGATCTCGAGCGCGCGCTGATGGGTCGCGAGCGCGACGTCAGGGCGCGACAGCTGCTCCTGCAGATCGCCCAGCCGCGAGAGCAGCGACTTCTGGCGTGCGGGGTGCCGTGCGGTGGCCGCGACCTTGCGACCCAGGATCGTCGCGACGCGCTCGAGGTCACCCTTCTCGCGCCACGCCGTCTCCAGCGCATCGAGCGCAGGCAGGTGACTGTCGGAGATCTTGAGCGCAACCTCGAGGCAGCGGATCGCGTCGTCATCGCGGTTGGCGCGCCGGAACAGCTCCCCCGCGCGATACATCGCGTCGGCACGCGCGCGGGGTGAGTTCTCGATCGCCAGCGCTGCGAACGCTTCGAGCGCACCGGCGGCCCCCTCGAGATCTCCGGCACGCTCGGCAAGATCGGCGAACAGCCGCATCGCCTGGCCGCGTAGCTCCGGCGCGATCCCGGAGTCGGCATCGCGATCCTCGACGAGCGGCCGCAACGTATCGATCGCGAGCTGAGGATCGCCAGATCGATCGGCTGCGACCGCGAGCCGGTAGCGGAACGCGCCCAGCCGAGGAGCTTCCGCGCCCGGATCCGAGACCAGCCCTCGATACGCACGGATCACGTCGGCCCACGCGCGTTGCCGCCAGGCGGCCTCGCCGAGCGTGACCAGTACCTCGCGGCGCAGCGCCGCGGGGACATCGGGACTGTCGGATTCGAGCGAGGCGTGCGCACGGGTTCCGTGGGGCAGGGCAGCGGCTGGCTCATCGGCCGCGAGCCAGGCCGCCGCGGCGGCGGTCTCGACTTCGATGCGCTCGGCGGCGCGTTCGGCCATCTTGGCGAGCGCGGCGAGCGCCTGCGCGCGTGCGCGCTGATCGCCACTCTGGGCGAGCAGCGCGGCCTCGAGTTGATACGCCTCGCGCCGAACGTCGGTTGCCGCCGGCTCCGCGTGATCCTCGGTGAGCTCGATCGCTTCATGCAGATCCGCGATCGCAGCTGCGAGATCGGGCGTGTGCTCGCGGCGCCGGACATCGGCACGACGCACGAGCAGCGCGGCGCGCTCGGTGATCGGTGGTCGCGTCGCCAGCACCGCGTCGATCCATCGTCGCTCGACGCTCGCATCGGTGCCCGCGCGGTCGAGCAACGTCCGTGCGGCACCGCGCGCGAGCTCGGGCGAGTGGAGCCGAGCCAGCTCGTGCGCGCGCTGCCAATCGACGCTCGCGGCATCCTGCTGACCGGCCTTGTCGAACAGCTCTGCGCGGTGCACCGCGAGCTCCGCGGCGCGCGTGTACATCCGGTCACCGCCATCGCGCTCGCTGCCGGCGATCTCGATCAACGAGGTGATCGCGGTGTCGAGCTCGGCGGCGGCGTGGTCGGCATCGGCGCTGGCCTCTGCGACCTCGGCGAGCACGGCGTGGGCCTCGGCGGCGGTTTCACCGCCCGCGAGCGTCGCTCGGCGCAAGCTCGCGCGTGCATCGTCGGTCCGGCCGAGCGCGACGAGTGACCGCGCGAGCGCGAGCTCGTGACGCGCTGCCTTGTCGGCTGCCAGCCCCAGCCCACGAAGCCGCTCGAACAGATCGGCGGCGGCGCCGTGATCACCGCGCGCGGCGGCCAGCCGGCCGAGCCCGGCAATCGCGTCGGATTGCAGCGGATCGTAGGACAGCGCCTTCTGCCAGGCGTGCTCGGCGTCGATCGTGCCGATCGTGGCGTCATCGTCGCGCGGTAGCTCCGAGACCAAAGCGCCGATCTCCGCCCACGCACGGGCACATGCACGATGATCGCCGCGTGCTTCGGCAAGCCGGGCGACCTCACGCCATGCATCGATCGCGGACGCGCGATCGCGGGACGCGACGACCGTCGCGGTCATCTCGTGGATCGCGGGATCATCCGGCGCGAGCTCGCGCGCCAGCTGGAGCTCATGATGCGCGCTGGCCGCGTCGTCGAGGTGGTGCGCGAACACATCCGCGAGCCGGAGCCGGAGTTGCACGGCGCGGGCTGGATCGGTGGTGGTGACTGCGCGTGCGCGGACCAGCCGCACCAGCTCAGACCAGCGCTGCTCGTCGGCGAGGCGATCCGCAAGCGCATCCGCCGCCTCCGCCGAGCTCGGGTCGTGCTCGAGCGCGCGCTGATAGAGCTCGGTCGCAGCTTTCGGATCGAGCACGCGCAACAGGCGAGCCCCGGCCAGCGCTGCCAGCGCGGCTTGCTCGTCGTCGCCCTCGGCGCCTGCGAGCTCCGCGAGCTGGCCGAGATGGGTGGCGGCCTCGCGGGCATCGCCTTGCGCGAGCGTGATCGACCCGAGCGCGGCATGGGCGGGCGCAAAGTTCGGCCATCGGCCGAGCGCCTGACGCGCGAGCTCGATCCCGTCGAGAAACCACGCCGGACGTGCGCTGGTGAGCGACAAGATCCGTTCGAGCAAGATCGGCTGTTCGGGCCCGCCCGCGGCGAGCAGCGCGCGATAGCCGCGAATCGCGTCCTCGAGCTGACCCTCGCGGACGAGCTGATCGACGGAGTGCATCAGATCGTGCGCGGCTGCCACATGATGGGTCTGCGGCCGCACGCCAAGCTCGCCGCTGCGGGTGCCCGCAGGGCCATAGGCGATCTCGATCGCCGCACGCCCAACGCGGATGTTCACGAGCTCGATATCGGTCACGGCGGGCAATCGCCATCCGTTTGGCGGCAGCAGTTGCCAGAGCAAGGCCGCGATCAGGTCGACCTCGACGTCACACAGCCCACGGGCATGAGGTCGCTCGACGATGCCGGGCGCATCGGTGGCATAGAGCATCGCATCGAGGATGCGATCCGCGATCACCGGCCCTGGCACGGGAAGGTGGCCATGAACCCGCACCGCGGTGCCGAGCGCTCGCATCCGGGTTCCGGCATTGGACAAGAAGATCTGGAACGACAGGTCCGCTGCGGCGAGACCGTCGGTGGCGCGCGCGCGGACGGAGACGAAGCCATCATTGAGCCGCGCCGACACATGCGTGATGCCCAGCGCTGCGAGCTGTTTCGTGATCTGGCCGATGCGCTCCTCGAGCTTGTCGCCCGTGATCCGCAACTTCATCCCGCGAAGCCGGGTGCGCCGGCGCTGGAATCGCTCGGGTGTTGCCGAAGGTCCCGGCTCGGTGCCGATATCGGTGACCTCGAGCTCGAGGCTCTCGACCAGGAGCGGTCCCAGGCTCAGGTCCTTGAGTGCGAGCCTCCCCACGCCGGCCAGCGCTTGGAAGCTGAACGGCAGGCGCCGCGAAGTCGCGAACTCGCCCTCGAGCACCTCAGCAAAATAACTGAAATCTCAACCGCGTGCGGCGATCCGCGCAGCCAAGATCGACGCAACGAACGCGCGGGTGATCGCGCCAGGGCTATTCGCGCGTCATCGTGATGCACGGGTGGTAGATCGTCTCGGCCGGGTTGCCCTTTTCGTCGACCTCACGAATCCGCTCCTGGTCGACGACTTCGATCTTGTTTTCCTTCGCGAGCGTCGTGCAGCGCTCGCGCACCCACTCCTCGACCACGACCTGGCCGCGGATCGCACGGAGCGTGGCGATCCGCTCGGCGGCGACCTTGTCGAACTCATCGAGCTTGGGCTGCTCATGCGAGATCAGCTGGAGCACGATGTAGTTGTCCTGGACCTCGAACACCGTCTTGGCGAGATCCCCGGGCGCGAGCTCGTCGAACACCGCCGCTAGCACTTCGGCGGAGCTACCGATCCCTGGCAGCTGCTTGACCCGTGGAGCTGGACCGTGGCGGACGACCACCGGCTTGGGGATGTCCACGAACTGCGGCAGGGTGTCCTTGCTCTCGACGACCGGCGCCTTTGGCGTGTCAGGCGGTGGCGCAGCCGGTGGAGTGGGAGCCGCCGTCGAGCCCGCCGCCGAGCCCGCAGACCCGGAGCCGCGGGCTGATCCGGCTCCGGCGGGGGCAGCGCTTCCGGGAGCGGCACTCGGAGTTTCGTCACCGGCGTACCACCCGGCCGGGATGTCCTTCGACTCCACCACGATGGATCCGGTCTTCTGCTTGTTCAGCTGCTCCTCGAGCTGCCGCCGGATGTCATCCGGGAGCCCTTCGGGTAGCTGGGGCTGGGCACCGCCAGGCAGGCCGGCATCGCCCTTCTCATAGCGCTCGTTCAGGGGCTTCTGCGCCGCCCGGGTCTCGTTGAGCGCGGCGATCGCGTCGCGCTTCGCTCGCTCCTTGCTCCATGTCGCCTTGGCCAGATCAGCTGCGATGTCGAGCTTCACCTGGTCGAAGCTGAGATCGCCCTCGCGCTTGGCTTCGGCGGTCACCAGATAGACCCCTCCGTCGGTGACGATCACGGGCGTCATCTCACCGGGCTTGAGCGTCTTCACGGCGGCGTCGACCGCGGGATCGCGGAACCCGGGGCTCGCGATCGAGCGCCAGCCGAGATCGCCGCCGTTGGCCTTGGCCGCCTCCTCCGTGGACAGCTGCTTCACGGCATCGCCGAACTTCTGCTTGCCCGCCGCGATCGCGGTGCGAGCCGCCTCGAGCTTGGTCTTGGCCTCCTCGATCGTCATCCCGGGCTTGGCGGCGGGCTTCGCCGGCGCCGGCTGGGAGGGCGTGGCCGTCGGGTTCGCTGGATCGGCCGGCTTGGGACCATCCGCAGGAGCAGCCGGTTCGGCCTTCGCGATGAAGATCGACCGCAACCGCAGCGCGGGCTGGGTCGCCTTGTAGGTGCGCTCGTCGGCGGTGTACTTGGCTTTGACCTCCGCCTCGTGGGTAGCGAGGAACCGCTGAATGTCGGCATCGGTCAACCGCATCGCCTTGCGATAGGCTCCCGAATTGAATGTGACCACGTCGTAGCTGACGGTGTTGTGCTCGAACAGATAGCCGGCGCGCGCCTCATCGCGCGACACCTGGACTGACTGGGCGAGCAGCTCGGCCATCATCGCCGCCTGCATCGCGCGCACCTGTTCGTCGATGTAGCTGCCCTTCGAGACGTTGAACATGCCCACCCAGGCATCGAACTTCTCGCCGTTGAAAAACAGATCTTGCGGGTCCTTCTCGTCGTAGCCGAGGAAGTTGTGCGCGGCCACGAACGGCGGCCGCCACTGCCCGCGCTTGAAGTCGGCGATCCGGTAGCCCGCGTAGAAGAACACCCCCTTCATGATCTCCTTATGGACGAGATCGCCACTGACGCGGATGCCGCGGGCCTCGGCCTCCTGGGCGAGCAGCTCGCGCCGGATCAGCATGTCGAGTGCACCGTAGGTGCGCCATCGATCGGGGAACCGGTTGGCCGAGAACGCGATCTTGTAGGAGGTCTGGTTGACCTTGTCGCCGTTGACCGACAGCACCGTGTTGCCGGCGGGGCTGCAGCCACCCTGCCCAGCGTTCGGCGCAAAGTTGATGACGAAGATTACGATCAACAAGCCGAAGATCAGATAGATGATCGCCGACGCGCCTTGTTTGCGTAGTGACTCGAGCATGGTGTCCCGGGGGCTGTGGAGAAGAGCGAGCGCGGCATCCTAGCGATCGCCCTGGTGGGGTACAAGGCGGACCGCCCGTGCGCAAGGTCGAGCTACGGCGATCGATGGTCACCGCACCTGTTCGAGCCTCAGGGGGCGATCGCCTCCTCGGCACAACGTGGTCCTTTGCGCAAGACCAAAGCCAAGTTTACCTTGCGTCCACGAAGATTGGCGTGTTAACCCCGGATTGATCTTCGACACTCCCGGGGGGCGTCGACCCGGTTCCACCTTTTTGGCTGTCACACTTCTGCGCTATAGCGCGCCGCAGGAAACCACCATGCTCTTCGACTGGGTCTACGGAATGTTTTCCAATGACCTCGCGATCGATCTCGGAACCGCGACCACTCTCACGTTTGTGAAGGGTCGCGGCATCGTCGCGAACGAGCCAAGCGTGGTCGCCGTCCAGGCGGCTTCGCAAGGCCCGAAGAAGGTTCTCGCCGTTGGGAAAGAAGCCAAGGAGATGCTCGGGCGAACCCCGGGCAACATCGTGGCGATTCGTCCCATGAAAGACGGCGTGATCGCTGACTTCGAGGTTACCGAGGCAATGCTGCGCTACTTCATCCAGAAGGCGCATCAGCGACGGACGCTGGTTCGCCCTCGGGTGATCGTCAGCGTCCCGTCGGGGATCACCGAGGTGGAGAAACGCGCGGTCCGCGACTCCGCCCTGGCGGCCGCGGCGCGCGAGGTCTACCTGATCGAGGAGCCCATGGCGGCTGCGATCGGCGGCGGGCTGCCGATCACGGAGGCCACCGGCAACATGATCGTCGACATCGGCGGCGGTACCACCGAGGTCGCTGTGATCGCACTGGCCGGGATCGTGCTGTCGAAGTCGATCCGCGTCGCCGGCGACAAGATGGACGAAGCGATCGTTCAGTACATCAAGCGCAAGTACAACTTGCTGATCGGTGAGCGGACGGCGGAGATCATCAAGAAAGAGATCGGTTCGGCGTACCCGCTCGAGGAGCCGCTCACGGTCGAGGTCAAGGGTCGCGACCTGGTGGCCGGCGTCCCCAAGACGTTGATGGTCAACTCGGACGAGATTCGCGAGGCGCTGCAGGAGCCGGTGAACGCGATCGTGGACGCGATCCGATCGGTGCTGGAGCGCACGCCGCCCGAGCTCTCTGCCGATATCGTCGATCGTGGCGTGGTGCTGTCTGGTGGTGGCGCCCAGCTCAAAAATCTCGACGTGCTGGTGCGCGAAGAAACCGGGCTGCCGGTGATGGTTTGTGAGAACCCGCAGACCGCGGTCGTGCTAGGCACTGGCAAGGTGCTCGACGAACTGTCTCTTCTCCGCGAGATCGCGTTGCGCTGACGATGACGCTGCGCCGGCGCATGGTCGATTGGGCCCTCGCGGGGCTCCTGATCTTGATCCCGGCGCTGGTTCTCCGGGCCAGCCTGGTGCGCCAGTCGCCGGGAACGATCGATACCGCGATGCTGAGGATCACGGCGCCTCTACAGATGGCGGTGAGCTGGGTCGTCGAGGGGATCGGCGGGATCTGGTCGCGGTACGTGGGGCTCATCGACGTCGAGGAAGAGAACCGCGAGCTGCGCGAGGACAATGCTCGCCTGCGGCAGGAGCTCGCGACCATGGCTCGTCGTGCGTACGACGTCGCAGCGCTCGAAGATCTGGTCGCGGTCAAGCAGCGCACGCCGGCCGATTCGCTCGGAGCCCGGGTGATCGGCGCGCCGCTGTCGCCACAGTTCCGTGTGGTCCGGCTGCGCATCGATCGCGGTGACCGCGAGATTCAGCCGGGCATGCCGGTGATCGCAGGGACTGGACCCGTGGGTCGGATCAGCAAGGTCTATGGCGACTATGCCGATGTCGCGCTGGTGTCGGATCCAGCATCGAAGATCGAGGTGGTGATTCCGCGAACCGGAGGGCGCGGTCTGTTGATCGGCATCGGACACCCCGACTCGTACACGTGCAAGGTCGAGTGGCTCGAGCACAACGCCAAGCCCGAGACCAAGCTCGTGGTCGGCGATGAGGTGGTCACATCGGGGCTCGGTGCCAGCTTTCCGCCGGGGCTGGTGGTGGGCAAGGTCAGCAAGCTCAACGGCGACGATGGGATGTTCCAGAACGTCGAAGTCGAGCCTGCGGTCGATGTTTCGCGGCTAGGTGCGGTGATGGTGCTGCTCGCGCCGCCTCCGCCACCGGACCCCGACGCTGACAAGAAACGAACGAGCGGACCCGCCTTCGGAGCGCGTCCGCTATGAGGACCGCCACGCTGGTTCTGGTGGCCTATGTCGCGTGCGTGATCGTCGCATCGGTATGGCGGCTGTTGCCGTTCGGGTTTGTCCGCGATGCCGTGCCCGATCTCGGCGCGCTGACCGCTGCGTATCTCGGGCTGACGGCGAGGCGGGGAGCGGCGGGCGCGGTCGGCGGCGCGGTCGTGCTGGGGTACTTGATCGACCTGATCTCGGGCGCGCCCCCTGGATTGACCGCGCTGGTGCTGGGCCTGACCGGCCTGGTCGCACGCACGGTCCAACAACGGATCCTGGTCCGCGGCATGGCGATGACCGCTGGGTTCTCGGCGTTCGTGGCGCTGGTCGCGGGCATCCTGATGCTCGTCGTCCGGGCGACCTACGGTGTCTCGATCGCCGGTGCCTCGACGGAGCTCAAGCACATCGCACTGGTGACGATCGCGACCTCGGCCACCGGTCCGGTGGTCTGGCGGTTGTTCCGCCGGGTCGACGCTGCGTTTGCCCGAACACATCGCGAGCGCGACGCTGCGCTCGAAGGGCTGCTGCCTTGATGATTCCGAGCACGCTCACGGAGGCGCCATGCTGATCCGCGCATCTTCAGGCCCGGGGTCGGGCAATGGGCCGGCGTTGCCGGAGCTGCATCGCAGGCTCAAGTGGCTCGCCGTGCTCGGTCTGGGGGTGTTCGGCCTGCTGATCGGACGGCTGTGGCAGCTCCAGGTCATGCGCGGGGATTCGTACTTCGAGCGCACGGTCTCGAACGTGGTCAAGGAGCGCTACCTCCCGTCGGTGCGCGGCAAGATCCTCGATCGCAACGGCGTCGCGCTCGCCGATAACCGTCCCGCGTTCAACATCTACGCGACGCCCAAGAAGTTGACGCCCGCGGCGCGGACGGAGCTCGAGCGCATGCTCGGTCTGACCGACGACGAGATCGCCAAGGTCTCCGAGCGGCTCGCGGTTGGCGTCAAGCGCGACCCAAGGCACGCGGTCGTGATCCTCGAGGACCAGGGACGCGATCGCGCAGCGCTGGTCGAACAGTCGCTGGCGCGACTGCCGGGCGTGGAGGTTCATCACGAACCGTACCGCTACTATCCGCAGGGCGACCTCGCGGCCCACCTGATCGGGTACATGTCGCAAATGACCGCGGCCGAAGTCGATCGGCTCGGCGATCAGGGCTACGACGCGAGCGAGCTGGTGGGGCGCTACGGGCTCGAGGCTGCGTGGGAGAACTACCTGCGCGGCAAGAAGGGCATCGAGCGATTCGCGGTCGATGCGGGTGGCCGGCGGCTCGACGAAAAGACCGCCGACACGCTGATCCATGGCGATCGGGTCACCGGTGCGGTGCCCGGGGCGAACCTCGTGCTCACGATCGACGCCGAGCTCCAGCGGATCGCCGAACGCGCGGTGTCGAATGTTGCGGCCGCCGCCGTGGTGATCGTCGAGCCCAAGACCGGCAAGCTGCGTGCACTCGTCAGCAAGCCGTCGTTCGATCCCAACATCATGACCGGCCATCTGACCAAGGCCGAGGAGACGCTGCTGAACTCGGACCCGCGCAAGCCGTTCGTCGACAAGGCGCTGCGCGCGACCTACGCACCCGGCTCGGTGTTCAAGTTCGTCACCGCGCTCGCGGCGCTTCAGGACAACCAGGCGGCCGCAGATGAATCGATCGTGTGCCACGGCCTGTACCAGCTGTCGCGGACGCGGTTCAAGTGCAACGGCAGCCACGGCAAGCTCGACCTCGTCGGGGCGATCCAGCACTCCTGCAATATCTACTTCTGGAACCTGGCCGAGCGGATCGGGCTCGACCGGATCGCCGACGTTGCGCGGCTATACGGCTTCGGCCGGCCGACCAACCTCGGCCTCAACGGCGATGCGTCGGGTCGAATTCCCACCAAGGCCTGGTACGAGCGGCAGGGACGCTATCAGGTGGGCTACGCGACCAACGCCGCAACCGGGCAGGGCGACGTCGAGGTCACGGTGATCCAGATGGCGATGGCCTATGCCGCGCTGGCCAACGGCGGCACGCTGTTCGTGCCGCAGGTCGTCGAGCGCGTCGAGGGCGCCGATGGCCGTATGATCGTCGAATACGATCCCAAGTCGGCCTCCACGATCGATGTTCCGGAGGGCGCCGTCGAGCTGTGGAAGAAGGGCATGTGGCAGGTGACCAACAGCAAGGGTGGCACCGCGTTCGACCACGGCTACACGAACGTGGTGACGGTGCTTGGCAAGACCGGCACCGCCGAGATCCGGACCCGGCCGAAGAAGGACGACGATCAGCGGGACGTCGACGGATGGCACCCCGCGCGCTCGCACGCGTGGTTTTCGGGGTGGGCACCCGCGGATGACCCCGAGCTCGCGATCGTGGTGCTGGTCGAGCACGGCGGCTCGGGCGGCCGTGTCGCGTGGCCGATCGCCAAGCAGATCATCGAGAGCTACTACACCAAGGTTCATCCGGTCCCGCGGCCCGCGACGCCCGGCAAGGTGGTGCCATGAAGGGCACGGGATTGCTGCTGCCCCGCGCCACCATCGGCGTCAGCCGGTGGCGGCGGTTCCGCGCCGCCGTCGATTGGCCGCTGATCCTGACGATGCTCGCGATCTGCACGATCGGGCTGCTGAACCTCTACTCGGCGACGCGCGTCGTTCCCGCAAAGTTCGACAGTCAGGTCAAGTGGATGGTGATCGGCGTGCTCGCGTTTGCCGTGGTCACCATCGTGGACTACCGCGCGATGGTCCGGCTCGCGTGGGTCGGTCTGGGCATTGCGATCGCGTTACTCGTGCTGGCGCGGCTGCTGGGGGCGGCGGGCGAAGACGACCGACATGGCGCGACCTATCGTTGGATCTTCATCGCCGGCATGCGTCTACAGCCCTCCGAGATCACGCAGGTGATCACGATCATGGTGCTCGCACGCATCCTTCAGGATGCGGAGGCGCTGCGCCAATCGACGCGAACGTTCTTCGTGGGGCTGGCGGTGCTTGCGATTCCGATCGTGTTGATCGCGATCCAACCGGACCTCGGGACCGCGACCCTCGTGGTGCTGATCGTGCTCACCGTCGGATTCATCGCGATGCCCTCGGTGTGGCCGATGGTCTACATCACGGTCGCGGGGCTGCTCGGCATTCCGATCCTGTGGGAGCGGATGCACGAGTATCAGAAGACGCGGATCCTGTCGTTCATCGACTGCAACGTCGCCCAGACCTCGAACTGCTGGCATACCCAGCAGTCGATCTTCGCCGTCGGGTCGGGACAGATCTGGGGCAAGGGGTTCCTGGGCGGAACGCAGAATCAGTTCAACTTCGTGCCGGAGCACTGGACCGACTTTCCGTTCTCGGTGTGGGCAGAGGAATGGGGATTTGCGGGCTCCGCGTTCGTGCTCGCGCTGTTCGCGTTCCTGCTGGTGTGGATCCTCAACGTCGCGCTCACCGCCAAGGATCGCGTCGGGGCCGTGATCTGCGTCGGGGTCGCCGCGATGACGTTCTGGCACCTCGTCGTCAACGTCGCGATGGTGCTCGGTGTCGCGCCGGTCGTCGGTGTGACCTTGCCGTTCTTGTCGTACGGCGGCAGCTCACTGCTGACGTTCTTCATCGGCATGGGCCTGGTGGCCAACGTGTCGCTCCGCAAGCACGGGTACTGAAACCGCCAAGCCGCCAAGCCGCCAAGCCCCGATTGGGGGGGGGCGGAACATGGCGTGTGGCTGGTGCCGCACGTGCCCGCCGAGCTCATTGAATTCCACCGTCCGCGTGAGGGCGTGAGACGCGGCCGCGCGCGCCGTCACTCGGCGCTTCGCGAGGTCGCCTGCTCGACGAGCGCCTTCACGGCGCGGCGCACGAGGTCAGCGCTGACACCGTCCTGATACAGGGCGTGCACACCGGCCTGCGAGCCTTCAAGCCGCTCGATCACCCTCAGCCGGCCTGCCACGATCGCGTCGCGTGCGATCGATCGAGGCACCACGGCCAGATAGCCGCCGCGCACGGCTGCTTCGACCAGAAACAGCGGATCATCGGCCTCGGCAACGATCTGCGGCCGGAGCCCGCGGGCGTCGAGGAATGCTTCGACCTCCCAGCGATATGGCGAGCTGACGCGGTAGTGAATCAAGCCGGTATTCTGCCAGTCAGGGCTGGGCTCGATCGCGGGAGGCGCGACCACGACCAAGGTGATCTGCTCGATCGTGGCGAGCTCGAGCCCGCGTCGCGTCGCCTCCGGTGGCTGGCTCTCGCTCAGCACGAGATCGAGCTCACCGCCGCGCAGCTCGCGCAACAGCTCGGCGGTGTCGCCGCCTCGGATCACCGGAACACAGTCGTCGAGCGCGAGGATCGGCAGCAAGAAGTCGGTGGACGTCGAGCGTGCCACCGTGTTGCTCAACCCCACCCGCAGCGACCGCGGCACCGCGCTGCGTGAGTGACCGAGCGCCTCGACCAGGCGCTCGCTGGCGCGAAACATCACCGAGGTCTGCTCGAAGGCGAGCTTGCCCGCATCGGTGAGCTTGAGGCCCGATGGCAGCCGCTCGAACAGCGTGGTACGAAGCGCACGCTCGAGATTGCGGAGCTGCTCGCTCACGGTGGGTTGGGTGACCCCGAGCCGCTGTGCGGCGGCTGCGATCGATCCCTCCGACGCGGCGACATGAAAATAATGGAGATGGTTGTAGTTGAGCATTGGTGTTGTGCCGCTACGCCCTCGCCGAGTCTAGCTTGGAACGGACGACGTCGAGCAGCTCGCCATCGATCGCGTTGAACACCATGGCCTTCCAGGGCCGCAGCGCAGCGATGTCGCGATGATCTTGCGTATTGACGTCGCGCAGGACGACGACGAGATCGAACGCGATGCATGCAGACAGCGCCGGGACCTCGGACGGTACCGTCGCGAACCCGTAGAACCCGGCATCGCCGAGCTTGGCGACCAGCCGTTCGAGCTGCTCTTGGCCCGACGTCACCACCAGGACGACGCCGTGATGGCCTTGTCCGCTGCTCATCGTCCACTTCTTGCCGCCGCCACTCATCGGGAGTCGACACGGACGTTAGCAACTCCACACGATGCAACCAGGAGCTTGTCGCATCGGATTTCCCGACCTCCGCGCAAAGGTGGCGCGAACCGGCTCATGCAATGGCAGCGCACCGGCGATCGGAAGATCTCCGGCACGTCGCTCCGGCCGTCGCGGCGGCTCTCGCGACCGGGCGGCGCGTTACAGGTGCTTTTGGATCTCGGCTTCGAGCTTGGTGCGCGAGTGGGCGCCGACCAGCTGAGCGACCACGCGGCCCCCTTTGAAGATCAGCAGCGTGGGGATCGACCGAACGCCATACTGCTGCGGAACGATCTGGTGGTGATCGACATCCATCTTCGCCACCTTGAGTCGGCCCTTGTACTCATCGGCCAGCGCATCGACCGTGGGGGCGATCTGCTTGCAGGGGCCACACCACACCGCCCAGAAGTCCACGAGAGTCGGAACGTCAGACTGGAGGACTTCGGCCTCAAAGTTGGTATCAGTGAGCTCCTTGACGTTCGCGCTGGCCATCGGGGTACCTCCGAGTGATTCAGCCTTTGTAACGCTGGGCCGTGCTGGAGGCAACCTGACCGAGTAGCTTGGGCAACGCCTCCTGGGTACACTGTTTTCGACTCATGTCGCGCCTGTTTATCTCCCTTGAGCGCCTGGAGGCGTGGACCGCAGAGGGCCGCGCTTCCTATGACGGAGATCGCATGACGCTGACGCAGCTGAAGCGGTCGTTCTCGATGCAACCTGCTGTTCACTTCGTGCGCGCGACCGGGCAGGACCGCGACCCTCATGACCTGATCGGCCGCGTCAAGTCGAAAGACGCGCTTACCACGATGGGCGCCGAGCAATTCGCCAACTCGGTGATCTACAACGACACCGCGTACGACGTCGTCGAGGGGTTCATCGGCGAGCCGCTGCCCCCGTGACCGCGTCTCCCGCAGCAGAGCGCCTGCTGTCGGTCGCGCCATCGCCGGCGTTCTGGGTCGCGGTCGTCGCGTACGTGCTGGCGTCATCGTTGCTGCTGTTCGTGCTGGCCGGGCACACCCGGTTCAGAGGTCTTGCGATCGCCGTGGTCGGGCTCGCGTTCGTCGCCCACGGGGCCGACATCGGCTGGCGGGGCATCGAGCACGTCCATCCGGCACAGTCGGTCCGCGAAGCAATCGGCTTTCTGTCGTTCATCATCACCGGCGGCTATCTGCTCGCGAGCTCGCGCTATCGACTGACGCTGGGCGGTGTCGTGGTGATGCCGGTGTCGCTCGTGCTGTTGCTGGTCGCACGGCTGACGCCGGCGGGCTCCGATCAGGACGGACTCTCGACGCTCGGCCGGATCCACATCTCGCTGGCGACGATCGGCGTCGGCGTGTTTGCGCTGGCGAGCGTGCTGTCGGCGATCTACCTGATGGAAGAGCGCGCACTGAAGCGCAAGAAGTTCGACGCCATGGCGTTCAAGGACAAGGGAGCGCCGCTCGAGCCACTTGATCGGCTCAGCCACCGCCTGATCTGGGCCGGGTTCCCGATCTTCACGACCGCGCTGATCCTCGGCGCGATCTGGGTGACCAAGCTCGACGAGAGCATGGATCGGTTGGAGTACCCGCTGTCAGCGGTGACCTGGATTGCCTATGCCAGCTTGCTGGTCGCGCGTCAGGTCTACGGCTGGCGTGGCCGGCAGGCGGCGAAGGTGACGCTGATCGGATTCGGCGCCGCGCTCGCCGTGCTCGCGATCTATCTGATTCGCAGGATGGCCGGGTGAGCGAGCTGTTCGTGGTCGGCATCAGCTGGCGAACCGCGCCGGTGGCGGTGCGCGAGAAGCTCGCGTTTCGCGACGACGAGCTCGAGGGCACGTTGACCAAGCTGGTGGGCGCTCTGCCGGTGTCGGAAGCGCTGCTGCTCTCGACCTGCAACCGCGTCGAGATCATCGGCGTCGCCAAGCCCGGCCACGACGCGACGTCGGCGGTCCGCAAGTTCCTCGTGCATCAGCGCGGCGTCGACGCTGGAGAGGTCGGATATGCGCTGTATGATCACAGCGGCAGCACCGCCGTGCGGCACGTGTTTCGTGTCGCGAGCGCGCTCGACTCGCTGGTGATCGGCGAGGCGCAGATCCTTGGCCAGCTCAAGACGGCATACAAGGTGGCGGGTGGTGCAGGCACGTCGGGTCCGGTGCTGGGTCGATGCCTCGAGCGGGCGTTCGGCGTCGCCAAGCGTGTGCGGAGCGAGACCGCGATCGCGCGCGGCGCGGCCAACGTCTCGACCGTCGCGGTCGAGCTGGCGACCCGCGTGTTCGGCGACCTCGATGGCAAGACGGTGTTGGTGGTTGGGGCAGGCAAGATGTCGCGGCTGGCCGCGCGCCATCTCCATGCGCAGGGCGCCCAGCAGATCATGGTGACCAATCGCTCCCCACAAAAGGCGGAGGCGCTGGCCGCCGAGGTCGATGGCACCGCGAGACCGTGGTCGGAGCTCGAGCAGCTGCTGGTCGAGGCCGACGTCGTGATCAGCTCGACCGGGGCGCGCGAGCCGATCCTCACGCGTGCGCTGTTCAAGCGCGTGACCAAGGCACGGCGCTGGCGATCGATGGTGGTCGTGGATATCGCGGTCCCGCGCGATGCCGAGCCTGCGATCGCGGAGCTCGACAACGTCTATCTGTTCGATATCGACAACCTCGAGGAGCTGGTCGCCAAGAACCTCGCCGAGCGTGCGAAGGCCGCGAATCAGGCGTCGGATATCGTCGAGCACGAAGCGAAGCAGTTCGACCAATGGCTGCGCAACCAAGGCATCGTGCCGACGATCCGCGCGCTGCGGGAAAAGTTCGCGCTGGTGGCGGATGGCGAGCTGCAGAAGACGCTCGATCAGCTGTCCCGACGCGACTACACCCCGGCGCAACAACGCGAGGCGATCCAGCGGCTGGTCCAGCTGATCGTCAACAAGCTGCTGCATCAGCCCACCGCCGCGCTTCGCGAGGCCGAGCCCGCCGAAGCGACCATGCGTGCGGCGGTGCTGTGCGAGCTATTCGGGCTCACGCCCGACGACACGATCCGGCCCGCGGAGCCGGAGGAGGCGCCGCCTGCGCCGGATCGTTCCGCGGAATCGGTAGACGACCTGGAAGGCAACGAACGAAAGGCAGCGACGTGACCCGACGGTTAGTCATCGCAACCCGAGGCAGTCAGCTGGCGCTCTGGCAAGCACGCCATGTCGAAGCGCGGCTCAAGGCCGTGGACCCCGCGCTCACCATCGAGCTCGCGGTGATCAAGACCTCGGGCGATCAGATCCTCGACATTCCGCTCGCCAAGGTCGGCGGCAAGGGGCTGTTCGTGAAGGAGATCGAGCAAGCGCTGCTCGATCGGACCGCGGACCTCGCCGTGCACAGCATGAAGGACGTCCCGCCCGAGCTCGCCCCCGGGCTTGCGATCGTCGCGGTGTCGGCGCGCGAAGTGCCGTGGGATGCGCTGTGCGCTCGCGACCGGGTCACCGTCGCGACCCTGCCACACGGCGCGAAGGTCGGGACCTCGAGCATGCGGCGCCAGTGTCAGCTGCTCGCGTCCAGGCCCGATCTCCGGATCACCATGTTGCGCGGCAACGTCCCCACCAGACTCGCCAAGCTCGACGCCGGCGATTACGACGCGATCGTGCTCGCCGCCGCGGGGTTGACCCGCCTCGGCCTGGGCGATCGGATCACCGAGTTGCTCACGCTCGAGGCGTGGATTCCCGCGGTCGGGCAGGGCGTGCTGGGGCTCGAGGCACGCGCCGACGATACGGCGACTACCGAGCTGATCCGGCGCGCGATCCACGATCCGAACGAAGCGCAGCGCGTTGGAGCCGAGCGTGCGTTCCTGGCGAGGATGGGCGGCAGTTGCCAGACCCCGCTCGCGGCGCATGCGATCCAGCACGAGGGCACGCTCCGCCTGGTGGCGCTGTGCGGGATGCCCGACGGCACGAAGATCTTGCGCGCGCAGCGGATCGGCACCCTGCGTGATGCCGACCAGCTCGGCGTGTCGGCGGCCGAGGACCTGCTCGCACAAGGCGCGGCGG
This sequence comes from Kofleriaceae bacterium, assembly GCA_050187075.1. Classification (GTDB taxonomy): domain Bacteria; phylum Myxococcota_A; class Polyangia; order Haliangiales; family Haliangiaceae; genus JABFXX01. Next base: position 55,829 of record JBFWXW010000009.1, on the reverse strand, counting down.
CGATCCTGTCCGCCACGCGATGAGCAGCGGTTGGTCTATGCAATCACTTCGCTAAGCGCAGGTCTGCCATCCGTGCGTCGGTTCGGTGAACCGATCGAAGATTTTTGCGCGGTCGCGCTCGGCGGCCTACGATTTCGGAGCTGTGATTCGACACCTACTGTGGGTGACTGCCGTGGTCGGTTGCGCGTCTCCGATGTCCGCGCTCCGTGATGACAACCGCCGGCTCTCGACGTCGGTCACCGAGCTGCGCGCGGATCGCCGCGCTCAGGATCGCAAGCTTCGAGATCTTCAGCACCAGCTCGACCTGCTCCGCGCGAAGCAGGTGATCGACACTCCGATCCCGAGCTTGCCGGTCGAGGTGGTGTCGCCCACCGAACCGCTGCCGAACGAACAGTCGCGCGTCGTCGGAATCACGGATGACGGGACCGAGATCGTGTACGAGGGGGATGCCGCGGCCGGACGGGTCGCGACGATCGACGATAGCTTTCGAGCTCGCAGCGATGCCACGCCGCGCTCGGCGGATCGCCTCGAGGTGTCGGCGCGGACGGCGCGACCAGCTCGCACGCATGCGCGCGGCGCCGCCAGGGTTGATCGCAACGGCGAGGCCTCCGCAGACTACCGGACCGCGGTCGAGCTCGTGAAGACTGGCAAGCACGGCGACGCCATCACCGCGTTGCGCGCGTTTCTCGCGAAGTTTCCGCGTCACGAGTATGCGGACAACGCCCAGTACTGGCTCGGAGAGGCGTTCTATGCCCAGCGCGACTACGGCCACGCGCTCAGCGAGTTCCGCGTCGTGATCGAGACCTACCCGCGCGGAAACAAGGTGCCCGACGCGCTGCTCAAGGTAGGATTCTGCTATGGCGCGCTCGGTCAGCCGGACAAGGCACGGGCGGTGCTGGAGCAAGTCGTGACGCTGTATCCCCACACCGAGCCGGCGGCGCTCGCGGCAAAGCGATTGGAGTCGTCGTGAAACGCCCACTGTTGATGTTCGCCCTGTGTGTTCCGTCGGCGGCGAGCGCGCAGGATGCACCTGGAACGCTCGATCCTGGACAGAGTGGATCGCAGGCACCCGCGCCGCGCCCAGCACCCGCGCCTGCGCCTGCCGCGCCCAACGTCGTCGTGGTCGGCTCGGACGGCAAGGTGATCTCCGGCGGTGATCAAGCACCGGCCGAGAGCGGCTACTACGTCTCGGGAGATCCGGGGCAGGTTCCCTACGAGGAGCCCGTCGAGGTCCACGCCGGACCAACGCCCGACCTTCATGTCGTGCGCACCGGCGACACGCTTTGGGACATCTGCTTCTACTACTTCAATGACCCATGGCAGTGGCCGAAGATCTGGTCGTACAACGCGCAGATCACCAACCCGCACTGGATCTATCCCGGCGACCTGGTTCGGTTGATCCCGCGCGGGATGTTCGCCGAGTCCGGCGGAATCGATCCGGAGGCCGGGGCTGCGAGCGCGGCCGCGCCGACGCAGCAGGACCCGGTGCCAGCGCCGGCGCGCCGGTTCGAGGTTGGGATCAAGCAGACGGCGTTCGTGGAGAAGTCGGACCTCGACAAGTCGACGACGATCGTCGGCTCTACCGATGAAAAAGAGCTGCTCGGCCCGGGCGACACCGTGTACATGAGCTACCCCAACGGGAAGCCGCCCAGGGTAGGCGAGACGTATTCGATCTATCAGCCCGGCAAGCAGGTCAGCGACCACGACAAGAACTACGGCTCGTACGTCCAGGTGCTCGGCTCGATGAAGATCGTGCGCGTCAAGCAGGACAAGCGCGCGCTGGGCGTGATCGTGTCTTCCAACATGGAGATCGAGCGCGGTGCCAAGGTGGGTCCGCTCGTGCGAACGTTCAAGACGGTCTCGCCGGTGGCGCCGAAGGTCGATGCGCAGGCTCCGATCGTCGCGATGCTCAAGGCCGATCAGCTCGTGGGACAGGGCGAGGTGGTGTTCGTCGGGTTGGGCAAGAGCTCGGGCGTCGAGGTCGGCAACCGGATGTTCGTCGTCCGGCGCGGCGATGCGCTGCCCGACACGATGAGCTACGAGGTCGGCAGCGACGATCGGCGGTTCCCGGCGCGGGCGCTCGGCGAGGTCGTGATCGTGGAGGTCGGTGAGAAGGTGTCGATCGGCCTGGTCACGCTATCGGTGCAGGAGATGAGCGTCGGTGATCTGGTGATGATGCAGAAGTCCGGCTCCGCGCAGTAGCGCGTTCAGGGCAGCTTGCGGCCCACCCATATATAAAGAAGGGCGTGTCCGGGCACCTTCGTAAGGTGTTGAAAACATTCTGGGCGTGTCTCTCGCACTTGACGTGGCGGGTGGAGGTAGCTAATTGCATCTCCCTTGTGACCCTCGTTCCGCGCGACCTCGGACAGCTCCCAACGCGGCTTCAAGCCGCCGGTTGGGTGCATCCCCTGCGCGTTCGTGGTGCGGTTCCGCATGACGTGCGGACCGTCGCGATCGTCGGTTCGCGGGCGGCGACGGCGGCGGCGATGGACCATGCACATCGCCTGGGCCAGTACTTCGCCGAGCACGGCGTGCATGTGGTCTCGGGCGGCGCCCTCGGCGTCGACGGGGCGGCTCATCGCGGGGCGCTCGCCGGTGGGGGGACCACCACGGTGGTGCTCGGCAGCGGGGTCAACGTTTTGTATCCGCTCCGTCATGCCGCGCTGTTCGATCGTGTGCTCGCGGCCGGCGGCGGGCTCGTCAGCATGTTGCCCGACGAGATGCCACCACGCGCAGCGACGTTCCCGCAGCGCAATCCGCTGATCGCCGCGCTCGCGGATCTCGTGATCGTCGTCGCTGCCGAGGCGCGCTCCGGCTCGCTGTCCACCGCCAACGCGGCCCGCAAGATCGGGCGTCGCGTCGCCGCATGGCCCGGGAGCGCCGGCTGCGATCGCCTGCTCGCCAGCGGAGCGGGGCTGATCGAGAGCGAGCACGATGCCGCGCTCGCGCTGGCGGGGACCCCACGAATGCGCGAGCACATGCCGCTCGATCCGATCGAAGCACGGGTGTGCGAGGCGATCGCGCGCGGCCATTTCGGCATCGATTCGATCGTCGCCCACACAGGGCTCTCCGTGCGTGCTGTACTGCGCGCACTGCCCGCGATTTCTGATGTGTCGCCAGCGGAAGTAGTAGCGAGGAAGCAGTGAAGAAACCCAAGCAGAAAAAGTCGCCGCCCAAGGCTAGATCCGAGGCCAAGGCCAAGGGTAAGGCCAAAGATGCGACCAAGCGCGTCGCCAAGGCGAAACCAGCGGCCAAGCCGGCGAGCAAGTCGACGGCAAAGGCGGCTGGGGCGTCGGCTGCAAAGGCGCCCGCGAAGTCAGCCGCGCACCCAGCCGCGAAGGCCAAGTTGGGTCGATCGCCCGCTCCGGCGGCGGCGAAGGGCAAGGGCAGAGCTGCACCCGAGCACGACGAGGATCTCGACGAGCAGATCCCGAAAAAGCCCAAGAAGGTGAAGCCGGGCTCGGCCCTGGTGGTCGTCGAGTCCCCCGCGAAGGCCAAGACGATCGGCAAGTACCTGGGCGCGGGGTTCACGGTGAAGGCGTCGGTCGGTCACATCCGCGATCTGCGCAAGAAGGACGGCGTCGACATCGAGAACGACTTCGAGCCCGTCTACGAGGTCATCGAAGGCAAGAAGAAGGTGCTCGCGGAGATCCGCAAGGCGGCGCGCGAGAACGAGACCGTGTATCTCGCATCCGACCCCGATCGCGAAGGCGAAGCGATCGCGTGGCACATCTCGGAGGAGATCAAGGACGTCAACAAGAACTACCAGCGCATCCTGATCAACGAGATCACCAAGAAGGGCGTCACGGCGGCGATCGCGGCGCCGCGCAAGATCGATATGAACCTGACCGACGCGCAGCAAGCGCGCCGGATCCTCGATCGTCTGGTCGGGTTCCAGATCAGCCCGATCCTGTGGGAAAAGGTCCAGCGCGGGCTGTCCGCGGGCCGCGTCCAGTCCGTCGCGGTTCGCCTGGTCTGCGAGCGCGAGGCGGAGATCGCCGCATTCAAGCCCGAGGAGTACTGGTCGGTCGAGGCCACCTGCAAGGCGAGCTCGCCGCCTCCGTTCGAGGCGAAGATCTGGCGCTGGCACGGTGAGAAGGCCGAGCCCAAGACCGCTGACGAAGCCAACGCGATCGCCAGCGAGCTCCAGGCCGGTCCGGCGGTGGTCGCATCGGTGGACAAGAAGGAGCGCCGCAAGCGGCCGCAGGCGCCGTTCATCACTTCGCGCTTGCAGCAGGACGCGGCGCGCAAGCTGCGCTACTCGGCCAAGCGCACGATGGCGCTCGCGCAGCGGTTGTACGAAGGCGTCGAGCTCGGCGCCGAAGGCCCGACCGGCCTCATCACATACATGCGTACCGACTCGACTCGCGTCTCCGATGACGCGTTGACCGCGGTGCGCCAGTACGTGACCGACACCTACGGCAAGGAATACCTGCCAGACGAGCCGAACACGTACGGCAACAAGGCGCGCGCGCAGGACGCGCACGAAGCGATCCGTCCCACCCAGATGGAGTGGAGTCCGGACAAGGTCGCCGCGGCGCTCGCCGAGACCCAGCATCCCGAGGCCAACGAGCTGGTGAAGCTGTACACGCTGATCTGGCAGCGGTTCGTGGCATCGCAGATGGTGCCCGCGGTGTACGACGCCACCACGGTGGATATCGATCGCGGCGCAGCGCAGCTGCGTGCGACCGGCCAGGTGATGAAGTTCCCCGGCTACACCAAGGTGTACGAGGTCGCGGAGACCGACGACGTGAAGGCGGAGGCTGCCGAATCGGCCGACCGGTTGCTGCCACCGCTCGAGCCCGGCGATGCGATCACGCTCGAGTCGATCCGTCCCGAGCAGCACTTCACCCAGCCGCCGCCGCGGTTCTCCGAGGCGTCACTGGTCAAGGAGCTCGAGGAGCGCGGGATCGGTCGGCCGTCCACCTATGCCGCGATCATGTCGACGATCGTCGACCGTGGCTACGTCGAGAAGAAGGAAGCGCGGTTCTTCCCGACCGAGCTCGGGATCCTGGTCAACGGGCTGCTCGTCGAGAGCTTTCCGGAGATCGTGTCGAGCGACTTCACCGCCAGGATGGAGTCGGACCTCGACAAGGTCGAGGAGGGTGAGGTCGACTGGCGCAAGCTGCTCGGCGGGTTCTACACGCCGTTCAAGGACGAGCTCGAGAAGGCTCGCCAGGAGATGCGCAACGTCAAGCGCGAGGAGATTCCCACCGACTGGGTCTGCGAGAAGTGCGGCAAGCCAATGGTGATCAAGTGGGGACGCAATGGATCGTTCCTCGCGTGCCAGGGCTACCCGGAGTGTCGCAACACCCAGGAAGTCGTGAAGAACCTCGATGGCAGCTGGGAGAAGGTCCCGGCGCAGACCACCGACGAGGTGTGCGAGACCTGCGGGGCGCCGATGACGGTGAAGCGCGGCCGGTTCGGCAGCTTCCTCGCGTGCACGCGGTACCCCGACTGCAAGACCACCAAGCCGATCTCCCTCGGCGTCAAGTGCCCGCGCCCGGGGTGCGGCGGGTTCATCGCCGAGAAGCGATCGCGACGCGGCAAGCCGTTCTACGGCTGTTCCAACTGGGCCAAGAAGGAATGTGACTTCGTCGCGTGGGACAAGCCGATCCCTCAGCCGTGCCCGATCTGCCAGGCCAAGTTCGTGGTCAAGAAGGAGAACAAGTCGGGCGTCACGCTGCGCTGCATGGAGTGTGACTGGAAGCAGGGCGTCGACGACACCGAGGAGAGCGCGGCCTGAGCGTGGTCCTGGTCCTCGTCGCGAGCGCCGCGCTCGCGGTCGCCGGCTACGCGGTGCTCGGCACGAGGATCGATCGAGACCCGCCGCGATCTGCGGCGCACCAAGGTGTGTCCTGAGCGTGGCGCGCGTGGGCTGACCCAGGTCGACTTCCTGCGCTGGACTGGCGCTCCCCGTCTTGGGCGCGCGCCGGTGGCGGCTGCTCCGTATCTCGCTGCGACACGTGCGAAGCCGACCTGTACCGGGGCGGCGGCAGTCCGATCATGACCGGCGCGCAGTACGAGGCATGGATCGCGGGTCGCGTGCAGCCGCTCCCGAGCGCGCGCGTACCTCGGTTGCGTCGATCGTGGATCGGCAGCTGTTGGCATAACGCTCGATGCGGCGCGTAGGACAACGTGCGGCCACGTGATCGCGCGTCGCGGGCGTGAGCGGGGAGTAAGCGGATGCGGATGTTAGGTGGTCGTGAGGATCTCTCCCGCCGCGTCACGAACTCGCACTTCGCGGCGGGGTGCTGTTATGGTGGGTTCAAACTTAGGGGGCTTGTTTTATGCGCGCATTTGGCATCGCAGTCGTCACCACACTGGGGATCGTAGCTTGTGGCGGAAGTTCACCTGACATCGATACAGATTCGGACAACGTCTGCTCGGAGATCGCCGAGGTGGCGTGCTTCAACATGTATCAATGCTGTTCCGAGGGCGAGATCGAATCCATCCTGGGCGTTGGCGAGCCACGCACCGAAGAGGAGTGCGTGAGCGACTTGAGCCGGCGATGCGAGCGCGAGCTGGCGACGCTGTCTTGGTCGATCGACAACGGCCGCGCTTCATTCGACGCGTCGGCGATGAACGCGTGTCTCGAAGCATTTGTTGCGCCGTCCCAGGCGTGCGCGGACATCTACACCGAGGTGCCATGGGAAGGTGCGTGCGAGAACCTGGTCTGGGTAGGTGAGCAGGCCGTCGGCGAAGAATGCTTTTTCAACTACGAGTGTGCCGGCAGCGATGGCGACACATTCTGCGGCCCATCGCGGACCTGCGTGGCTCGGCCGACCGAGGGCATGTCGTGTCTCGAGGAAGATTGCGCGAGGAATCTGTTCTGCGACACCAACACAGGGACCTGCACGCCGCGGCGCGATACCGGCGGGATGTGTTACTCGAACAATGAGTGCATCGAAGACAGGTTCTGCGACCCCACGACGATGATGTGCGCGCCGCTCAAGGCGGTCAACGAGGCATGCACGAACGATTCGATGTGCGCCACGGCTGAGTGTCAGCTCGGTACCTGTACAGCACTGGGTCAGAGCTGTTTCACGGCCGACAGCTGCACGTATGGCTACTGCGCCGGCAGCACGTCGCTGTGCACCAGCGACGCTGGTTGCGGCTCCGGTACGTGCAGCGTGGGTGGCGGAGTTTGTACGACCCCAGGCTTCTGTGACACGGGCTCGGGCGCCGGCGAGTGCATGTTCGCCATCAAGTGCGAGAAGGAATGTGTCGGTGACATCAAGTGTGTCGAGCAGCACCAGCTGATCGACTTCTGCGAGGCGGTCGAGTACATCCCCGGCGTTGAAGGTCAGGACGTCCTCAAATAGCGCAGCTCGCTGGTTGTGCAGCAGCGAGCCCCGTGTTTGGTAGGCTGTTGCTGTGACTCCACCCTGGACCGAGCCCGACGTCACGGTTGTTGGTGGCGGGATGGCTGGATGCGAAGCTGCCTGGCAGCTCGCCGAAGCCGGGCTGCGCGTCGCGCTGGTCGAGATGAAGCCGTGCGCGATGTCTCCGGCGCATCAGACCCCACTGCTCGGCGAGCTGGTGTGCTCGAACTCGCTGCGCAGCGATGACCCGGTCGCGCCGGCCGGGCTGCTCAAGCAGGAGCTGAGGCACTGCGGGTCGCTCGTGATCGCGTGTGCCGATCAGCATCGGGTTCCCGCCGGGCAGGCGCTCGCGGTGGAGCGGTTCGGCTTTGCACGGGCGATCACCGAACGGCTGGCGCTCCACCCGCGGATCCGGATCGAGCGCCGGCGGCTCGACGAGCTGCCGTCCACCCCGGTGATCGTGGCGACCGGGCCGCTCACCGAGGGTGCGCTCGCCGAGGTGATCAGGACCGAGCTCGGCGGCGATCGAATGTACTTTTATGATGCGATCGCGCCGATCGTGGCGGCGGAGTCGATCAACTGGGACGCGGCGTTCCGTGGCTCGCGGTGGGGCCGCGACAGCGAGGCGGCGCCGCACGATGAGCACGATCGTGCCGCGGGTGGCGACACCGGCGTCGGCGACTATGTGAACTGTCCGCTCGACAAGGCCGAGTACGAGGCGTTCGTCGACGCCGTGAATGCGGGGCGCAAGGTGCTGCCGCACGCGTTTGAAGAGCCGCGTTATTTCGAGAGCTGCATGCCGATCGAGGTGATGGCGGAGCGCGGGCCGCAGACGCTGCGGTTCGGGCCAATGCGTCCGATCGGGCTTCGCGATCCGCGCACCGGGCATCGGCCGTGGGCCGTGGTGCAGCTGCGGCCGGAGAACAAGTATCTCACCGCGTACAACCTCGTCGGATTTCAGACCCGTCTCGCCTACCCGGAGCAGCAGCGGATCTTCCGCATGGTTCCCGGGCTCGCGAACGCGGAATTCCTCCGGTTCGGGTCGATCCATCGCAATACGTACATCGACGCGCCGTCCCGACTCGGGAGCAAGCTCGAGCTCCGGTCCCGACCGTCGATCCGGTTCGCCGGCCTGCTCACCGGGGTCGAGGGCTACATCGAGTCGTGCGCGATGGGTTTGCTGGTCGCATGGCTGCTCGCCGGCGAGCTCACCGCTCGCGCGGTGCCGCCGCCGCCCCCGACCACGATGATCGGCGGGCTGTATCACCACGTCACCGCGCCCCGCGAGCCGAGCTACAAGTACGGTCCGACCAACGTCAACTACGGCCTGCTGCCGCCGCTGGACGGCGTGCGCAAGGACAACCGCAAGCCGCGGATGGCGGAGCGCGCGCGTGCAGATCTGTCGATCTGGCTTGGGGCCGTCACCGTGCGTGGTAGCGTCGCGGCGTGAAGCGGCTGATCGGCAAGTTCGCGCTGGTGACCGGAGGTTCGAGCGGGATCGGTGCGGCCTGCGCCGAGGCGCTCGCGAGCGAAGGTGCTGGCGTGATGGCGTGCGGGCGGCGGTTCGCGCAAGGACCCGCGCGGCGGCCAGAGCTCGGGGAGGTTGTGAGTGCAGGACTCGACGTCACCGACGAGGGCGCGGTGATGCAGCGGTTCGCCGAGCTCCCCGAGCTCGACATCGTCGTGTGCTCCGCCGGCGTCGGCACGTTCGGGCCGGTCGACCGCGCGTCGGTCAGCGAGCTGCGCGCGATGCTCGATGTCCACATCGTGGGGACGATGCTGTGTGCGCGCGAAGCGCTGCGGCGGATGAAGCCCAAGCGCAGGGGGCACATCGTGGTGATCGGTTCGCATGCGGCGCACCGATCGTTCAGCGATTGCAGCGGCTACACCGCGGCGAAGGCAGGCCAGGTGGGTTTCACCCGCGTGCTCGCGGAGGAAGCCCGGCCCTACGATGTTCGCGTGACCGCGCTGTTGCCCGGCGCCACGGACACGCCGATCTGGGACGACCGTCCCGGCTTCGATCGGTCGAGGATGATGAAGCCGTCCGACGTCGCGAGCTTCTTGATCGCGCTCGTCGCCCGGCCCGGGATCTCCGTCGAGGAAGTCATCGTCACGCCGCCTGCGGGGGTGCTGTAGCGGACCAGAAGATGGCGCCAAGCCGGGTCGCCTCGTCTTCGCCGCGGCGGCAGGAGCGCTAGAAGATCACGCCCACGCACGCGGACAGATCGAACAGCAGGAACACGAGCGCCTTCTCGTCGGCGGTGAACGCGGCCGTGCAGCCGGACGGAAACGATGTGCCCACGGTCCCGGAGCTGACGTGCATGCCGGCGAACACGACCTTGCCGCATTGCTGGGCAGGCATCGCGCCGACCGGCGTATCGAACGACAGATAGTTCGTGGTCTCCAGGCCGCCATTGGCGCTCGGCGAGTAAAGCCATCGCGTCGTCGGGGCGACCACCGAACCGGCATCCCACGTCTTGTGGCCGAGCTCGATCACGCCCAGCGACGGGGATGCACCCGCGTTCACCAGCCACTCGGCGAACGCCTTGCCCTTGGGGAACGACATGTCGATCCGATCTGCGATTCCGGATCCCGACTCCCAGCTCACCACGTCGTGCCACGCCGGCACGAGGTTCTTCATCCACGTGTAGTGGTAGTGCGACCCGAGCACGCGCCCGCCCATGTCGGCGTACTGCTGCAGCACGGCGGGCGAGGTCTTGTAGTTGTTGAACTCGTCGCACTCGCACGAGTTGATCACGACGTCGAACTTCTTGAGCTCGTCGAGGTTGTTCCACAGCTCGGTCGCGAGCTGCGGAGCTCCGGGGGAGTTGCCGCCCTGACCCTTGTAGAACACCACCCGCGCGTCGCTGGCGGAGGTGTCACTGAACTCGGTGGCGTCGATCCCGATCTTGGGCAGGATGCACGCGAGCGGATCGCAGCCACCGGTGACGACTGCGATGCGAGGGATGTCTCCTTCGGTACGGTTCTTCGGCAGCCGGAACGTTCCGTCGGGGAGCGCGGTGTCCTGGCACTCGGCAACCCGCGAGATGGTCACCTGGCGCCGCCACTTGCCCGTCGTGACGATGACGGGAAAGTCGCGGTCGGTCGGTACACCCTCGAGCCGGAACGACCCGCTCGAATCGGTGAGCGTGCTCGCCAGGGCGCCACCCGGAAGCTGCGAGGTGCAGCGCGTGCATTGGACGCCCTCGGGGAACGGCCCGGGATCGCTCTGCGGCACGTAGACCTGCACGTTGTACAGCGGCAGCGTGCCATTGGGAGCGAAGACCTTGCCGGTGATCGCCGTCGGGCAGCGGGCGTCGGCGGTGACGTCGATACCTCCATCGCCGTCATCATCATCGTCTCCGCCTGGAGTGTCGCGGGCTCCCGGGCCACATGCGGCGATCAGCGCCGCTGCGCCAGCAAGGATGAAACGTACGAGCATCGTGGGCCTCCGCGGATGAGGGCCGAACCTACGGCGAATACGTCCGGTTTCCCACGGTGGAACCAGTGGCAGGTTCTAACGCCGGTGCGGCGCGCCTCGTGGCGATCGAAGCTCCAGCCGGCGCCGAAACTCGCGCAAACCCTCCGTCTGGCGGATCGTTGGTGCATGGACTGGGACGACGCGATCGCCACGTTCCGCCGTTACCTTGAAGTCGAGCGCAGCTATTCGCCGCGCACCGTCGAGGTCTACGTCCGCGATGTGACAGCACTTCGTCAGCATCTGCGCGGCAAGCGCGGGAAGGACGTCGCGCTCGGGCGGCTGTCGGCCGTCGACGTCCGTAGTCAGCTCGCGGCGCTGTTCGGTGCCAATGGGCCGGCGACGATCGGCCGCAAGCTATCGAGCATGCGGGCGTTCTGCCGGTTCCTGGTCAAACGCGGCGTGATCGAGGGCAACCCCGCCGCGGCGATCCGGGGGCCCAAGAAGCCGCGCGGCCTGCCGCGCGCACTCGACGTCGATGATGCGTTCCGGCTGGTCGAGGCCCCGGCCACCACCGGCACCACCAGCCACCGCGCATTGGCGCCCGAGGAGCAGGCTCGCCACGGCTGGCTCCGGCTGCGCGATGTCGCCCTGCTCGAGCTGCTGTACGCGACCGGGCTACGTGTGTCCGAGGCATGTGCGCTCGACGTCACCGACATCGATCGTGACCGGTATGGCACCCCCATGGTGCTGGTCCATCACGGCAAGGGCGACAAGGCGCGCCAGGTCCCACTCGGTGGCGCGGCGGATCGCGCGATTGCTGCGTATCTGCCCGCGCGTCGAGCGCTCAACGCGCAGGATCAAGCGCTGTTCGTCAACGCGAGCGGCGAGCGGCTGACGACACGCTCGGTGCAGCGCATGGTCAAGCGTTGGACCGTCGCCGGTGGGGTCCACGCCGACGCCACGCCGCACAAGCTTCGTCACTCGTTCGCGACTCACTTGCTCGACGAAGGCGTCGATCTGCGAGCGATCCAGGAGCTGCTCGGCCACGCCAGCCTCGCCTCGACCCAGGTCTACACCAAGGTGTCGCTCGATCATCTGATGAAGGTCTACGACGATGCCCATCCGCGCGCCCGCGCGCAGGCGAAACCGCCAGATCCCGTGCTACCAACCAAGGAGTGAAGACCCACTCCACGACGATCCTGTCGATCCGGCGCGGTAGCTCTGTCGTGGTCGCCGGCGATGGCCAGGTCACCCTGGGTGCCACGGTCGTCAAGGGTGGTGCGCGCAAGGTGCGGCGGCTCGGCGAGGGTAGGGTGATCGGCGGGTTCGCAGGCTCGGCTGCCGATGGAATCGCGCTGTTCGAGCGACTCGACGACAAGCTCCGCGAACAACGCAGCCCGCTGCGGCGCGCGGCCGTGGAGCTCGCCAAGGAATGGCGCACCGATCGCGCATTGCGCCGGCTCGAGGCGATGCTCGTCGTCGCGGATACCGAGGCGACGTTCATCCTCAGCGGATCCGGAGACGTGATCGAGCCCGACGATGGGCTATGTGCGATCGGATCAGGCGGTAGCTTCGCGCTCGCTGCGGCGCGTGCGCTGTACCACCACACCGAGATGCCGGCGCGCGCGATCGCCGAGACCGCGATGGGGATCGCCGCCGACATCTGCATCTACACCAACACCCATCTGACGATCGAGGAATTGCCGTGACCAGCGAAGCCCAGCTCACTCCCGCCAAGATCGTCGACGAGCTCGATCGGTACGTCGTCGGTCAGCGCGATGCGAAGCGAGCGGTGGCGGTGGCGCTGCGCAATCGCTGGCGTCGCCAGCAAGTGCCTGGCGACCTGCGCGACGAGATCGCGCCGAAGAACATCATCATGATCGGTCCGACCGGCGTCGGAAAGACCGAGATCGCGCGGCGTCTGGCGCGCCTCGCTCGCGCGCCGTTTCTCAAGGTCGAGGCTAGCAAGTTCACCGAGGTGGGGTACGTCGGTCGCGATGTCGATTCGATCGTGCGCGACCTGGTGGAGGTGGCCGTCAAGTTGGTGCGCGATGAGGAGGCCAGCAAGGTCCGCCCGCGTGCCAGGGACGCCGCCGAGGAGCGCCTCCTCGACCTGCTGCTGCCGCGGAGCTCCGGGCGATCGTTCACCGATCGTCCGGGCGAACCGGCGGCGCCAGTCACCGACACCACGCGCGAGAAGCTTCGGGCGATGCTGCGCGACGGCAAGCTCGACGATCGCGAGGTCGAGGTCGAGATCGCGGACGATTCGAATCCATTGATCTCGGTGCTCGGCGGCCAGCCGGGGATCGATGAGGGCGCGCTGTCAGGTCTCAAGGACATGCTCGGGTCGTTCGGCCGCAAGACCAAGCGCCAGAAGTTGAAGGTGCCCCAGGCGTGGCGCGCGTTGACCGAGCAAGAGGTCGACAAGCTGATCGACCAGGAAGCAGCGACGCGTGAGGCCGTCCAACGGGCCGAGAACGCCGGCATCGTGTTCATCGACGAGATCGACAAGATCGCCACCAATCGCGATCGCCACGGCGGCGATGTGTCGCGCGAAGGCGTGCAGCGGGACTTGTTGCCGATCGTCGAGGGATCGACCGTGACCACCAAGTACGGCCCGGTCAAGACCGATCACGTCCTGTTCATCGCCGCGGGCGCATTCCACATGAGCAAGCCGAGCGATCTGATCCCCGAGATGCAGGGCCGGTTTCCGATTCGCGTCGAGCTCCAGCCACTGGTCGCCGAGGACTTCGTGCGAATTCTGACCGAACCACAGAACGCGTTGACCCGCCAGTACGCGGCGCTGCTCGCCACCGAGGGCATCACCATCGAGTGGAATCCCGCCGCGATCAAGGAGCTCGCCGAGATCGCCGCCGACGTCAACCGCCGGACTCACGACATCGGCGCACGGCGGCTGCATACCGTGCTCGAGCGACTGCTCGACGATCTGCTGTACAACGCGCCCGACATCGGGACGCAGACCATTCCCATCACTCCCGCGTATGTTCGAGAGCGACTCGGTGCGCTCGTCGCCGACGAAGATCTGACGCGCTACATCCTGTAGCCCATCCACGTGCACGTGCAGTTAAGACCTGCACCTGCACCGTCCAGCCGCGTGACGGCTCATGGTGCGCGGCTCGCGAGAGCGGCGCGCCGATCAGTGGTAAACCCGGGTCGCAATGACCCAGGCAGAACTGCTTGCGCTCGCGGATCAGGTATTCGTCAAGAACTACCGGCAGCAGCCCATGGTGCTCGAACGAGGTCTCGGCTGTGAGGTCTGGGACGTCGCCGGTACTCGTTACCTCGACATGACCGCTGGGATCGCGGTGTGCGGGCTCGGCCACTCGCACCCGACGTTCGTGGCGCGCGTGACCGAACAGCTCGGCCGGCTCGTGCACGTGTCGAACCTCTACTGGAACGAGCAACAGATCCTCGCAGCCAAGGCGATCACCGAGCGGTGCTTCGCGACCCGCGTGTTGTTCTGCAACTCCGGCGCGGAGGCCAACGAGGGCGCACTCAAGCTTGCGCGGCGGTACCAGGCGGTCGTTGCTGGCGCGCCCGACCGGACGACGATCGTCTCGACCCAGGGCAGCTTTCACGGCCGATCGATCGCGACGGTGTCGATCACCGGCCAGGCGAAATATCGCGAGGGCTTCGGTCCGCTGTTTGGCCCGGTGGAGCTGATCCCGTACGGCGACGTCGAAGCAGCGCGCAAGGTGCTCGGCGGAGCCACCGCGTGCGCGATCATCGTCGAGCCGATCCAGGCCGAAGGCGGCATCGTGGTGGCCCCTCCGGGCTATCTGGCGGCGCTACGCAAGCTGTGCGACGAAACCAAGACGTTGCTGATCTTCGACGAGGTTCAGACCGGCGTCGGGCGTACCGGCAAGTGGTTCGGGCATCAACACGATGGCGTCGAGCCCGACGTGATGACGCTCGCCAAGGGGCTCGGCGGTGGCGTGCCGATCGGCGCCGTGGCATGCAGCGAGCGTGCTGCGGCGGGGCTCGCGACGCCGGCAGGCGGCGCGGTCACGCACGCGTCGACGTTCGGTGGCAATGCACTCGCATGCGCCGCTGCGTGTGCCGTGTTCGACATCATGACCGCCGACAACCTCGTGGATCGCGTGGCGTCGACCGGCCAGTACCTCGCCGATCAGCTGACCAAGCTCGTGGCCGAGTCGTCGGGGAGGGCGGTCGAGGTTCGCGGCCGCGGCCTGCTGCGCGGCGTCGTCGTGACCAGTCCGCCGGCGCAGATCGTGGCGCGCTGCCGCGAGCGCGGCGTGTTGCTCTCGGTCGCCGGCGACAAGCTGGTGCGGTTTGCTCCGCCGTACACCGTCGAGCGCGCACAGCTCGACGAGGCAATCGCGATCCTCCGCGGGGTGCTCGCCGAAGGAGCCGCAGCGTGATGCCTCGCGGATTCCTCACCCTCGCTGATGTTCCCGTCCCCGCCTGGCCGGCGCTGTGGGACCGCGCCGCGGCGCTCGAGCGCGATCGGCTCGCGACCACGTTCGCGGGCAAGACGATCGCGTTGGTGTTCGAAAAGCCGTCGACGCGAACCCGGGTGTCGTTCGAGGTGGCGGCGTTCGAGCTCGGCGGCAACGCGGTGGTGCTCGGCGCCGAGGGCACCCAGATCGGCCGGGGCGAGCCGATCGAGGACACCGCGCGTGTGCTCAGCGGCTATTGCCACGCGATCATGGTGCGCACGTTCGGTCAGGAGCGCGTCGCCGCGTACGCGCGTGCGGCGTCCGTGCCGGTGATCAACGGGTTGTCGGATCAGCACCACCCATGTCAGGTGGCCACCGATCTGTTCACCGTCCGCCAGCATTTCGGCAAGCTCACCGGGCTTCGCTACGCCTGGATCGGCGATGGAAACAACATGGCCAACTCGTGGATCGAGGCTGCCGGGATGTTCGGCCTCGACCTCGCGCTCGCGTGCCCGGACGGCTACGGGCCGGATCCGGACATCGTGGCCACCGCGCGCGACGAGCAGCGACGCCTGGGTATCGGGTCGATCACGATCACCGTCGACCCCAGGGCGGCCGCCGAAGGCGCGCACGTGCTGTCGACCGACGTGTGGGTATCGATGGGGCAGAGCGACGAGGCCAAGCGGCGGGCGGCGTTCGCGGGGTACCGCATCGACTCGTCGTTGCTCGCCCGGGCCGGAGCAGGTGCAATCGTGTTGCATTGCCTCCCCGCCCATCGCGGCGAGGAGATCACCGGCGAGGTCCTCGATGGCCCGCAGTCCCTGGCGTGGTCACAGGCGACCAATCGCCTGCACGTGGCGAAGGCCGTGCTCGAGCACGTCATGCGCGTGCGGGGGGCGTGATAGGCTACGTCCGTGAGTTCGGTGCCGGCCGAAATCGCCGGAATTGGGGCGACTTCTCAGAAGTTGCGGGTGACCCCGGGGTTCGATCCGCTCAAGATGGCGATCGGTCCTGAGGAGTACTTCGTGCTGTCCCGGATCGATGGCAACCAGACCCTGCGCGAGGTGTTGCTGGCGACCGGGCTCGAGGTCGACCGCGCGATCGCCATCGTGACCAAGCTGCGCTCGATTGGCGCGCTGCTGCTGCCCGGCGAGGGAGCGCCACCCGCGGCGACCAGGCCCCCCGCCACGACCAAGCCCAGCTCGCTGCCCCCCGTGGAGCCGGTCGCGCGCCGCCCGGAGCTTCGCGGACAGCATCCGACGACACCGCCCGCAACGGTTGCCAGCGGGCCGCTTGGCAGCCCCGCAACGGCCCGCACGTCGAACACCGCGGGCGGTCGCAAGCTCGAGACCGGGGAGCTCGAGCTGTCGCACGATCTGCAGCTTCCCAACCCGAGCGCCGCGGAGATCGCTGCGCTCGCGGAGGACGTCGAGATCCCCGAGCGCGAACGCCGGCGGATCCTCGCGATGGCGCGGCTGAGCGACGGCCGCGATCCGTACGCGTTGCTCGGGGTGGTTCCGGGCGCTGATGCCAAGGTGCTCAAGCGCGCGTACTTCATGCTGTCGAAGCACGTGCATCCCGACCGCTACTACGGCAAGCGGTTGGGTAGCTATGGCGACCGGCTGTCGCTCGTCTTCGAGGCGACGAGTCGTGCGTATGCGCGGCTGACCAGCACGGACAACACGCGGACCAGCGGCAACGCGCCGTCGCTCAAGCAGCGCCCCAAGGATGATCAGCCGCAGACACCGCAGGAGTATGCGGCCGAGTTGTTCGAGCGGGCGTGTCACCTCGAGGTGTCGGGCGATGCCCCGGGCGCGATGAAGCTGTTTGCCGCGGCGCTCCGCGTTGATCCCCAGGTCCGCTACCTGCGTCGAGCCACCAGCTGCGCGATCGCGTTCGGCCAGCCTCGCACCGCGCTCGAATACGCAAAGAAGGCCCACGCCCAGACGCCGAATGATCCGTCATCGGCGCGGCTGCTGGCGGCGGCGTTCAAGGCCGCCGGAAACCTCGCGGATGCCGAGGAAGTTTTGGTAATGGCGATGGCCCTCAAGACCGAGAACGATTCGCTGTTCACCGAGCTGCGCAACGACCTCGCCGAGGTCCGCCGCATGCTCGGAGGATGATGAAACCTCCCACCTGGCGCGCGGCAGTGATCGCACCCTGATTAATTCGGCCTGACCGCTGGCGATCTAGTTGGAAACGAGGGGAAACTAGCTCGCCATGGCTAGCGATAAGGTGATCGGCATCGACCTTGGCACGACCAACTCGTGCGTGGCGATCGTCGAGGATGGGACGCCCTCGGTGATCCCCAACCGCGGCGGGTACAAGACCACGCCATCGATGGTCGCGATCGCCGAGAACGGTAAGCGTCTCGTTGGGCATATCGCCAAGCGCCAAGCGATCACCAACGCGGAGAACACGGTCTACGCTGCGAAGCGGCTGATCGGTCGCAAGTGGGGCTCGGCGGCGGTCCGCAGCTCGCTCGAGATCATGCCATATCGCATCGTCGAGGGACCGCACGACGACGTGCGGATCATGCTCCGCGATCAGGTGTTCTCGGTCCCTGAAGTCTCGGCCTACATCCTCCAGGAGATGAAGCTGATCTCCGAGGAGTACCTCGGCGAAGAGGTCCAAAAGGTCGTGATCACGGTGCCCGCGTACTTCAACGACGGCCAGCGCCAGGCGACCAAGGACGCCGGCCGGATCGCCGGCCTCGACGTCATCCGCATCATCAACGAGCCCACCGCGGCCGCGCTCGCGTACGGGTTCGGCAAGGCGATCGAGCGCAAGGTCGCGGTGTACGACCTCGGCGGCGGCACGTTCGACATCTCGATCCTCGAGATCGGCAACGGCGTCTTCGAGGTGATCTCCACCGCCGGCGATACGTTCCTCGGCGGCGAGGACTTCGATCGCCGGATCATCGATTGGCTGGTGTTCGGGTTCGAGAAGCAGTACGGCATCGATCTTCGCAAGGACAAGATGGCGCTCCAGCGACTCAAGGACGTCGCGGAGAAAGCCAAGTGCGAGCTGTCGTCGGTCAAGGAGACCGAGATCAATCTACCGTTCATCATCTCCACGGGCCGCAACGAGGCGCTGCACCTCCAGACCATGCTCACGCGCGACAAGCTCGAGGAGCTGACCTCGGACCTGATCGACCGCACCGTCGAGATCTGCGCCCGTACGCTCGAGGAAGCCGAGATCCAGAAGTCCGCGATCGAGGACGTGATCCTGGTCGGTGGCATGACCCGCATGCCGCGCGTGCAATCCGCCGTCGCCGAGTTCTTCGGCCTCGAGCCGTGCAAGGGCGTGCACCCGGACGAGGTTGTCGCGCTCGGTGCGGGCATTCAAGGTGCCGCGCTCACCGACGAGAAGAGCGACATCCTGCTGCTCGACGTCACGCCGCACTCGCTCGGCATCATGATCGTCGGCGGTTACTTCCATAAGCTGATCCAGCAGAACACCACGGTGCCGACCTCCGAGCAGCACGTGTTCACGACGGTCAAGGACAATCAAACGTCGGTGAAGATCCTCGTGCTGCAGGGTGAGAGCGATCGCGCGGAGGAGAACGAGTTGCTCGGCGAGTTCGTGCTGACCGGCCTGCGCCGTGCGCCGCGTGGTGAGGTCGAGATCGAGGTCATGTTTCACATCTCCGCCGATGGCATCGTCTCGGTGAAGGCGAGCGACAAGGAGACCGGGCTCGAGCAGTCGATCACGGTCACTGCGACCTCGGGTCTGACCGAGGACGAGATCAAGAAGATGGTCGAGGCGAACAAGGACTACATGGTCGAAGTTCGCTCGGGCCAGGAGTTCGACAAGGCGCGGCATGCTGCGGAGCGCGCCCTCGAGGAGATCGAGTCGCTGTTCCCGCAGGTGTCGGACATCATCGCGGGGTCTGACTTTGGTCAGGACGCGGTGAAGAAGGCGCGCGCGGTCGTCGATCGCACCAAGGGTGCGATCGTAGCAAAGGACCTCACGGTGCTCACCGAGGCCACCGAAGCGCTGAACCGTACGCTCAACATGTTTCGTGGTGTGGTGTCGAAGACGCGCGGATGACGATGGCGCGGCGCGACCTACGGGAGATCGACCGTCTGATCGAGGACGGCCTTGTCCGCTATGGTCAGGGCGACCTCGACGGTGCGCTCCGGCTGTGGGAGCAGGCGCTGGTGCTCGATCCGGAAAACCCCGCGGCGGTGAGCTACGTCGACTACGTGCGGCTGAACTACGACATGCTGACGGCCGATGCCAATACGGCCGACTATGCGCCGTTTCCGATCGGTGACGATGAACCCGAGTATCAGATCGAGATCCTGCCGGGCGAACAGATTCCGGATCGGTTGTCGGCGCCGATGTTCATGGATCCGCTCGACGAGGCGTGGTTCATCGAAGACGAGCTGATCTCGCCCGCGGGATCTACGAGCCTGGAGATCGAAGCTGGCGAACCCCCTGCGCTGACGTTCGAGGATCAGACCCGGGAGTATTCCCAACAGGCGGTGCGCGGCCGGCTCAACAGCGATCCGCTGCCCGAGCCGGTGACCACCGAGTATCGGACCGACGACTTCATGCGGCCGGAGCTGACGCCGGCGTTCGGCAGCCCGCAAGATGTCGCGACGCCCAACAGCTTTGCGGCGCAGTCCACCGAGGTGCGCCGCCGCGATCTTGGGTTCGTCAAGCCGCGGTCGGCGACCGCTCCCACCGAGCGTTCGCTGGATGCCTCGTCCGCAGCATATGCCGCCCATCTGGCTGCTCGCGAGGGCGCGGGCGAGTCGCTCGAATCGGCGACAACCCAGGATTTCGACAAGAGCACGATGCCACTCGTGCAGCCGCCGAGGGTTCCACCAGGCGCGGTCGTCGCTCCGCCGGACGATCCAATCGTCACGGCGCCAACGCGCGAGCTCGGAATGCGGCCGCCTCGGCTTCAGACCGAGGACGAGCCCACGGCGGTCACCAACCCGTTGCGCGACGTACCGCGCGGCGAGACCGAGACCTCGCCGCCGCCGGCGATCGATCCGCTCGATGCCAAGGCCGCCGAGATCCTCGATGAGATCGACGTCGGAGCTCCGATTCCCGAACCGCCCGACGAGCAGATCCGGCGGCGGATCACCAAGCTGATCGAGCGCGCGACCGAGTGGGTCAAGTCCGACCAGCACGAGCGCGCGGTCCTGGCCGCGGAGCTCGCGCTGTCCGAGGCGCCGGGAAGTGCGCTCGCGCAGAAGCTGACGTACCGCAACCGCGACGCATTGATGAGCGTGTTTCACGCATTCCTGGGCGATCTCGATCGCCAGCCGGCGCTCGCGCGTCCGCTTCACGAGCTATCGAGTGCTGCCATCAACCCCCGCGCGGCATTCCTGCTGTCGCGCGTCGATGGGATGCTGTCGCTCGACGAGATCCTCGATGTCTCGGGAATGCCCCGGATCGAGGCCTGCCGCTACCTCTGCCAGCTGCTGGTTCGCGGGATCCTGCGCTGATCGTGCTGGGGTTTGTCGCCGGTTGGGTATAAACACCGGCCCATGACTCGCAAGATCGTGCTCGCGTATTCGGGCGGACTGGACACGTCCGTCGCTGTTCGATGGATCGCCGAGACCTACAAGTGTGAGGTCGTCTGTTACTGCGCCGATGTCGGCCAGAACGAGGATCTGGAGGGCGCGCGCAAGAAGGCGCTCGCCGTTGGTGCACAGAAGGCCGTCGTGCGCGACCTGCGCGAGGAGTTCGTGCGCGACTATGTATTCCCCGCGCTGCGCGCCGGGGCACTGTACGAGGGCATCTACCTGCTCGGCACCGCACTCGCGCGGCCGTGTATCGCGAAGGGCCTGATGGAGGCCGCGGACGCCGAAGGTGCCGATGCGATCGGCCACGGCGCCACCGGCAAGGGCAACGATCAGGTCCGGTTCGAGCTTGCGGCCTATCACTTCCGGCCTGGCATCAAGATCATCGCGCCGTGGCGCGAGTGGAAGTTCCGGGGGCGGCGCGAGCTGATCGAGTACACCAAGCAACACAACATCCCGATCGAAGCGACCGCCGACAAGCCGTACTCGGTCGATCGCAACCTGCTGCACACCAGCTACGAAGGTGGCGTGCTCGAAGATCCGTGGCGCGAGCCCGATCCGGCGATGTTCCAGCTCACGCGCGATCCACACAACGCGCCCGATGTGCCGCGCGTCGTCGAGCTCGAGATCGAGCGTGGCGATGTGGTGGCGATCGACGGCGAGCGGCTCGGTCCGGTCGAGGTCCTCGCCCGGCTCAATGCGATCGCGGGTGAGCACGGCGTCGGCCGCGTCGATCTGGTCGAGAACCGGTTCGTGGGCATGAAGTCGCGTGGCGTGTACGAGACCCCGGGCGGCACCGTGCTGCACACCGCACGCGCAGCGGTCGAATCGTTGACGCTCGATCGCGAGGTGCTGCGGCTGCGTCAGGACCTGATGCCGCGCTACGCCGCCCTGGTCTACAACGGATTCTGGTTCTCCCCCGAGCGCGAGACGCTGCAGCGCATGGTCGACGATATCGCGCAGGCGATCACCGGCACCGCACGGCTCAAGCTGTACAAGGGCAACCTGACCGTGCTCGGCCGCAAGGCGCCGCGCAGCTTGTATCGTCCCGACATCGTCACGTTCGAAGAGGACGCGGTGTACGATCAGCGCGACGCGCAGGGCTTCATCCGGCTCAACGCGCTGCGCATGCGGATCCGCTCCGAGATCGATCAGGCAATGGCGGGACGCAAGTAGTCGTGTTCAGGGGACGCCACAGCGGCTAATCCAGCGGATCCGACACTTCGTCGTGCTCGCGCGACGGCAATCGCGATACGTCGAGCACGTACTGCACCAGGGTCGGCAAGTAGTCCACCAGCGATGGACAGCGCAGCTTCGACCCGGCGAGCGCGCGAGCGGTGTTGGTCTGGTCGTAGTGCACGATGTGGTCGAGCGAATCGACGAACGCGAGTGGTCCTCGGCCGAACCGTGACAATCCAGGCGTCCGCAGCACCGCGCGTGCCAGCGGGCGAGGGATCACGCCGCGCGGCTTCTCGGTGCGTGCATGGTGCGCGACGCGCTCGAACACATCCCCCGCGGTGAGCGGCGAAGGATCGACGATGTGAAACGTCTTGCCTGCGGCGTTTTCGCTATGAATGACCTGCCAGACCGCCTCGATCACGTAGTCGATCGGCACGAGATGGAGCGGCGCGGTCGCCGACCCGAGCAGCGGCAGGCGCAACTTGGATACATTCGTGGCCACCACCACCATCAAGTAGTACGGGCCATCGAACTTCTCGATCTCACCGGTGCGGCTATCCCCGACGATGATCGCCGGACGCACCACCGTGATCGGCAGCTGGCGCATCGCGGCTCGGACCATCTTCTCGGCGTCGTACTTGGTGCGCTCGTAGTCATTGTGAAATCGCTGTCCGGTGTCGAGGTCCTCCTCGTAGAACGTCCCGCTGCGGTTCCCCGACACCATTGCGGTCGACCAGTGGACCATCCGCGCGAGCCGCGATGCGTCCTTGGCAAGCTCGAGCACGGTGCGCGTGCCCGTGACGTTGACGCGCCGTGCGGTCTGCGCGTCGACGCCCATGAAGTAGATGCCGGCGAGATGGTGGATCCAGGTCAGCTCGCTCGTCAGCGCGCGGTACTCCACGCTCGATAGCCCGAGATCCATGTCGCACACGTCACCGACCAGAACCTCGGCTCGATTGCCTGCGGGCAAGGAACCGATCAGCTTGTGTGCCTCGGCCGCAAACGGCTCGCGCGCAAGCACGTAGAGCTTGTCGGGAGTACCACGGTCATCGCCGTCGTCCCCGGCGCTCAGCAACTTGCTGATCCAGCGCCTGGCCGTGAACGCGGGGAACCCGGTGACCAGCGCGACCTCGCGCTGTGCGGTGATCGGGCGTTTGCGCGCGGGCTCACCGGCATTGCCGCGAGCGACCCGGATCGGCCCGAACCTCGCTTCGATCGCGGCGACCACGCCATCGACCTCACGGGCCAGCGCGGTCCGGTCGCCGTGATTTTCGATCACCCATGTGGCAGCAGCCAGCTTGTCGGCGAGCGGCGCCTGCGACGCGATCCGCGCCTCGGCTTCTTCGCGTGTGAGCCCGTCCCGCGCGATCAATCGCTCGCGCTGCACCTCGGGCGAGGTGGCGACGACGATCAGTCCCGCGAGCCCGGCATGTGCGCCGTTCTCCACGAGTAGCGCCGCTTCGTAGAACACGACGCTCGCGCCGGCATCCGCCCACGAAGCGATCTGCGCCGCGCTCTCGGCCGCGATTCGCGGATGGGTGATTCGCCCCAGATCGGCGCGGGCTGCCGGATCCGCGAACGCGATCGCGCCCAGTCGCTTTCGGTCGAGCTCGCCGTCCGGGGTCAGAATTGCGGCGCCGAATCGGGCAACCAGCTCGGCGAGCGCCGGCCGCCCCGGCGCCACGATCTGACGCGCGAGCTGGTCGGCATCGATGATCGCCGCCCCCCGTTCGGCGAGCATGCGCGCGACCGTGCTCTTGCCCGAGGCGATCCCACCGGTCAATCCGATGACGTGCACCGTCACCGCCGTTGTCGTACCACGAGCCCCCGAGGCCGAGGTAGCTTCGAGGCGCATGGCTTGGCGAGATCCACGGTTGGGCGCGCTGGCGATCGCTGCGGTGGTGGCGATCGGAGCGAGCGCGAGCTGGGCCGACCGGCGCGAGTGGGCAGGGAGTGCCGCGTGCGGGAGCTGTCATCCACAGCAGCTCGCCGCGTGGCAGCGCACGCGCCATGCAACCACCCAGGATCGGTTCTCCGCCACGGTTCGCCCCGACGGGCGATGCCTTGCTTGCCATGCGACCGGTGAAGCGCCGGCGGGGATGACGGTCGCGCTGGAGGTCGGCTGCGAGGCGTGCCACGGCGCTGGCGCGGCGTACGCGGAGGACGACGTGATGCGAAATCGCCCGGTCGCTCGAGCACTCGGGTTGCTCGACCTCTCGACACCCAAGCTGCGCGCCGCGCTGTGCACGAAGTGCCATGCCCGAGGCACGCGCGGGACCAGCTTCGATCCGACGGCCCCGGTGCATCCGGTGCCGCCACCAGCAGGGGGTTGAGATGCGATCGCGCGCGAGCTATTTCACGTCGGCCGCAGCACCCGGCGATTTCCCGCCGCCGTCCCTGCCGGAGCTCGCAGTGGTTGGCCGGTCCAACGTCGGCAAGTCGAGTCTGATCAACGCGATGACCGGTCAGGACGGCCTCGCGCGGACGTCGCGCACGCCGGGCCGCACGCGCCTGATCAACTGGTTCGAGGTCGCGGGCAATCCGGCATTTTATCTCGTCGACCTGCCCGGATACGGCTATGCCGCGGTGAGCGCGTCGATGAAGGAGAGCTGGAAACCGCTGATCGAGTCGTACTTGTCGGCGCGCAAGACGCTCGCCGGTGTCGTGTTGTTGATCGACATCCGGCGGGGCGTTTCCGACGAAGAGCTCGACTTCGTGCCGTGGTTGGCCGAGCGCGACAAGCCGATCATCGCGGTGCTCACCAAGGCCGATAAGCTGCCCAAGAACAAGCGCATGCTCGAGATCAAGCGGACCCGGCAACAGCTCGGGCTCAAGCGCGATCCGCACGCGGTCTCGGTGCTGACCGGCGAAGGAGTCGAGACGCTGTGGCGCGCCGCGCTCGGGTTGATCGCGCCGCGGCCATGATCGTCGAGCCCGCCACGGCAGCGGATCTCGACGCGATCGACGAGATCGAGCAGCATTCGTTCCCCGAGCCGTGGCCGCGCTCGACGTTCGAGGCCGAGCTCACCCGCGATCACGCGCGTCTCGATGTCGCGCGCGACAGCCATGGCGCTGCGCGGGTCATCGGGTTCTGCAACTACTGGGTGGTCGTGGCCGCAGGCGAGGTTCACATCCTGGCGATCGCGACCCATCCCGACCGCCGGCGCGCCGGCATCGCCGGCAGGTTGCTCGCCCACGCGCTCGCGTCCGGTCGCGATGCGGGTGCCACGGTGGCGACGCTCGAGGTCCGGCGCAGCAATCGCCCGGCGATCGCGCTGTACGAGCGGGCGGGGTTCCGTACGGTGCATGTCCGGCCTCGCTATTACCAGGCGGATGGCGAGGATGCGCTGGTGATGCTGGCCGACCTGGCCGCTGGCACCACGAGCGTTAGCGGATGATGCCGCTGACCGGCACGCTGTCGGTCGGATCGTCGCGCGTCACGAAGTAGATCGTGGTTCCCGCCGCTCCCGCGACCAGCAAGCCCGCGCCGGCGAGCACGTACCATTGCTGGTACCACTTGGTGCGCTCGCCTTGCCTGGACAGCTGAGCCTCGACCTTCACCACGCCATCGGGTGGTAGCGCGACCTTCGTGCTGAACGGAATGTAGCCGGCCTTGTCGACCCGGATGTCATATGTCGCCGGCGCGTGAAGCTTGAGCGACGGGATCGGCGTGACGCCGCGCGGCTGGCCTCCGACGGTGACCGCGGCGCCGGTCAGATTGGCGACGATGTCGATCACGCCGAACTGCAAGAAGTCGCCGGGTGGCAGCACGCGTTGCAGGTAGGTGTCGATCTGGCTATCGGTCGGAATCGTGCCGGTCGCGAGCGAGTCAGCGATCCGCGCGCTCACCGACTGCCGTGCGACGTCGATGCGCTGCATCGTCAAGATCACGTCACCGAGCTCGCTGACGCCGACGAGCAGTACTTCGACCGCGCCGGCCTTCTGGCCGATCCGCGCGATGCACTCAGCATCGCCGGCGCACTTGACCACCGCCTGGTCGAGCGTGTCGCCATACGTCGCGCG
Organism: Kofleriaceae bacterium; assembly: GCA_050187075.1. Lineage (GTDB taxonomy): Bacteria > Myxococcota_A > Polyangia > Haliangiales > Haliangiaceae > JABFXX01. The sequence continues at coordinate 29,917 of JBFWXW010000009.1, read as the reverse complement.
CGTCTGATCCGGTCCGAGCACGTGCAGCGAGGTCTGTTTCGCCATGATCCCGAGCACGCGCGCCGAGATCCCGGGAAGCGCCGATGAGCCGGCGCGATACTCGAGCACCACGACCTTGCGCTTGGGGTCGGGGTCTGCAACCGCAGGCCCAGCGAGCGCGCAGACCGCGATGCTGACGAGCACGGCGACCGCGCCGAGCCTTGCCGACGAGCAAATGGGCGTACCTCGGGTCATCGCGCTCCAAACAGCGCCCCGACCGAGCGCGGCTGATAACTCGGGAACGTCGAGACCTCGCCCTCGGGCGGGGTATCGCAGGCCCAGTTTCGAAACTCCATGACATCGGTGTTCCCGACCGTGGGCTTGCATGCGGTGCGGACACGCTGTGCGATCGACGAGTTGGCCATGTCGATCAGCAGCCAGTCCGACGTCGTCACGTCGAGACATGGCAACACCACGGTGGTGTTGGACTCGTATTGCTCGATGTAGTAACGGCTCTCGGTGACCAGCGCGATGTATTGCCCGCCGGCGAGCGCCACCAGGTCATGGACCGTCGTGCCGAGCGCCTTGAGCACCTGCGCGTGCCCCATCGCAGGATCACCGGTGTTGATGATGGTCTCGGTTCGTCCGGGGATCTCGATGGTGATCGGCATGCCGCCGGCGATCGGGATCGACAACAGCTTCAAGCGGGCGCCCGCTTCGACCCACGCGAGTCGATTGGTGACCGTCTGAAACTGGTTTGCGGGGCACACGATCGAGGTGGTCGGCGCGCAGCTCACGGCGCACGTCGGTTCCGATGGCGTGACGCCGATCGCGAACAGCCGATCGCCGGTGACCGTGGCAACCGCCGCGCGGTTGAGCACCGCGACCGCCGACACGCCGACCGTTCCGGTATCGGCGCTCGGATCACCGATGACCTCGCCGATCTGGTCGGTGCACGGCAGGGTCGCGAACAGCTTTGGCGATGCGGGCGCCGCCGCCAGGTCCGACACCGCTTGACCGAACGCGCGCGGAGCCGATGCCGCCCCGGTCGCCACATTGACCGCGACCAGTGACGATCCCCCGGTGCACGTCGTCAGCGCGGGTGGATCCTGCGGGACCGCCGCGCGATCCACGAGGCCGAACGCGAACATCGTTCCATCGGCCGCTGGGCCGACGGTCACGCGATCGACCGGGCCCACCTCGGCGTTGGTCATCGTGCTGGTGTCGAGATCGACGATCGCGATGCCACCGCCGTGCGCGATGGCGAGCTTGTGCGTTCCCGGGATCGAGCTGGCGTCGGTGACGCCGTCGGGAATCGCGATCGTTCCACTCACGGTGTTGGTGGCCGTGACCACGACCTGCACCTGCGCGCCGGCGATCACCGCGAGCCGATCGCCACCGACGGACACCGTGAACTCCGCGGAGCTGACACCGAGCTGTCCTTGAAACTTGGCGTCCCGCGGATCGAGCGTGGGATCGAACGAGTAGAGCTCCGAGCCGCTCGCCGCGAACACGAAGGGCCGGCGGACGGGAATCGTGAGCTGGGTCGTCTCGTCGCGCGCGATCGTGATCGGCTCCGCGGCTTCCCCGACCCCGACGATGCGATTGGACACATCGCGCAGCACGACGCCGATGTGGACATCGTCGCCGATCGGAAGATCCCCGGCGGTGAAGGCGTTGCCAGCGAGCACGCTGGTGGTGGCGATCGGTGACTCGCCGGGGACCGTCGCGGTCACCGTGACCGTGGTCATTCCGGTGGGGCGCAGATCAGCCTGCATCGGAAGCTCCAGCTCCAGCTCCAGCGAACCCGACCCGCCGCAGCCGACCAAACAGAGCGCAAGAGCGAGCGTTCGCATCGACCCCGGGCCACGCTAGCAGACCGCCGACGACGTCACAACCACTTAGATCCCGGCCACTTCTGGCGGTCCGCACAGATCCCTTGGAGCCGCCGACCGGGCGGTGTACCTATCTTGGCCACAGGGACCGTGCAGACGGGCACCGATAAGGCAGTGACCGGCCCCACCGGGCAGTTGGAACCGAGCCTGCCGCAGGTGTTCGGGAGGTACTTGCTCGTTCAGCGACTCTCGCGGGGCGGGATGGGTGAGATCTTTCTTGCCAAGCACGGCCTCGCCGGGTTCGAGAAGCTCGCGGTCATCAAGAAGGTGCTTCCCCACCTCGCCGCGGATGCGCAGTTCATCTCGCGGTTCGTCGACGAAGCTCAGGTCGCGATCAAGCTCCAGCACGTCAACGTCGCCCAGGTGTTCGAGGTCGGACGCGTTGGCGACGAGTACTTTCTCGCGCTCGAATACGTCGAGGGCCGCGATCTGCGCAGGACGCTCGCGCTGCTGTCACACCGCAAGATGCGGTTGCCCGTCGATCTCGCGCTGTTCATCGGGCGCGAGCTCGCGAACGGTCTCGCGTACGCGCACCGCCGCACCAGCGCGGATGGCGTCTCGCTCAACCTGGTCCATTGCGACATCTCCCCGCCGAACATCCTGGTGTCGTTCGAGGGCGAGACCAAGGTGATCGATTTCGGGATCGCGAAGAGCGCGATCCGCGGAACCGCAACCGATCCAAAGCTCGGGTTCGGCAAGTTCGGCTACATGGCGCCCGAGCAGTTGATCCGCGGCGGCGTGGTCGATCATCGCACCGACATCTATGCAGCCGGCGTGGTGTTGTTCGAGCTGCTCGCCGGCACGCGCTTGTACGAGAGCAGCCCGGATCCCGATTACCGCGCGCTGGCCAAGAAGGTCGCCAAAGGTGAGCACAAGCTGCCGTCCGACATCGATCCGGCGCTCGCGCAGTACGACGATCTGGTGGCGACCGCGCTGCGGCCTGCACCCGGCGAGCGCTATCAGACCGCGGCCGAGCTGCGCGATGCGATCCAGCAAGCGCTGGTCGCGGTGAACCCGACGATCTCGACCGATCAGCTCGGTGCGTTCATGCGCGAGCTGTTCGCGGACGAGATGACCGCACAGCGGGAGCTCCACGAACGGGTGGCGCAGACCCACATCGCCGATTTTCAGGAGCAGTTCCATACGCAGACCATCTCGACCGTCTCGTTCGCGCTCGCGCAGGACGCCGTGTTGCCTGCGGTCGGAACCGCGGACCGCCCTGACAGCGGATCGGAGCTGGCGACCACCTCGGCGGTGCCACGGCCTGCCGGCGATCACCAGCCGCTCGCGCACGGCACCGGCGTGGCACCGCGGCAGCGCGTCGGCTCCCGCAAGCGGCGGATCGCCACCGTGATCGCGGCGGGCGCGCTCGGCGTGATCGTCGCGATCGTCCTGGTGTGGATGGTTCGCACCCCGAGCAAGCACGTGTCGCCCGCTCCACCGGCGGTGCCAGCGCAACGCCCCATCATCGTCGAATCGATCGATCCGCCGGCTCCCGAGCCCGCGCCGCCGCCCCCACCCGTCGTGGTGCCGTCCGAGCCAGCAGCCGTGATGTCCGAACCGCAGCGACGCCCATCGCGCCCGCGCCGCGAGCCGGCCAAGGAACCGTCCAAGCCCGAGCACACGCGCAAGTCGGTCGGGGCGCGGTTCACCGCGACCAGCCGGTTGTACGAGGCCTATCGCGCGAAGAACGGTGCGCGGCTCGACCATGAGTGGAACAACCTCGCGACGTTCATCCAGTTCAAGCTCGACGCCGACAACCTCGATGAAGCCGTTCGCCGGATCGACCAGTTCCGCGAGCGGATGACCGAGCCGTAGCGCGCGAATTCGCGCCCGCGAAACCCACCGGAAACATCCGATCGGGTAACGATCCTCGACATGAAGAAGGTCGAGGCCATCATCAAGCCGTTCAAGCTCGACGAGGTCAAGGAGCGCCTCGCCGAGATCGGAGTGCACGGCATGACGGTCACCGAGGTGAAGGGGTTCGGGAGGACGGGTGGGAAGAAGGAGGTCTACCGGGGCTCGGCCTACGTGGTGGACTTCGTCCCCAAGGTGAAGGTCGAGATCATCGTCCCCGACGACAGCGTGCAGCAGGTGATCACCGTGATCAGCGAAGCCGCGCGCACCGGCAAGATCGGCGACGGCAAGATCTTCATCACTCCAGTCGACGAGGTCATCCGCATCCGCACCGGGGAGACCGGTGAGGACGCGATCTAGCCGCAACGCTCACGAGGAACAGGAGAGTTATGACGCCGTCCGAGCTCAAGGATCTCATCACCAAGCACAACGCCCAGATGATCGACTGCAAGTTCGTCGACTTCCTCGGCACCTGGCAGCACATCAACTATCCGATCGGTCGGCTCGAGGAAGGACTCGAGAGCGGGTTTGGGTTCGATGGTTCCTCGATCCGCGGCTGGAAGGCGATCAACTCGTCCGACATGCTGATGGTCCCGGATCCCAGCACCGCGAAGATGGATCCATTCCTCAAGATCCCGACGCTGTCGCTGGTCTGCAACGTCGTCGATCCGATCACGCGCGAGCATTACAGCCGGTGTCCGCGCTCGCTCGCCAAGCGCGCAAGCGACTACTTGAAATCGACCGGGATCGCGGACACCGCCTACTTCGGTCCCGAGGCCGAGTTCTTCGTGTTCGACTCGATCCGCTACGAAGAGAAGATGAACACCGCGTCGTTCCACGTCGACTCGGTCGAGGGCACGTGGAACACCAACCGCGAGGAGCCCGGCGGCAATCTCGGCTACAAGCCGCGCACCAAGGGTGGCTATTTCCCGACGGCGCCGGTCGACACGCTCACCGACATTCGGGCGGCGATGGTGCTCACGATGATCAGCGTCGGCATCGACGTCGAGACGCACCACCACGAGGTCGCGAGCGCGGGCCAGTGCGAGATCGACATGAAGTACGAGTCGATGCTCAAGATGGCCGATCAGGTCGTTTGGTATAAGTACATCGTCAAGAACATCGCGAAGGCCCACGGCAAGACCGCGACGTTCATGCCCAAGCCGCTCTACGGCGATAACGGCAGCGGCATGCACACGCACATGTCGTTGTGGAAGGCCGGTAAGCCGCTGTTCGCCGGCAACGGCTATGCAGGCCTTTCTGACATGGCGCTGCACTACATCGGTGGGTTGCTCAAGCACGCCGGCGCGATCTGCGCGTTCGCCAACCCGACCACCAACAGTTACCGCCGCTTGGTCCCCGGCTACGAGGCGCCGGTGAACCTCGCATATTCCGCGCGCAACCGGTCGGCCTCGATCCGGATCCCGATGTACTCGAGCTCGCCGAAGGCCAAGCGCCTGGAGCTGCGCTCGCCCGATCCGTCGTGCAATCCGTACCTGGCGTTCGCCGCCATGTTGATGGCCGGCCTCGACGGGATCGAGAACCGGATCCACCCAGGTGAGCCGCTCGACAAGGACATCTATTCGCTGTCCCCCGAGGAGCTGGCGGAGGTCCCCACCGTGCCCGGGTCGCTGGATGCCGCGCTCGACGCCCTGCACAAAGATCGCGCGTTCCTGATGAAGGGAGATGTATTCTCGAGCGACCTGATCGACGCCTGGATCGCGTACAAGCGCGAGTCCGAGGCCGACCACGTGCGGCTCCGGCCAGTTCCGTCCGAGTTCCAGCTGTACTACGACTGCTAGGCGGTCGCAGCCGGCCGATGCGAATCGGCACAGGCCCTGGGCCCCAAAGCTTGTAACCCGGCGCGTTGGCTGGCAGAATCAGCTGTGATCGCCTCCGGACCGGGGTGCGTGGCATCGTCCACGCGGGCCGGAGGGATTGCCGAGTCTCGCGTGGAATTCAGCAAGCCAGGCAATGCCGCCGCGGATCAACGCTCGCACGTGGGTGCGGCGTATTCGGCGCTCGTTGGATGGGGCGCGCGACGCACGTTGCCGACCGGCCTGCGGGCCCTGGCGTATCGCGCGTTTGCGCGTGCGGTTGGCGCCAATCTCGAAGAGGCGGAGCTCGATCTCTCGGCGTATCCATCGCTCGGTGAATTCTTCGCCCGGCGGTTGCGCGAAGGTGCGCGATCGATCGACCCAGATCCCGACGCGGTGATCTCGCCGTGCGATGGCGCGGTCGCGGCCTGCGGGGTGGCCGACGCAGGCGAGCTGATTCAGGCAAAAGGCAGGAGCTACCGGCTGAGCGAGCTGATCGCAGACGACGATCTCGCAGCGAAGCTGTCGGGTGGCAGCTACGTCACGGTGTACCTGTCACCGCGCGACTATCATCGCGTTCACACGCCGGTCGCGGGACGCATCGTTTCGTACGACTTCCTGCCGGGCCAGTTGTGGCCGGTGAATCCACGGCTCGCCGGACGGCGCGATGGTTTGCTCGCGCGCAACGAGCGCGTCGTGATCCGCATGGATGCGGGAGCGCTCGGCCAGGTCGTGCTGGTGATGGTGGGAGCGGCGGGAGTTGGGAACATCAGGCTCGCTCATGCGCCCGACAGCGTGGAGTTTCGCGGTCGCAGGCCTCGGATGCCTCGGCATCGGATCGACCTGACCGACGTCGTCGTCGATCGAGGCGACGAGCTCGGTGCGTTCAGGCTCGGATCCACCGTGGTCATGATCGCCCAGCCCGGTGCGCTCGCGCTCGAGGTGTCGGCCGGCCAGGCGGTTCAGTTTGGACAGCGCATCGGTGGCGTACGGAGGGGACGTGGCTAAGCGCGACGACGATCCCCACGACCTCGAAGTCGGAATGACCACCGCCGAGCGGCGGCGCCGGCGCCGGCGCGGCGGTGGTCTTCGCGTGCCGTCGGACAACGTTCCGCGTCGCTCGGCTCCGCCGGTGGTGGCGCCGGTTCCCGAAGATCCGTCGCTCGCGATGTCGATCGCGTACAGCTTCAAGAGCGACGGGTCCGAGCCGGTCGGACGGGTCGACACCACCGAGCCGATCCCCACGCAGCTCGACGGGGTCGGCGACGATGACACCAGCTTCGAGACCAAGACCCGCGAGATGAGCGCCGTGGATCTCGAGGCGCTCGGACTCACCGATCCGTCGGGCCAACCGTCGCCGTCGGATGGCGTTGCGCGTCTGGCGTCGCCCACGATCGAGGCGATCACCGGCGCGAAGACCGAACCCGATCTCGCGGCCGCGGTTTCCAAGCCGCGGACCACCACCGCACCGCGCGGCTCCAAGCCCGGCACCGACGAGGTCGAGTACGACCTGGATGGCGGGACCACGCTGGACTCCGATCCGCCCGAAGAATCCCAGTTCTCGGCGTCGATCCCGATCGATCACGCGGTTGCCAAGGCGGTCAATTCCGCCGAGCATTCGCGCCCCACGCGCGTGCCTGAGGCGCTAAAACCGCGCGTCAATCGCCAGCAAACGGTCTCGCTTTCGGACGAGGACATGGAGGAAGTGCGCGAGGCAGTGCGCGCGGCGAGCCCGCCGCTGGCCGTGCAGTCCGCGCCTGCATCGTCGCCACCGCCTCGGCCATCCGCACCGGGGCTGGCGCGCGGGGTGCCCGCCCCAGCAGGTGGCGACGATTCAAACCGAACACAGCCGCTGTCTGCCGTGGACATCGAGATTCAGGACGACCGTCCAGGCGCGCCCAGATCGAGGACCCCCGGCGTTCGCGACAGCTCGGTTGATTTCGAGGTCGATGTCGAGGAGCCGGTGGTTCGCAAGTCGAAGCCGCCGAGCACACCGCCGCCGCTGACCGCCGCGCAGCGCTCGCGTCCGGCGTCCGTGCCGCCACCTGCCGTCGCGCCACCGCCAGCGGCAGCGACGGCTTCGCCGCCGCCGGCTCATGCCCCGCCACCGCCGCCACCGGCGCCACCGGCGGGACACGCGGCCGCGTCCGCGAGCGCACATCCTGCGCAGCCAGCTGCCGCGGCCACGCCAGCGGCCGCGACGCCACCACCCGCGCCTGCAGGTACGCCGGGTCAACCGCCGCCGACGCCGCACAAGGCCCCGCCGTCGCCGCCGCCCAAACCCAAGACGCCACCGCTGGCGGCTACCCCGGCCGCCGCTCCGAAGTCGGATTCCAAGGCCGACCCGAAGGCGGACCCGAAGGGCTCGCCGCGCACCAAGGCGTGGTTTGTCGATCTGTTCGACGAGGATTACCTCCGTACGCTGCCGTTCTTGACGCCGCAGGCCACGCAGTCCGAGGCAGAGTTCGTGATCGACGCGATGGGGCTACAGCCTGGCGCCCAGGTGCTTGATCTCGGGTGTGGCTATGGCCGTCACGCGATGGAGCTTGCCGCGCGCGGGTTCCACGTCGTCGGCCTCGATCTCTCCACGCCGTTGCTCGTGCGAGGCGGAGAGGAAGCGCAGCGCCGCAACCTGACAATCAACTTCATCCGCGGCGACATGCGCGAGCTGGACTTCGAAGGTCAGTTCGACGGCGCGTACTGCTTGTTCTCGACGTTCGGGTATTTCGACGATGAGACCAACAAGAAAACGATGGCAAACGTCGCCCGCGCGCTGAAGCCGGGGGGCAGGCTGTTGCTCGAGATCCTCAACCGCGACTACGTGATCGCGGACCTGCCGACGCGGGTGTGGTGGGAGGGCGATGGGTGCGTCGTGCTCGAAGAAGTAGAGCTGAATTACTTTTCTTCGCGGATCCAGGTCAACCGCTCGGTGGTGTTCGACGACGGCCGCCAGCTCGAGCAGGAGATCTCGATCCGCGCGTACTCACTACATGAAATCGGCAAGCTGATGCATGCCGCTGGGTTCCGAGTGCTCGAGATTTCCGGCGGCTATCACACGCGCGGTCGGTTTTTTGGCAACCAATCGCGTCACATCATTGTCCTAGCGGAACGTAAGGACTCGTCGTCGCACCCCTGACGCAGGCGTCGCTCCACGACCGCGCGTCTCCCTGGCGGCCCAGTCCGTTGATTGCCCTGGAATAACTTCGTTTCGCCGAAGGTAGTTTTTCCGCTTGGGGAATCGATCGCCAAAACATTTGGCGGCCTCGAGCGTCTGATTTCGTAGCGCGCCTGCGCTGGAAGGGCAGTTCGATGGCAGCCATCGTCACGAAGCTTGAGACTCCCGAATTGGTTCGTGCGAACGGTCGCAGCACCCGCGGCGCGGATCGGCGTGCCGGCCGGATCGCGAGGATGACCGCCAAAGCGCCGCGCCGGACCAAGCGCGGCGAGCCCGAGACGCGGACGATCGATGACGCCGAGGCGCCCGAGACCGAGACCCAAGCCGCGGCGAAGCGGCGCCCCGACAACGGCACGTACCTGTCGATGTACTTCCGCGACATGGCGGCACTCGACGTGTTGCGGCCCGAACAGGAGTTCACCTCGGCGCGCGAGATCGAGGCGCTCGAGATCATGCTGTGGGAGGCCGTGCTCTCCCATCCACCGGCCGTCGATCACATCCTCTCGGCGGTCGAGCCGCTGACCGCCCTTTCGCCCGAGGCTCGCGCGCTCCGGCGTGCCGCCGAACAATCCGACCCGCGCAAGTACACCAAGCTCGTCGAGCGCACCGCCCGCAAGCTGCGGTCGAGCGACGTCGATCACCTGTTCATCGATGCTGCGCTCAGCACCATCGATCGGATCACGCTGGGCATCGGGATCCGCGGTGGCAATGTCGGATCGCTGGGGCGATCGCGTCCCCGCACCGAGTGGCTGCGCCGCGTGTTCGCCGCGAATCGGGCCGCGGCTGCCGCGCGCAATGAGTTCGTGAAGGCCAACCTGCGCCTGGTCGTGAGCATCGCGCGTCGGTTCAACCATGGTCGGATGGCGCTCGCCGACCTGATCCAGGAAGGCAACATCGGTCTCATGAAGGCGGTGGAGCGCTATGACTACCGCCGCGGGTTTCGGTTCTCGACCTATGCGAGCTGGTGGATTCGCCACGCGATCAGTCGTGCCCTCGCCGACAAGGGCCGCGAGATCCGGTTGCCGGTGCACATGATCGACGCGCAGCATCGTCTGACCAAGGCGCGCCGGCAGCTGACCGGAGCGCTCGGCCGCCAGCCGACGAGCGAGGAGCTCGCCGCGGCGACTCAGATTCCACTCGACAAGATCGAGAAGATGCGGAGCTGGCTGCTCGAACAATCGGTGTCGATCGACAAGCCGATCGGAGATGAGGAGGGCAGGGTGCTCGGCGAGGTGCTCGAGGATCCCGACCGCGAGGATGTTTCGCCCACCGCCGACCTCGAGTGGGAGGCGTTGACCACCGAGGTTCGCGAGGTGCTCCACGAGCTTCGCCCGATCGAAGCCGACATCTTGCGCCAGCGGTTCGGCCTCGGCACCGAGCAGGAGCTGACGCTCAAGGAGATCGGCGACAAGTACAACCTGTCGCGCGAGCGAATCCGGCAGCTGCAGGAGCAGGCGCTGTCGAAGATGCGCCGCGCGCTCGCGAGGCGCGAGCTGATCTGAGGCGCGAGCTGATCTGAAGGCGCGAGCTGATCTGAGGCGCGAGCCGATCTGAGGCGCGAGCTGATCTGAGGCGCGAGCTGATCTGAAGGCGCGAGCTGATCTGAGGCGCGAGCTGATCTGAAGGCGCGAGCTCGCGAGGCGCGAGCTGGTCTGAGGCGCCGCCCGCCTGGGTGTCGACATCACCCTGGCCGCCAGATGTGGGGTGCGTCGCGCTCGGGCCTCCCGCAGCCCCTGCCGGTGCCTGGGAGTTGGCTAACGGCTCGGAAGTTCGGTACCGTTGGGCCATGAGGCGTCTGGCCGTCCCGCTGCTCCTGCTACTTGCCCTCGTGTCGTGTAGCGATGAGGACACCACGCTCCGGGTCACCGGGCTCTCGCGCAACACCGGCGACACCGACGGCGGCGAGTACCTCGTGATTCGCGGCAACGGTTTCACCAGCGCCGTGCGCAACGTGAAGATCTACTTCGGCACGAAGCGCGGGACGTTCATCCGGTTCGTCAATGACGACGAGCTGGTGGTGCAAACCCCCGGCGGTAAGCCCGGGGAGAAGGTCGATCTGCTGCTCGACTTCGAGCCCGGCGGCAAGCTCACCATTCCCGACGCGTTCACGTTCGTCGAGAAGAACTACCAGCCGCCCACGGTCGACCAGCTGGACACCAGCAAGCCCAAGAAGTGACGAGCTGACGACGCCTGGCGCGCACCGTGACGGCGCAGCCAGCGTTACGTCAGGTTGAGCCGGAACAGCTGCTGGCCGAGCAAGACGAACGACTCGTGCCCCACGGCGCGTTCGCCGTTGACCTTCACGAACGTTCCATTCGAGCTGCCGAGGTCCGAGAGGTACACGCGGCCATCGCGCAGGCTCACCCGCGCGTGGAGCCCCGAGACGTACCCGTCGTCGGGGAAGTTGATCTCACCGCGCTCGCGGCCGAGCGTGACGCTCTCTCCTAGCAGCGGGAACGCGGCGCCGGTGACCTCGCGCCCGATGATCACGGTCAGCTTGCCCCAGAACCCCGGGTTCGGACTGCCCATCAGCTCGGTTCCATCCGCCGTCGGTTCGGGCGAGCCGATCTGCTCGAAGCGCAGCAGCTCCTGGCCGATCCGGATGATCTGACCGTGATTGAGCTCCTCTTCCTGCGTCATCTTCACGAACACGCCGTTCAAGCTGTCGAGGTCGCGCACGACCGCGGCCTGACCGCGGATGTCGAGCTGCGCGTGGACGGGCGAGAGGTACCCATCGTTCTCGAAGATCGCGCCAAAGTTGCGGCCCAGCTTGTTGTCGCCGGGACGAAGCTCGTGGGTCCCACCTTCGGTGCCGTCGGGACGGATCAGCGTCATCGAAAGGCGCGCGCGCTGGGCCTGAGGCTGCGGGCGCGGGGCCTGCGGCATCTGCACCGGTGCCGAGGCCTCGTCCATGCGAAACCCGCAGCTGCCGCAGAACCGGAAGTTCGGCGGCACATCGGTGTTGCACGATGGACACCTGCGACCAGCGGCCGCTTGCGGCGCAAAGCCACCCTGCGCGAACCCTGGCACGCCCGGCGGGGGGCCCATCGGCGCTGGCTGCATCGCGGGGGCGCCCATGGGACCCGGCTGCATTCCCGCCATCCCGGCGGAGCTCGGACGATGTGGCATCGGTTGCGCCATCGGCATCGCCGCCGACGGGCCGCGCGGGGGAGTGCCACCTGCCGGCTGCGAAGGGTCCTGCATCATCGTCTTCATCATCGCCACGTCACCACCCGGCTTCGGTCCAGCCGTCAGCTCGGCCCCGCACCCGAGGCAGAACTTGTAGTGATCCTGGTTCTCTTTCCCGCAACGATTGCAGACGGTCATGATGGCTCCCAGAGCAGATTCACACGCCAGATTTCACACGATCTCTACGCGGAGCAGCTGTTGGCCCAAGAACACGTAGTCGCCGTGTCGTAGCACGCGCTCTCCACTCACGCGGACGAACGTACCGTTTCTCGACCCTAGGTCGGTCACGGATAGCATGGACCCGGCGATCCGCAGCTCAGCATGTCGCCCGGAAATGAAGGGGTCCTCCGGAAAGTTGATGTCATTGCCCTCACGACCGAGCGTGACCGAGTCACGATCGAGGCGGTAGACCCACCCGGTTTCACCCCCGCGAAGGTTCTGTTTCACCTCGAGCTGCGCAGGTCGCGGCATACTCGACGAGAAATAGGTCCCTTCCTCGTCGGGCTCGTCCTTACCCACCGGCGCGGGAGATACCGTGAGTACCTGTTCGCCGATGAGGACCATCGAGCCCGCGACAAGATCCGCGGTGCCGGTGATCCGGACATACACGCCATTCAATGAATCCTCGTCGCGGACCGTCAGCTGGTTGTTGGCGTAGATGAAGTTGACGTGGACGGGAGACAGGAACGGATCGTCGGGGAACGAGATCGGCACGTCGCCTCGGCCGGCCTGGTGGTCTTTGCCGGCCAGCGTGAACGACACGCCATCCTGACCATCGCCCCGGATCAGCGTCAGCTTGGCGCGCGACGACTGCAACGCGCCGCCGAAGAACAGGGTGCTGCGTGGATTCTTCGGGGCGGGGGTGGCCCTCGCTGGAGGCCCGGCGGCGGCTGCTTGCGACCGCACGCGCGTGTCGACGCCCTCGAAGTTCTGGACCTCGGGCATTCGGCCGCCGCAGCTCTGACAAAACCGGTGCCCGCCTGCCACCGACGCGCCGCACTTGGGGCAGATGTTGGCCCCGTTGGTGGTGGCTGGAATGGTGGTCTGGGCGTGCGCTTGATCGAGTGCGACGGCAGAGCCGCACAACGTACATTGCGGCACCCCGATCGGGGTCAGTGCACTGCACGCATCGCAGACGAGGCCCACATCCATCGCGCTGAAATTCTACCCCCTTAGCGCGAACTCCGTCAAAGAACGCCCCGGCCGATCCATCGGCGCGATCTAGATCCCGCCGGCAGCCGCGCGCACCAGAGGATCCGGGTCCGAGGTGAGCTCGCCCCTCCGCTTGGTCGCGCGATCGTGCTGGATCGCGCCGAGCGCGCGGGCGGCCGCCGCTCGCACCTGTGCAACATCGTCGCGCGAGAGCTTGAGCAGCGCCTCGAGCGAGCTCGTGCCAAACCCGCCAAGTGCCGATGCGGCGGCTTCCCGCACGAAGCTCGACGAGTCCGCCGCGGCGGTGCGCAGCGCGGGCTCGGTCTCGCCCGGTGCCATGCTGCTCAACCGTCCGAGCGCCTGCGCAGCCGACCGGCGATCGGCCCAGCTACCGGTCTTCAGCCGCTTGGTGAGCGCTGCGACCAGCTGTGGTGCTGCCGATCCCCGGCGAATCGAAACCGTGACGATCGCGTTCATCGCCGCCGCGCGGACCTGATCAGCGGTGTCGGTGAGCGCGGTCAAGATCGCGGGGTCCGCGATCTTGGTGACCTTGCCGCCCTCCAGCTTCGCCATCACCGAGACTGCGAGGGCGCGCACCTTCGGATCGTCGTTGCCGAGCTGCTTCTGGATCGCTGGCGCGATCGCCGCAGCGATCGTCGAGATCGCGGCTTGGGCCTTGGGATCGCGCTTGGCTGGCGACAACGCACCGAGGCCGAGATCGATCGGAGCGCTATCGAGATCGGTCAGCACGGACACCACGACGTCGCGGTGCTCTCCGAGCGCATCGAGCAGGCCCTGCGCGATGTCGCTGGCGTGATCTACGACGAGCCGCGCGGCCGCCGGTGGCTTTGGCAGCTCGCCGGGCACCGCAGCGATCGCCTCGGACGCGTAGTACTTGCCACCCCGCAGGGGATACTCCGCAAACCCCGTGGCTGCGACCGTGCCAACCCCGGCACCGCTGGTCCGCGCGATCGCCCAGACCAGCTCATCGTCGGAGCGGCCCGCTCGCGAGAAGTACGCGCGGATCAGCGGACCCAGCGCCTTATCGTCGCCGATCTGGCCGAGCGCCCACGCCGCGAGTCGCTGAGCTTCGCCGCGGTTGTCGGCGAGTGCGCCGAGCAGGGCGGGGATGCCCTGGCTGCTGCGACGCGCACCGAGCGAGTACGCGCATGCGGCGCGGGTGGCGTCGTCGCGGCGCGCGTCCGACAGCGTGCGAATCAACGCTCCGGCGACCCGGGGATCGTCGATCTGCCCGAGCCCGAAGCATGCCAGCGTCTGCACCGATCCCCGTCGATCGTCGAGGGCGTCCAGCAGCGCGGGTACCGCCCGCCGGTCCCCGGACCGGCCGAGCGTGAACGTGGCAGCTTCGCGCATCGCGACCTCGCCGTTGTCCATCAGCGGCAACACGTCCGGCAGCACACGCGGATCGGCCAGCCGGCCCGCGGCGACCAGCGCGTCGACCCTGACCTCGCGCTCCAGATTCTCGGCGAGTGTGCCGATGTGACGGCCGTCCTTGGGTGGTTCCTGGCGCGCGATGCGGACCAGCGGCGCGGCCGCGCCCTTGTTGCCGAGGTGTCCGAGCACCGCGACGGCGACGCGCTGCTGCGTGACGTCCTTTTCGTCGCGCAACGCCTCGAGCAACGGCTGCAGGCCATGGCCGCCGATCCGGTTGAGCTCCGCGCGCGCGGCGCGTCTCACCTCGTCGGTGCCGTGACGCTCCCGCTCGACCAGGCGCGGCACGTAGCGCAGGTACAGATCGACCAGCACGCGGCGATACACCGGCTTGTGCGCCATCATGAACGACAGCGGCGAAACCACCTTCTCGAGCTCGCCCAGGGTGTCGGTCATCTCCTCGAGATCGATCGCCTCACGTCCCGCGCGCCCGATCACCTCTTCGTCGCTCGCCGTTCGCAAGGTGGTGCGCAGCAGCTCCGCCGCCTTCATCGGCCGTCCACTCTGCACGTAGAGCTGTGCCAGCGCGAACTGCGCCTTGCTGTTGCGCGCATCGAGCTTGATCGCCTTCTCGTACGCGGCGATCGCCTCGGGAAACTGCTGCATCTCGACGTAGCCCTCGGCCATCCGCTGATACGCGGTCGGGTCGCTCGGGCTCTTGGCGACCGCCTTTTGCTGCCACTCCAGCGCTTCGCGATCCTGCCGCGCCTCGCGCTTGATCTCCGAGATCTGCCAGTACACCTCGCGTTCGCGCGACGGCGTGGTCTTCGCGAGCTCGAGCAGCAACGCGACCGATTCGTCGTACTTGCGCGCGAGACGGTACGCCTTGACCAGATCGAGCACGATGTCGTGATCGTCGGGAACCCTGGCGTGGAGCTTCTCGAGCGTCGCCGTCGGCTCCCCTTTCTGCGGCCGGCGGGCGTAGTACTCGACGAGGAAGTAGCCCGCTTCGACGTCGCCGTTCTTGAACCTGGTCTCCCAGTCGCGGCGATACAGCTGTTCCTTCTGGCCCCACCGCGTGATCAGCTGAACGTGGTGACGCCGGGCGTCGCGGCGCGCCACGCGATCGCTGGGCTTGGTGCCGAGCAGCGCCAGCACCTTCTCCCAGTCGGCGACTGCTTCGGGATAGTGCTTCTGGCTCTCGTGGAGGCTGGCGCGGCCCTTGTAGAACTCGGGGTTCTTGTCGTCGAGCTTGATCGCCTTGTCAAAGTTCGCGAGCGATTCGGTCGGCAGGTTGTGCTCGGCCATCACCTCGCCGAGCTTGGCGTAGCCGATCGCCTTTCCGCTCTGGGTCACCTTCTTCCACGTGGCGATCGCTCGCGACTTGTCGCCCTTTTGCCAGTATTGCTCGCCGAGCGTGATCAGGTGCCCCGGATCGTCGGGCTCGAGCTTGGACAGCCGTTCGTACTCCGCGATCGCGAGATCTTCCTTGCCCCACCGCTGATACATATCGGCGATCGCGGACAGCACGCCCGCGTCGCTCGGAAACCGACTCTGCAGCCGGCCGAGTGACTCGAGCGCCTTCTTCTCATGGCCGCGGCGCCAGTAGCGCTCTGCGAGCTCGAGCTGAAATCGTGCCTCGCCCGGAGCTGCGCGAACCACGGCCTCGTATTGCGCGAGCGCTTCTTCGTCGCGGCCAGAGTTCTCGAGCAGCTGGATCAGCCGGCGCTGGGTGTCGAGCTCCCACGGAGCCTTGCCGACGGCGCGCTTGAGCGCACCGATCGCCTTGTCCTGGGCTCCGGTCTCCTCGTACAGCCGGCCGAGCGTGTCCCACTCGAAGTGTCCGCGCCGGCCTTCGGGCCACTCCTTCTCGTAATGCGTCAGCAGCGCCGACAGGTTCTGCTTGCGCCGATAGATGTCGATGATCCGGCCGGTGAGCTCGACCTCGAGGTAATAGCCCTTGGGCGCGAGCTTGATCGCTCGTCGATACTCGGCGACCGCCTCGTCGTCTTTGGCCATCGCGTCGAGCGCCTGACCGCGCCGCGAGATGACCTCGACACGACGCGCGGGATCGGAGCCCAGCAGTTTCTCCGCAGCGCCGTAGCTCTCGAGTGCCACGGCGTGTTTGCCGGCAGCCAGCATCGCGTCGCCGCGCTCGATCCACAGCTGCGCATTCTTCGGATCGAGATCGAGGAACTGCTTGAAGTAGCCGTCGGCGGCATCCTTGTCGCCAGTAGCAAGCGCGAGGTCCGCGAGCGAGCGCAGCGCCTTCTTCTTGAGGTCCTTGCTGGACGCGTGGCCGAGTGCCTTGTCATACGCGGCCCGTGCCTCGCCCGGCTTGCCACCGGCCTTCTGTAGCTCGCCGATCAAGATCCAGGTCTGCGCGTCGCTCGCCTGCTTGGTGACCGCTCGCGTGAATAGATCGAGCGCGCGTACGTCGTCGCCGGTGGCGCGATAGAGCCGGCCGATCACGACCAGTGCGGACCAATCGTCGCGCTTGTCGAGCTGCTTTTGGTACTCGTCCTTGAGCAGGTCGACGGACCGGTACCGCCGATACATCTCGAGTAACTTCGCGATCGCCGACGCATCGTGCGGGTTCTTCGCGAGGATCGCCTTGTAGCGGGCGATCACCGTCTTATCGAACGGATCGCGCTGGACGCCCCAGTCTGCGGGTTGTGCGAGAGCAGGCGCGACGGGTGCGGCGGCGAGCGCGCACGCGAGGACCAGTCGGAGACGGCGCATCGAGCTTCAAGAATAGCCGCTGGCCGGCGGCGACGCTTGCCTAAGCTCGAATTCGCGCGAGCAGGGTACCCAGGTGCGTGCGGCGCGCCTCGACGCAGTAATCACGAATCATTCGCGCCTGGCTCTTTGCCATCGCCAGAAATCGCACACCGAGCCCGGACGCCAGGCGATCCGCCTTGCGGTAGCAGATCTGCCCGGACGCCCAGATCGAATCCTCGATCCCCGGGATATCGAGCTCCAGGCCCACGACGAGCCCGGGAGGTGGGGCGAGCATCGAGATCGCCGACATGCTGAGGCCGGTGTCGCTCAGGTTCGACGACAGTCCGCGCACGGGGCGATCGTGCACGTACGATGTCACCATCGCCTCGAACGGGATTCGATAACCAAGTCGTCGCTCTTGCAAGGCGTACCTCGGGTGGTCGGATGTAGGATAAAAGCGTACCAGTGGTGGTGACCGGACGAAATTTTTCTCCGTTTCCGTTCGAACGCGTTCCGCGCGTGACCCGTCGCGCCGCGTCGCTCACGA
Source organism: Kofleriaceae bacterium (assembly GCA_050187075.1). GTDB lineage: Bacteria > Myxococcota_A > Polyangia > Haliangiales > Haliangiaceae > JABFXX01. The sequence continues at coordinate 12,193 of JBFWXW010000009.1, read as the reverse complement.
CGACGATCGCACGATGGATGTCCGCTCGGTCGCTGCGAGGTCCGTTCGCCCGGCTCGAACGCCTCGCCAAAGGCCCGGTCGACGTCCGGATGATCGGCGTTGGTCGCCCGGTCGTCGACCCGTATGCAGCGTTCGCCGAGCTTCGGGCGAGCGGTCAATCGGTCATCATCGCCGGATCTGCGGCGGCGGTTCGCGCGCTCGCGCAGTCCGTGCTCGGTGGCCCCGAGGAGCTGGCGGCGCCTCGGCCACTCGGCCACACCGAAAAAGCGATCTGGGCGCTCGCGGTCGCGGCGGCGGTGGAGGACACAGGGATCCGCGGCGAGGTGTGGCCGGTGTTTCGTGCGCCCGACCCCCGCGGCACCGCGATCGAGCTTGCGGTCGAGCTCGGCGGCTCGCACGCGACCGCCGTGGTCATCCTCCCCGATGAGCTGGAGCTGCGAGCTCCGCCGATCGCGAACCGATCATCGTGGCTCGAGCTGCCGGTCGTGGTCGGCCGGTGCGCGATCGATCGCGCCGCCCTACGCCAGCTGGCATGCCGCGACATCGTGACGCTCGACCGGGCGCTCGGCGATGCGGAGCTCGTGATCGGAGACGGTTCGATCGGGCTGTCCGCACGTCCGCACAGCTTGGAGGCAACGGTCGCGACCGGGTATATACGGCGGGACGTGGCACTACCGGACGACGCACATCTCGAGCTCATCGTTCAACTCGGAACGAGTCGGCTCAGCGTGCGTCAGCTCGGGGAGCTCGCGGTCGGTCAGATCGTGACGCTCGGTCGGCCATTAGCAGGGCCGTTCGAAGTGCGTGCGGGCGGCCAATTGATCGGCCACGGTGAGCTGATCGACGTCGAGGGCGAGCTCGGCGTCCGGATCGTTTCGCTTCACGAGTGACGACGTGAGTAGAGGAGTACATGCCGGTTTACGAGTATCAGTGCAAAGCGTGCGGACGAGAGTTCGAGTACCAGCAACGGATGAGCGACCCGGAGAAGACGGTGTGCGAAGCCTGTGGGGCCGAGAAGCTCGAGCGCGTGATCTCGCGGACGGCGTTCCAGCTCAAGGGTGGTGGCTGGTACAAGGACCTCTACGCGTCGTCCAAGCCCAGCGAGTCGTCGTCGACGGACAAGTCGTCCTCGAATGACAAGTCGTCGACGAGCAGCGAGTCGCCATCCAGCGCCGCGTCCAGCGGGGCTTCCTCGAGCAGCCCATCGCCGAGCGGTGGGGGCTCCGGTGGCGGATCGTCCGGAGGCTCGACGTCGGGCGGCGGGTCCTCGGGTGGGTCATCGTCGAGCGGCGGCAGCTCGTCGGCAGCAGGCGGCTCATGACCGCGCGTGTGATCGAGGGCAAGGCGGTCGCAGCGCGGTTACGCGCCGAGGTCGCGTCGGCTGCCCTCCAGCTGCGCGGTCGTGGCGTCGTACCCACGCTGGCAGTGGTCCTCGTCGGCGACGATCCCGCGTCGGCGGTATACGTCCGCAGCAAGACCAAGGCCGCGCGCGAGGCCAATGTCGACGTGCGCGATCACAAGCTCGCCGCCGACACGTCGCAGCAACAGCTGATGGCGCTGGTCGACAGCCTCAATGAGGATCCCGGCGTCGACGGAATTCTGGTCCAGCTGCCGTTGCCCGCTCATCTGGATAGCGACGCCGTGATCCGCGCGCTCGATCCCGCGAAGGATGTCGACGGTCTCCATCCAACGAGCCTCGGGTTTCTGGCGCAGGGCAGGCCGGTGTTCGCGCCGTGCACGCCCAGCGGCTGCATGCGGCTGTTGCGGGAGATCGACGCTCAGCTCGCTGGCGCCCGCGCCGTGGTGCTCGGCCGCAGCGTGCTGGTCGGCAAGCCGATCGCGCTGCTGCTGTCGAACGCGAACGCGACCGTCACGCTCTGTCACTCCAAGACGCGCGAGCTCGCCGCCGAGGTTCGGCGCGCGGACATCGTCGTGGCCGCGATCGGCCGTCCCGAGATGGTGCGCGGCGAGTGGATCGCCGACGGTGCGATCGTTCTCGATGTCGGCATCAACCGGCTTGGCAACGGCAAGCTCGTCGGCGACGTCGAGTTTGCGGTGGCGAGCCAACGCGCCTCGGCGATCACGCCGGTGCCGGGCGGCGTGGGCCCCATGACGATCGCATGTCTGCTCGAGAACACGGTGACCGCGGCGACCCGGCGGCGCGGCTGAGCGAGCTCACCGCAGCAACTGGCGGATGAGCCCTACAGCGGCTTGTTGGTGGTGCGACGCACCGCAACCGGCTTGCTCAGCGCGCGAACCAGCACGACCTGAAGCTCGGCAAATGGCGGCGGATTGGTCGCGAGCTCGTCGGCGCCGGCGGCTCGCGCATGCTCCCGCAGCCGAGTGCTCGATGTGATCGCGACGATCGGAATCGGCGGCATCAGCGCCTTGGCGGCGCGCAGCGTCTTCAGCGCTCCTTCGACATCGAAGTCGAGGTCGACGACCGCCAGGTCGATGTCGCGCGTGAGCAGGGTCGCAGCGACCGCCGTGTCGGGTGCCTGCAGCACGTCCGACGTGCTGATGATCGACTTGATCGCGCGTGATAGCGTCATGCGGTCCTGCCGGTCGCCCGATAGCACGAGGATCTTCACGCCGTGGAACGTGGAGACCAGCCGGTCGATGACGACGCCGAGCTGCGGGACCACCTCCTGAAACTCGATGCCGAGCCCCGGTGGCCCCTCCGGACTATCGAGCCCTCGTCGCCACGCCACGACACCGACGAGGTGGATCACGTCGGCACCTGGAATTCGCAGCCCGACCTCGGTGATCGATCCGATCGGGATGTCCTGCTCGGTTTCGAGGAACATCCCGCCACGCGACAGGTTCATCGAGTACGCGACCAGGAAGGAGGACGCGGTTCGGAACTCGACCTGGACGGTGAATGGCATCCGATCGTGTTCGCGTTCCTGCATCTAGCGAACCCCGAGTATCGCAAATCTCGGAGCAGGATCCTCGATCAGCGCCACCGAAGCGTCAGCCGATTGCTTGCCCACGTTACGAGTGCGCAACGGACATCCGGCCGGAGGCGCCCGAACCGGGACAGCCTACAGTAGGCGATCCAGCAGTTGTTCGAGATGGTCGAGATTGAGGTAGCGGATCTCGATCCGCCCGGCTTTGCCCGGCTCATCCTCGGTGATCGAGACCGGACCACCGAGCGACCGTGTGAGCCGCTCTTCGAGGTCGCGGACCGACGCCGACTTCGCGGGCGCTGCTCGACGCGGTTCGCTGGGACGCGGCTCGCGGGCGGTCTTGACCAGTTGCTCGGTGGCCCGGACCGACAGTTGCTTGTCGACGACCTTGCGCGCGGCGATCTCGATCGCATCCGGCGTGTCGAGGCCGAGCAGGGCGCGGGCGTGGCCCATGGACAACCGCTCGTCTTCAACGAGCTGGCGCACGGAGTCCGGGAGCTTGAGCAAGCGGATCGTGTTCGCGACGGTGCTGCGATCCTTGCCAATGCGCTCGGCGATCTCGTCCTGACTCAGCCCGAATTCGCTGACCAACCGCTGATAGGCCGTCGCCTCCTCGAGCGGGCCGAGGTCGGCGCGCTGTAGGTTCTCGACCAGCGCGCGCTCGAGCGCGGTGCCTTCCTCGACGTCCTGGACCACGACCGGGATCTGATGCACGCCGGCGCGCTGCGCCGCGCGCCACCGGCGCTCACCTGCGATCAGGAAGTAACCACCGCCGGTGGGTCGCGGTCGGACCACCAGCGGAACGATCACGCCATGGACCTTGATCGAATCCGCGAGCTCCGCGAGCTTGCCATCATCGAACTTGCGCCGCGGTTGCTCGGGGCTCGGATAGAGCTCGTCGATGCCGGCCGCGAAGTACGGGCGCGATCGCGTCGCCGTCGGAAGGGCGGTGATCGGCGCCATCGGCGGTGTGGTACCTGCCGGTGCCGCGCTTGGCATCAGCGCACCAAGTCCACGACCTAGCCCACGCTTCTTGGTATCGCCCATCATGCCGCTGGCTGTCCCTTCGGTGCCTCGACCATCAACGTGCGATCGAGGAACTCCTCCGCGACCGCGAGGTAGCTCTTTGTCCCTGGGCACCGCAGGTCGTAGAGCAACACGGGCTTGCCGTGACTTGGCGCTTCGGAAAGCCTCACGTTCCGCGGAACGGTTTCGTCGAACACCTTGTCGCCGAAGAACTTTGCGACCTCGGCGCGGACCTGATTCGCCACGCTGAGCCGGCCATCGAACATCGTGAACAACACGCCATCGATCGTGAGTGACGGGTTGTACGCGCTCTTCACCTTCTCGATCGTCGAGGTGAGCGCGGAGAGGCCCTCGAGCGCGAAGTATTCCGCCTGCATCGGCACGATGACGCCATCGGCCGCCACCAATGCGTTGAGCGTGAGCAGGCCGAGCGAGGGCGGGCAATCGAGCACGACGTAGTCGTAGCCGTAGGCCACCTGCGCGAGCGCGTCCGCGAGGAAGCGTTCCCTGCGCTCCGCCGAGATCAACTCGATCTCCGCGCCGACCAGGTCCGTGGTCGCGGGCACCACGAACAGCGTCGTGATGTCGGTGGGCCGGATCGCATCCTCCAACGACACGTCTCCGACCAGCGCGTCGTAGAGCGATAGCTCGACGCGTTCTCGCGGGTACCCCACACCGGAGGAGGCGTTGCCCTGCGGATCGCAATCCACCAGCAACACGCGATAGCCGCGCGAGGCAACGGATGCCGCGAGATTGATCGCCGTGGTGGTCTTGCCGACCCCACCTTTTTGGTTAGCGACCGCGACGATTCGGGTCATGAGTCGCGAGTAACACGGGGCTATGACGATCGCCATTTGTCGTCGGAGACGGCGGCCTGCGCGCGCAATCGCCGCGCATTGTTCGAACAAAAAGTTGGTCCAAACAGGCTTCGCGCGTACTTTGTAGACAGATGTAGGACATGTGGGATGTCCTCGTTAAGGAGCACAATGTCTTCTGGGATTCCGCGCATTTATACTTCGTTCGCCGAGTTCGAGCGCGAGGAGCTTCGCAGGTTGGACTCTCTTCACACCTCGGTCGATGACCTCGTCGAAGAGCGGTTCGCAGAGGAGCTCGATTTCGGCAACGGCGACCAGCCTCGCCGTCGCGGTCGCCCGCGCAAGAACCCTCGCTAGCGTTCGTCGCTGGATTCAACCCTCGATTCCGTAGTCCTTTAGCTTTTTGGCCGTAGTTTCTCAACCGCGCCAAGTCATTCAAGAACGCCCAAAATCCTGCAACGTCAGACCATCGTGCTCTCGTCGAGAGGGTGCCGGAAAAGGAAGACGGCAAGGAGACGGAGCTCTGCGCGGCCATCGCTCGGGTTGAGGACGCCGTGCTGGTCCTGATTGGCGTACGCGCGCAGGGAGATCAGCCGGCCATTGCACGAGCCCAACGAAAGGTCGTTGCTGCGAAGCGCGAACGGGACAAGCTCATTGCTGCTGAGCGGACTCGTCTGCGCGAGGCTGCTGGTGGGCGAACGGTGTGCGTTGAGCCAGGGCCAGGACCGGCCACCGTAAAGGTCTACGAGATTGTACGAGTCGAGAACGGCAAGGTGGCGGGGCGGCGCTCGGTTGTGTTGGACGCGAGAGCAGCGGGATTATGAACTCACCCTTCGCCCGGCGGTTCTTGGTCCGCGTTGTGGAACGTCTGAGGCTCGTCCTCGAAGAGGTTCAGAAACTCCTCGAAGGTGAACCGGCGATTGCGGCGTCCCTGTGTCTTTTGAACAAGGATGCCCAGCTCCACCATCTTGCGGATAAGGCTGTTCGCAGTCGCAGCCGTGATGTTCAGTCTGCGCTCTATGCTGGCCGCTGAACAGATGGGGTGCTGAAACAGGACGTCATGCAGTCGAAGAAGATTTCCGCTCGCGCCTCCTCCGGCGTCCTGCAGCTGTTGTCGGTGACGGTGGCGCAAGGAAAGGATGTTTCGCGAAGTGGACGTCGCCTCGATGGAGACTTCCTTCACGCCGCGGAGGAAGAACTCGAGCCACTCCTCCCATCGTCCGTCAACGCGGATGGCTTGGAGACGGTCGTAGTACTCGGTCCGATGGCGCTTGAGATAGTGGCTGAGGTACAGCAATGGTTGGTGAAGCACTCCGCGTTGGCACAGCAGGAACGTCACCAAAAGGCGACCGACACGGCCGTTGCCATCGAGAAACGGGTGAATCGTTTCGAATTGTGCGTGGCAGAGCGCGGCGTGAACGAGAGTGGGTAGCGAGTCGTCGTGAAGAAACACCTCGAGATGCCCGAGGGCCTCGGTCATCACGGCTGGCGGCGGCGGCACAAAGCTCGCGGTTTCTCGCGTCGACCCTGGGGGCCCAATCCAGTTTTGTGTCCGCCGAAACTCGCCCGGTGACCGATTCTCGCCTCGGACACCCTGCATCAGGCGGCCGTGGATCTCTTTGATGAGCCGCAGCGACAACGGCAGTGACTCGAGACGCTCGATCCCCAAGCGCATGGCTGCTACGTAGTTCACGACCTCGGAGACGTCGGCCGATTCCTCCGCATCCGCGTCCTCGAATTCCAGCACATCGGTCAAGGAGGCTTGGGTGCCCTCGATTTGCGAGCTGAGAACAGCCTCACGATGGATGTACATCGCGACGAAGAGCTCGGGGTTCGGCAGTGTGGTCGCCACACCATCGAGACGACCAAGCGCCTGGTCGGCCTCGGAGATCAGCCGCGTGATTCGGGAGAGGTTGATGGGAGGAGCGGGCGGGAGTGGCGCAGGGACAAACGCCGGATATCCCCATGTTCCAGTTTCGAATCTCCCGGCCCGCACGGCCCTATTTTAGGTTCGGGTCGATTTGTAAAACAAGCAGGCCTGCGCGGTCCCCATAATTCAGCGAATCAAAATCAGGCTGCTCCGACGCGATCTACGAGCGATGAGCCCAGAGATCGCCACGAGTGCTGAAAGCACCAGGTGCGCGTTTCCGGAAGGAAACAACTGGAAGATCGCGCTGGAGATGGTCGGGTCGGTGAGCATAGCCGCCATGAGGTCGGCAACGATGGTCGCGGGTGCATGTAGCTTTGACATGCCACCACGCTCGCGGACGCGATGGCTTCGGGTCGATTTGCCAAGGGGTCGGTAGACGAGACGGAGACGGCCACTGTGCAGTCGGTCAAGGTGTCGGAATCACAGCTATCCCTCGATTCCGTAGTCCTTTAGCTTTTTGTAGAGCGTCGATCGATCGATCTCGAGGATCGCTGCCGCTTGGGCCTTGTTGCCGCTGGTGGCCGCAAGCGCGGCGAGGATGCCCTCCTTCTCCAGCTCGCGCAGCGACCTGGCAGGGCCTGGTCTTGCGCTCGTCGTGGGAGCCGGCGGGATCGATGGTGCTGGCGTAGCGGGCGGAGGCACGATCATCGCCGGTGACGAGATCGATGACCCGAGGGTTGGCGTTGGCGTCGCGCTGCGAGCTCGCGGCGGCGCCGCCATCGCAAGCACCTGCGGCGGCAGGTCAGGTGCCATGATCTGTTCGCGCTCGCCGAGCACGATCGCGCGTTCGACCGCGTTGCGTAGCTCGCGGACGTTGCCTGGCCAGCTGTAGCGGGTCATCGCGGCGAGCGCCTCGGCGGAGAACCCCGAGATCCTGCGCGCCGCCTGGCTCTTGAAGCGCGCCAGAAAATGCTCGGCCAGCAGCGGTACGTCGTCGAGGCGTTCGCGCAGCGGCGGAACCTCGACCTGGATCACGCTGAGCCGATAGAACAGGTCCTCGCGAAACGTTCCGCGCCTGACCATCTCCGAGAGGTCGCGATTGGTGGCTGCGACGACGCGGACGTCGACTTCGATCGGCTTTTGACCACCGACGCGCTCGAACCGTCGCTCTTCCAGAACCCGCAGGAACTTGGTCTGCAGGCCGAGCGGCAGCTCGCCAACCTCATCGAGAAACAGCGTGCCGCGGTCGGCCATCTCGAACCGCCCCGCCTTGCGCTCCGTGGCCCCGGTGAACGCCCCCTTCTCGTGCCCGAACAACTCACTCTCGATCAGTGACTCGGTCAACGCGGCACAGTTCACCGCGACGCATGGGCCCTTGGCACGCCGGCTCGCGCGGTGGATCGCACGGGCGACCATCTCCTTGCCGGAGCCCGACTCGCCCCCCAGCAGCACCGTTGCATCACTGGGCCCGACCCGCGCCACGAACGCGCTGATCTGCTGAGCCTTTGCCGAGCGCCCGACCAGCTCGCCATCCGCGGCACCAGGCGCGGCACCCGGTGTGGCGCCGGTCAGTTGTTCCTCGAGCGCATCCGCGCGCCGGCTCAGCTGATCGCGTGCGTCCGCACCTGCCCACGCGGCGCCGGTCAGATGCGCGAGGCACCCCGCAGCGAGCGCGTCGATCTGATCCCAGTCGTGACCCTTGCGATCCACCCACAGGATGCCGATCACCTCGTCGGCACCGCCGTGGATCGGCGCGGCGATCAGCGCCCGACCACCCGTTTGGGCCGTGACCACCTGGCGCTGCTGAACCACCTTGTCGACCAGGTCCTGCGGGGCCTGGAGCTGGGTCGAATCGGGGCCGATGACCGCGGCTGCCAGCGGCGCGACCCGGCGTGCGGTCGCGAGCACGAACGCGCGATGCGCACCGAGCGCTGCGACCGCGGCGTCACACGCAGCCCGTGCCACGGCGTCGCGCCCAGACGCGGTCTCGCTGCGCAGCCGGTCGCCGAGCTGCGCGACCGTCGCGAGATGGCGCCGCGCGCGATCGTCGCCGCCGACCAATGCGATCAGCTGGCGGCTGTTGACCTCCATCGTCACGTGGCTCGACGCGCGGGTCACCGCGACACCGTCGCTGGGCAGGTACGTCATCTTGGTCGAGCCCAACACGATTTCGTCGCCCGTCTCGAGGCGATGCACCGTGACCGAGCGCCCGTTGATCAGCGTTCGCGTCTTGCCGCTATCGTCGACCCAGCACAGCGCCCCATCGCGGAGCTCGATCAGACCGTGCTGCCTGGACACCGTTGGATCGGTCAGCTGGACGAGGGCTCCATCGCCGCGACCCACGGTGCCGCCCCGCAACGGGAGCTCGAACTCGCGCCCGATGTCGGGACCCTCGATGACCACCATCCGGGCCAATGACATGTCGTGGACATCTTACGCTGTCTGGCACCCGCCGTGCCGCGGATCCACGGTGCGCGAACGCGCGCACCATGCGGTGGCCGGCCGGGTTGGTTTTTCGACGAGCCCTCGAGTAGCTTGCCGTCATGAAGCGCTTGACGATCGTTAGGGCACGCGACTGGATGAATCGATCGATGATCACGCCCGAGGCGCACCGCCGGCGAGGCGCGATGATCGAGCCTACCCGTGGCCATGTGACCGAGCAGCAGCGAAGCCCGTGGGGCTGGAGCGGCCGCGACGGCGCGCGGGTGATTCCTTCGTGGGCCCTTGGTGTCCTCGCGGCGTGGTGTCTGGGCTGCGGTGGCACGCAGTCCACGACGACCGCCGGGGGCGAGGCGAGCCAGGACGGGCCTGCGGTGCTCGCCAAGAAGATCGCCGTGTCCTGGGGAATTCAGCAGCACGGCGAGATGGCCGACGTGTTTCTGGCGACCACCGACGAGACCGGAAAGCAGATCAGCCATTCGGTGGGGACCTACAAGGGTGCGTGCGCGGTCTTCACGCCGGCACCCGCGATGAATGCGCTCACCGGGGTGCAGTGCAAGGCGGGCGACGGTGGAACCGAGTTGCACGCGGTGACGCGTGGCGGCGAGGAGATCATCGTCCTGCAGATGGGGATCACCGCGAACCCGGATCCGATGGCGCGCGAGGAAGTCACGACGGTGAAGGTTCCGCTCGGTGTGAAGATCGAAGCCGGAACCTGACCGGGTACGTGATGCGTGCGTCGACGGTGAAGCGCGACCGTCGCTGGCGTGAATCAGATCGAGAGTCAGCGCTCGATCTGGTTAGATAACGACTTCGCGATCCGCGTGCAGCGTCGGCACGGTGCGACGCGACTGCGACGGCGATGTATGGCAATGCGCGCGCGCAGCTATCTAGTTGAGACGCGAGTCAATCAACGTGGTGAGCTGCACGTGCGTGCACACTCCCCGCGGCAATGTGTGATGTCGCACCGTCGGAGAATTCCCAAAAAAAATCGCGTGATGCCTACATCACTTACCTTGCGATCCCAACATCACTTCCTTATCGTCAACAATGGTCCGTTTATTCGGACTCTGAACAAGGAGGCTGACGTTGAAGAAGCTCGCTTTCCTCGCCCTAGCTTTCGCAGCCTGTGTTGACGAGCTGCCACCCGAATCCGCTCGTGAACCCGCGCGTGTTGCGACGGCGGAAGGCACCACCGGGACCCGCGCGACCGAGGTCGAGATCTTCAACGACTATGGCGTCATGATCGACATCGCGACCGTCGAGATCGCCGGCGTCGAAGAGCGTCCGCGCGATTTCAACGACACGCTGGATCTGGGTCGGCCTCGCGCGATCGAGGAGGACGCAACGTTCACCGAGCTGTGCAAGCTCGCGGATGACCAACCCATCGACAGCGCGTGCTCGCTGATCTGCGATCTCCCCGCGTTCGCGGCGCGGATGGTTCGAGACACGGAGTTCTGCCGTTCGATCGAGTGCCCCACCGAAGGTGGCGGCGTCGCGACGGTCGTCGTTTGCCCGGAGTGAGCACGGTCGTCCGGCGCTGACGCGCCTCACGAGGGATGACTTGGTCAAGTCGACGACGTTCGCGTTGGTGATCGCACTCGGTGGTTGCGCCGTGCAGGACGCGGCTCCGATCCCACAGGTGATGCGCGACGGAACGTTCGTCGACATCTCGGAGATCACCACGGTCTCCGAGCGCGACCAGCCCGATCTGTGCACGCTCGCGGCTGCGTTGCCCGAGGACGATCTGTGCTCGCTGATCTGCGATCCCGTTGCGCTGGCGGATCAGATGCTCGCCGACGGCATGGACCGCGGCGCCTGCTATCAGCTGCGCTGCGCGTTCGCAGCCGACACCGTGCTGGTCGGCGTCTGCCTTGCGCCTTGAGCGCCTGAGCGGGACCGCGTGGTCAGGCCGCGTGGTCAGGCCGCGTGGTCAGGCCGCGTGGTCAGGCCACGACCTGCAGCACCTTGACGAGCTGTTCGTCGTGGCGCTCGAGGTAGTCAGACATCACCGCGCGCGCGGCGGCGGGATCGCTGGCTTCGATCAGGTCGAAGAACCTGGTGTGGACCGCGACGTAATCGTCCGGCGCTCGGATCGCGAACCGCAGCGCGGCGGCGGCGTCGAGCCAGATGTCGGCGACCCGATTGAGCAGCCACAGCCCCGGCGTGAACCGCGCAGCTTCGACGAGCTGGCGCATCACCTCGAAGTCCTCCTGGGTATACGTCGGTTGATCGCGCAGCGCCCACGCGCGCGCCATCGCGATCCGCGCCCCTTGCGTTCCGCCGCTGGGAACCCGCGGGGCGGTCAGCCGGACGACCTCCAGCATGATCGCGCGGCGCATCGCGAACATGTCGATGAGCAGCTGCCCGATCGACGGCTGGCTGACATCCGGCTTGCCATAGCGGAGGTATCCGGCGAGTACCTCGATCGACCAGTCGCGATACGGCCGGACCACGATCCCGGAGCCGCGACGCGGCTCGACCAGGTTCCACTCGCCGAGCCGGCGCAACGCCTCGCGCAGCGTCGGACGCGAGGCGCCGAGCAACCGAGCCAGCTCACGCTCGGCGGGCAAGCGCGTGCCCGCGGGGTGAACACCCTTGACGATGTCAGCGAGGATCTTCTCGAACACCGACTCGATCGCGGTGGGTTCGGGTTCGACTTCGGTCAGCTCGGGTAACGACATTGGTCGGAGTCCTAACGTGGTAAGACCAATTGGTAAGACCACGAACCGAAACGTGAGTCAATCGCGAAATGAGCGAGCGCCAGCTCGGTGCAGGGAGTCGGTAGAACCTCCGGATGCGCGTTGGTGCCCAGATCCCACCATCAGAGCGCGAGCTCGAAGCGCAACTCGCGCTCGATCACTGGCGTCGCAACAGGGCCACCGCCGCGGTTTATGAAGTGCTCGCGTTCGCGGGAGCGACTGCATGGTTCCTGCTCGTGCGGCCGTTCATGGTTCCGCAGACGAGCGTGTTACCAAATGGAACGCGCTTGACCCATGAGCTCACCGCGTGGGGATGGATCAGAGCTCGATGATCGGGTTGGTCCTGCTCGCCATCGCAGTCCGTTACGCACCTCGCTGCGCACACGCGCACGGCGAGCTCCGCACGATCCGCGATGCGGCAACTGAACAGTG
>JBFWXW010000008.1:0-134995 GCA_050187075.1 Kofleriaceae bacterium | reverse complement strand
TCGACGGTAGCCCGGTCGAGCTCACCGGCCTCGAGGTCGATCTGTTGATCGCCCTGATGCGGCGCGCGGGTCGCGTCGTGCCACGTGCGGCGCTGCTCGAGCTCGCCGGCCGTGGCGATGTCTCGGTGGGTGAGCGCGCGGTCGATGTTCACATCTCGCGGCTACGCAAGAAGCTCGGCGACGATCCGCCGACGCGGATCCGCACCGTGCGCGGTGTTGGCTACGTGCTCGCGCGCGCCGCCGAGGAACCGTGACCGAGCATCCTCATCCCCAGCGCGGGTGGCGTCGCCGGCGGCGCGACCATCTGCTTCACGCTCACCGGCATCACCACCATCGCTGGAACCACGATCACTGGCAGCACGAACGCGAGATGTGGCTCACGCATCCGCACCGCTCGCGGTGGCTGCCGTGGTGGCTACAGTCGCGGCTGCGCCGCAGGGTGTTCAGCTGGCTCGCGATCGTCGGTGGCGTCGCGTTCTGGCTCGGCCATCGGCTCGAGCATCCGCGGTGGTGGTGGTTGGCGATCGGGGCGATCGTGTTGTCGATCATCTCGGGTGCGATCGCGTGGCGAATGTCTCGGCCGCTGCTCGTCGCGATTCGCACCGCGAAACAGATCGGCGAAGGCAACCTCGAGACCCGGCTGGACGTTCACCATCACGATCACGAGATGCGGATCCTGGCCACCGCGATCAACGAGATGGCGGCGCGGATCCAGCAACAGCTGAGCGATCAGCGCCAGCTGCTCGCGGCGGTGTCGCATGAGCTGCGGACGCCGCTCGGCCACATGCGCGTGCTGATCGAGACCGCGCGCGACGCGCGTGCAGGCCACGGCGATTCGCGCGCGCTCGATGAGCTCGAGCGCGAGGTCCTGACGCTGGACGACCTCGTGGGCAAGCTGCTGGCGTCGTCGCGGCTGGAGTTTGGCACGCTCGATCGCCACTACGTCGACCTCGGCCAGCTGGTCTCCGACGCCGCGACCAGCGCCGGCATCTCGCCCGAGGCCATCGAGGCGAGCGGCGATGTGCGCGCGGCGGTCGATCCGACGCTGGTCCGGCGGGCCGTGGCCAACGTGCTCGACAACGCGCGACTTCATGGCGGTGGGGCGGTGGCGGTCCGGATCGAGCGGCGCGGTGGCCAGGTCGCGATCGAGGTCGACGACGCCGGTCCGGGTGTGCCTGCCGATCGCCGCGCCGATGCGTTTCGCGCGTTCGTCCCATCGACCGGCGGCGGGCTCGGCCTGGGGCTGGCGCTGGTGTCGCGCATCGCGGTGGCGCATGGCGGCGGCGCGTGGATCGCCGATCGACCCGGCGGCGGTGCGCGCGTCGGGTTTACCGTCGGCGTGGCCGCGCCCGCGTGATGCGGCGACGGCCGATCACGTAGGGCACGAGACCGAGCAGCACCCAGGCGGGCGCGTTACCGCCGCTGGTCTGACAGCCGCCGAGCACCGGGCCTTGCTTGAGCGGCGGCAGATCCCCGCCGCACAGGCGCGTCGACGGATCGGTTTGTTCGCAGTAGCCCGAGGCACAGTCGCTGTTGGCCTCGCATGCCGAGCCCAGGCTGGCCATCGGCTCCGCGACGCAGCGCTCGTCGACACAGAACCCACGCGCGCAGTCCGATGCGGTGCTGCACGGGGCGCTCGACCCGAACACGTGAAGGATCTCCTGGTACGAGTTGATCCCGGTGCGATTGCACCGGCACTCGCGCTCGGTGAACTCGCCGCACGGACCGACCTCGTTCTGGAAGTATTTGCGCTTGGGGCCCGAGCCCAGATAGGTCATCGGATCTCGCTCGTCGAGCTTGTGGTCGAGCCCCCACGAGTGCGCGGTCTCCTGCGCGATCGTCCAGCAGATGTACTCGATGCTCGAGAGATGGTCGTTTGCGAACGTGAACGACACCGTGTTCGCGACGTACCCGCAGGTGCCCTCGGCGGCACCGCCCGCGTACGGCGGCAGGTCGATCTCCCCCGGCCGCCCGGCCACGATCGCCATGTGGTAGTTGACGCCCTCGGGCGGACGTTCATCGACGATCTCGACGTTGAACGGCGCGTACACGTCGCGGATACATGCCGTGATCAGCTGCCATGTCGTCGGACCTCCGCCGAACGGGCTGATCCATGACTTCTCCCTTGCGATGCTCGAGCGGTTGCGCGTGGAGTCGGATTCCCCTGGTTCGATCAGGCAGCCATCGGGTTGGCAGTCGTTGAGGTAGATGATGTTGGAGAACTTCGGATCATCCTGCGGGCTGCGCGTGGCCAGCTGCGCGTGCGCAGTCCCAGCCATCACCGCGATCAGCGCGAGCGCAAGATACCCAGTCGACCTCGACATTGAGCCTCCGTCCGGTGCGTTTCGTTCCCCCTCACGTCAGTCATCTGACGCGCGCACCGAACCTCCATCTACGCATCGAACTTGTAGGCGGATCAACGTCGCCACCGTCGAATCGCGGTGTAGGCGTCGTCGGGATATGAGTCGAAACCATCGATTGCAGCAGCAATCCGCCGACGCGACTACTCGCGCGCAGCATGTATCCAATGCGTCCGTTTCCGACGAGGAATCGCGAAGACGCCGGTTGCACACACGCTGCGATCCGCGACGACACCGGCGCTTTGCGGTGCTCCGGACGCGAGTGGCGCGAATCGACGCAATCGGCGCGCGACGCGCTCCGAGTCCGCAACCTGGGCGGTGTTTGGGGTCTGTCCGAATCTCGGACACTGTGCCGGCACTCGGCACTCGGCACTCGAGCTCGAACCACGCGGTTCGATCGGATTCAGCTCATTGCGCGCAGCGCGCCCGCTTCCCCGCCAGCCCGCGATCTTTGGTCGAAGGTGCTGCGGCCCGCGCGTCCGGCGCGTTCCCGTCCCCGGCCTGGCGTGGCCGGTCCCCACCGAATCTGCCCGGCGGACACCCAAGGAGCGACGATTCCTCGGGTTGGTCAACTGGCGCGTGCTCGACGCGCGTTCGGGCCGGGGGGTGGACGCCGCACACTGCACCCACGAGGGCTAAACCCTCATGGCAAGACGAGTATCCGCTCTTGATCGCAAGGGGTTAGCGGATCGCGCCAAGGGGCGGGCGCCGGATCGGCGCTTGCTCAAGGGGCGGGCATGAAGATCGCGGCAGCTCTGCTGGCAGCCCTCATGGTCGTTTCGTGCACGACCACGGACGAAGCCGAAGGCGACATGGGCGGAGACGGCGATGGCAAGGCCGACGGCAACGGGGTGAGCGTTCCCCGCAACATCCCGTTCAGTGTCTCCCGTCACGTCTGGCCGCCAGGCGAGCGCGATAGCGACACCCAGGAGCTGCTCCAGCAGGACCTCAAGCTGATCGCCGAGCTCGGGGCCAAGTACGTCCGCACCGATATCTGGTGGTACGTGATCGAGCCGAGCAAGGGCACGTACAACGAAGCCGCGCTCGACTACTACCGCTGGTTCGTCGAGGAGGCCGGGCGCAACGGCCTCGGCGTCGTGGCGATCCTGTCCGGTGCACCGGACTGGGCGAACGACCTCTACAACCAGAACCAGCGCCAGGCGTTCACCAAGGCATTCGGCGCCTACTCCGAAAAGGTCGCCGCCAAGATCGGCGACCTCATCACCTACTACCAGCTGTGGAACGAGCCGAACAACTTCCTCGATCTTCCCAACGGCGAGACCGACATCCAGCTGTTCCGCGAAGCCAAGGCCGGCGTCGTCCGCGGTCGCACGACGATCGGGGCGCAGCAGCCGTTCCGCACCGCGGTCAACGTGCTCGTCGACGGTCACGATGGCTACTGGTACGACTGGGAAGGCGATATCCGCTACTACATGAACAACGGAGCGCGCGACGTGATCGATATCATCACGATCGATCACTACCCGGGCACGTGGTCGGTCGGCGACTGGGGCGGCAACATCCTCGACCGGCTGTTCTCGCTCGGCAAGGAGCAGGGCAAGGCAGTCGCGGTGTTCGAGATGGGCTACTCGACGACCAAGTGCACGCTGCCGCTCAACACCGAAGATGGCCAGGTGAGGTGGGTGAAGGAGCAGCTGCCGCGGATGCGCGCGAAGCTCTACAACCCGAGCGTCACCAAGGGCGTCAAGTTCGAGCTGGTCAACTGGTTCAAGATCGAGGACCGCAACACGCAGAATTGCTTCGACATCGAGGACAACTTCGGGGTCGTTCGGACCAACCGGAGCAAGAAGCCAGGGTTCGACGTCCTGCGCGCAGAGATTGCGAAGTTCTGGCCCCTGCCGGACGTCCTTTAGTCTCTAGTCTCCCAAGTATCCGGAATGCTGACCGGTCCTCGCCCGGGCGACACCGCGTGACGCCGGGATCTGGGTGGGCCCAAGGTCCGAGCTAAAACCCTTGTCCACCGTGATCGGAGGCCGGGGCTCTTATTCGTCAGCGTGCACGTTCGAGGTCACATGTCTCTCTCTCCCGGTCGCGAGGATCGCCTAGCGATGCCATCGCGTGCGGATGCTCGGAGCCGATTGCTTGCCGAGCTCGCCGCGGCACCTGCGCGGAAGGGCTATGGAATCGCCTACGACTTGCTCGGCAATCGCGCCGAAGCCGAAGAAGCCGTGCAGGAAGCGCTGGCCCGCGCGTGTGAAGCGATCGGCGACCTTCGCGATCCCGCGGCGGCCCCGGCGTGGTTCCTTCGCATCGTCACCACGATGTGCTTGCGGACGTTGCGCCGCCGGCGGCTGCGTCGGCGGCTGTTCGGATGGTGGCCGACGCCCGGCGACGAGAGCACGGCAGCCCCGACCAATACGGCCGACACCGGCGCGGATGACATCGCAGGCCGCGTACACGCCACCGAGACCGTCGAGCCACGCGAAGCGTTGGCAGGTCAGCAGGCCATGGGCGCGCTGCTCGGACGGATCGAGAATCTGTCGCCGCAACAGCGCACGGCGCTGGTGCTGCGCTACGGCCACGACCTGCCGGTTGCGGAAGTGGCAGAGCTGCTCGGTGTCGAGCTCGCAACCGTGAAGACACATCTCGTGCGCGGCCTGGCAAGGTTGCGCGAGCTGATGGAGGAGCACCGATGAAGTCCAGTTGTGAAGCGGTGACCGAACGGATTGCCGTCGGCGAGCCGCTCGGTGAGCTCGCCGATCACGTCGCCGGGTGTGCGCAGTGCCAGCGCCTGGCCGATGTTCGAACCCAGCTGGTTGCCGTGCACCAGGAGGTCGATCCAGGTCTCGGGTTCACGGCCCGGATGACGATCGGGGCGCAGCAGCGGCTCGCGGCGCGTCGCCGGCGCCGGATCGCTGCTGGGTTTGGTGCCACGGTCGCCGCGGCGGTGGTCGGCGTCGTGTTCATCATGCGCGCGCCCGCGATCGATCCATCAGCGCCGGCCGTCGGTGGTGGCGCAGCGCTCCAGCCGCTCGCAGAGCAGCCGTCGGTTCCCGAACCAGATCTCACCGAGGACGACGCCCTCAAGGCGCTCGTCGATCTCGCGGACGTCGATCGCTCGAGCCGGGTGTCCGCGCGCTGGCGCGACATCACCAAGCCGCTCGCCCCGTATCGCAGGCTCGTCAAAGGAGTGAAGCCATGATTCGCACCCGCATGCTCTACACGATCGTTCCGTCGCTGTTCGTTGGTGGATTGCTGTTCGGCGGTGCAGCCGGTTATGCAGATTCGGGTCGCGATGCCCCTGGCTACTGGCCGGAGAATCGCGATCGATTGCTCGCGCAGGCGCCATCGCGTCCAGCGCGGCCGCGACCGCCGGCACCGCCCGCGCCCCCGGCGGCGCCGGTTCCGCCAGCAGCTCCCGTGCCACCACCGCCGGGCGCCGTTCGGCTGTTTGGCGGCGGCAATCGAGGCGTGGTGGTGACGATCGATGGCAACAAGATTCAGATCGATGGTCTCAAGGGCCTCGTCCGCGGCAAGCTCGAGGGCGTCAAGCAGATGCTTCGCACCGATCCTCGGATTCCCAAGGACCTCCGGGACAAGGTGCTCGCGAAGCTCGACAGAGCGCAGGCCAAGCTCGACAAGCGGCTGTCCAGGCTCAAGATCACCGACCTCGACGATCTCGAGGAGCAGATGGAGCGGATGGGCGAGGAGATCGAAAGGGAGATGGAGGGCCTCGAGGAGGAGATGGCCAAGCTCGGCCAGCACTGGTCGAGCAACTTCCAGCAACCGTTCGGTCCCGGCGGATCCCCGTTCGACTTCGACGCCGGCGATCATGACGCCGACGCTGACGACCAGGATGAGGACGATGACGACACGGGGATGACGCCGGATGTCGACATCGACGCCGACGACGAGGATCTGCGCGAAGCGATCTCCGATCTCCGCGATGTGGCGCTCCAGCCGGCGCAGCGCGCCCAGATCGGCAAGATTCGTAGCGACTCCGACAAGGCGGTGGCTGCCGCGAAGCAACAGCTCGACGCGCTCTCCGACAAGCTGCGCGATGCGCTCGGAAACCCGGCCACGTCGGATGCCGAGATCGCTCGCTACGTCGATCAGATCAGCGCGCAAGAGGCGGCGATCCGCAAGGCGCGCATCCTGGCGTGGGTGAACGCACGCCGGGTGCTCGACGCGAAGCAGCGCCAGCAGGTGCTCGACGCGGCCCGCAAGAAGTCGAAGTAGCGAAGCTGATCGGCGGCCGGCATGCTATAGCTTCGCCGCCATGCCGCGACCGCGTTGCCGGCTAGTGTTCGCTGCTGCGGTGGTGAGCTCCTGCACAGCCAAATCGGAGCCGCCGCCGGCACCCGCGACCAAGCCCGTGGCGCCCGCTCCGGCGAGCGATGCGGGCGCTCCCGCGATCACCACGATCGACCGGTTCGATCCGCAGTCCGGCATGCATCTGGACGATGACGCGGTGGCCAAGCAGCCTGCCAGACCGGCATCGCGGCCTGGACGCCCCATCGACATCACGCTGCGGTCGAGCCCACCGGGCGCGCGGGTTGCCGTCGATGGTGTACCGCTCGGCAACACGCCACAGCTATGGTCGGGCGAGACCGGCCGCGATCACGAGTTCACGTTCGTGATGCAGGGCTATGCGGTGGCGCGCTACCGATTCATTCCGATCGCGAGCGGCGTGGTGCATGCGCAGCTCGATCCGATCTCCGACGATGGCTCTGATGCAGGCAGCGCCGCCACTCCGCTCGAGCCATCCAATCCGCTCGCACCGCCACCGCCGCCAACGGTGATCACGCCCGACGCCGCGCCGCTCGCACCTTCACCGGTGGCACCCCAGCCGGAATCACCGCCGCCGGCATCGCCGCCGCCGGCATCGCCGCCGCCGGCATCACCGGCCGCACCGGCGGAATCAACTCCCGCCGCCGGTAGCGCAGACGCGGGTTAGCGCCGCTGTCGCGTCATGGCTTGTGGCTCGTGCGCGGTAACCCGCCAAGTGGCGTGGCGGCGTCGACGTTGATGGTGCTGCGCCCCGGAATGCCGCCCTGGATCGAATCGATGTCGAGCGGGGAGCTCGAGTCCGCGTCACCGGCGACGATCATCGGAGATGACTGCTGGACCTGGAACGTGAGCGGATAGCGCGCGATGGTCTGATCGTCGGCATTCACGCTGAAGTCTGGAAACGGAACGTCCAGGGTGAACGCCGCATCGCGAACGCACTGATCGAAGGCGGCGTCCCCGAGCCCGACGATGCCGACCTCGGTGACCTCGCCGCGGCCCATGTGTAGCTCGAGAAACACCGTGCCCGCCAGGCCGGCGTTCAATCCCAGTGCGCGCTGATAACAAGCGTACGCGCGCGGCCGAAGCTGATCGCGGAACAACCGTTCGAGCGTTGGCTTGGCGATCGCAGATGCAACCGGTGGCGTCGCGGTCGCCGTGGTCGCTCGATCCGCGCCGTCGGCAGGGTCGACGATCGAAACGACGCGCTCGTAGGGACCGCCGCCGCGGACCACCGCGAGCCGATGGCGCGCAATGTTGCCGACCGGGGTCAGCACCGCGAGTGACAGACCGCCGGTGCACGTGCTCGCGTGACAGACGAAGGCATGGTCGCGGATCGCCTTCGCACGCAGCTTGGCTGCTCGCTCGAGCTGCTCCGGCGTCGCGTCCACGCCGGTGACGAAGCTGTCATCTGTCGACCGCGCGAGTGCGAGCGTGGCGATGCTGGCAGTCGGACCGGGCCTGGGCGCGACCTTGATCGGCGAATCGCCGTGGCCGGTGAGCCACCAGCGCGCCGTGGTGCCCCGATGGATGACCAGCCGCATGAAGCCGCCACCGGCGCGGAGTTGATCCGGGATCTGGAGCGAACCTAGCGAGAGCTCGAGCCACGAAGGGCGCAGCCAGTGATCCACGAGGTCGAGCTGATCGTCGAGGTCCTCGATCGAGAGCTCGACGAGCGCACCTCCGTACAGATTGATCGGATCGGTGAGCGCCCGTGCACCCGGACTGGCGGTGGTCCGTGTCGGGTCGAGCACCACCGCGAGGACATCGAGGTTGCTGGTCTTCGCGTCGAGCGCGTTGATCAGCGCCGCACCATCGGTGGTTCCCACCACACCGTCGGTGATCACGACGATCATCGCGAGCTCGCGGCGGTTGTCGCTCAGCGTCCGGTGCGCGAATGCGAGCGCCCCGGGCAGATCGCTGCCGTTCACGGCCGGTCGAGCGGCGACCGCCTCGTCGATCGCGGTGAGGTTCGATGCGGTCACCGAGCGCCAACCATCGAACACCCGCGAGGCGGTTCGATCGTACAGGATCGCCTCGAGCTGGACCTCGGAGGGCAGCGCCGACGCTAGCTTGTGGACCACCTTGGTGACGTTGGTGCGGCCGATCAGATCCATGCTGCGCGAGGTATCGATCACCAGGAGCGCGCGGCGCGGCATCAGCGCGGCGGTCGCCGGCGGAGCGACCACCGTGA
This sequence comes from Kofleriaceae bacterium, assembly GCA_050187075.1. Classification (GTDB taxonomy): domain Bacteria; phylum Myxococcota_A; class Polyangia; order Haliangiales; family Haliangiaceae; genus JABFXX01. The sequence goes on along the minus strand of JBFWXW010000008.1, from coordinate 126,193 downwards.
CCAGCGTCGCAGACCATCCAGGTGCGATCGACTCGCTCTGGGTCCAGACCACTGGGGTTCGCGCCGCAAATCCGAGGTCGACATCGATCGCGACGGCTTCGGCTTCGAGGTCGAATATGGTCGCGCTGCGACCCGACGGCTTGCCATTCACCCGGATTCGCTCGACGCTGGTGCCCGGTCCCGGCGTGACGCGAACCCTCCCCTTGCACAGCGTCAACTTCGCAGGCGCCGCACGCCCCGGCAGCACGAGCCGCAACGCCGACGCGCGAACCTCGGCGAGCGCCGTGAACCGCGTGGTCATCACGACCTCACCGCCTGGCGCGATCGGCTGAAGCGTGATCGCGTACTGTGCGGGCGAATCAGGCGGCAGAGCGCGAACCAGGGCTGGGTCCACACCCAGGACATCGCTCGCGATGTTGACGGTGGAAAACGGTCCGACCACGGGTACCGCCCGCAGCGCGGTGCCGCGGGAGCCGATCGCGAAGTCGGTCAAGGTGGCATTCGCGGGTAGGTCCAGCTCGTAGATCGCGCCGAGCGCTCGAGCGCCTCGGTTCGCGATGCGCTGGCGGACCTCGATGGTGGCTACCGCACCGTGCAGCCGCACATCGAGATCGCAGCGGGTCTCGACGAGCGAGCTCGCAGGCCGGCGGTCGATCCCCGCTCCGAGCTCATCGAAGGCGACATCTGCGGTGGCCGTCCCCGCGGCAGCCGCAAACACAGCAAGCACGGCGAGCTTCATGGCGTCTGGACAGCCACGCAGACCTCGAGTTGCGATTACAATAGCTGACGGTGCTTGCGCCGCCGAAGCGACCAAAGATCGGCATCGTGCTCTCGGGTGGAGGATCTCGAGGCGCCTACGAGGCCGGAATCATTCACTACATCCGGACCGATCTGTCGCGCCGACTCGGTCGCCAGGTCCCGATCGACATCGTGACCGGCACGTCCGTGGGCGCGATCAACGCTGCGTTCATGGCCGCGACGATGCGCGATCCCGAGACCCAGGCGCAGCAGATCGCCTCCGCATGGCGCTCGCTACGACTCGAAGAGCTGATCGGCCTGCGCGCGCGGGATCTGATGCGCGCGACCAAGATGATGCTCGGCAGCGATCCGCCTCCGCCCGCGCCCGGAAGCTTCCGCTACGGTGGTTTGCTCGACACCACCGGGCTCGAGAAGTTCGTGATCCGGACGATCCCATGGCGAGGGATCGATCGGAGCTTGCGCGAGCGTCACATGCACGCGATCTCGGTGTCGGCGACCCACATCGCGACCGGTCATACGGTGGTGTTTCTGTCGAGCGCCGAGCCGGTACCGCGAGAATGGAGTCGCGATCCGTTCGTGCGTCATCGTGCGGCGCGGATCGGCCCGCTTCACGTGCTCGCATCGGCGTCGATCCCGATGCTGTTTCCCGCGGTGCGGATCGGAGAGGAGTTCTTCACCGACGGCGGATTGCGCCAGAACACGCCGATGTCGCCGGCGATCCGGCTCGGTGCCGATCGCTTGCTGTTGATCTCGTTGCGCCACGTCGCAAACCGTGCCGAGGCGTGGCTACAGAAGGAGCGCGTCGAGGCCTACCCCAAGCCGCTGTTTCTCGCCGGCAAGGCGCTCAACGCGCTGCTGCTCGATCACACCGAGTACGACCTCCAGCGCATGCAGCGGATCAACCAGATCCTGGCCGCTGGCGAGGCATCGTTCGGGAACAAGTTCGAGCACATGATGAACCACGAGCTGATGCGGTTGCGCGGCGCGCCGCTGCGCCGGATCCATGCCGTGCATGTCCGGCCGTCCGAGGATATCGGTGCGCTCGCAGCGCGCTTCGTCGCGGCAGGTCGGATGCGGGTCAGCGGCCTGCTCGCGCGCAAGCTGATCCAGCGGCTCGCCGAGGGTGAGTCCGCGCACGAGAGCGACCTGCTCTCGTACCTGCTGTTCGACGGCGACTTCGCCAACGACCTTATCGAGCTCGGCCGCAACGACGCCGCCAAGAAGGCCGACGAGCTCGCCGAGCTGTTCGATGTGATGAGCCCGGCCCAGGCGTAGGGGGTCAGACTCAAGTTACGCAACTTGCGTCCGCAAGTTGCGCAACTTGAGTCTGACCCCAGCGCGCGCAGCGGGAGCATGGCAATGTTCCGCCGATGAAAGCGCGTCGCCTCCTGTCGGTATTGTTGATCTGCCTTGTTGCCTGCGGCGGAGCGAAGTCGGGCACGTCGACCCCGGGACCAGATCAGCGACTACCAGCGGCCGGTTCAGCGAGCCCAGCCACGGGCAACGATGCGGTTCTGCCGCTATGGCCCGAGGTCAAGAAGGGCAAGCTCGCGAACGGGCTCACCTACTACATCCTCAAGCACGGCAAGCCGGAGAAACGCGCCCTGCTGTGGCTCGCGGTCAACGCAGGCTCGATCCTCGAGGACGACGATCAGCGTGGCCTCGCTCACTTCGTCGAGCACATGGCGTTCAACGGGACCAAGCGGTTCCCCGAGGCTGCGATCATCGAGTACCTCCAGAAGATCGGCATGCGGTTCGGCGCCGATCTCAACGCGTACACCAACTTCGATCAGACCGTGTATCAGCTCGAGGTCCCCACCGATAACAAGACCTACGTCTCCAAGGGCCTCGACATTCTTCGCGACTGGGCGAGCAACGTGACGTTTGCGCCGGAGGAGGTCGACAAGGAGCGCGGTGTAGTGCTCGAAGAGTGGCGGCTCGGTCGTGGCGCCGGCCAGCGGATCTTCGACAAGCAAGCGAAGGTGCTGTTTCAGGGCTCTCGCTACGCCGATCGCCTGACGATCGGCGATCCCGAGATCATCAAGAAGGCGCCGCGCGACGCACTCGTGCGGTTCTACAAGGACTGGTACCGGCCCGACCTGATGGCGGTGATCGCGGTCGGCGATGTCGACCCCGCGACGATCGAATCGGAGATCCAGTCGAAGTTTGGCGATCTCGTGGGTCCTCCACATCCGCGGCCGCGCGTGCATGCCCAGGTGCCGAAGCCGACCGGAACCCGGATCACGATCGACACCGATCGCGAGTTGCCCGGCGTGCGGGTCTCGGTGTTCAACCTGGTGCCGCACCGCAGCGAATCGACGGCGAACGACTATCGCCGGCTGATCCTGGAGCAACTCTATGGACAGATCGTCAACGAGCGTCTGACGACGATCGGTCGCCGGCCCGACGCACCGTTCACGATCGCCGGCGTGGGCGCACGGGGCATCACCCGCGAGATCGACGCATTCACGCGATTCGCTCAGGTCAAGAACGGCAAGGTCGAGGACGCGATCCGCGCGCTGTTCACCGAGGTCATCCGGGTCGACCGCCACGGCTTCACGCAGAGCGAGCTCGACCGTGCGCGGGCCAACCTCGCGCGATTCTACGAGCAGATCGACGCCGAGGCCATGACCTCCGACAGCGCCGAGTACTCCGACGAGATCACTCGCAACTTCTTCGAGGGTGAGCTGATGATCGGCCGCACCGCAGAGAAGGAGCTCACGCTGAAGGTGTTGCCGACCGTCACCGTCGCCGAGCTGGAGGCACTGGCCAGCAGTTACGGCGGCGCGGAGAACCGCGTGATCATGATCGCGGGACCCGAAGGCGAAAAGGCCATTGCGTTGCCGACGCGCGATCGCGTGCTCGCGATCATCTCTGGGGTTGAAAAAGCGACCGTGGACCCATGGGAGGACAAGGCGGTCGCGACCGAGCTGATCGCCACCCCCCCGACACCAGGCAAGGTAGTGAAAGAGTCCAAGATCGAAGCGGTGGGCGTGACCGAGTGGAAGCTGTCGAACGGCGTCCGCGTGGTGGTCAAGCCCAGTGACTTCGAGGCGGACGATGTTTCGGTGTCGGGCGATTCGCCCGGCGGACTCGCGATGGCGAGCACGAAGGAGCTCCTCAATGCGCGGTTCGCCGATGACATCGCCGGGTTCGGCGGCGTCGGCGCACTCGACGGCGAGACGCTGCGAAAGGCGTTGGCCGGCAAACATGTGGCGGTGTCGGCGTCGATCGGCGAGACCATCGAATCGATCGATGCGAGCGCCTCCGCGCGCGATCTCGAGACCATGTTTCAGCTGATCTATCTCAAGATGACCGCGCCGCGGAAAGACGCGCAGATCTTCGAGGTGTGGAAGGCCAACACCGCCGAGCAGCTCACCGAACAGCTGCGATCGCCCGAGTTTCAGTTCGCGGTGCAGTCGCAGGAGGTGCTGTACAAGGGCAACCCGCGGAGGACGCTACCGGCGCCGTCCGACTTCGCGAAGATCGATCAGGACAAGGCGCTCGCGTTCTATCGCAACCGCTTCGGCGATGCCTCCGACTTCACGTTCGTGATCGTCGGCGAGGTCGATCTTGCGAAGCTCAAGCCGCTGGTCGAGCAGTACCTCGCGAGCCTGCCCGCCAAGGGTCGCAAGGAGAAGGAGAAGGATGCCGGGGTTCGACGGGTGGCCGGCGTCGTCAAGAAGCAGTGGTCACTCGGCCAGGAGAAGGCGAGCGTCGCCCTGACGTTCCACGGGGACGAGAAGTGGAGTCGTGACAAGGAGCGCGACATGATGATCCTGGGTCAGGTGTTCGGGATGCGGCTCCGCGAGATCCTGCGCGAGGAGATGGGGGGTGTGTATGGCGTGCAGGCGAGAGGCGAGATCGAGCGCACCGGCCATCAGGAGCGCACGTTCGGGATCCAGTTCGGCTGCGCGCCCGAGGCGGTCGAGAAGCTGATCAAGGCCACATTCGAGGAGGCCGGCGCGGTCGCCAAGAACGGCGTCGCTGCCGACCACCTCGCGAAGGTCAAGGAACAGCTGCTGCGCCAGCGGGAGACCCTGATGCGCACCAATGACTTCTGGTTGGCGTGGTTGTCGTCGGCCTATCGCTACGGCGATGACCCGACGATCATCCTCGATCCCAGCAAGATCATCGCCCGGATCACCAACGACAACATCAAGGCGTCGGCCAAGCGGTTCCTCGACACCAAGCAGTACTACCAGGCGGTGATGATGCCGCCCGCAGCCGCGGCGAAGTAGGGCATCGCGACGCGCCGTTCTCCTTCCCGGTTCTCGGTTCGCCGTTTCAACCTTCAGTACGCACTATTCGCTCGACGGATCCCGGGCGCCGGAGAATAGGGAAGCGAGCAACCGGGCACCGAGAACCTGAACTTCAGGATCCGTTCTGAGCTTGGCTTAGTCGGAGTCCGGCGCGGGCTGGGTCATCGTCGTCTGCGGCGTACCATCCTTGACCGATCCGTCCAGCGTGTACGTGATCGCGGTGCCATCGCAGTCGAGATCCGCAACGGCGAGCGCGGTGAACGTCTTGCCGTCGGACTTGTAGCTGTAGCGGAACACTCCGGGATCGGCGGCCGGGAAGCCGAGCGCCTTGAGCGGTTCGGCACCCCACTGTGTCGCATCGCCGGTGCACTTGCGACCAGGCTCATTGCAGCACCCTGCCGCCGCTGCAGGCGTGATCTCGCCAACCGGGAAGCTCCCGGTTGCTGCGAACGCCGCCTTGGCATTCTTGGACAGATCATTGAGACGCACCGCCGCCTCGGGGAGCGAAGGGGGCTCGGCAGGCGGTTCGGGTTGCCGCAGGTAGCTCATCACCATGGGAACCGCAACGGCGGACAGCATCCCGGCCATCGACGAGGGAATCATCAGCCCGCCGTAGCCCGACGCGTAGTCCTGGGCGAACTGCGACGTGGGGGCGGCGTCGGCCACTGCCTGGGCCTTGGTCTTGTCACCGAGCTCTTCGACCTTGATCGCGAGCAGCTTGGCGACGACGTCGTCCGGATCGGCCCACACCGTGCGAGCGCTGATCACCGCGCGAACGAGGTCCCCGTCGCGCCGCATCGCGACACCGAGCTCGGGCAACAGGCTCAAGAATCGCAGCCCGCGCAGATCGACCTCACCCGTGGTCGCGAGCTCGCTGCCGATCACCGTCCCGCGACCCCAGAACGCCATGCTCCATTCACCGTTCGCGATCTCGGTGGCCATCGGCGATAGGGCCATCCGCTTGCCTCGCGAGGGCTGGTCTTTGCGTCCGATCCGGAGCACGTTGCCCTCGACCCAGAGATCGATCTCGGTGCGAAGTTGCGGCGGGATGAGCCGGCAGCTACCGGGTGGCGTGTTGGGCACGATCATCGAGGAAAAGATCGTGGGGCACTTCTCGATCAGCTTCTGCGCCGCCGCGGCATCGGTGAGCGGAATGCGAACGTCGAGGTCGATCACGCCTGCGGCCATCGTCGCTGTGATCGGGCCGCCCACCGACCGGGTGAGGTCGGAGATCGACAGGCCCTCGGCCAGCGGGACATTGGGCACCGAGCCCAAGTACGGGGACAGATCGGCGACCGCAAATGACGACGTGCTCGCGGCGTCGACGCGAGGCTTTGCGGGCGTCCCGAGCTCCAGGCCAGTGGCGATCGCGCCGGGAAACGCGCCGTAGATCTTGAAACGGCCGGGCGCGAGCTGAGCGGCGAATGCCGAGTTGACGTTCGGAATCGGAAGTCCCAGGAAGCCTTCGATCTCGCCACGTGCCTTGACCAGCTCGAGCTTGCTGCGAACCTCACCCTTGCCGATCTGTTCGAACAACGAGGGCTCGTTGGCGCATGCGTATACGCCGTTGACGGTCCTGCAGGTCATGCCGTCGAACGAGTCGGTGTCTCCTGCCTTGGTGCCGCCAAACGTGGTGACGAACTTGTCCCGGTCACCGACAGGCAGCACGAACAGCTGGCTGGTTGGCGTCGAGAACAGCGCCGCGCCGCGGTCCTGGGTGAGACCGGCGTCGGCGAGGGATCGGTACGTGATCACCTTCAGGATCATCTCGGGCAGCATCTGCTCGGCAACGCCCTTGAGCTCGGGAGCTGTCTCGAAGGCGACTCGCAAGGAGCGTGCCGCGCCCTCGAGCAACCCCACCGCGCGCGGGGTGGCGACGATCGCGAGCCGCGTGTCCGCGGGCGCGAGCTTCCACAACGCATCCGCGTCGCGAATCGATCGCGAAGATGGCGCCATGCTGGTCGCCTGCGCGTCCTCATCGTGGTGGCGGTCTCGAAACCTTCGACAACCGAGGACGGCAACGGCAATCACGGCCACATGGACGATGCGCATGACGCGCCTTGTATCGCAGTGGTGCTGGCAAAGCGAGGCGAACCTCGAGGGCCTTTTCGCGCGGCTCTGGGGCGACGAGCCTCGTCGAGGAGCATCCAGGACCTTTTCGCGCGGCTCTGATGCGACGAGCCTCGTCGAGGGGCATCCAGGAGGTTTTCGCGCGGCTCTGACGCGACGAACCTCGTCGGGATGACATCCTGTCACGCGCGGGGCCGCGACGTGACACGGGTGCGCCGGCAAGGTATGCACCACCCGTGACCGGGCCGTACGTCGATCCTCCGCCGAGCCACGATCGGCCGGAGAAGCTCGATCGCCGCAGGCTCGCCGTGTTGTGGCGACTGGTACCGTTGATTCGTCCGTACTTCGGACGGTTCGTGGTGGCGATGGTGGCGCTGCTGTCGGCGTCCGGGATCGTGCTGTTCTATCCATGGGCGGCGCGGGAGGCGGTGAACGTGGGCATGGGCAGCCAGACCACGCGCAACCTAGACCTGATCGTGCTCGCGTTGCTTGCGGTGTTCGCGGTCAATGCCGTGATGGTGTGGCTCCGCCACTACAGCATCAGCTGGCTCGGCGAGCGCGTGGTGGCGGATCTGCGCAAGCGCGTGTTCGACCGCATCCTCGGGTTGCCGCTGTCGTGGTTTCACGAGCGACGGAGCGGCGAGCTGGTCGGCCGGCTGGCATCGGACGTCACGATCATCGAGGGCGTGATCGGTAGCGAGCTATCGATGGCGCTGCGCAGCTCGATCCAGATGTTCGGCGGCGTGGTGCTGCTGTTCATCATCGACGTGCGCTTGACGTTGCTGATGGTCGCCGTGCTACCGCCGGTGGTGATCACATCGACGTACTTCGGCCGCCGGATCCGCCGGATGACGCGCGCGGTCCAGGACGAGCTGGCCCGGGTATCCGGGCAGGTGCAGGAATCGATCGGCGCGATCGCAACCGTGCAGGCGTTCGTCCGTGAGGAGTACGAAGCCAGGCGCTACGGCGATGGCGTCGAGACCGCGTTCGGCAAGATGTTGCACCTCGTGCGCATGCGATCGTGGTTCTGGGTCACCACGATGACCGCCGGGCATCTCGGGATCGCCGCGACGATCTGGCTCGGTGGTCGCGCGTTGATCGAGGGCCGGCTGAGCGCCGGCGATCTGACGTCGTTCTTCCTCTACACGTTCATCGTCGCGGGCGCGATGGCCGATCTGTCCAACATCTGGGGTGGGCTACAGCGCGCGGCGGGCGCGACCGATCGGCTGTTCGCGGTGATCGACACGGTGCCCGAGATTCGCGATCCTGTGTCGCCGATCGCGCTGCCGGCGGGCAAGGGCAGCGTGCGGTTCGAGGGCGTCACGTTTGCGTATCCGACGCGGCGGTCGCAGCCGGTGCTCGTGGATCTCGATCTCGAGATCCGCCCCGGCGAGGTGGTGGCGCTCGTCGGACCATCGGGTGCGGGCAAGTCGACGATCCTGTCGCTGCTGTATCGGTTCTACGACGTCGATCGCGGGCGCGTGCTGTTCGAAGGCGTCGACGTGCGAGATCTCGAGCTCGGCGAGCTGCGGCGATCGCTGGCGATCGTTTCACAGGAGCCGGTCCTGTTCTCGGGAACCATCCGCGACAACATCGGCTACGGCCGCGACGGCGCGACGCCCGAGGCCATCGAGCAGGCCGCCAAGGACGCGCATGCCCACGACTTCGTCGTCGGATTTCCAGACGGCTATGACACGTTGATCGGCGAGCGCGGGATCAAGCTCTCGGGCGGCCAGAAGCAGCGCGTCGCGCTGGCCCGCGCCTTGATCGCCGACCCGCGCGTGCTGGTGCTCGACGAGGCGACCTCGAACCTCGACGCCGAGAGCGAAGCCGCCGTCCAGGCTGCGCTATCCAAGCTGATGGCCGGGCGGACCACCCTGATCGTCGCGCATCGCCTCAGCACCGTGCGGGATGCCCACCGGATCGTCGTCATCGATGGGACCTCGATCGTCGAACAAGGCTGCCACGACGAGCTGATGAACCGCCGTGGCACCTATCATCGGCTCGTCGAACATCAGCTGATCGCCGATCGCGCGGCGTCGTAGTAGCATGCCCTGCCGATGACATCAGGCGAGTCGATCCATGCCGGGTCGAGTGAACGTACCGCGTTCGCGCTGGCGGTCGAGCGCGTGGCCCGCGGTGGCTCTGCCGATGCCGAGGCGCGCGCATTGGTCGACCAGCTCACGCTCGACGAGCAGCTGTGGCTGCTCGATGGTGACGTCACGTTCTGGCGCGGCGTCGTCGAATACGCGCGGTTCGGCTACGGCCAGTTGCCGGCGGTGGCCGGTGCGCTTCCCCGGCTCGGGATCCCCGGCGTCCGGTTCGCGGACGGTCCGCGCGGCGTCGTGCTCGGCTCGTCGACGTGTTTCCCCGTGTCGATGGCGCGGGGGGCGACGTGGGATCCCGCGCTCGAGGAGCGGATCGGCGAGGCGATCGGCCTCGAGGCGCGCGCGCAGGGCGCGAACTACGTCGGCGCGCCGTGCGTGAACCTCCTGCGTCACCCGGCGTGGGGCAGGGCGCAAGAGACGTATGGTGAAGACCCGGTGCACCTCGGCGCGATGGGCGCCGCGATGGTGCGGGGGCTGCAGCGTCACGTGATGGCGTGCGTGAAGCACTACGCCGTCAACAGCATGGACAACGCGCGATTTCGCCTCGACGTGAAGGTCGACGACGCCGCGCTCCACGAGGTCTACCTCGCGCACTTCAAGACGATCATCGACGCAGGCGTGGCGTCGGTGATGAGCGCGTACAACGCCGTCAATGGCGAGTGGTGCGGCGATAGCCCGACGCTGCTGACCAAGGTGCTTCGCGACGAGTGGAAGTTCGATGGCTTCGTGATCTCCGACTTCTTGTGGGGCATGCACGATCCGGTCGGCTCGCTGAAGGCCGGGCTCGACATCGAGATGCCGTTTCATCAGCAGCGCGCGGCGGCGCTGCCAGACGCGATCGAGCGAGGGGTGCTGAGCACCGACGATGTCGTGAAAGCGGGCGTACGGATCATCGCGACCCAGCTTCGCCACGCGGCGAGGATCACCGCCGAGTCGCCTGCGATCGAGGTCGTTGCCTGCGACCGGCACCGTGCGCTTGCCCGCGAGGCCGGCGCACGCGCGATGGTGTTGTTGCGCAACGAGCCGGTGGCAGGCAAGGCGGTGCTGCCGCTCGATCCAGCGGCGCTCAAGCGGCTCGCGGTGCTCGGCCCGCTGGCCACGATGGCGAACCTGGGCGATCGCGGTTCGTCCAACCTCCATCCACCGGCGACGACCAGCCCGCTCGCCGGGATCCAGGCAGCGCTGCCCGGCGTCGAGATCGCCCACGAAGCCGACGATGTCGCGCGAGCGGCTGGGCTCGCGGCGAGCTGCGATGCCGCGGTAGTCGTCGTTGGTCATCGCGCGCTCGACGAGGGCGAGTATCTTTTTGCGGTCGATGACGTCGCACTCGCGCTGATGCCGTGGCCGATGAACACCCGCGCGGTCGCCAAGGGCGTGCAGTGGTTGGTACGCACGTTCGAGCGTCGCGGCGGCGCGTGGGGCGGCGATCGCCAGCGGCTCACGCTGAACACGGCCGACGAGGACTTGATCGACGCGATCGCGGCGGTCAATCCGCGGACGATCGTGGTGGTGGTTGCCGGCAGCGCGGTGGTGATCGAATCGTGGCGAACCAAGGTCCCGGCGATCGTGCTCGGCTGGTACGCGGGCATGGAGGGAGGCCATGCGCTCGCCGACGTGTTGACTGGACGCGTCGAGCCCGGTGGCCGATTGCCGTTCGTGATCCCGACCTCGGAGGCGCACCTGCCGGCGTTCGATCGTGGTGCGAGCACCTTCACGTACGACCGCTGGTACGGCTATCGCAAGCTCGATCGCGATGGTCACGCAGCTGCGTTTCCGTTCGGGTTCGGCCTCGGCTACACGACGTTCAAGCTCTCGGGGCTCGAGATCCTCGACGAAACGGCGCGCGTGCGCGTCACGAACGTCGGCGATCGCGGCGGTGGCACGGTGGTGCAGCTCTATGCCGTGCGCGACGGCCGCGACGCGCGCGCCGACGAGCGGCCGCGGCGTCAGCTCATCGGATTCAGCCGGGTCGAGCTTGGCGCGGGCGAGTCGACGTCCGTTGCGATCGCGTGGTCGAAGCAACCGCTGTCGCGCCGCGACCCGATCACCAAGCAGTGGTCCCTGCTGGCTGGCGACTATCGATTCGAAGTCGGTCAGTTCGCCGGCGACCTCGCGGCGACCGCGCGCGTCACGCTCTGATCAACGAGGTACCTCGCGGAGGATGCCCGTGACGGATGCTCGTTCGCGGTTCGAGCCGAGCTGGATCGTGGTCGCTAGCAACCAGCCGAGCTGGATCGTGGTCGCTAGCAACCAGCGGCGTGGGAGGCCCTCACCACTTGCACTTGCCGTCGAGCTTGATCATCGAACCGCTGGTATCACAGCGATTGTTGTTGCCATGGTCGGTGACCGAATACGACGACGACTTCTTCTTCGTGGCCGGCCGCCGGGCCGCGGCGCCCTTGCCGCCGGTGACGCTGGTGAGCGTGTCGAGGGAGATGGTGGTGAGTCCAGATTTCATGGGAAAGCCTTTCTAGGGTGGGTTACGACGTGTGGTTCCCCCTCAGTGCAACGGGTGTGCCCCGGGTGGACAGCAATGAAAACGCGGAGGTGTCGGCGCGTCGAGGGGCTCCCCACGCCGCCCTCAGGTGACATCACGAGGCTCCAGGGCGACGTCGCTTCACGCGCGACACCCCGGCCACCGAGCATGTCCTGCCGGGGGGCGCGCCGCGTCAGAACGCGCCACCGAGGGCGAGGCCGGCACCGTCGCCGGCGACGTAGGGCATCACCCGGGCGCGGCTGGCCCGCGACGGTTGATGAAGCGTGGCTCGCAGGCGCGCGTTGTACTCGGACGCGAGGTCCCGCGCTTCGGTCTCCGAGACCGGGTGTGTGTAGCGCAGGTAATAGAGGCCGAAACACGCGGCGATCGCACCGCCAGCCACGGTCGTGAGCCCGCCCACGCGGAGATTCGAGCTCTGGTCGCTACCGGCGATCATCAACGATCCGACGATCGCTGCTCCCAGGCCGCCCGCGGTCAGTGCGATGCCCGCGGTACGTCGCCGTCCATAGCTGCGGGCGAGATCTGGACGATCCATCAGCCGATAGAAATCCGTGGGCTCGAGTCGCGCGTCGGTATCCGACCCGACGTAGGCAAACCACTTGTTGCGGATCTTGACTCTCGTGGCATCACCGGAGCTCCCGGCGATCAGCGGATCGCGTTCGAGGTCGAGCTCGTGGTCGATCGTGATGGCGCGATCGAGAAACTGCACCTCGGCACGCTGGTAGTGCAGGCGCGCCTCGCGTTCGTCGTCCAGCGCTTGCTCCAGCTCGTCGATCCGCTGCTCGAGCGTGGTTGGCTGCGCGAACGCGAAACATGGGACGAACAGTGCGATCGCGATCACGAGCGCTGGGTGCGTCATGCAACGGACCAGTGCAGCACGAGTGCCAGCAGCTCCGCTCGCGGACGGCTCGAAACCACATCGAGCGACCGCCGCCACTGGGGCTTGCGCGCCACGAATCCCGTCGAGGTGTGGTCCTCGCGCGTCAGGTGCCCGGCTTTGCCAGCGCCACGACGCTCAGCGCTTGATGCGGTTTATTTCGAACCACGCGATCAGCTCGTCGTACGCCATTCGATCGGCAGAGCGCAGCCGCGACACGAGCTTGCGTAGGTCGGAAAGTGCAGCGCGATCGCCGAGGCCATATTCGACCTTCGCCACCTCACACTCGGCGGGCGCGAGCTCATCGGCCGGGGCACGGCGTGTTCTGCGGCTTGCGAGGGCACGCCGCGCCGGTTCCCGCGCCTCCTGATAGCGACCCGCTCGCGCGAGCACCCGTGCAGCGCTCAGCCGAACGCCCTCGACCCGCGTATCCTCGACGGCCCGAGCTCCGATCAAGGTGATCGCCTCGGTCGCGGCGCGCTGCGCCTTGTCCAGCTGGTTCGACACCAGCAAGGTATCGATCTGTGCGGCCATCAGCTCGAGCCGCATCCCATCGGTCGCCGGAAGGTCCGCGAGGTTATCCTCGGCCAGCCGAAGCTGGGTGGCGGCGCGATCGAGCTCGCCGGCCGCGACCTCGATCCGAGCCAGATGGGTCCGCTCGGCACCGATGTTGTGATCGCGCTCCCCGAAAGCCTCCCGCGCCTCGTCGATCGCGTACTGCGCGTTCATGCGCGCCAGATCCAGATGCCCGGCCATCGCGTGCGCTCTGGCCAGACCCGAGCGAAACGACGATCGCGCTGGCGCCACGGCCGGAACGTCGCGCGCGCGCTCGATCGCCTGCTCGTACGCCGCGATCGCAGCGACGTAGTTGCCGGCGCCGAGTAGCTGACGTCCGAGATCGCCACGATACAGAATGAGCTGAACGTCATCGGCCGGACGCTCGCGTTCGAACAGCGCGACCCGCTCGTGTGCGACGGCGATCGCCTCGCCAGGGTTGCCGCGAAGATTCTCCGCATCGATGATCGCAGTCATCACGTTGCCGAGCTGAGGCACGCCTTGCTTGCCGAGCCGCTCGAGCTCGCCGGCCAGGTGACGTGCGAGCGCGAGCTCCTCCGACAGCTTGCCCTGGGCCTGATAGAGCCAGATCCGTTGCATCGCCACGCCCGCCGCGCGTAGCGGATCGGCCGGATCGAGGCTGTTGACCGCACGCTCTGCCAGCGCGAGCGATTCGCTGGCCTCGGAGAACTGCGATCGCGCGAGCGCGAGCAGCGTGAGCAAGCGATACATCTCGATGCGATCGGCCGCGGTTGCTTCGGGCGCGCGATCGATCAAGGTCCGAGCGATCTTGATCTTGGCCTCGGCCGCGGCCATGTCGCCAAACGACAGCACGACCTTGGCGGACGCCAGCAGGGCAGCGCTCGCGGGCAAATCGAGTGCGTGCGCGGTGGCGAGCTCGAATGACGCGTCGTACGCTTGGACCGCGAGCTCGAGCTTGCCGACGTTGCTGAGCAGGTTGCCGCGGATTCGCTGGATCCGTGCCGCGAGCTCGAAGTCGCCGAGCTGCTTGGCCTCGCGCTCGAGGCGCTCGAGCTCCGGCTGGTCTCCGCCGGTACCCAGGCCGAGCGCACGATCCCACAATGCGAGTGCGTGCCTGGTCAGGTCTTCGACGTTCGCGCGGGCGACAGGGTCGGATGGCAAGGTGATCGCTTCCGCACGCTCGCACGCCGCGATCGAAGGCAAGGCGCGGCTGCGCCCGTGGGCCACCTCGATCGTCGTGGGATTGCGAACCACGTGAACGATCGCGCCGAGCTCGATCAACCGGCGGTCCAAACAACGGATCTGTGCAGCGCGCTGAGCCGGCGTGGCGCGGCACGCGCTGGTTCGGGCAGCTAGCCATGTGTTCGCGTAGCGGTCGAGGCGCGCGATCAGCTCATCGGCGGCGGCGTCCTGGCGGCTGGTGCGCTCGAACGCAGTGCGGATCGCCGCACGCGCCTCCTCGTTCCATCGTGACGCAAGGAGCGTGGCTGCGCTGCCGCAGTCGACCACCGCTGCCGGACGTTCGTCGCGATCGCGTCCGTCGCGCTGGATCATCACCGCCGCGGCTCCCAGCGCCAGTGCGCCGACCGTTGCACCCGCAACGATCCATCCTCTCCTTCGCGGTCGCGGACGGGTGAGTGCGTTGGTCAGCGCGTCGATCGAGCCAGGACGGTGATCCGGGTCGTCGTCGAGCGCTCGTTCGATGACGCCACGGACGTCGCTCGCAACGCCGCGCCGACCGAGCTCGCGATCGACATCGCTGCGCTCGGTGAACAACTGCCCGCAGATCGCCTCGACCAGCGTGACCGCAAACGAGTACACGTCGGACTTCACGCTCGGCTTGCCATTGAGCCAGATCTCCGGTGCGCTATAACGCGGCGTGCCGGCCTCGCCGATCCGAACCAGACCTTCTGGGCCGGCGAACGCCGCGATCCCGAAGTCACAGACGCGAACCCGACCCTCGCTGTCGATCAGGACGTTCTCTGGCTTGAAGTCGCGGTGGATGATGTTCTGCTGGTGCGCCGCGGCGAGCCCACGCCCGGCCTGTTCGAACACGCGATAGATCTCGGTGAGCGCGCGCGGCCCGGCGCTCAACCACGTTCCCAGATGACTGCCCTCGATCAGCTCCATCACCAGAAACGTCGTGCCGCGCTCGCTACCGATCTCGTGGACGGCGTGGACGTTGGGAGGGGTGATACGCGCCAGCGCGCGTGCCTCGGCCAGGATGTCGTCACCGCCGGGATGGCAACGCTGGTTGATCGTGAGGTCCTCGGTCGATGCGCGCGCATCGGTGTTGAGCACCTTGATCGCGACCGGTCGCTGCAGCTGGGGATCGAATGCACGCAGCACGGTGCCCATCCCGCCGGCTCCCAGGATCCCGTCGACGCGGAATCTCGCCAGGTGCGAGCCTTCCCACACGGCGAGTCCCATGGTCACGCAACTGTATCGAGTCGCGGATCCGTGACCAATCGATTTGAACGGCGCACCCGGCGGAGCGTGACGAGGTCCTCATCACCGTCGAGCGGGCGAGCCCGGCGAACGTAACCTGCGTCACGATGGGAGGAGGCCTGTTCATTCCGTGGCGCAGGTCATCAGCTGCTCGAGCGGCGCCGCCTTGGCTTTCGTGGTGCTGCTCGCGGACATGGCCACGCGTGTCCTCGCCGATGCGAGGCCGAATCACCGCGCAGCGTCCAGCTACTCGCCAGCATGTTGATCGAGAAAAACTCTGCAACCCGCGATGACCTCGCGCGTGGTCTTCCACAACAGGAGACTTCGATGCGTAGACTCATTCAGCTTGGTGGCATTGCACTGCTTGCGCTCGCGCCCACGATCGTCATGGGATGCGGTGGGGGCGGCAGCGACGGTAACGGCGACGACGACGATGACACCCGCGATCACGTCGATGGGGGCGAGGACGAACCGCTGATCAATGGTGTCCCGGCCAGTCAGTTCTATGGACAGTTTGCGTGGCAAACGACGATGACCGGGATCGAAGGCGCCGCGGCGTTTCCGGCGAATGCGATGGGCCACGACGCGTTCCTCGCGACCTTGTTCCTCATGCCCGACGGGGCGGCGACCGTGTTTTACGGCGAAGGCGAGGGTGACGTGTCGACAGCGGGGCACAGCCTCAGCCTGGATGCGACCACGTTCAAGCGCCGCTCGACCAGCTGGAAGGTCGAGGGCAGCGAGCTGGTCCTCGGCGACCTGATGCACTGCACGGGGATGACGCTGAACGATCGATGAGATCCGCAGCACGCTCGACCTGAGCATCGAACGTGCGCTGATCGAGAGCTAGCCCGGATTCTTCATCACGACGTCGAGCGAGACTGAGCCGTGCGAGGCAGATCGGGGCGCACGCCCGGAAGCGCAGCGACGGTTCGTCTTGCCGTACGGACCGAGCGAGAACCGGCCGTACGCCACGAGGTGCCCGCAATGCGACGGTCGCAGCCGGTGGCGTGGTGAAGAATGCGGGCTAGGGCTCGCCGCGACGGAGAACCACGGCCATAGCTGACGAGAGACAGGGCGTGCGGTGATCGGTCGCCGGTCGCGTTGCAGACACGTACGCGAGCTGGGTCAACTGACGCGTGATACCGGACACCTGCACATCAGTTGTTTGAGGCTCGTGGCCGCGGAGAGTGGCGGATCGGGTTGACGACAGCCAGGCACGAGACAGCGATCGCGCGCAGTTAGTCGTGGCACGGCTGGTGCACGGGGCACGCGTTGCGATGCTGCGCTCCTCCACCGTTGCTACCCTCCTCGCTCTCGTCCTCGCGGCGTGCGCTGCCGACGACGCACAACCACCCGAGCAAGGATGCACCGATCGGGGCAAGTGCGACGGAACCGAGCTTGCTCCGCGGTGGAACGTCAACGACGTGTCGCTCTTGTTTCCGCTGCCCGCGCGATACGCGGACACCGGGCAGCTCCTCGCGGCACAGAACGCCGGCGACGACGGCACCCTCGTGACCCTGCTTCCCGAGTCGGTGTTCGAGTTGCTTGGAACCGAGGCGATGCACCTGATCGAGAGCCCGCTGCAGACGATGCTCTATGACAAGTTACGCGTGACGCCGGTCCGGTTTGACCCATGTCTCGAGCAGCGGACACCCGATCAGCATTGCCGGCGAGCGATCCGCTTGGTGATGCAGCCCGTCTGGCCGGACGGCAACGCCGAGGACAGCTACGAGGTGTTCGACGCCTCGCTTCACCTGTTCTACGAGCTCGATGACGACGCCTTCGTCAAGCTGCTGGTCGACTACCAGGCGCTGATCGGCGATGAACGGCTCGCGCAGGCCCTCTATGTCCATCCGATCCTCGAGCGCGAAGGGCTAGACGGCGCGTTTGCACAAGCACTGCGGCGGCTGCTCATCGCGAATGCGAACGAAGCCAGCTTGATTCGCATGACGTTCATGGCGACCGGGCGCAGCGGCAACAACTGGTTCTGGGGCATGTTCGACCGCGATGACAACGGGAACTGGATCCAGTCGTTGATCCCGACCCTCGGTTTCAAGGGCGACGGGTTCGAACGGCCTCCCACGCTCGATCCGCCACCCGACACGGCGACCGAGCCATTCCCGTTCGCGATGTTGTGGGACTCCGGTGTCGACCGGATGACCGACGCCCAGCTGCTCGATGCCGCTGCCCAGGTTTATCGAATCGAGAACCCGACGATCACCGATTCGACCAACATTCGCTGCCGTGATTGCCATCTCGCGAGTCGCACGCTCGACTACGCCTTCGCGCGACGCGGCCTGACGCTTCCTGAAGATCTCGAGTACACGCCACCGCTGGGGCAAAACGTGATCGTTCGCGATACCGACCACCGGCGTCGCAACAACATGCACGGCTTCAGCTACTTCGAACAGCAACCGTCGATCATGCGTCGCGTCGTCAAGGACAGTGCAGCTGTGGCCGATTTTCTCGCCAGCGGTGCGTTCGCCGAGACGTTGTCGCCGGCTGCGCGCGCCGCATGGGATACGTCACCCGCGTCGATCTCGCCGGATGAGCAGTAGCGCGAAGCCAGTTCCCTGGATCCACGGCTGATCATCGCCGACCCGGTCGCAAGAACGCTCCGCGCGCTTGTCGTCGCGGTTGCCGATGACTCCAGTACGTTGGGCCCTGGTCGTAGGCACATCCACATGCCACTGGCTTGCCGGCCATCCGCTCGACGGACACTGGACACGTCTTACACGTCATCGCAACCGGAACCGCTTCAGTGCATCCGCATGCTGTTCCCGCCATGCGCGAGCGCTGTCCTTGAACTCGTCGGCCATCTTGTCCCAGAAGTCGTCGGGCGGAGCATTCCGTTCGTACTCCGCCTGCTCGGCTTCCATCACGCAAAATGGACAGTTCTCGTCGAACTCGGCCGCTTTGGCTTCGGCCTTCGTGATGCCGGGCGGCGGGCTGACCGGGAAGTAGCTCGCCGGATCGCGGTGGGCGCGCACCGCAGCCGCCAGGATCAAACCTTTGGCCACCGCGCCGTCCTCGTCGTAGATGCCATGCTGATCGATCAGACCCCACAGCAGCTGTTCGAGCTGATCGAGCGCGCTGAAGTCGATCGCATTGCGGACGTGCCCCATGAGCTGGGTCTCGAGGTCGGCGAGCTCACCCTCGGGCATGTCCGGAATCTCGGCGAGGATGTCTTGCACCGAACGCTTGCTCGCCGCGGTCATGCCACGACTCCGTTGGTGACCGCTGGTCCGCCGCTCGCGGTGGAACGCGCTTGCTTGACCAGCGCCTCGCGGAGCTGCTGTTGCAGCACCGGGTGCTCGTCGAGATGTGCGAGCACCTTGTCGCGCCCCTGGCCGAGCTTCTCTTTGCCGTACGAGTACCAGGTCCCCGATTTTTCGACGAGCCCGAGCTTCTCGGCGGTGTCGACCAACTCGCCGAGCTTGTTGACGCCGGTACCGTAGAGGATCTCGAAGTCCGCCTCGCGAAACGGCGGCGCGAGCTTGTTCTTGACCACCTTGACCTTGCACTCACTGCCGATCACTTCTTCGCCGCGCTTGATCGCTTTCTTGCGCCGGATATCGAGGCGGACCGAGCAATAGAACTTCAGCGCGTTGCCGCCCGTGGTGGTTTCAGGATTTCCGTAGACGATCCCGATCTTCTGACGAAGTTGATTGATGAAGACCACGACGGTCTTCGTCCTCGAGATCACGGCGGTGAGCTTGCGCAACGCCTGGCTCATCAATCGAGCCTGCAATCCCATGTGTGCCTCACCCATCTCGCCTTCGATCTCGGCGCGCGGCGTCAGCGCGGCCACGGAGTCGACGACGATCAGATCGATCGCGCCGGTGCGCACCAACGTATCGGTGATCTCGAGCGCTTGTTCGCCATGATCCGGCTGGCTGACCAGCAGATCTTCGAGATCCACACCGAGGCGCCTCGCATAGCTCGTATCCAGCGCATGCTCGGCATCGATGAACGCGCACACACCTCCGGCGCGTTGCGCCTCTGCGATCGCGTGCAGCGTCAGCGTCGTCTTGCCGGACGATTCGGGCCCGTAGATCTCGATGATTCGACCGCGCGGCAGGCCACCGCAGCCGAGCGCGACATCGAGCGCGACCGATCCGGTCGGGATCACGTCGACGCTCTGCACCTCGCTTCCATCGAGCCGCATGATCGAGCCCGAGCCGAACTGCTTGTGAATTGCGCGAATCGCTTCGCCGATGCTCCTGTTCTTCTTGTCCTGAACCGACATGGCACCTCCGTGCGCATGCCCCTTTCAGAACGCGTGCCGCGGCAATCTCGCGAAATCACATCGCCCGCTGTCCGAAACGGCCGGACGCCGGACATTGTCCGGCGGATTTCGGACGCGGACGCGCGAATGACGGCGGCGCCCACCGGCTCCACGTCGCGATGAGGTCGGTCGATCACATGGCGTATCACTCCGGCGCGGTCCAGCTGACCTCGAGGTGGTACGTGGCGTCGGTGTAGCCGTGCACCATCAGATAAGCCAACGACTCGCCCACAGGCACCGTCAACGAGCAGGTCTCATCGGGCCCATCGATGTACGGGCGACAGTTGAACTGCTGCAGGTTCGGAGCGGCGCCCCAGCGCACGTACAGGTCCGGATCGCCCGTGCCGGTCATCGTGACGGTGAACGTCGTGCCAGGCACGACCTGCAGCGGTTCGTACTGATCGATCCCGTTGAAGGGGACCGCGCCGTCGCCCGAGTCGGTCGTCGGCACGCCGTCGCCTGGTTCCTCCGGCTCGCTCCCGGGTGCGCCATACAGCGCCTCCGCACCCTCGGCGTCCCGTGCGCTCCAGTCGAGGTTGTTCGACGCTCCGTTGCACTGCGGGTAGTGCATGATCGACGCCGAGTCGTACGGCGTGAGCGGACGCCAGCTGTTGTCCTCGAAGCACGTGCCCGCTTCAGGCCGCGTGTGCTCGTGACGAAATCCGAGGGCGTGGCCGAGCTCGTGGCTGAGGATGTTTGACAGCGACCACCCGATGTTGCCGAACGAGCTGGCATCGACGAGCACCTCGCGCGAAGCGCGGTTGCTGCTCGGAAAGAACGCGCGCGCCAGATAGCGCTGACCCGAGACCAACCGGATGTTGAACAGCACGTCGTTGTTGTTCACGTTGCAATTGGCGTCGTGCTCGCTCAGGTAGATGAAGTCGACGTTTGCGCGCGCTTCCCAGCCATGGGTGGTCGCGCCCTCGAGCGCTGCGAGCACGGCCGCCTTGTGCGCGCCGAAGTCATCGCTGACGCAGTAGGTGAGCTCGAGCTTTTGCTGGTCGTTCCAGCGATCGTCGCTGCCGCCGACGCGATTGACGATCAGCGTCCCCTGCTGGAGCTGTGACCAGAGCTCGAATAGCTGCTTCTCGTCGGGGATGGCCATGTCGCCGTTGACGATGAAGTGACCGCCTTCCCATGGCTCGCGATACGTCTGAGCGAGGAACGTCTCGAACGAACCTTCGTCGGTGGTGGAGGATCCGGGCTCGGTACCGACTGCACAGCCACCGAGTCCGATGAGGATGAGCGTGATCGTCGTGCGGATCATGCCAGCTCGCTTTTCATGCGAGATGCCATGCAACGCGACCTGCAGGCATCGCTATCACCCGTGAGCTGTCAGTCAGCGACGCCGCATCGCGTCGTCGTCGCAAAATCGGTGGCACGATGACGTCGTGTCCCGTGAGGTCGGCCACGATTCAAGGTGCGTTCATGTGCGTCGTGAGGCCTGCGAGCAGCCGAATCGAATGAGCACCTCGCCGTCGCCGGAGAGGGAATGTCATGGCTGAGGTCGTCGCGTTACACCGATGAAGTGCAACTCGTTTGCATTTGATTGCGCCAGCTCGTCGCAGCTCACGATGTCGTCGACGCTTTCTGCCCCGTCACGACCAGCTGAGCTCGATGGGCTCATCATCGACTGCGGTGGCTCGACTCCACGCGTCAATGCCGATCATGGCGCGTCGCACCCGTCGCGATCGCAGGATTCACCCGCTCCGTGCATAGACGCCGACCGGCAGGTGCAGTCGCCGCGGAAGGCTGGTCGCAAACCTGCCAGCGCGCGACACCGGACTCGTGCGACGTGACACAGTCGTCACGACGTGAAGCTCGACGCCCGACTGACGCTGTTCATCTCACTCGTCTCCGTCTTCATGGTCTGCCTCGTCGTGGGCGATTTGATCGGCGGCAAGCTGACGTCGTTTCATCTGTTCGGCCGCGAGTGGGTGTTCTCCGTCGGCCAGCTGGCGTTTCCGATCACCTTCATCCTCACCGACATCCTCAACGAGTTCTACGGCCGCGCGGTGATCCGCCGCGTCACGTTCATCGCGTTTCTCATGGTGGCGCTGACGTTCGGGATCGTCTACGCCGCGGGCGCGTTGCCATGGGCTCCGTTCACGACCGGACCCGCGTGGGACGGCGTGAAGCAGCAGCACTTTGATCCGGTGTTCACGCAGGGCACCCGGATCCAGCTGTCGTCGATGGTCGCATTCCTGATCGCCAACATGATCGACATCTCGGTGTTCTTCGTGCTCAAGCGAGCCACCGGAAATCGCTTCCTGTGGCTCCGCGCGACCGGCTCGACGGCCGTCTCGCAGCTGATCGATACGACCGTGATCACGGCGCTGGCGTTCTACGGCACGCTCACCTTCGAGCAGTACGTGACGATCGTGATCACCTCGTATCTGATCAAGCTCACCGCGGCGATCGGCGTCACGCCGATCATCTATGGCTTGCACTCGCTGATCGAACGCAAGTTCGGGCTCGAGCCCGTACCCGTCGAAGCTCCCGCCGAGACGTCCGAGACGCCAGGTGCGAGAGTGGTCCGACGCTAATTCACGGCTGCTCGTGCTCGGAATTCGGCGATGGCTGCGACGCATCGCGCCACATCTGCGCGAGCGCGCAACCGGAAAGCCCGACGCGCTTGGCTTCGGTCTCGAGCGCCTCCGCCTTCGCGATCCCGGTGACCGGTTGGATCTTGACCAGGAACTTTCGGGATTCCTGGGTCTTGAGGTTGGCGGCGAGCCAGTTTGCGGTGGTCAGCGTGCGTGCGTCGTCTTCGCCCGCGCCGGATCGCTGGATGACATCGCACAGCGCCTCGATATCCGCCTTGTACTCTGTGTACTCCGTCGGCGATGCCGCAGGCGCGGTCCCGACGTTCGGAGCGGACGCGAGGGGCGGTTGGTTGGTCTCGCCGCGCTGGCAGCCGGCAACGACAAGGAGCAGAGCCATCCACTTCATGGGGGCACACTTTGCACCCTCGGATTCTTTGCGTCCATGCCTTCCGGGAGGGGCGTGTTTATGACTAGATCGCGGCCATGGCATATGTCGTCGCTGACCCCTGCGTGAAGTGCAAGTACACCGACTGCGTGGCGGTGTGTCCGGTCGACTGTTTCTACGAAGGCAAGAACTCGCTCGCGATCCACCCCGATGAGTGCATCGATTGTGGCGCCTGCGAGCCAGAGTGCCCCACGACCGCCATCTTCGAGGAGAGCGAGCTTCCGACGAAGTGGGCGATCTACAAGGACATCAACGCGGTGGTCACCGGCGCCAAGTCGACCAGCGACGTCGATACCGCCTCGTGGCCGGGCAACATCAAGGCGCAGGCCGGCTCGGTCGCCGCGTGGCCAAACATCACGGAGCAGAAGAAGTCCCTGCCCGGCGCGGACGATGCGGCCAAGGAAGACAACAAGATCGCAGCGCTCACGCTCGAAGGCGGCGCGGAGTAGCTTCAGGGTTTCGGCGCCGGCTTGGGATCGTGATGAACCACGAGGACCGAGCACGGCGCATGGCGGACCGTGCTCTCGGCGACGCTGCCCAGTAGCAGCCGCCGTACGCCGCGATGGCCGTGAGCGCCGACCGCGATCAGGTCATGGCTGCCGCTCTCGGCCGCATGCGTGATGACCGAGGGCGCCGGGCCCTGGGTCAGCTGGACGTGCAGCCGCGGGCCGAGCGCATGGCTCGCGACGAGCTTATCGGCTTGCGCCTTGGCGGACGACAGCACGGCATCGCGGACGGTGGACCACGGGAACCGAGCCTGGCCCAGCAGGCTTGCGCCCCACGAACCGACGGGCAGCTGCCACGCATGGATGAGCTCGATCGGGACCTTCGGTGACGACACCCGCGCCGCATGATCCAGCACCTTGTTGGCGACGTTCGAAAAATCGGTCGCAACCAGTGGCCGCTGGAACGGCGCGATCGGCGACGGCCCGCGGCACACCAGCACGTCACACGATGCATTGCGAATCACCTCGGCGGCCACGCTGCCCAGCAAGAACCGCGAGATCCCGGTGCGTCCGTGGGTACCGACGACGATCAATTCGGCATCGAGCTCGACCGCGGCAGTGGTGAGCACATCGCCGGGTGGGCCGACGCGGCTGCGGACCTCGGCGACGATGCCGCGCGTGTGCACGGCGGCGAGCCGTTCGGTGACTTGCACCGCTTCTTCGGCGCGCATCGCCGCGGAGACCTCGCTCAGCAGCGTCTCGTTGTCGGCATCGGACATCGGCGCGTCGTCGGACTCGGCGTGCACGAGGACGAGCCTGGCCCGATGTAGCTCGGCCAGCGCGATCGCTCGGGCGAGTGCCTGGTCGCTTCCCTCGGAGAGATCACAGCCGACGAGGATCGTGGTTAGTGACATGTCATTCCTTGGCGGCGGTTCCGGCGGTGAGGTACACGCGGTCGGGCTTCACTTGCAGCGAGAGCGGAGGTTGTCGGTTCCACCTCAGCCGCTTGTCACCGCTGGGTGGACCGTAGCGCGCGGTCAAGACCTGTTGCAGCTCCGCGATGGTTTCGATGCTCGCATCCGCCGCCGCGCTGATCCACACCACTTTGTTGTTTTCGATCTCGACCGTGATCAGCGTCGGTGTGCCGGTGCGGCCCAGCCCGACCGCTTGCCACTGTAGCTGGCCATCCTGATCGGCGATGCCGGGGACGGTCGTCAACAGCTCGTGTACGGGCCGCCCGAGCGCCCACAGCGGCACGATCGAGGACCGCGTTTCGTCGATCCAGCGACCCGGTGCGACACCTGGGTCAGTCGAGGGTGGGGGACTCGATGCGCTCGAACCGGCCACGAAATAGATCGCCAGCCCGCCGGCGGCGGCGGCGAGCACGACTCCGATCATCCACCCGCGATTGGTCATCGCACCTCACATCCGCGCTTCGTACAGCAGCCAGAACGTGAGCTCGGGGTTGGGATCGCGGAGGTCGGTGCGTTCTCGCGAATCGAGCCATTGCTTGAAGTCAGTGCGCAGCCGCAACCAGTCGCGGTCGCGCAGCCGAACGCTGCCGTCGACCGAGGCGAACAGCGATGCTTCGAGATATCCCCAGTCCTCGATCGCCTGATCCTTGTAACGAACGCGGCCGCGCAGCCGGACGTCGCGGTTGAGCTGCCAGTTCGCGATCGTCCACGCAGAGATATCCGATCGAAACGACGTGGTCGACAGCCCGCCGTCGTCGAGCAGGCGGTACTGCGCTCCCACGGTCACCACCAGGGGGCGCATCGGCTGATAGCGCGCTTGCGCTTGCGTGGTGAGCGCGCGGCCCGAGCACGGGATCTGCTCTCCAGTCTCGTCGTCTTCGCCCGAGGTCTCGAAGCACAGCGTGATCGAGTCGCCTTCGTCGACGAACAGCCCCTTGTCCTGGTAGCGCACCCGCAGTCCGAGCCACAGCTCCTGATGCGTCCTGACGTCGGTGCGCACCTGGGCATCGAGCCTGGGCTGGGCATTTTCACCCTGACGCAACGTCGATGGCGGCACCCAGACATCGGTCTGTGCCCGTAGCCGCAGGCGCTTGTTGTACTTCAAATAGCGCAAGCGCACGCCGGCCTCGTCGCGTGCGCGCTGTCCGTCTAGCTCGTCGAACTGAGCGATCGGCCTGGCATATGGGTTCGCGTAGTCCGGGCTGTAGTAACGGGCCACCAGCTCGAGCTCTTCCTTCGGGCGGGTCGCGGTGACGCGCAAGATGCCCGCCGGGCCACCGCCGCCGGCCGCTGGTCCGAACCCGGGGGATTTGTCGTAGCTGATCGCGGCCTCGCCGAAGATGTCGAGCCACCCCCGGCCGAACGAGAAGCTCGCGCCGGCAGCACCGAACGTGCGCCCGGTGGGGATCCGGGCCCATTCCTGGGTATCGAGCTCGATGCCGTCGATCAGGTTCACCTCGTTCGCGAGGTAAGCCGTGACGCCGATCGAGTTGCGGCGATCGGCGAAGTACGCTGCGTTGGCGCCCGCGAGCTTCTCGAGAAACACGTTGGGCAGCGTCTGGTACGCGAACTGCGACGTCGGAGTCAGCCGGTCTCCGTCGGGCCGTACGTACACCGTCGGTGCCTCGCATGCTGGGTCGTCGTTGTCGTGTGGGTCGGCGCACTTGCCGCGATCGACGAGCTCGTACTGATAGATCGACCGCCGTGCCGTCGATCCCCAGCCGTAGAGCTGGAGCCATCCGGCGCCGAGGTCGAGCTGCTTCGCACCGATCGCGACGCCGAGCAGGCCTTCGCGCGCACGGAAGTCGGGCGTCATGTATTCGTACGCTGCCCCGCCGGCGCACGGGGACTCCGGGAGCTCGCCCGCTGATTCACGGCATTCGCGCGACAGGTCCTGGTAGTAGTAGAGCGCGGTGTCGTCGGTGATCCCGTTCGGCGTGTAGCGACCCGTGTTGTCGAACACCAGCCGCTGCGCGAACCCGGCGCGGAAGCTGCCTCCGATCGCGGCGAATCGCTCATCCTCCCAGCGGACATACGCCTTGGGGACGCGAATCCGGTACTTCTCCCGCTCGGCGATCAGCGCGTCGCGGTTCGGGTCGTAGACCGGCTCGCTGATCCGTTGCCGGGTGGTGAGCGCCGATAGTCCCGCATGAACATGTTTCTGTGCCGTGACCTCGACGCGTAGCGCGAGCGGCGGGGCGACCTCGTCGGTCACGGTCCACCGGGTGTAGAACTTCGCCGTTCCGTGCAGGCCGAGCGCGTTCTTCTCTGCCGGCTCGATCACCAGAAACGTCGAGATCGCCAGCAGCTTGTCCTCGGTCAGCGCGCCGGCCGTGACCAGTGCGGCAGGATCGGTGATCCCATTCTGCGCGGTCCGAAACGCGATGATCTTGTCGACGTCCTCGTAGGTGAGGTTCGGTAGCGCGTAGAGCTCGGCGCGATCCGCGGTGTTCAGATCGACACCGGTGCCGAGCAGATCGAGCAGCTCTTCATAGGTCTCGTCATCGATGTCGCCCGCCACGAGCAGATCCTCGAGGTCCGCCTGGTCCTCGATGTCGATGAACGTCTCGTAGGGGATCGCGGCCGCGATCCGGCTGGTCAGGATCACAGCGATCGCAGCCAGCAGCCGAGCGGACATCCGGCCGAACCTAACACGACGAGGGCTGGCTCACGTCCGTGATCCGAGGGCTGCGATGCACGCCTCGCGCGCGGCCCACGCCTTGCGCGGGTCGACACCTTCGGTGCGTGCCCAGCGGTCGATGAACGCGCGGTGCCAGCCGAGCTTCACGGCGCCGATGTCCTCGGGGGCGAGGTCTCGTTCGCATTCGAACGCAAGCGAACATGTTCCATCGGATCCGGGGAACGTGACATCGAGACGGGCGTTGCCGGCGGCGAGGAACGTATGCGCCTCCGGGACGCGGCTCAGGCCATGCGCGCGCAGCGCGGCGGTGACGCCAGGGGTGTTGGCGTCGGACATCAGGAACACGCCCGCGCGCAGCCTGACGTCGAGCTGTGCGTCTCGGGCGAGCGCAGCGAGCAGGGCGTGCTTCGTGCTGCACGTGCCGCGGCGTTCGGCGAGCACAAGCGTATAGTCGGCGCGGTCAGTGTTGCGGCCGTAGGGCAGGCCATGTACCCAGCGAACCGCGGCATGAAAGTCGCCCGGGCCGAGCGCGGCGACGCGACGGGACAGCAACCCCATCGCAAGCGGACCGTTCGGCAACGCGCGGGTCACCACGAGCCGCTCACAGCGCCCGGGCGACCTCGCGCAACACGGCGGCCGGGTTGTCGTCGATCACCACGTGATGGGAAACGATGACCCGGCGCAGATCGGGTAACCCGGCAAGTCGTTCGAGGTGGCCGCGCAGCGCTGCGGTGTCCGATACGAATGCGATCCGCGAAAGCCGCGAGACGCGCGGGCCGCCGGAGGACGCGGTCACGTACCTGATGACGAATCCGTGGAACCCCGAGCCGTGCGGCATGTTGAGCACGACGTCGTTGATCACCACGCTCGTTCCGTCGTTCGCGCGGACGATCATCACGCCCTCGCGTTGCTTGGTGCCATCGACATGCTCGAACGTGACGACCTCGTCGCTCGGAATCTCATCGTAGGTTCGCGCGACCTTGACGACCTTCTCGACGCGAGCGCGCGAGCCCTTCGGACACACGATCTCTGCGGCCGGATAGCGATCGGCGAACACCCTGGCATCCATCCGGTGATAGCCGTTGGGCACGGCGATCATCGCGACCTTGCCCCACGCGTCGATCTCGGCCATCTCGGCATCGCCCAGCGCGATCGCGTTATGGATGATCAGCTGGTCATCGGCGCGCTGGACGACCGTCATCACCCGCTTCATGCCGGCCATGCCGAGCTCGCCTTCGACGCGCCACATCCGATCGCACAGCTTCTCGATCGGTTGATGCGGCAGGACCTTCCAGGTCGTGTTCGCGCTTGCCATCGCGCGAATTGTTACCGGGTTCGGGCCGCGATCGAGCGCCAAGCGCGCCAAACTGGTGGCGGATCAGTTCGCGTCGAGTGGCCGCATCGTTGGCAGCTCGAGCGTGACCGTCTGGGGCCCCTCGGTCACCGTTACCGGCTTGCACACCACCTCGAGGTTGTCGTACTTGTCGCCGGCGCGCGCCAGTTGCTGGATCGTCAACCCGGTGACCGGCGCGCCGCACAGCGTGTAGCTCCCGGGCGCGACGTTTGAAAGCTTGGTGGACGGAGTCCCCTTGGCCCACAGCGCCGACGCCGAGGTTTCGAGGCCCTTGAGATCGCTGACCACTCTCGCTTGGGGAGCCCCCGGGGTCAGCGCGAGCATGGCCAGATCCACGTTCGCACCCGCCACCGGCTTGACCTTGACGGTGACGCTCGCCTCGTTGCTCGGAAACGCGAGCTGTACGGTCGCGGTGGCACCCGGGCGCGCTTCGATCGTGGCGTTCGCCGTGGCGCCCTGGGACAGCACAGCACGTACATCGCTGGTGCTTGCCTCGACCCGAACGCGCCCTGCCACGACGTTGGTGATCACGAACGAGCCATCCTGCTGGGTGATGGTTTGCTGATCGGTGGATTCGTTCAGCGAGGTCGCGGTGACATACGCGCCTGCGATGCTGCGGCCATCGCGAGTGACCGTGCCCCGGATCGTGGCGAACGGAGCGAGTGAGACGGCGATCGTGGTGACCGTTGGGCCCACGCTCACTCCAGGTGATCGCCCTTTCGCCGGATGTTCCGCCTGCACGGTGATCTCGTCACTGGCGAGGTGGTCCAGCACGAACGCTCCGCGTGCGTCCGTGATGGTGTGCCGGTCGGTGGGATCAGAGCGATCGGCCGAGCCCCGGACGCGTTTCGCGGCTTGCACGATCGCACCTTCGACAGGCCGGCCTGCCGCATCAACGACCGTGCCGGTGACGCGCCGCCCCGGCTTGACCCTGATCACACCGAGATCGGTCGTGACGCCAGCGGTCAACTTGACGCCGTTCAGCTCGACAGTCTCGAACTGCTCACCTCGGATGCGTACGGTGCCCGTGCCATCCTCGAGCCGGTCGAGGGCGAAGCTGCCGTCGCGTGCCGAAGGCACCGATTGCGTGGCCACTTCGATCTGCGCATTGCGCGGCGGCTCGCCGGATGCGAGCACAACCCTGCCGCGCAATCCAGCGAGGGTCGGGTACACGAGCGTGACGTCGTTCGCCCCCGTTTGTGCCGGGATGCCGAGGCTCATCGACCCACGCCTGAAGTTGAAGTCGATGATCACGCGAAACGCGCCATCGCTCAGCCCTCGGAACGTGAACCCTCCTTCGCTATCGGTCACTTCGTGCCCGCCCGCGGCAATCGAGAGCTTCTCGCCAGCGAGGACATCCGGGATCAGCAGGAGGTGAACGTCAGAGACGCCCTCACCGCGATCATTGACGACCTTGCCGCTGATCATGCCGAGCTGCGATAACGCGAGCTCGATCTCCACGGAGCGCTCGGTGACCTGGACGTCGCTCGGCAAGCTCGATCCGGTGCGGGCCTTGGCAAACACCTGATAAGCACCAGGAGTCAAGCCACCTGCGGTGAACCACCCGTCCCGGTCCGTCTTCACAGATGCCGCAGGCAGCAACGAGCCTGATCGCGGATTCATGACGAACACCTGTGCACCAGGCACCGGGAGGTTCGCACTGGTGACGACGCGGCCGCGGATCTCCGAACCGTTCTCCATGGTGATCGTCACCGGCCTTGGCGATGGACCGGTCACCACGATCGGCATCGTCGCTGGGTGATGAGCTCCGTCCGCAGCCGTGAACGTGTAGCTGCCCGCAGCCAGCGCCTGGAACACAAAACTTCCGTCGTCGTCGGTCTTGACGCTATGACCCCACACAAGCGGCTGCCCGGCGGGTCGCACCGTGACCTCGACGCCACCGATCCCGCTGCCTGTGCGGTCGACGACTCGACCGGACACGGGAACGCCCCGCTTCATCCGAGCAATCACGTGAGCTACGGACCCGATTCCACCTGCCACGGTCGTGACCCGCGCCGGGTGGAAGCCAGGTGCATTCACCTCGATCGACGCGAAGCCGGGGACGACCGGCGCGATCAGCGTCGTGCCCTTGTCGTCGGTCCTGGGTGACGACGCGGTGAGGTTCCACCCTGACGCGGTTGCGCCCGCGATCGGATGATCACGATCATCGAGTACGACGAGCTCGATCGCGCCCCCACCCATGAGCTTGATCAGCACCGGATCGCTGGTGGCCGTCAGTCCATGATTCATGACGTCGCTGACATAGCTGTCTGTCGACGCCACGAGCGCGTACGCTTGCTCGGCGAGCTGATCGAACGCGAAGCTGCCATCGGCTTCGGTCCTCGTCGAGCGCGGCGGATCGAGGCGCAGCACGACCTCGGCGCCAGCGACGGGCGCGCCGTTCGGATCGACGACCTGGCCTTCGAGCCGGAGCTCGCCGACCGCGTCCGCGGCAGGCATGCGGATCGCCCGTTCTGCCTTAATGGGCCGGCTGTAGCGCTTCGTCGGGGATGCCATGGTCGATGGCTGTGGAGTGGTGGCGACGCTGTCATCGCCGAGGGCGATGACGAGCACGATCACCGCGACGATCGCGATCGAAATTGCAGCGAGAATCTTCACGAGCAAGACCTTTCCCAGCACCACGGCCGCGACCGGCGGTGCGCTCGGTGTGTAGAGCGGAGCCAGCGCGGCGAGCCATGCGTTGCGGCCGCCGGGGCTGCGGTCGAGCTCGGCACGGATCCGCGCGAGCCCTTCGTGATGTCGCCACCGCACCGTTCCCTCGGGAACACCTTGTTCCCGAGCGATGTCGGCGAGCGACTTGTCTTCGTAATAATGCGCGAACAGCGTGCTGCGAAATGGCTCGTCGAGATCGCGCAGCGCCTCGCATAGCAGCGTCTGCGTCTGGAGCACCGCTGTCTGATCCCACGGAGTCGCGTCATTCACCGGCGCCGGTGCCGCCGCTTCTCGGTGGTGGCGGCGCTGATCGCCCCGCCAGATCGTTCGTGCACGGTTCTTCAAGACCTGCGCGAGCCACGGGCGAACCGGCCGATCCGCATCTGGCGGCGAACGCAGTGCTGCCTGGTTGGCGTCTTGAACCAGATCATCCGCAGCGCTGTCGCCGACCAGGCTTCGTGCAACGCGCTTCATCCACGCCTGCTCCGAGAGCAGCGCTTCGATGTCGTGGAAGGCGGCCATTTCGCGCTCTATACGCCCCCGCCTCGGGGACCGTTGGCGAAAAAATGCCGGTCACCGAGTTGCAACCGGTCCTCCACGAGAACTGTCGCGATCTCGCCAGGATGTCGGGATACGTTGAGTGGTCGTCACGGTGCGACCTAGGCGGGTTCGCTGCGTCTAGCGGGTATGAAGACCATCCTGAATACGTTCGTGGTTGCAATGATCGTGTCGGTGTCCGCCTGTGGTGGCTCCGACGAGACCGACAACGTGGCGGCGTGCGAAGCATTCGTCGAGCAGGTCAAGTGCGGCAGCATCGACATCTCGAACCAGGCCAACTGCAGCGCCTACGCCCAGACGACCTGTGACATCTCCGATTACTTCGATTGTCTCGCGGACAAGTACGTGTGCGTGAACGGCATGTATGACGAGGCCAAGCTCGCCACGCTCGACGAATGCATTCCGAAGTCCAGCTGCAACTGAGCGATCGGGGACCGTGCCTAGCTAGTCGCTCAAGGCTGGATCCGATATCGGGTCACCCCGGATACGGCGGCTTCATGCCTGGCAGCTCGATCGCTGTCGAGGTCGGGCCGTTGGTCACGGTGACGGGTGTACACACGATCTCGATCTGCTCGGTGTGTTCCTCGGCCCACGCGCGAAACGCCGGATCGAGGACCGGGCCGGTGAACGGCTGCGCACACAGGGTGTACACGCCGGGCTCGACATCGCGGAACGTCGCAGGGCCGCCGTTCGCGAGCCAGAGCGCGGGTCGGCGGGCATGCGTCATCGATCGGACATCTCGCGGTCCGACCGTTCCGTTCACCAGCATCATGATCGCGGCATCGACCTTGGCGCCGCTCGCCGGGCGGGCGTTGACCTCGACGACGTAGCCGCGCGCCTGAAGCTCGAGGTTCATCGTCACGTCGGCGCCGTTGGTCACGTTGACTGAGCGAGTGATGCCTTGGTCGAGGTCCGAGCGCGATGCCGCGGCCTTGATCGTCACCGTGTCGGGCGTGATCTCGCTGAACACGTAGCTGCCGTCGGGATTGGTGAACGTGTCGGCCGTTGCTTGATGGGCCCAGCTCGCCACGACGTACGCGCCACTGACCGGCTGACCACCGCGCGTGACCACGCCGCGCACCGTACCGCCGCGGTGGAGATCGATCTGCGTGAACGGCGCCACCACCACCGTGGGGCGGGACCGTCCAGCGGTTGGATGCGTGGCGTACAGCTGGATGTTGCCGGGGGGTACGTGCTCGAGCTTGAACTGGCCGTTGGTCGCAGTGAGGGTCTGTCGCTGCGCTGGATCGGAACGGTCGAGATCTCGCCGCATCGAGACCGTCGCGTTCGCGATCGGTTTGCCACGCTCGTCGAGCACGATGCCTTCGACCGATCGCCCGGCATTCACGACGATGTCACCGAGGTCGATCGTCTTGCCGGGGGACGCGTTGATCTCCGGAAGCGGTTGCTCCGCGAAGTCTTCTCCGATCACGAACATGAAGGTCGGAGTGCGATGAAGGCTCTCGATCTCGAACCTGCCATCGGCGGCGACCGGAACGCGCACCGGTGGGGCGATGATCATGGCGTACCGTGGCGCCGCGCCGCTCTCGAGCACCAGCCTTCCAGTGATTCGCGTCGGCGCCGACAACACGACGCGTGCGTGCTGGTCCCCGGCGAGCACGTGCGCGGCCCCGCGATAATCGAGCGAGTGGTTTTGCACGGCGGCCACCTGGTACGCGCCCGATGACAGCGCGCCGAATCGAAATCCTCCTCGGCTGTCGGTCATCGCCAATCGTACGAGGTTGTTCTCGCCGAACGCGCTGTTCAGCTGTATGGCCACCTCGGGTACCGGTTCACCGGCATCGTTGACGGCGATTCCTGCGATCGTCGCGGTCTCGGAGAGCACCAGGTCAAGCGAGAGCGGCTCGGCAGACAGATCGACGAGTGAAACCTTGCTCCCCGACGGGCCGCGTTGCGCGACGACCGTGTAGCGGCCCGGAAACAAGCCCGCCGCGCGAAATTGCCCGTTCGCGTCGGCGGTGACGATCTTGGGATGGTCCGCGCCAGCCACTTCGAACGAGCGAACCGGATCATCCGCTCTCGTCAGCAAGACCTCGGCTGCCTTGGCCGGAGATCCAGATCCATCGGTCACACGTCCGCGAAGCTCGGCACCCCGCACCAGCGTAAGCACGATCGGATCCTGTGAGCCGGTCGCCGCGATCACGACACGACTGGTGGCAGGTTGGAAGTTGTGATCACTGGCGATGACCAAGTATTCGCCCGGCCCCAGCGCCGGGAACGTGAACGCACCGTTGTCACCGGAGGTTGCGTGAGTGAGCCAGGCGCCACGCGTGTCATTCGCGCGACTCGCCTCGACGCTCGCACCGCGAATCGGCGCACCAGTCGGATCGACCACACGCCCGGTCAGCTGGGTGCCCTTGACCATCTGAGCGACGATCCGCGCGACGGTTCCTGGGCCGCCGGCACTGGTGTCGACGTTGATCGACGCGAAGCCATCAGCGGTGACGGTGAAGCTCAGCGGGCCCGGCGATACCGGCGCCAGCTTCGCGATCCCGCGATCGTTGGTCAGCATGGTCGGTTCGTCGCTTCGTGCGGCAGGCTCGTAGGCCTTGTGCAATGCCACCCGAGCGCCTGCGACCGGTTGACCGAGCTCGTCCACCGCGGACAGCTCGACCGCGCCGCCCGCGATCAGGCGGATCTGCACCGGATCGCTTGTTGCCGTGAGCCAATCGGTCGATACCGCGGTGGCGAGCGGGCCAACCGACGCGACCAGCGCGTAGTTGCCCTCGCCGAGCCCGTCGAACGCGAAGCTACCGTCGGCCTCGGTGGTCGCGGTGCGCGGTGGCTGAACATCGAGGGTGACGGTGACGTTGCCGAGCGGCGCGCTGTTGCCGTCGATGACTTGGCCCTCCAGCCGCAGTACGCCGACGATGTCCGCTGCGGCGGGTGACAGCCGCGGAGTGTCGTCGAGCGGCGCTCCGGTGCTGTAGCGCTTGGTTGTGACGGGCTTGGTCGGCGTCATTTCGGTTGGTCCCGTCCGGACGCGCAGCGCCACGACGAGGATCACCATCGCGACCACGAGGGCGGCGGCAACCGCGAGCAGTTTCTTCACGAGCAAAACCTTTCCGATGCCGGCGGCGAACGACGCTGAGAGCGGCGCTAACGGGGGGCCTGGTGGGCACAACGGGGCGAGGGCCGCCAGCCATGCGCTGCGGCCTCCGGGGCTGCGATCGAGCTCGGCGCGGATGCGCGCGAGCCCTTCCCGATGGCGCCAGCGAACCGTTCCCTCGGGGACTCCCTGCTCGCGCGCGATCTCGGCGAGAGATTTGTCTTCGTAGTAGTGCGCGAACAGCGTCGCGCGAAACGGTTCCGCGAGATCGCGCAGCGCTTCGCATAGCAGCGTCTGCGTTTGCAGAATCGTCGCGTGATCGAGCGGCGTCTCGGGTGCGACGGGCTGGATCGCTTGTTCGCGTTGATCGCGTCGCTGGTCGCCGCGCCACCGCGTGTGTGCGCGGTTGCGGAGCACCTTGGCGAGCCACGGCCGGATCGGCCGATCCGCTTCCGGTGGCGACTTCAGCGCTGCTTGATAGGTCTCTTGAACCAGATCATTGGCTGCGCTCGCGCCGACCAGGCTCCGGGCAACCCGCTTCATCCACGCTTGCTCGCTGAGCAGTGCTTCGATGTTGTGGAAGCCGGACATCGAAGGTCTATACGCCGCCCGGCGGCAAACCGTTGGCGCGAAAATCACGGCCACCGAGGTGTGTTCGCTGGCCAATGATTTCGACCGCATGGACGGTCGCAATCCAGTGTCGGTCAGCGACGAACCGATACAGATCGAGGTCCCGTAGCGGGCGCAACCACGAGCAGTCGCGCCAGGAGCGCAGGCGCCCTAGCGGCGAGTTTTGAGGTGAGCTTCAGGGCCTGCTTTGGGGCCGAATCCGGCCAGATTCGAACACGCACACGCGGCACCCTTCCACATCGGCGGGGAACCGATGCCTACTGAGTGCGGCCTGGAGTTTGACGACACCTAGTTCAATGCAGCTATCCAAGGTCACCTCACCATCCCGGAGCTGCAACGTAACGCCCATCGCAACGACATCTGACTCGCTCTGTTGCTTCTTGCCAGGCATGAATTTGTCGAAGAGCGCTGCCCGATGTCTCTCGAAGATCGCGGTGCAGTGCTCCATCGATTGGGTGTACTGGCGTTGCTCCTCGGCCGTGAGTTTGGCTTTGCGTTCGCTGAAGCGGAACCATGCGTCTCTGTACTGGCCGGCGCTCATCGTGAGTACAATGGGCGTGCCATCAGGTTGGGAATCAACCACCGGTGCAAGAGCTGCATCACGCACGTTCTCAGCGTTTAGCGTCGCGCCTGCATCGGTCAGCGGAGCTTGCTGCGACCGTTCCGATGACATCACGCCGCGCTCTCGCGAGGAGCAGGCCGTGAAGGCGAATGCGAGCACGAGGACACGGAGCCACATGGTCACAGCCTTATCACCGAGCTCCACGACAAGTCTCGCTAGCGTCGGCGCGACTGTGACAGCGATCGCATTCCACCTCGCGTGATCACCGCGCAACGTGCTTGAGGCTCTGGTGACGATGCCGTTCCGCGCCTGGTGAGCTGCCGCGGTTGGTGCTGCAACATGTTGCAGTCGCCGCTCGACAGACGATCAGCGCTGGCCAGGAACCGTCATGTGATTCACAGATCGCCGCGGGTCAATGCCCCTGCGCGAGATCAACGGTACCGAACATCGCACCAAGCCATCGCGCACACATCGAGCTGCGATAACGTCGCAAGGCAGATGGGCGCGGAGCTTCGTGCGGTGATGATTCGTGCGGCTTTCGCGCGCCCGCGCAACGCTCCGCGAGCGAGCAGCTGATGCGCAGCCATCAGGGTGGCAATCGTGGTGACCGTGGGCCGGCGCCGGGCTACGCGCCTCGCGCAGCGGACGCGGCCAGCCAGCCGGCTCGCGCGAAGCCGCCGGAGTTGGCGGCGGCCGAGCGAGTCTCGCTGTTTCGCTCGAAGGCGGAACAAGCGGCAAGCCGTGCGGCGAGGCTCGCCGCGATCTCGATCCTCGAGGAGTGGCGCGCTGAGAAGGCGAATGTCGAGGCACGCCGCGAGGCGCTCGATCGAGCTCGCGCTGAGTGCGAAGACGATGCCGGCGTTTCCGCGGAAACGCGTAGCGACTTCGCCGCCGCGATCACCGCGATCGCACAGATCGATGACACGCTCACCTTGAGCAAGGAACCGCGGCCCAAACCGCCGGTTTCAGGAGAGCTGGCGCTCGAGATCTCGATCCGTGACAGGACGATTCCTGCCGAGGAAGTGCTCGCGTGGGCGTCCAAGCTCAGCGCGGGTGATCGCAGCGCGCTCGCGGATCGACTGGCGGCGGTCGCTACCGGCCTGACGACCAACGACAAGGACGAGTTCACGATCGCCCTGGCCAACTACCTCGCGAGTAGAGGCATCTATCGCGAGCTGCGTGGGATCCTCGTCGATCCGAGGCACTTCGACGCAGCGGCGTATGCGAGCGCACGCGACGGACGTGACACGGCCGTGCCGGCGGCAGCAGCGGACGCCGAGCCGGTGCCGGCCGCCGCAGCGGCATCGCCACCGCTCTTGAGCCTCGATGATCGACTGTCACGCGCGCTGGACAGTGACGACATCGAGACCGCGTTGGCTGCAGTGGTTGCCACACTCGACAGCGTGCAGCGGCTCGCACTCGCGCAGCGGCTGGATGCCTATCGACCGGGGTTTGGCGACTCGATCGCCGCGCGGATCAAGCGGCTCGAGCGAACGCCCGCGCTGCTACAGACCCTGGGTTCGCTGCGCGGCGACGGAGCGAGTGCTACCCCGAGCAGCGCCGAGCGGCTCGCCGCGCACGCCATCGAAGATGACGGCGAGCCGCTACCTCACCGCGATGCGATCCAGCACAGCTTCGGTCGCCACGACGTCTCCACCACGCGCGCCCACGTCGGCGGCCAGGCCGCCGAGGCGAGCCGCGAGCTGGGCGCGGTCGCGTTTGCGACGCAGGGTCACGTGGCGTTCGCGAGTACACCCGATCTGCACACCGCGGCGCACGAAGCGGCTCACGTGGTGCAACAGCGCCAAGGTGTCGCGCTCAAGAGCGCCGTCGACGCGCCAGGCGATCACTACGAGCAGCACGCCGATGCGGTCGCCGACGGCGTGGTTCGCGGAGACAACGTCGAAGCGTTGCTCGACGAGCTTGCGGGCACGGCCAGCGGCGGTGCGGTTCAGCGCAAACCCGGCGCAAAGCCGAAGACCGCGCCGGCCGCCGACGAGCCCGAGCTGTTACCCAAGGGCGACGCGGAGTGGCCGGTGTTCGCGAAGTCGGGCAAGCCGTATCTGCTCGAGGATCGAGGCGGCAAGCCGGGGTTCTGGGCAGCGCGTGACTGGATCGTCGCGGCGCCCGACATGACCAAGGTGGACGGTGCGATGCGAGCGCCGTCGCGCGCACGCGAGCTGCTCACCGCGATGGGATGGGTCGCCGCCACCAACATGGACTTCGCGGCGGGCTCGCTCACGTTCAAGTTCCATGGCGCGCTCAGCCACTTCGTCGTCGGCGCCGAGGCTGCCTGGGCCACCGGCATGCCGCAGGGCCGCCAGGCGATCGTCGATCGCGACGCCAAGCAGGGCTTGATCGTCACGCTGTCGCTCGACGATGCCACGGTGCCGCCCGGTCGCGCGCACGCGATGACCACGAGCGAGACGCGGCGCGCACTCCAGGCCGCCGCCAGCTTCACGCGGCTGGCGATCGACCCGACCGGGCACGCGTTCCTGATGACCAGCTGGACGCCGCCGACGCTCCAGACCGGCAACGGCGTCATCATGGTCGAGCTCAACCGCGCGCTGTGTCAGACGCTGTTCGGGTTCGACGCATACATGGCGTGGATCGGCGGCACGTCCAAGGTCATCGACGAGCCCAAGGCACCCAAGCTCAAGCTCGAGAACTTTTACAAGCGTCCGATCCCCGGACAGCTCACGCACTATGGCGACCTCGTCGAGGCGGGCGAAGGGCTGCGGCTGGAGGTGCTGGTGGAATGGCCTCACCACTATCCGGACCACAACATCTACGACGCGCCCCCGATGGTCACGCCGAGCAAGTTCAGCAACGTCGCGCTGCTCACGTGCTCGTGGCAGTTTCAGCGACTCGACGGCGCCGACGACGGTCCGGTGCCAAAGGGCTTCACCGAGACCAAGTCGACGACGCTCGCGGAGGCCGTGCACAGCTTCCGGCTCGCACCCGGCGAGGCGACCGGCACCTATCGGGTCACTTGCAACGCGCGATTCGACGAGTACTTCGAGCCCGCCAGCTTCTCGCGCGATGTCGTCGTGATGTCGAGCTCGGCCGCGATGGCCAAGCTGAAGACCGAGGCGTTCGCCACCATGGGGGCCGCCGACACCGATCGGCAGCACGGTGAGTGGACCGGCAAGGTGCGGCCGGGGTTCAAGCCCAGCCCTGCCGTCGGAGCCGGTGGCGCTGTCGACGATCCGATGGCGCGCGACCGCGCGGCGCAACGCGAACGACTCCACGACGTCGCCGAGTACCTGCGCGGAAACCCGGCGAGCAAGGAGGCCGTCGAGGCGCTCGATCGCGAGGTCGCTCGCCAGGAGGCCACCGAGAAGCTACTTGCCGCCGACCGCAACAAGGGCTGGCAACCGTTTCAGATCCGC
Source organism: Kofleriaceae bacterium (assembly GCA_050187075.1). Classification (GTDB taxonomy): domain Bacteria; phylum Myxococcota_A; class Polyangia; order Haliangiales; family Haliangiaceae; genus JABFXX01. The sequence goes on along the minus strand of JBFWXW010000008.1, from coordinate 87,056 downwards.
GGCACCTACCTGTCGCGCACCGAGGGGCTCGCCAGCGGACCGCTCGATCTGCACGGCAGCGTGTACATCGAGCTCCACTACGATTCCTACGCTGGCGACGGGCCTTCGACGACGCTGCACGTTCGCAACGACAAGGTGGTCGTCCAGATCCGCGATCTCTCGCGACGGTTCGAACAGAGTGACTTCGCGTTCGAGGGCCGCGCCGACACGTTCGAGGACGCGCTGCGCGAAGCGTTCGAAGATCTCGCGGTCGCGTATCCCAAAGGTCTGGTCGCGATCGAAGCCGAGCAGATCCGGACCAGCGCGCTTCGCACCGGTGACGGCGCCCCGGGTGCAGACGCTGCGCTGGGGACCAGCACGGGCAAGGTCATCGGACATCAACAGAGCACCGAGACCACCTGGAAGAAGGTCAAGTCGGTGATCTGGGATCCGGTCGCGTCGGTGGTCGTCAACCTCGGCGCGATCGCGTTGATGACGCTGGTTCCCGGGAGTGCCCTGGTCGTTGCGCCGGCGCTGATCGCGTACAACTCGGCGCCGTCGATCGATCGGATCAAGACCGAAGCGGACCGCGGCACGCTGACGCTCGGAACGTTCGCGATGTCGACCGGCGAGATCGCGCTCAATCTGCTCCCACTGATCTCTCGCGCGAAGCCGCTGACCGCGGGTTGGTTTGCCGTCGAGACCGCCAACTGGGGCGGCCAGGTCGCGCTGATGGGCGCGAGCGCGGTCGACATGGCGCAGCAGCTCCAGGCCACACAGGTGGCCGCGCTCGCCGAGGAGTATCAGCAGTTCCTGGAGCTCCAGAAGACCAGCTTGCCCAGTGACCCGGGGCTCGCGATCGCAGAGAGGAAAATTCGCGATAAAGCGGCCGCGCTCGACGGCGAGATCACCCGCCAGTTCTGGGCGCAGATCAAGGGCAACTTCTTCCAGATGGCCGCCGGTTCGGTCGTCCACAACACGTCTGCGCACGCACGCACGGCGATCGTCGAGCACCTCGCAGGTGGCCACGCGGCCGGAGCGTCAACCCACGCCGGTGGTGACACGCCGGTCCCACCGCCCGAGGTGATGCCGCCGAACACCGCCCGCGTGCGTGACGGAGATGGCTCGGCGCCGCCGTCGCACGATCGGAAACCGCCGAACCCCGATCCTACGCCGGACGCGAACGACAGCTCGCGCGCGCGAGATCGCGTCCCGATTGCTGAAGAGACGAAGCTCCCAGCCCACGAGCGGACCACGCAGAAGGACATGAAGGCCGTCGAGCCGGAGGTCGATCCGACCACCGGTGCGACGAGCTTGACGTTCCAAGGTCGTGGGGATCGGATCGCTGCGCTGGCCGCGAAGGTCAAGCCGGAGCCGGGCTACTTCGACGTGGTCGTGCACGGCGATGGCCAGACGTTTGCCGTCCTCCACGATGGCCAGTGGGTGAAGATCAAACCGAACTCGGTCCGCAAGTACCTGCGTGGCAAGGGCAGCTACAACGGCCAGCCGATCCGGCTGCTGTCGTGTGAGGCTGGTGGCCACGGCGCGATCACCGCGCAAGCGATCGCCGATGGCATGAACGTCCACGTCATCGCGCCGACCGAGAAGATCTGGTTCTCCCAGGACAAGGTCACCGGCGAGGTCGAACTGATCATCGGCAACGATCCGAACAAGCCATCCGGCGGCTGGGCACCGTTCGATCCCAAAGGTGCCGATGCCAGGGCACCAAAGGACATGACGCCGCCGATCGATGAGTCTGCGTTGCCTCCCCATGCCCGCAAGACCGATCGGATCCCCGTGCAGCCTGACCCGGACGCGGATCAGCAGGCGCCGAAGCAGGACGACCACGACGTCTCCGGCGGCGCTGACCACACGGTTCCGCTCGGACCGTTGCCGGAGATCACACCGGCCGAACGCACCAAGGTCCACGCCGCAGTGGACAAGCAAGTCGACCGGATCCGAGACGAACGTGTGCAAGGCGCGACGGCCGCGAGTGAGGAAGCGGTGCGCAAGGTCGCCTACGCCGCGGCCGAGAAGACCTATCGTGAACGCCGTCGCGACGGACAACCCGAGCCTGGAGCGCGCAAGGCCGCGAGCGATGCGGGCAAGATTGCCGCCGACAAGGAGTGGGACGCCCAGGCGAGATCGCTCGCGATCGACAAGGCGAATCAGGCGATCGACGACGGCTCGGTGTTCGAACGCTCGGCGATGTCGGAGGATGCGAAGGCCCAACTCGATGCCTATCGCAAGGGCACCGGCCGAGACGGTGGCGCCGCGCGCAGGCAATCCACTGCGCTCGCGGGCAAGACGTTCGCCGAGATGCAAGCCATCCTCGATCCCGACGTGACGTCGGGTGCGGCAGCGCGCGCCACCGAGCAGATCAAGGGCCCGCCACCGACCGGCGCGCAGACGCAGATCGCGTACTACTACCAGGACGGCAGCGTCATCCGGCTCAAGCCGCAAGGCGACGAATTCAACGGCTGGCAGCCAAGCTATAGTGTCGAAGTGAAAACCGCCCACGCGCCGCCCGGGCCGAGCGATCCGACGATGATCGCGTTCAAGGTCGATGATCGCGGGCGCGCCGTTCCGAAGGATCCCGACCAGATCGCCAACCCCTACGTCGACGGCAAGTACGTCGATCAACACGACGCATACGACCAGCACGTCCTCGATGCCGGTCACCGGCTGGCGAAATGATCACGTCGTTCTTGTTTCAATCGGCGAAGCCGTTCCCGCAGAACGAGATCCGCGCTCGGCTCGAATCAATTCCGACAGCGCGTCGAGATCGTTGGGACGAGGCCGTGTACATCGTCGCGGACAACGCGAAGACGCTGCAGCGGGTCATCGATGCGCGCGCGAGCGCGTCGGACGCGTATCCGCGCGTGGTGTCCCTGGTTCGGCTCTACGAGGCGCGCATCGATTTCTCGCTGCAAACGCGCCAGGTCGAGGCCGTCCGTACGTTTGCGCGGTGGGTTCGCAGTAGTTATCAGGTCGTGATCCAGGATGAGTCGTTCCGCGACATCACAGCGAACTGTGATGACAACCTCGACTACTTGTTCGGAAAGCCGAGCAAGCGGCAGCTGGTGCCGGTCGGATTCTTCCGCGAGCTCAAGCATGGACGCCCGGACGGCCCGAGTCTGCGTGAGCTGATGAAGGATCGTGCCAAGCCCGGCGAGTCCCGGATCGCGGCGTACCTACGCGAAGCGCCGATCCTGCTGTATGCCGTGGGCCCGGTGACGGACGTGCTCGAACCGAAAGGCGATTTCATCTGCGCACCGAACGTGCACACCGATGGTACCTATGCGTGGCCGGAGGACCTCGCGTATTACGTCGAGCGCCATCACGTGGAGCTCCCGGCGGAGTTCTTGGCCCACCTGGCTGCGATGAAGTGGAAACCACCCGCCGACGTCGATACGTCGAGCGTCGAGCTGGCGTAAGCGAAGCGTCGCGGCTATCGCGTACGTATGGTGAGGCCATGGCGCTGGTGACTTCATTCCGCGCTACCGGCCGATGTCCGAGCTGCGGCACCGATGGGGACATCTGGATCCAGACTCACTTTGGAAGCGATGGCGCGACCTACCAGGTCGGCGACGACGTGTCCGCCGATATCAACGATCCGGAGCTTCGTTCGGGCTCGTTTCTCGTTCGGAAGCAGCGAGCGGCGAGCCGATTCACGTGTTGATGACATGGAGCTGCGAAAGCTGTGAGCACCAACAGCTCGCCGAGGTGGTGTTCTCCACCGGCAGGATCACCGAGATCGCTGCGGTGAAGCTCACGGTCGAGGTGCTCGAGCGATTGCATTATGTGGAGAACACGATCGAGGACGCGATCGAGCCATACCTCGGCCGCAGCCTGTCGGACGAGTACGGACTGTGGCCATGCTGGGAGCCAGCGCTCCGCGCAGCGTTGGGGCTGGACCGCGCAACGCCGGTCCTGCCGGCTACGACGAGCTTGTCATCGGCGCGACACTCGACGGTGGTCGCTATCGCATCGTCCACGACGTTCACGCGCGCGCTCGGCTCGCTATCGAATCGCGAGACAGCGTGACCCTGGCGTCATGATCTCGTCGTTCTTGTTTCAAGCTGCGCTCGCGTTCCCGCAGGGCGAGCTCCGCAGCGACGTATTCTGGGCATCGAGTCGCCGCTATCGCGTCGCGACCGCGCTCATCGCCTGATCGAGCACGCGTTCGCACGCGTCGACCGCCAGCCGGTCGCGGCCGCTCTCGCATGCGATGGACAGCAGCTCGCGGCGACGTTCGGTCATCGCCGACCAGTTTTCGAAAACGCTGATCAGCCGCGGCGCCAGCAGCTTTCGCGTCTGTATGGTGATGCCGTCACAGCGATTGATCGTCGACAGGAATTCGTCGCAGCTGTGGTTACCGGTCTTGAGCGAGACGACGGCGTTCTTGGGCTCGGGCTTGGGCTCGGGCGCCTGCCCGCCCATGCGGCCTTCCTCGAGCGCCATCGCCACTGCGGTGTCACCGCGGTCCTCGATATCCGCGATCGGATCGTCAGGGTTGGGTGCGGACGGTCCGATGTTCTCGACATCCGCGATGTCCAGCCCGATGTCGAATGGCTCGTCGCTGTGCGCGCTGCGCTGAGCGACGGCGGAATCGATGCAGACGTTCGGATCGGGAAGCTTGAGCACGCAATCGATCAGTTCGACGTTGCGATAGCTCTGCGCGCACCGATCGATCTCGGCTTTGCGAGCCACGTTCGCCCGGTCGTTGTCGCTGCTCGCTCTGCGCAGCAGGTCCTTGCAGTCAGCGATCGTTGGCTCGATCGCGTGGTTAGCGACCGATTCCTGCGCGGGAGACTTCGATGACTTCGTCCCGCAGGCGGCCACCATCAACATACCGGCGATGAACATCGACGACCGCATGGCACGCACTCTCGTGCAGACGGCGACCGCGCGGCCACTCACACCGGCTGGCACCGCAGATTTGTCCGATCGTCAATCAGTTACCCCGCTGCCGGCGGGCATCCGCGCCGCTGTTGCCACGACCACCGCGCGCAGATCGCGCATCACAGGAGTCGCGGGTCAATTGCACGGGATCGGGTCACAGGCGCCCCACAGGCCGCGCCGCTCGGCCTTGGCCGCCGCTTCGAGCGCTTCGAGCTCATCTGCGCGGTCATCGCCTCCCGGCGGAATGTGCAACACGCAGCCATACCCGCGCTCGATCAGGAGCGTGTTGACCTCTTGTCCCGAGACCGACACGTACGCGAGCAATCGATCGAACCGATCCGTGCACTGGGTGTCGTAGGTGATCTCGACGGTCTTGCCGAGCACGAGGTCGGTGTTGAACTGGACGGCGTTCTGGCCGTAGCACTCGTTCTTGCCGCCGGTGGTCTCCGGCGTGTTGACGAGCAAGTACCGGATCGTCTCGCCGCCCTCGAGCTCGATCGTGTCGCCATCGATGACACGCGTGACCGTGGCCTCGGTGGGACCGCAGTGCGAGCCGGCATCACAGCCAGTCGCGAACAGCCAACCGGCGAGCACGAGGTTCAGGGGGCGCACTGCGCGTTCTCACCGCGCGGCGTTCCCATGTTCGTGCCGTCGCCGTAGGGTGACGCGCCGCTGCAGAAGTTGGCTGTCATGTCGTTGGCGGTCGAGCTGAACGAATCAGGATCGAGCTGCTTGGACACGCCACTGGTGGCCGCGGTCCAGGTGATGGCATCGAGGACGGTGTCGCCATCGCGAACCTCGACGCTGCTGCCGGTCGAGTCGACGAGATTGAACGAGAACGTCGCGTCCACCGCGGGAAGCTCACCGTTCTCAGCCGCCAGCTTGGACCGTGCGAACAGCGCATAGCCGCCCTGCGGGATCGATAGGCACGGCGTCGAGATGATCACGTTCGCGGCCATGCCTGGTCGGGCGAGGCCGAGCTCGTTGAGATCGAACGCTCCCGGTCCGATGTTGGTGATCTCGAACCACTCGCGCCTCGAATCGCTGCAGCCATCGCAGTTCGCCGGATTGGGGAGCACCTCGGTGATCACCAGCTGTCCGGGCGCAGGCTTGACGATCGCGCGCGGCCCACCGTCGTCACACGTGCCCGGCTGCGCGATCGCCGGGCACTGCTCGTTCTCGGCGCCGGGCGTTCCGTAATCGCTCTTCGGAGGTTCACCGGCGGTGTTGTAGATCGTGGCGCCATCGCACAGGTTTGCCTCGACGTCGTTCGACGTCGCATCGACGAGGTCCGGATCGAGCGCGAGCGACTTGCCGTTGCGCGCCGACGTCCAGGTCACGGCGTCGATGATCGTGCTGCCCGCCATCACGCGGACGTCGCCGGGGTCGGATGCGGAGCCGCCGACCAAGGTGAAGTTGAATGTGCCCTGCGCGGTGAGTCCGCCGTTCATCAGCGAGTCTTCGGACGCGGCGAACACGGCGTAGTCACCCGGCTCGAGGTGCATACAGGTGGGCGACGAGAGCACGACCGGGTTCAGGTTGTCGTCGACTCGGTCCAGGCCGACGCCATTGAGATCGACCGCCGAGAGCGCCTTGATCTCGAACCATTCTCCGACGGTGTCGCTGACCGCGTCAGGAGACGGCATGACCTCCGTGATCACCAGACTGCCCGGGGTCGGCACGATCACGTCGCGCGCGGTGCCGCCGTCATTGCACTGGCCCATCAGGATCGGGAGACAGTCGCTGTCCGAGCCAGGCGTGCCGAAATTTCCATTCTCGAACTCGGTGTCGTTGGCCTGGCACCAGTTCGCCGCTTCGTCGTTGATCGTGTAGTCCGGCGGCACCGCCGACGTGAGCTGGCGTGAGTGGCCGGGCTTCACGCCGTCGTAAACCGCGCGATCGATCTCGGTGTCTTCGCACGACAGCGCGAGCATTCCACCGTTGGTGTTGTAGAGCTCGCCCAGATCGGCCATGTAGCCGTAGTCGATGTACGGCGGCAGCAGGTCCTTGGCCGAGTTGCCGAGCGTGAGGAACTGGCCAGGAGCGATCGTGATCGAGCCCAGCTCGTGCGAGCTCGGCTTGCTACCGTCGGGGCGGCTGTGGACGATGGTCAGGCCCTCGAGCTCCTTCGGCTCGTCCGAGGCGTTGTAGATCTCGAACCATTCCTTGCCGTCGTCCGTGCTGCTGGCCCCCATTGTCGGCGCGACGTAATCGGCAAACACCTCGGTGATCACGAGGTCTCCGGGGAGGATGCCATCGCGGCAGCCGGTGGTGGGCGCGCTCGGGCCGCAGCTCGCGAGCGAGAGCGCGATCGCCGCAATCGACATCAGCGTCGTCGCACTGCCAATCATGAACAGGGTTTTACGATCGAAACCGTCGGCGCTGCACGAACGATCGCCAGGGACGTGGTCCGCGCAACGTAACCTTGGTCACGGAGACGACACTTGGGTGGTCGGTGCAACCAGCCCGGGCACTGCGGACAGTCGGACCTGGCTCGCGCGATCCACCACGATCTGCAGCTGTTTCTTGTGGGTGTGCTTGTTCTCGTAGAACGTGGGGATCCCGGTCACCGTCACGAACTCGCCTTCCCATTCGACCAGGCCCGAGGTGCCGAGGACGTCGCGGTCGAAGAAGATCAGCGGAAAGTCGCTCGAGAATCCCCTCGCCAACGTGACTCGACTGGGGCCGTTCTGGCCATACGTGACGCGACTCACGGTGCCGAGGACCACGACCTCCTTGCCGACCCTCTGCTCGATCTGGTTCATCGCGTCCCACCGCGTCAGCTCGATGAAGTTCGGCTTGGTCGCGGCGGTCTTGCGGAACTCGTCGACAAACGCACCGCGTGCCATCCACCACGCTTCGCGCTCCGGGTAGTCGTTGGCGGCGAGCGCGCCTGGCGCCCAGATTCCGCGCTGATTCGCCTTGGCCTCGGCCTGCGCGTCGAGAAACTCCTGATGGAATCGGCGCGAGTAGCCGTACTTTGGAAAGTACGGGGACATACCCGCACGGACAAGCTCGACGTTGTAGTTGAGCCACGTGCCGCCCTTGTTGGCCAGCACGTACGCGAGGTAGCGGTTGTAGCGATCGCGGATCTCGGTCGGGTCATCACGCTCGATCCGCACGACATCGACATCCTCGAAGAACTTGATGCCCCACTGCTTTGCTGCCTCGCCCATTGGAGATTCGATCTTCACGGGTCGCTTGTGGCCGGCGCGCTTGGCGACCAGGTAGTCGGCGAAATCGGCCTCGCTGGCGCGACGATTCGCCTCCTTCTTGAAGGTCTCCTCGGCGTCGATCCCGAGCAAGCGCAGCGAGCTGTCGAGCCCGTCGACCTTCACGGTGTCGCCGTCGATCACCTTCGTGATCCGGAACTCGCCGAGCACCAGGCCGGGAGACTCGAGCTTTCTGAGCGATTTCTGCGCCTGGCTCCGCGAGTAGCGCTGGCCGCCAACGGGCGAGCACGCGAGCACGAGCGCGAGGAGGGTGGTGAGCAGGGCGATCGGCCGACGAGTCATGGGCACTGGATGACGTTGTTGCAGCAACGCACGGAGAAGGTCATGGGCACTGGATGACGTGACGAAGGCAGAAGGTCATGGGCACGGATGGTTCGGCTGCTGTGGGGTTCCCGGGTACTCGGTGTCGACGGGCACGGCATCCGGGCACCAGTGGATCGGAACGTCGTTGTCGGTCGCCGACGGTGGCATCGATCCGAGCGACAGGCTTCCCATCGCGGGCAACGGGTCGTAGATCACGCGGTCGATCAGCGTGCCGCAGCTCTCGACGTCGATCGCCGCCGAGCCGAGCCAGCTCTTACGATAATCGGCAGCGATGCCGTAGTTGACATGCGCGGGCTCTGCGCCGGGCTGAAATAGACCGAGCACGACGTAGGTGTCGGCATCGCTGGCGAGCTCGCTGCGGATGATGACCGGAATATCGCCGCTGCCATCGCGCCGCCGAAACGCGACGGTGAGCCCACGCAGATCCACCGATTCGCCGCTCGCGTTGTAGATCTCCACCCACGGGCCCAACGTGTCGTCGTCCGCCTGGGGACCGCGGATCTCGGTGACCACGAGCTCGCCAGGCCCGACGGCAGGACACAGCGGCTCGGCGGTCTCGCGAACGCAGCCAGCCGCAGCGATCACGACAAGAGCGGCGGCGATTCGCACGGGACGCATACTAACCCCAGAACCGAGGTGTCTTGACCTGCGCATGTGTCACCAGAATGCGAGCCGTGTGCGTGTAATTTCGAAGCGATGTGAAGGTGCTTGAATGTCGGCTAGCTCCCCACCGTACACGCGGGGCATACTCATCGACTGTGGCGTGAAATCCACGCCCGTTTGTTTACGCCGTCCACCCAGGGGCCCAAAACCCTTGGGAGAACTTGCCGCGGAGCCTGGTCTTCAGATTGCTCTTCTGACCAGCTCGAGAAGGAAGGGACTCATGCAACGAAAAACACGTTTCGCTAGCTTGGCTCTGGTGACGGCTCTCGCACTTGGCGCTGGCGGCTGCGTGGTCCGAGGTCATGCCCATGGCTATGTCTCGGCTCCGGCCCCGGTCGCTGTCGTCGAGGTTGAATCCGAGCCACCGCCGCCACGGGTGGTTCACTACGAGCCACGCCCGGGCTTCATCTACATCCAGGGCCGCTGGAATTGGAACGGCGGACGCTGGGTCTGGCGCAACGGCTACTACGAGCGGCAGCGCGTCGGATACGTCTATGACAGCGGGCGCTGGGAGCGCCGCGGCAATCGGCACGTGTGGATCGAGGGCCGCTGGCGTGCCGGTGGCTCGACGCATATCCAGCACCGCGATCACCGCGATAGCAACGACCGCTCGCGGTTCCGCCAGCATCGCAACCGGCTCGATCGCCGGCGTTGAACCAAATCTGGTTCGCGACCGGCGCGGCGCGAGCACTGATGGCATAGTCACGGCGGTGCGTACGATTCGCCCGCCGTGGCTCGTTTTCGGGTTCGTCGTTGCTTGTAACTCTGGCTCGGCGACGCCGACGCCGTCGCCGTCGCCGATGCCGTCGCAACCACCAGCGACGCCGGTGCCAAGCGCCACGCCGATGGTCGACGTCGCTGCGGGTGAGAAGCTGTATCAGCAGCTGTGCGCCGCGTGCCACGGCAAGGACGCCAAGGGCTACGCGGCCGATCATGCGCCCTCGCTGATCAACCCGACATTTCTCGAGAGCGCCACGGACGAGTTCTTGCGGCGTTCGATCATCATGGGCCGACCGGGAACGTCGATGGCGGGCTACGGCAAGCCCCGTGGGGGCCCGCTCTCCGATGAAGCGGTTGACGGCATCGTTGGCTACCTGCGCTCGCTCGGGCCGGCCGCCAAGCCGCTCACGCCGCTCGCGCTCGGCGATGCGGCGAGCGGCGCGAAGATCTACGCGGCCAGCTGCAAGTCGTGTCATGGCGATGCAGCGACCCGCGGCGAGGCGGTCCACCTCGCCAACGGACAGTTCCTTCAGCACGCCTCGGACGCGTTCATCCACCACGCCGTGGTGTTCGGTCGGCCCGGCACCAAGATGGAGGCGTTCGCCGGCAAGCTGACGCCTGCGCAGATCGTCGATGTCGTCGCCTTCGTGCGCGGGTTTGCGGCGAGCGCGCCCAAGCCCGCGATGCTGCCGGCACCGACGGGCAAGGAGCCGCTGGTCCTCAATCCCAAGGCCAAGGACGCGGGGCTCACGATCCGCGACCATCGGTTTGTCAGCGTCGATCACGTCAAGCGCGAGCTCGCGGCGAATCGGCGCATGGTGATCATCGACGCGCGGCCACCATCGGAGTGGATGCGCGCTCACATCAAGGGCGCGGTGTCGATTCCGTATCACGACATGAAGCGCCTCGCGGAGATCCCCAAGGACGTGCCAGCGATCGCGTATTGCGCGTGTCCGCACCACCTCTCGGGGATCGTCGTCGACGAGCTGATCAAGCTGGGGCACAAGAAGGCGTATGTGCTGGACGAGGGCGTGAATGAGTGGCACCGGCGCGGCTATCCGATGACCGTGGCCGAAGGTGTCGCGGCCCCCGCGATGGAACCGGCGCACGATCACGCCGGGCACGGGCATGCGCATTGAGCGTCGCGACGTACGAACCGCCTCGATCACCTCGAGGTAGACGTCCGCCACCTCGCGCGTGTACCACGGTCGGCGAACCGTCCGGTCGCAAAAGCCGGGAAGCTCATCGAACCCGGTGAGGGGCGTCAGTTGTACTTGGCAGCGAGCGCTTCTTCGGCGAGCTCGTCGAACGACATCCGATGCGTGCGCGCCAGCTCCTCGGGTGTGAACAGGATCCGGGCGGCGCGATCCTCGGCGCCGAGCACGCGCAGCAGCACGCGGCCGAGCAGCTTGCCGAGCACCGGATGGTTGTATGCGTTCTGCACGTTGATCATCAGCTTCGAGAACGGCGTCGCTGCGACGGCGGGCTTGCGCATCAGCAGCTGGATTCGTTTGTAGGCTTCCTTGATCCGGCGTCCGTCGGGATCGGTGCGGCTCATCGGGGCGAGGAACACCTGCTGCAGGAACGGCTTGGCATGCCACATCACGGTCGCCAGCGAGCGCAGGTTGGTCGCGATCTGCCTGGGCGACTGGCGGGGGCGACGCTTGATCTCCTCGAGGTAGTCGCGCGAGCAATAGTGCTCGGTCATGTGGAAATCGATCGCGATGTGGCGCGACTCGTCGCGATTGATCAGGTGCATCGCGGCGTGGCTCATCGGATCGCCGACGTAGTCATCGAGCGAGCGCAGGAGTGCGACGTCGAGGATCAGCTCGCCGGAGGTGATATAGGCGTTCGCGATCTCGGGGAAGCTCTTTTCGACCAGCGCGAGGAAGTGCGGCCGGAACCGCGTGAGCGCGGGGCTCTCGACGTATTCGCGATAGTGGTGAACGTCGTAGTGCTTGGCGAGCCGGGCCGCGACCGCGGCATGGCGCTTCTCGTCGGCGACGCAGCTAGCAAAGATCTTCGCCAGCAGCGGGTCGTTGGTCTTCTTGCGCTGGACCTCGAACAGCGCGCCGGCCAGCATCTCGATTCCGGACATGTCGACGAACGCCTGGACCACCGCCTCCTCTTTGTCGCGCGCAAGATTCGGCGGCGGGATCGACCAATCCAGGTCGTTGATCGACCACTGGTCGCGCACGCACTTTTCGAGCATCCGCTCGAGGTCCATGCGCCGATCTTAGCCCACCGGACCGGGGGTCCGGCATACTGCGCGCGTGCGTCGTCTTGTCGTGCTCCTGGTCGCCAGCATACTTGGTGTTGCGGCTTGCGGTGATGACACGGCCCCGGCCGGCAAGACCCTCATCGCGATCCAGCAACGCGGCGAGATCACCTGGGGAGCGGACATCCAAGGCGGGGAGCCCTATGTCTACGAGGACCCCTCGAACCCGGGTCAGCTGGCGGGGTTCGAGGTTGACATCATGGCCGGCATCGCACGCCGGCTCGGGGTCAAGCCGCGGATGGTCCAGTACAACTGGTCAAACCTGGTGCCGTCGCTCGAGCGCGGCGACTTCGACGTGGTGGTCAACGGACTCGAGGCGACTCCCGAGCGGCGCGAGCGAATCTTGCTGTCGGAGCCGTACTTCGTGTACGCCGAGACCCTTGCGATCCGCGCCGGTGATCCGTACCGGTCGATCTTCGACCTGCGTGGCAAGGCGGTCGGCACGCTGAACGAGACCTATGCCCACGACATCCTCGGGATGATCGATGGGATCAACGTCAAGGTCTACGAAGGCACCGAGGAGCCGTATCTGGATCTGGCGCAGGGGCGCAGCGAGGCGGTGTTGCTCGACAACATCGTCGCCGATCGCTACGGCTGCCCGAACAAGGCGCTGCGGTGCTTGCCGTACGACATCGCGCGAGGCAGCTACGTGATCGGGATCCGCAAGGATGACCAGGCGCTCAAGCAAGCGATCGACGGCGCGCTCGCGGACATGCGCAACACCGGCGAGCTCGAGCAGATCCTGCGCACGTACAACATCTGGGACGATCGTCAGACGGAGGCCGAGACCGGTGCGGGTACCGCGGAGCCGCTCCGTGAGCTCGACGGCGCGATGTTGAAGCAGTTCGTCGCGGCGGCGCTGGTCACGCTCGAGATCAGCGTGCTCGCGTTCTTGATCGCCGTACCGGCGGGGACCTTGCTGGCAGTTGCGCGCGTCTATGGATCAGCGCCGGCGCGGCTGGTAGCTCGCTGCTACATCGAGCTGTTTCGCGGCACACCGGTGCTGCTGCAGCTATTCGTGCTGTATTACGGGCTCGCCCACTACGTGAACCTCGGGCCGATGCAGGCGGCCGTGATCGGGCTCGGCCTCAATTACGCCGCGTACGAAGCGGAGGTCTATCGCGGAGCGCTGCTGGCGATTCCCCGCGGTCAAGGCGAGGCGGCGCGTGCGCTCGGGCTAGGGCCGTGGCAGACGCTGCGCCACGTGTTGTTGCCGCAGGCGCTGCGGCTCGCGCTGCCGCCGATGACCAACGACTTCGTGTCGTTGCTCAAGGATTCGTCGCTGGTCAGCGTGATTACCGTGATCGAGCTGACCAAGCGGATGACGATCGCCGCGGTCGATCTGCGAGGATGGTTGATTCCGGGGATCGCATGCGCGGCGCTGTACCTCGCGCTGAGCTTTCCGTTGTCGGAGCTTGCGCGCAGGCTCGAGAGGAGGTTGGCGCATGATCAGCGTCCGCACGCTCTCTAAGCGCCACGGCGAGCGATCGGTGCTTCAAGACGTGTCGGCCGATGTCACGAAGGGGGAGACCATCGCGATCGTCGGACCGTCGGGCGGTGGCAAGTCGACGCTGCTCCGATGCTTGAATTACCTGGAAACGTTCGATCGAGGGACGGTCGAGATCGCTGGCTTCACGCTGCGGCCGCATATGGGACGGGGCGATGCCCGGATGCTGCGCGCGATGCGATCGAAGGTCGGCATGGTGTTTCAGCAATTCAACCTGTTTCCGCATCTGACGGCGATCGAGAACATCACGCTCGCTCCGCTCATCGTCAACAAGCTTGCGGCGAGCGATGCGACGAAACGCGGGCTCGCACTGCTCGAGCGCGTCGGGTTGGCCGACCGCGCGGGGGCGTATCCGCATCAGCTCTCGGGCGGGCAGCAACAGCGCGTGGCGATCGCGCGTGCGCTCGCACAGCAGCCGGACGTCATGCTGTTCGACGAGCCGACCAGCGCGCTGGATCCCGAGATGCGGGATGACGTCATGGAGGTCATCCGCGACCTGGCGCAGCAGGGGATGACGATGCTCGTGGTCACCCACGAGATGCAGTTCGCGCACGACATCGCGACGCGCGTGTGGGTGATCGAGAACGGAACGATCGCCGAGGACGGGCCGCCGTCGGTCGTCGTCGATCATCCGAAGACGACGGTCGCCCGCGAGTTCTTTGCTCGGCTGCGCAACGCGAAGCGGTGATCGAGGTTTGCACAGTGACGGTGTCCGGGTGTCTAGCGAGTGTCAGTACGATCGACTCGCGGGTTCGCGGGCCGGCGCTGACAATCCCGCCATGACGCGCCTGCGCATTCGGTGGGGTGAGCTCGTCGCGATCGCAGCGAGCATTTCGGTCGCCGGCTGTACGCTCGTGTTCGATGGTCCCGGGTCTGATCCGGTGCGCGATGCGCGGACCGACTGGCCAGAACCGTGCGGCCGCGAGGGGACGTTCACCGAGCTGTTTCCAGATCCGCCCGGCGAGCCGCAGCTGGCCGCGCTATTCAGCGCGTGTCAGGGCGATCCGGCCCAGTGCCTCGCGCTGGGCCAGGCGCTGCTTCCACGGTGGGACAACACGCCGGGCGCGCGGGTGACGCATTGCACGCTGCATGTCGACGCGAGCGGCGCGGTGGTGCTTGCGACGTACGTGGCGCCGGTTGATCTGCCCCGGTGCTCGTTGGATGCCAGCGTGCCGCCGCCGCCGCCCGATGCGTTGCTGCCCCTGCCCGACGCTGCCAGCTGAATTTTCCGACGGTGAGGTCGCTTACGAATACCCGTGCGATCACACGATCGTTTTGGCACCAGCGGGATCGGTACCGGATACTGAGCGGATGCTGGGAGCTCGCATGCGCTTGGCAGCCGGCGTGCTCGCGCTCGCAGGCTGCTCGTTCGTGGCGGTGAAGGGGCCGCCGGCGACGTACGATCCACGCACGGTTAGCTGTACCGAGAGTGAGGTGATGCCGGCCGTCGATGGTGTGGCAGGTGTGCTCGGGCTATCGGGCGCGATCGGCGGCGTGTTCGTGACGCGGCTGACCGATCACACCGTCGACAACTACGAGCTGTATTACGGGTTGCCGATCGCGGTGGTCAGCATCGTGTATCTGATCGCGGCGAGTAATGGCATCGGGAAGATCGAGCGGTGCAAGGCAGCGAAGCGTGGCGACGCTGTCGGGTGTGATGGGTGCCGACCGCGCGTACCGTAGCCGTGTCCGATGAGGCGTGCGGGGCCTCTTGCGCTGATCGAGCGTTCGCTCGCGCTCGGCGCGTGCTTCACCAGCAGGCCTGAGACGGCGCCGAAATCGCCTGTGCACGTGCAGCGACGAGTACGCAAGCAGCACGCGGCCGATGTGCTCCGGCACGGCGGTCCGCCACTCTCGTGACGGATCTGTCGAACGAGGCGCGTCGCGAAGCGCGCTGGGGCTCGATGTAGGTCGGCCGCCGCGGTTCCGCGCTGGCACGCGGAGCGCTGCACGTCCTCGGTGCGTCGCGAGCGCCACCGCCGTGACTGGTCACTCGAACAAATCGCGCTGAGCTGGATGGGCTGGTTCGGGATCGATGCAGGTGGGGTCGTCGTTGCTGGCATTGTTGACGCGAGGCGAGACCTGGTCCACGCGCCAATCTGCGACGGGCGGAACATGGAGTAGCGCACGTGCCCGCTGCCCATCGACCATCGGATCCAGCCATGTTGCGTAGGCGCTCGGGTCGACGACGATCGGCATGCGGTCATGCAGCGGCGCCACCAGCTCGTTGGGCGGGCCGGTGATGATCGTGAAGCTCAGCTGCTCACCCGCCTCGGTGCTCGCGCGCGCCCACAGGCCCGCGAACGCGATCGTTCGGCGCGGTTCCGGGTGGACGTAGAACGGCACCGACCGGTTGCGGTCGCGCTGCCATTCGAAGAAGCCATCCGCAGGGACCAAACAGCGCTTCCGCTGCAGCGCATCGCGAAACATCGGTTTGCTCCAGATGGATTCGAGCCGCGCATTGATCATCAGCGGCGGTCGCTTTCCGCCCCGGCCCGCCCAAAACGGGATCAGCCCCCACCTCATCATCTCGATCGTGCGCCCACCATTGCGCAACAGCACAACGGGCGCTGGCTGCGTCGGCGCCACATTGAACCGTGGCTTCCACCACTCCCCTTGCACGGCCATACCCAACGACGCCTGCAGGTCCTCAACAATGGCCTCATTGCGCGTCAGCGTGTAGCGTCCGCACATGTCGAACGAAGTGTAGCCGACCGCCGCGGGGTTGCGATTCGCAGCGGGCGCACCGTGACGGGGTTGCGATACGCCGGGACGGCGCAAAGGTGGGCGCTTGCGGCGGCCACGGCCGCTGCGCGTAGGGCCGGGCCGCGATCAGCTAGGAGGCCGCGTGCGATGCGTCCGGAATGCGGCGGCGACGCACGAGCTCGCGGGTTTAGCGACCTCGTGCGCAATCGGGTGATTGGCGCGAATGGAGACGAAGCGCGGCTGGGCTAGTTGTCCAGCATTGGTGGCGGCATGGGGGCGACGGTGATGGGCGCTATCCGACGCAAGCGATAGGTACCGGCGGGGAACACGGCGGGCTCACCGGCGAGCCATGCGCGTCGCGCTGCGCGGTACTCGGCGAGGAAGACCTTGTACGCGAGCAATGCGGGAATGCGCGCCTTGGGACCGCCAGCGAATCGAGGCCGGAGCTCCGACGGTGGCGGCCCGCTGGTGGGGGAACCGAACGGAGACTGCTCCTTTGCGCGCTTCACGCCGAGGACGGGTGCGCCGTTGCGCTCGGCCTTCGTCGTGAGCTCCAGTGCGGTCACGCCATCGCGGATCTCGGTGATGATCTCCTCGCGGGTTCCCAGGAACTCGGGGAATTGGAACGTCAGCGTGATCTCCTCGGGCATGACGCCGTCGGGGCTGAAGAAGTAGTGAGGGCGTCGTGCGTGTAGCGTTCCGTCGCGAAGGAGTGCGAGGTAGCCGTTGACGCCGGGCCACTGGAACGCGCGCTCGACCAGCAGGTCCTTCACTGGATTGCCCGCGGTGTAGATGAGCTTCTCGATCACTGCCGCGCGATCGAGCAACCGGGTCAGGCACGGCTCGACGTTCGACCACAGATTTTCGCGTCGGCCCCACCGCCGGTTCAGGCAGGCCGCGGTCATCTTGTGAAGGTGTTCCATGAACTCCGAGGCGCGACCGTCGGGATCGTAGAACACCGTATGGTGATGGTTGCCCTCCGTCACCGTCAGCAAGATCACGATCCCGAACCGCTGGGCAGCCTCGGCGAGGCAATACGTGAAGATGTTGTTGGTGACCGCATCAGGACGCAGAAAGAACTGACCCTGCGTGCAGCGGCGGGTGAGTAGATAGAACTGACCCGGAAAGATCTGCCGTGGGTTGGGCATGGGCCCGTCACTGAGCAAGCCCTGCGCCGCGCGGAGCACGGTGAAATCATTCTGTACGTCGCAAATCGCGTCCGACCCCCGGACAATTGGGGTCGGTTGTCATCGGACGGTCGACTGCAGCAGCATGCATGACCGCAACCCCGTCGCGGTTTTGCGACCGGGACCCCGTCGCGATTGCACCGGAGTGTCCGGAATTCGGACATGGCGGGCCGGCGGGTAGCCCCCGTCGGGGCTAGCGGAGGCCCGCGGGTAACCCCGTCGCGGTTGGCGCTAGCGGAGGTCCGCGGGTAACCCCGTCGCGGTTAGCCGAGCCGGAGAACGCAGACCTGCAAGTAACGATCGTTGGGTTGTGCGGCGAGGGTGGGGTACTCGGGCGGCAGGCCGCCTTGCTCGATCACGGAGGCGGGGCGGCGGGAGTCACGGATGGCTTTGTGGGCGAGCTTGGCGAGCGAGCCGAGCTCGTGAGAGTTGGCGGCGAGCCACAGGGTTCCGTCGGGCGGAATCACGGCCGCGGCCTTGGAGATGAGGTCGGGGTAGTCGCGATCGAGCGCCCAGGGGCTCCCGCGTGCGGTCGAGAACGTCGGTGGGTCGATCAGGATGAGGTCGTAGCGCTCCTTGTCCCGTGCCGCGCGCTGCAAGAACCGCACGGCGTCTCCGGTTTCGAACCGCCACCGCGCGTCGTCGGACGCAAACCCCGAGCGCGCGAAGTTACCGCGGGCCCATGCTTGAACGCCACCAGAGGTATCGACGCTGGTCACCATCTCGGCGCCCGCGCGCGCGCAGGTGACGCTCAGCGCGCCGGTGTACGAGAACAGATTGAGCACACGCTTGCCGGGGGCAAACCTGCCGAGCCCGCGGCGATGCTCGCGCATGTCGGTGAACAGCCCGACGTTGAGCCCGCCCAGCGGATGAACCTCGAACGGCACGCCGTGCTCGGTGACGACAAGCCGGTCATCATTGGCGCTGCCGATCGTCTCCTGCACCAGCTCGCTCGCACCGCCGCGCGCACGCAACTTGATCACCGCCCCATCGAGCCGCGCGAACCCGACGATCGCCTCGGCGAGCTGGCGACCGAGCGCGCGGAGCCCATCGCCATACGCGTAGACCACGGCGATCGGTCCAAGCACATCAGCCGCAAACCCGGGAAGCCCGTCCCCGGCACCATGGACGATCCGGTACGCATGATCCGGCCCCGGCAGTCCGAGCTGCCGCCGCCATGCCAGCGCGCGCTCCACCCGCCAGCCGAGCAGTGCTCCGTCGATCTTCGGAAACCCGTCGGCGACCACCGCCATGACTCGCAGCCGCGCGTTGTCCGGATCGGCGATCGCGAGCCCGATCTCATCGCCCCGTTCGTCGATCATCCTCACGTGTTCGCCCGGCGTGGCCTCGATTGGAATCCGCGCGACGTCGATGTCACGACCGCCACCGGCGACGAATCCGGCGGCGAATCCGGGGAGCGTTACCGTCTTCATTCGTCGCGCTTGCGCGGACGAGCGATGCCGTACTCGTCGAGGCGATTGATCAGGGTCCGGCGCGAAATTCCGAGCAGCTCGGCGGCGCGCGTCTGATTGCCGGCGCACCTGTCCAGCGCCTCGACGATCCGCTGGCGCTCGAGCGCGGCCACCGTCGAGCGCACCTGGCTCGGCATATCGGCCGCAGTCGGCGCTCGCACGCCGGGAGGCGGTGGAATCGTCGGACTACGCGTGCGCTGCGAGGACATTCGCGAAGCCGGATCATCCGAGGTGATCGTCAGATGATGCTGCTCGATCGTGGCGCCGGTGGCCAGCAGCACTGCGCGCTCACAGGCGTTGCGCAGCTCGCGAATGTTGCCCGGCCAGTGATGCCCCACCAGCCACTGCCGCGCATCCTCGGAGATCATGAAGGATCGCCCCAACGGCCCTGCTGCCGACGCAAGGAACTGCTCGGTCAGCGGCAAGATCTCGTCCTTGCGTTCGCGCAGCGGCGGGATCGCAAACGTCGCGCCGGCGATCTGAAAGTACAGATCGCGCCGGAACCGGTGGCCGTCCACCTCCGCCGACAGATCCTGCGATGTCGATGCAATGAACCGCACATCGATCGCGCGCGCGCGTTGCGAGCCCGTTCGCCGGATCGCACCGTCTTCGATCACCCGCAACAGCTTTTGCTGCAGCTGCGGCGAGAGTTGATCGATATCGTCGAGAAACGCCGTGCCGCCATCGGCCGCCTCGATCATCCCCGGCCGCGCCGCGGCGTCGTTGCCGAACAGCTCGGCTTCGAGCAATGCCTCGCTGATCGCGTTGCAGTTGATCCGCAAGAACGTCGCCGAACGGCGCGGCGACATCTCGTGAATGCGCTCGGCGAATCGCTCCTTACCGACACCGGTCTCGCCGATCAGCAGCACCGAGAGCTTCCCCGCGGCGATTCGCTGCGCTTGTTGCTCGAGCGCCCCCAGCGCGTTCGACGCAACCGGTGACGGCCGGCGCGAGCCAGCCCGGGTCTGCACCATCACGGTGACCGCACCCACGAGGAACGGCACCCCCACGGTCAGCGCCACCGGCTGGTTCGGCGGCAACCTGGCACCTTCGACGAACGTACCGTTGGAGCTGCCGACATCTTCGACGGTCACGGATGGTCCGATCGCCAGGTTGGCATGGTGTCGCGACACCGAACCCGACTCGATCACCACATCGCAGTTTGCAGCGCGGCCGAGCGTGATCACGCCCGCTGGAGGCATCGGGATGACCTGCAGCGCCGCGCCGTCGATGACCAGCAACACGCGATCGCCCAGCGGCGCGCTGCGATCGATCCCGTCCGTCTTGCCATCCGTCTCGAACACACCGCTAGGGTACGCGACGGCGTGCACCGACGGCAACCTGGCGGTCGCCGTGCTCGGTCAGGTTACGCTCGCTTCGCCTCCGCACGCCGTTGCGATTGCTGGGCTTTGAGCACGACGTACGAGGTCATGTTGACGATCTCTTCGACGCTGGCTTCGTTTTGCATCGCGGCCACCGGCTTCGCAAGTCCTAACAAGATCGGTCCAACCGCAGGTGCGCCACCGATCGACTTCGCGATCTGATATGCAGCGTTGCCGGAGGCCAGCGAGCTGAACACCAGCGTGTTCGCCGAGCGCGTGAGCCGCGAGAATCCGTAGGCCTGTTGCCGGCGCACCGGATCCAGCGCGAGCTCGGGCTGCATCTCGCCATCGACCTCGAGGTCCGGACGCAGCTCGCGCACCAGATCCAGCGTCCGATGGATCCGCGTGACGTCCGGATGCCGGACCGCTCCGAAATTCGAGTACGAGATCATCGCGACCCGCGGGGTCAGCCCGAAGCTCTGCACCGCATCCGCCATCTGCACCGTGATGTCGGCCAGGGTCTCGGCATCGGGGAAGATGTTGAACACCGCGTCGCCGAAGAACTTGACCGTGTTCTGCAGCACCATCATGTACATGCCGACGGCGACCCTGACGCCCGGCGATAGCCCCAGGATCTCGAGCGGCGGTCGAACGGTCTCGGGATAGTTGAGGCGCAGGCCCGTCACCATGCCGTCGGCGTCGCCGCGCTCGACCATGATCGCGGCGAAGTAGTCGCTCTTGGTGATCAGCGACTGTGCTGCGTACGATGTCATGCCCTTGCGCTGCCTGAGCTCGTAGAGCCGTTCGGCATACGCCTGACTCGGCGCCGTCCGCGGATCGATCACCTCGACCCGGCTCATCAGATCCAGCGACATCTCGCTGCACATGCGCTCGATCTCGTTCGGTCTCCCCAGCAGCACCGGCTTGGCGATCGACTCGTCGACGATCTGCTGGACGGCACGCAACAGTCGCGGGTTCGCCGCGTGCGGGAACACGACCCGCCGCGGATCGCGCTGCGCTTCCTTGGTGATCGTTCGCATGATCGAATACGCAGAGTTCGATCCCTTCGAGACCAATCGCTCGCGGTACTCGTCGATGTCGAACTTGATCCGCGCGACGCCCGATTCCATTGCCGCCTTGGCCACCGCCGGCGCGACCCACCACAGCACGCGTGGATCGAACGGCTTGGGAATGAAGTAGTCCGGTCCCATCTTCAGCGGCTTGCCGCCGTACGCCATGATCACCGAGTCCGGGACCGGCTCGCGCGTCAGCTCGGCGAGCGCACGTGCGGCCGCGAGCTTCATCGCCTCGGACACGCCGGTCGCGCGGCAATCGAGCGCGCCGCGGAAGATGTACGGGAACCCGAGCACGTTGTTGACCTGGTTGGGATAGTCGCTGCGGCCGGTCGCGACGATCGCATCGGGCCGCGCGATGATCGCCTCGGGATACGAGATCTCCGGATCGGGGTTCGCCAGCGCGAACACGATCGGCCGATCCGCCATCGTCTTGAGCATCGCGCCGGTCACGGTATTGGCCACCGACACGCCCATGAACATGTCGGCGCCCTTCATCGCATCGGCCAGCGTGCGCCGGCCGTCGTCGGCGATCGCGAACTTCTGTTTCTGCCGGGTCAGGTCGGTGCGGCCGCTATGGATCACGCCCTTCGAGTCGACGAGCACGACGTTTTCGCGCGACAGCCCCAGGCTGCAGAAGAACTCGACACACGCGATCGCGGCCGCGCCAGCGCCCGACACCACGAGCTTGATGCTGGCGAGCTGTTTGTTGGCGAGCGCCGCGGCATTGAGCAGACCCGCCCCCGAGATGATCGCCGTCCCGTGCTGGTCATCGTGGAACACCGGGATCTTCATGCGCTGCCGCAGCTTCTCCTCGATCTCGAAGCACGCAGGCGCGGCGATGTCCTCGAGGTTGATCCCTCCGAACGTCGGCTCGAGCGCGGCCACGATGTCGACGAACTTGTCCACGTTGGTCTCGGCGATCTCGAGGTCGAACACGTCGATGTCAGCGAACTTCTTGAACAGGCATGCCTTGCCCTCCATCACGGGCTTGCCGGCGGCAGGGCCGATGTCTCCGAGGCCGAGCACGGCCGTGCCATTGGAGATCACCGCGACGAGGTTCGAGCGCGCCGTGTACTCCCACGACTTCGCTTCGTCCGCTGCGATCTCCAGACAGGGCTCGGCAACTCCTGGTGTGTAGGCGAGTGACAGGTCGATCTGGCTGACCAGTGGCTTGGTAGGAACGACCTCGAGCTTTCCCTTGCGACCGCGCTGGTGATACTCGAGTGCGTCTTCCTTACGTCCCATAGGCGGCAGACGGTACGTCCCCGCGGGAGCGTACGTCAAACGTAGGAGTCCTCGATACGTACCGAGACAGCGACGCGAATCCCGGGGCCCCAAGACCCCCGCGCGAGGGACGGCGGTCCTCGATCATCGCGCCCCCGCATGCCGAGCTGATGACCCGGTCCCTGTGGAGTCGCCGTGTTGTGTTTGCCACACCACGCCCGCCGGCTGATGGAGCGGTTGTTGCAACCCTGCCCACCGGCACCGTCATGCCACGCGTCGTGCACTGCCCAACCTGCGGCTCTCCGCTCCCCGCGCCTCACCCGGCAGGGCCGATCGCGTGCACGGTTTGCGATGTCGCTGTACGTGACACGCGGTTCCGGCTGCCGTCGTATGGGCTTGTACCGCGGCCGCGTGCCCCCGTCGCGAAACCGCGCCGCGGCCTGTCGTCGGCGCAGAAGACCTGGTTTGGCATCCTGGTCATGGTCGCGCTCGTCGCGTCCGGTTACCGGATGACGCAGCTCGAGGCGTTCGGCGATGACGGAGTGTCGAGCGAGACCCATCAGTCCGGCGTGGCCGCCGCGGTGATGGCAGCGGCGCCGGCGCTGTCATCGTCACGCCTGCTCACGTTCTCATCGGCACCCCACGGCGCGACGGTGATCCGCGTCAGCACGGGGCTCGCGATCTGCACCACACCGTGCGAGGCCACGATCGACAACTTCGTGGACCGCGAGCTGTTCGAGCTGCGGCGCGATGGGCTCGCAGCGCGCGCGATCGCGTCATCCGAGGGCGCAGTGCACGTCGAGCTCGACGCCGCGCCGTAGCTGCTAGCCACGGCTGAGCCACGGCTAGCCATCGATCATGATCGGCACCTCGATCCGCGCCGCGATCGCGAGCGTGCGCAAGAATGCCGCGAGCTGCTCGATCTCCGGATCTGCCTCGACCGCAACCGCGCTCGGATCGAGCAGCGTCGACAGCGCCTCGCGATCTTTGAGATCGTACAGGCTCGTATCGTGCGGAATCACACCCAGGAACAGCGCCATCATCAACGAGTGCGTGGGAGACAGTGGCCCGACGAGGAACATCATCTGAAACAGTTGATCCGACGAGATCTCGATCGTTCCATCGTGGCCATCGCCGTCCCACCGCACGCCATAGGGCACGCGGCTCTCGAAATAGGTGGTGCCCGCGGCCCGTAGCTTCGCGGTGGGGGCGCCGGTCCATCCAAAATCGTGGAGCCCGCGTACCAGCAGGCTACCGGCCGTGCATCCCAGCTTCGTCGGCAGCCGCGCCATCAACCACGCCTCCACGCGCTCGGGAATCGGATAGCGAATTCGACGATGGCACGCGAACTCCCGCGGGTACCCAGCCGGACAGCGTTGGCACTGGCTGGACACCTGATCGAGCGGCGCCGATTCGTCGAGAAGATGCTGCAACGTGACCCCGCGGCCAGAGTCACCTTCAGGTTTGCGCATCGTCAGCTGGATCTCGATCTCGTTCGCAGGGCGCTGATCGCCATCCCTGCGCATGTGCGCGAGCGCCGAGCGGGCGAGGATCCGCGTCCGATTGAGATCGACCAGTTGCCCGATCCCGAGGGTGTTTTGGGGCTCGCACCCTATCGAGAGCACGTAGTCGATCGCCATGCACCATCGTAACCCACCCCCACGACACTTGTTTCTCCGTCGCAGGGCAGGTAGAACGACGACCGCGCACCCGTAGCTCAGCTGGATAGAGCGTTGGCCTCCGGAGCCAAAGGTCACAAGTTCGAATCTTGTCGGGTGCACCCTCCCACCAATGCCCAAGACGTTGGCAGAGATCGCGATCGACGCGGAGCTGATCAACAAGGCCAATGCGGCGCGGGCGGGCCGGCTCGCCGACGAGCGGGGCCTGCCACTGATCGTGGTGATGATCCGGGAGCTGGGCGTCGACGAGGTCGCGCTGCTTGGCGCATTTCGCAAGCAGACCCGCGTGCCGCTCGTGGACCCCGCCAGTATCGAGGTTCAGTCGAACGCGCTGCACCTCGTCCCGCGCGCCGTATGCGCCCGGCTGTGTGTGTTCCCGCTCTCGGTGCAGGCTGAGCCGCAGGGCAAGGTGCTGCGGCTCGCGATGGCGGATCCTACGGATACTACTGCGGTTGCTGAGCTCGAGCAGCTCCTACGTTGCGAGGTAGATATCGCCGCGCTGTCGCTGTCCGCGATCGAGGAGCTGATCGCCAAGGCCTATCAGGACCCGCCCGCTCCCACCGGCGGCACGATGTTCATCACATCGAAGGGAAAAATCGCGGCGGCGGAGATGGATTCCGAGGTTTCGGTAACCGCACAGATGCCGTTCGCAGCACTGCACCACGGCGTGGGTACCGACGAGCTGCAAGCTCGATTGGCGGCGCTCGTCCACGTGTTGACCGCGAAGGGCGTGATCACCGAGGCGGAGCTCGCCGCTGCGCTGCTCGAACGCCTCGGTTCTTCCGACGGCTGAAAGGCCTCCACCGGCTGGGGTTTCCAGGTTTTGCCCACGGGCCGCCATGGACCCCGTAGGCTATGATCGATCGCGGCGGTCGCTCGGCCGTAGGAACGATCGATGTCCCGGCATGACATGAAACCAATGATCAATTGCGCTGGATGTAATCACGGGTATGACGACACCGCGTTGTTCTGCCCGAACTGCGGACGGGCCAAAGCGCGCGACGCAGTGCCCGATGCGCTGATCGGAAGGTTGCTCGGCGAGCGATTCCAGGTCCAGGCGCTGCTGGGCGAGGGTGGGTCCGGAACGATCTATCGCGCGGAGCATGTGACGCTGCGCCGGCGCGTCGCGATCAAGGTGCTACATGCCGAGCTGTCCCGCGACGATCTCGCGGTCGAACGGTTCCGCCGTGAAGCGACGACGGTCGCCGAGATCGACAACGAGCACATCGTCGAGATCCACGACTTCGGGCGCACGCCAGACGGCCGGCTGTATCTCGCGATGGAGCTGCTCGAAGGTGAGACGCTCGATCAGGTGCTCGCGCGCGACCGTCAGCTGTCGGTCGAGCGCACCGCGGACACTCTGATCCAGGTCGGCGAAGCGCTGATGGAGGCGCACGCGATCGGCTACGTGCATCGCGATCTGCGGCCGCGCAACGTGTACCTCGCGGTGCGGCGGGGCAAGGCGAACTTCGTCAAGCTGCTCGACTTTGGGCTGGCGAAGCTGGTGGAGACCGAAGGCCAGGCCGCGTCGACCAGCCTGGGCATGACGTTCGGCGATCCGCGCTACATGTCGCCGGAGCAGGCGCGCGGCGATCGGATCGATCGTCGCGCCGATATCTATCAGCTCGGCTGCGTGGCCTACGAGATGTTGACCGGAGCGCCGCCGTTCGGCGGTAACCGCGTGTTCGACATCCTTACCAAGCAGGTCTCGGAGGTCCCGGCTCCGCTCCCCACGCGCCGTCCCGGTGTGCCGCTCTGGATGGAAGCCGCGGTCGCCAAGATGCTCGCGAAGGATCCCGAGAACCGGTTCGCGACGACGACCCGCATGGTCGAGGCGTTGCGACGTGGGCTCGAGACCGGCGAGGTCATGGAGGACGAGATCGCCCGCCGCCGCGAGAGCGTGCCGCCACCGTCGGTATCGCGCGTGATGCAGAAGATGGGGATCACGGCGCCGCAAGATCCACCGGCACCGGGCGGCACACTGATCGGCCCCGCGATGCCCGCGGTGGCAAGCGCCGCGTCGGTCGCACCACCGGAGCAACCACCGGAGGAGCAACGACCGGAGCAACGACCGGAGCAACCACCGGAGCAACCACCGGAGCAACCGGCGCGGCGAAGCACCGGGACGCCACGACTCGGCGTGCCGGTGGTCGCGAGCACGGAGATCGCGCAGCCGGCGGTCGCTGGAACGATCGAGCCCCCCGCCCAACCGTTGCCCGAACCTCGCGGCCGGTCACGTAGACCATCGCATGAGGGCGGCGACGGCTCGAACATCTCGCAGGTCTGGTACGAGGACGACGATGCGTCGACTGGACGCTCGATGCGACTGGGTTCGCCGAGCCGCACCGACATGTCGATGTACGACATGCCGCGACCGCGTCGGTGGGGCGCGATCATCGCGGTCCTCGTGGTGCTGATCGGCGGCGGCGCGGCGGTGTTCGCACTGTCGGGCTCGAGGTCGTCCGAGACCGCGCCACCCGCCCCGCACACCCCGACCGTTGCGAGCACGGCGCCCGTCGTCGATGCCGCACCGAGCATGATCATCGAGCCGCCGGTGGATGCCGCGGTGGCAGGTGCAACAGCGGATGCGACGGTCGCAGCGGCGGCGGCCAAACCGGCCCAGCCCTCGTCGGCTCGACCGGCGGATCGTCGGCCTGTGGTGCGCAACGCGGGCTCGAAGGGTTCGCTCGAGCTGGTTCCGGCGGAGCCTGTGTTCCGGCGGCCGGGAGGCACCACCTCGTCGCCCACCCCACCGGCCGATCCTCCCCCGATCTACACGCCTCCCACGAAACCCCCGTCGCCGCGGCCGACCGGACCGAGCGGGATCGATGGTCCGCTCGATCCATATGGCGCCACCGACACGCCCGCGGAGGGTGCGCCGGCAGATCGCAAAGCCGAGTTCTACGCCAACGTCGGCGCACAGCAGCTGATCAATGGCGACACGGCGGGCGCCGCGTCGAACTTCAAGAAGGCGCTCGAGCTCGATCCGAGACACTCACCCGCGATGATCGGGATGGGCGAGATCGCGTTGCGCCAGGGATTGTTCGGCGACGCCATCGCGCACCTCAAGAAGGCATCGCGGATCACCAAGACCGCGCGCGTGTTCACCCTGCTCGGCGAGGCCTACCTCAACTCCGGCAATCACAGCGAAGCGGCGGCGAACTTCAAGAAGGCGCTGCAGCTCGATCCCGATAACGTGCGCGCGCGAGATGGCTACAACGAGGCGTCGAGCCGCGTTCCGCCGCCTGAAGACTGAAGACGCAGATCCGGCTCGCGATCGAGATCGCCTTCGACGCGTTGGGCGTTCAACGAGAGCTTGTGTGCAGTTGCATCGCACTACACAGGAACGCGTTGACCTTCGGCCAACGGTCCATTCACCCCTGCGCGCGTCGCGTCGCGCGAACCGTCACGATGTCTCCCGACCCATGCGTTCAGGTTCAGCGCCGCTTCTTGTTCGGCTTCACCCGGTTCGAGCTGTTGTCCTTGGTCGGTGCAGTCCACGACGAGGGAGCGCCGTGGTGCGACACTCCGAGGCGAATCCGACGGCGCGAGCACGACAACGCGAGCTTCGGGGCAGCTTTGCCGAATTGCATGATCCACCCTAGGGGGCTCCGATCAACGAACGCAACTTTCGTTGGGCGCGCATTCGCGGGAGAGATCTCTTCCCACGGTCGGCGAGCGTCGTCGCACGTTCGAGCACGAACCGGCGAGCGACCGGCGTTCTGTGGGATGATGACCACGGGATGGGAAGCTTCCACGTCAACGTCGAGGGGCCTGTCGAGCGTTCGCCGGACGCATTTCATCGCCTCGCCGAGCTGTTATCCCAAAAATACGGCGTGCCGGGCGGCGATCTCGTAGCTCGCCTGTCCCGCGGCAAGGTTCGCGTCAAGTCGAACCTCGATCGCACAGAGGCCGACATGTGTGCGCGCGAGCTCGCGCAATTCGGCGCGCGGGTCTCGATCGAGGATGCGTCTGCGACGACATCGGGATCCATGGCGCGCACCGGCGGCAAGCCCCAGCTTCAGAGCGGGCTCGCTGCCGCGTTCTCTGGCGAGCATTCCGCCGCCAGCTTGGGCGCGCTGGATCAAGGCGATGGCGCGCTCTCGCTGGCCTCGCTCGATGGATCCGATTCCAAGGACACGCCGGTGGACAGCGTCGGCCCTGCGCATCCCGGATTGTCCGCAAACTTCGGTCCTCCCGTCCCCAAGCTTCCGCCACCGACGCCCGGGGCGCCGGCGAGCAAGCCCAGGCCCAAGGACATCCCGCTGGATCTGTTCGCTCCGCCCGACGCAGGTTCCGAGGACTTCAGCGTCGAGGTCGCCGCGGATGAACCGGTCGGCCACGGCCCGGCGCTGCCACGTACGACGACGGGGCAGAGCTCGCCGGGCGTCGCCTTGCCGCGCACGACCACCGGGCAACGCGCGGCGGGGGTTGCCTTGCCGCGCACCACGACGGCGCAGGGCGGCGCGAGTGTCGCGTTGCCGCGCACGACGACGGGCCAGCGTCCGTTGCCCCTCGGCCACGAGCCTGCGATGGTCGTGGCGTCGTCATCGAATGCGTCGCGCGTGCGGTTCGCCGCGGGCGTCGTGCTCGCGATCGTGCTCGGCTTCATCCCGGCCCACTTCATCGCGGCGGTGCGCGAGCGCTCGGCATATGCGGCGATCGATCGCGAGGTCGTCACCCAGCAACTCAACGCGGATACCACCGAGCTCTATCAGGCGCTCGATGGCTACCGCCGGGTTCAGCTCGAGAACAAGCAGAGCAAGCGCACGATGATCGCGCTGACCTCGATGGCGATCTGGGCCGTGGTCGGCGGAGCGATCGCCTACGTATGGTTCCGGCGGATTCCCTGGGATCGGATCAAGCCGAGCTAGCCACTGAGTCAGGATCCTGAAATTCAGGTTCCCGGCTCCGCTTCGCCTTCCTGACTCCCTATTTGTCACAGCAAACGGCGACCGAACCGGCAACAGGGAAGCGGGACCGAGAAGGACAACGGTGCGTTGCGATTTTTTGGATCGGTTCGCAGGCGGCCAAGACCCGCCGCAGGGGCTCAGTCGTGGCGATCGCCAGAGGCGTCTGGTGTCTGCAGTCCAGCGTCCCGGCGCTCGCGTCGCACGGTGACCTGCCACGCGATCACGATCGAGATGTTGTAGAGCGCGATCATCGGCAGCGCCATCATCAGCTGCGACACGACGTCGGGAGATGGCGTGAGGATCGCGCCAACGATGAACGCGATCACGACGAACCATCGGTTGAATTTCCACAGCCCGCGATGGGTGACCAGTCCGACCTTGGCCAGGAAGAAGATCAACAGCGGCAGCTCGAACACCGCACCAAACGCAAGCATCATGTCGCGCGTGAGATCGAGATACGCCTGGATCTTGATGTCGGGCTCCAGCTCCTTCGAGCCGTAGCCGAGCAGGAACTTGTAGAGGCTGGTGAGGACGAAGTGGTAGCAGAA
The DNA here is from genome assembly GCA_050187075.1 of Kofleriaceae bacterium. GTDB lineage: Bacteria > Myxococcota_A > Polyangia > Haliangiales > Haliangiaceae > JABFXX01. The sequence goes on along the minus strand of JBFWXW010000008.1, from coordinate 57,320 downwards.
CAGCGCGCCGCTCACGAAGAACAGCGCCGAGAACCCGGAGAACGCAACGGTGACCTTGCGCTCGCGCTTGTATAGCCCGGGCGCGATGAACTTCCACAGCTGATGAAAGATGAACGGAGACGCGACGAAGATGCCCGCCCACAGCGCGATCGACATGTCGACCCAGAACGGCTCGGTCAGCTCGGTGTAGGTCAGGTGGAACGGGCCCAGCTTCTCGGCATCCCACACGCGCAGCGCGGGCTGCTGGAGCCAGCGGAAGATCTCGCGCGAGAAGTAAAAGCACAGCCCGAATGCGAGCATGAAGAAGATCGCGGCGTTGCGAACGCGATCGCGGAGCTCGCGCAGGTGCTCCAGAAACGGCATGCGGCTGGATTCGAGCTCGGCCTCGGCCGCATCGCGAGTTGGCTCGTCGTCAGCCATGGCGTGGGTCGGAACCCTTGGGGACGTTGCCCTCGGCGGGCCGGATCAGCGACGCGAGGTCGTCGTCATCATCGGCGGGCGGTATATCTGGGTCCGGCTCGCCCGCCGTGGGTGGCAGCGTCACGGTCGGTGCTGGCGGCAGGGCGGCGGGCGCGGCCGGCGTGTCTGCAGGCGCCACGTCCGGCTCGGCGTTCGCGGCCGCTGTGTCGGGTGCCGGCGGCAACGATGGTGTCGCGCGAGGCGCCGGCTTGGGGCGCGGCGGCGATTCCTCACCCCGCAGGGCGCTCTTCAGATCGCGGATCGCCCCGCCGATCTGATCATCGCTCTCGATCTGATTCTGGAGCTCCCGCGACTGCTTCTTGATGTCGCGGATGCCCTTGCTGATCGTCTTGGCCGCCTGCGGCAGCTTGTCCGGGCCGAGGAATAGCAGCGCGACGATCAAGATCACGATGATCTCGGTGCCGCCCATGCCAAACATCGCGCGGAGCATACCACCCGCGGGAAAAACCACACGGCTCAGAACTCGCTGGAGCTGCGGCCGAAGTCCGTCGGCGATAACCCTGGTCGGCCCGCTACTTCGGTGGGCGCGCTGCCCGCTCGAAACCACAGCTCGAGACCGGGTGCGCCCGGTGCGGCAAGAAGTCCCGACTCGCGATCGATCGCAACACGCTCCATCCCATCGGGCGGCGCGCCGGGCACCGCGCCCGGAGGTCGGCCAGCTTCGCTCGCGCGGATCGCCTGCATCCACAGCGGGAGCGCCGCATGGGCACCGTCGCCGTTACGACCGAGCTTCATCGCGGGATCATCGAACCCGGTCCACACCGCGCCGACCACCCGGCTCGTGAACCCGACGAACCAGGCGTCGGTGTTGTCATTGGTCGTCCCCGTCTTGCCCGCCGCGGGCCGCCCGAGCGCGCGGGCGGCGGTTGCGGTGCCTCGCGCGACGACGGCGGCCATCATGTCTTGCAGCTGAAACGCCGTGTACGGATCCAGCAGCCGGCCACCATCGGCGCTGACGCGGACATCGGGATCCGTACCGGCGAGCGCAGCGAAGCGATCGAACCGGCGCGCCGGATCGATCCAGGGATCTTCGGGCGCCGCGGCGTCGAACAACACCTCGGTGCCACGGCGGACCCGCACGGCAAACCTCGGCGCCACCGCCCAGCCACCGCGTGCGATCACCGCGTACGCACGCGCCAGCTCGATCGGCTTCACGCATGACGCGCCGAGCGCGAGCGGGCGAACATCGGCGAGCTCGGCGGACACCCCGAGCCGTCGGGCGAGCTTGATCAAGGCAGCACCACCGACACGATCGAGCACGTCGATGGCCGGTGCGTTGAGCGAGCTCGCGAACGCATCTTGCGCGAGCACCACGCCGCGAAACCGCTCGCCCGAGCGTGGCTTCCAGTGCACCGCGGTCTCCTCGTCGTATTCGGCGATCGGTGCGTCGCGCAGCGGCGTACCCGGCGTGATCGCGCCCGCCTCGAGCGCGGCGCCGTAGACCAGCGGCTTCCAGGCCGAGCCGGGCTGGCGGCAGCTGAGCAGCATGCGATCGAACCGATCCGGATCCCACGCGACACCGCCGATCAGCGCCTCCACGTAGCCGGTGCGGTGATCCCACACCAGCGCCGCCGCCTGGGCATCGCTCCAGCGTGCGCTGTGTGCAGTCACGTCGCGCTGCACGAGCTCGCCGAGCGCCGGGAGCGCGGCGGTGTCGATGATCAACCCCCCCCGCGCGAGCTGGTCGGGCAGGGCCGACGAGATCAGGCGTCGGACCTGTTCGGTGTACCAGGGCACGCGCGTGCCGTAGCTGGTGTGGCGAGGATGGAGCTCGAGCGGAGCGGCGACGGCACGCGCACGGGTCGGCTCGTCGATCAGATGCGCGCGAGCCATGCGGGCGAGGACCTCGGCGCGGCGCCTGGTCGCGGCATCGGCATGGTGAAACGGATTGAGCCGGCTCGGCGCCTGGATCAATCCTGCGAGCAGCGCGGCCTGCGGCAGATCGAGCTCGCGGACATCGCGATCGAAGTATTCGCGCGCGGCGGCCACCACGCCGTACGCCCCCTGCCCCAGGAACACGAAGTCGAGGTACGTGCCCAGGATCTGGCGCTTGGTCCACCGCCGCTCGATCATCCGCGCCATCAGGACCTCGCGGAACTTGCGCCGCACCGTTCGCTCGGTACCGATCTCGTCGGGCAACAGATTGCGCGCGAGCTGCTGGGTGATCGTCGACGCACCTTGGGTCACCTGCTCGGCGCGCATGTTCTCCCATGCGGCACGCGCCATCGCGACGTAGTCGGCACCGCGGTGGCTGAAGAACCGGATGTCCTCCGCGGCCAGCACCGCCTCGATCAGCTGCGGCGGTAGATCATCGAGCGAGCCCAGCGTGCGGTGGCCGACGACCTCGCCGTCGCGAAACGGCTGCTCGTCGAGATGGCTGCCGTCGGCGGCGAGGATCAGCGAGGTCTGCGGAGCCTGCGCGCGCCACACGTCGAGATCGGGGACCTCGGGCAAGTCGCGCGCCCAGCCCCGGAGCGTGATGACGACGATCAAGCCTGCGATGATCGGGATCGCGAGCACGAGCCAGATCACGACCGCGAGCGGAACCCGCCACCACCATCCATCGTCGCGGCGATTGGCGACGTGGACACGGATCATGCGGCAGGCTCGCTCGGAAATAGCGGCATCTGATGAGGTGGTCCCAGGATACGCGCTCGCGGTCCCAGCTTGGCGGTAATCGCCTCGGCGCACGGTCCGAGGACGTAGATCTGGCGAGCCCGCGTGCTCTCGATCCACGCGAGCAGATCGGTGTGGCCGGCGGTGCTCGCCCACACGAACCCGGCATCGCAGCCATCGTTGCCGGCGAGCGCGCGCGGTGACACGAGCGCCGTGGCCGGGCGACCGGGCATGCCCTCGAGCACGGTCCTGCGGTCGCCATCGACCACGACGTGGACCTTGGGATGTCGGTCGCGCGAGGGTGGTGGAGTGAGCCGCCGCGGCTTGGTGCCACCGCCGCCGCGCGTGCGCTGGGCGATGGTCGCCGCCGTTCGGGTGGCAGCCTGGGGGAACACCGGCGAAACCGGCACGCCCGGGCCGATTCGTGCGGCGACCTCGAGCGCATCGAGCACGGTGTCGACGAACAGCACCGGCGCGCGGCCCGCGGCCAGCTGGCTGCGCAGCCAGGCGATCAGTTGATCCGCGACTTGATCGATCGCCGGAAACTCATGATGAGGTGCACCGTAGGGCGCGCCGATCACCAGCGCGTCACAGGCGCGCGTTTCGCCGGGCTCGCCGAGGCCCCCGCTGCGCGTCCGGATCGAGCTCGCGTACAGCACCTTGCGGTCGCCGACGTCCGCGAACAGCGCCGCCGCACCGATCCCACGCCCCGAGGGCACGAGCTCGAGCTTCACCGAACCGAGCGTGAATCGCTGGCGATACGGCACCGATAGATCGCCACGCCCGGTGCGTTCCAGCATCGCGAGCGTCGGTTCGGTGGCGATCAGTTGACCGACGCCCCGCGACACCGCGCGTTGCTGTGCGCGATCGATGCGCTCGAGCGACGACACGAACCACACCCCGCGCCGGCGCCGCGCATCACACCAGATCGACGTGCCCGCGATGTGCACACCATCGCGCCACGACACCGGTGCAGTCGCTGCAGCGCGCCGACTCACGATCCGCCCGACCGTGCCACTGCCGCAGGATTCACGCAATGATTCGGCTGATCCGGTCAGCGGTGAAAATCATTCCACCGAATCGGTCGGCAACAGCCCGCGTTGCAGCTTGTCCTCGAGGTCCTTGATCACGGTCGCGAGGTGCTCGCGCTGGGCGTCATCGAGATCGAAGACGATGCCCATTCCGGGCGGCTCTTCGTCTTGCGCGATGATCGTGTGCGAGACCTTGCCCATCAGCGACAGCGGCTGGGTGGTACCTGGAACCGCGACCAGCATGTGGACCTGCGAGGTCTCGGGCAGCGGCTTGTCGGTGAACAGGAACAAGCCCTCTTCGTTGATGTCCTTGGTGAACGTGTTCGCCGGACCTTCAACCGCGCCGTAGGTGACGTGAAGGCGGATCGGCATCCGGCGTCGTTCGCGGAGGTTGAGCAGCCCGCCGCGAACGAACCCGTTGAGGTAGTTGATCTTCTCGCGCTCCGAACCGCCGAGTGCGACCACCACCCCGCGTGGGTCTTCGCGCGTGCCCACCACCGTTCCGCGTAGCGTCACCATCCAGCCACCGACGTCGAGATCCACACGCAACGAGGCGCCCTGGTTGACCGACAGGTCGCTTGGCACGAACACGGTCCAGTCACGAGGGTCGAAGATCTTGATCCACTCCGAGTGACTGGTCAGTCGTAGCTCGAGACGGACGGCCCCCACGAGCCCATCCTAAACCAGAGCGCGCGCAAAGATGTGTTTACTGGATCGATACGCGGAGCATGACCGGCTTACCACCTCGGACTACCTGAATGACCACACTCCGCGCGGTGGCCGCGTTCGCATAGAGGTTGGCCGCATCGTCGAGCGACCGGATCGCGAGGCCGTCGACGCTGGCGATCGTATCGCCGGTGCGCAGCCCTGCCTTCGCGAACAGCGAGTCGCCTCCGACCATGTCGAGTCGGACGCCCGCCGGGGTGAAGGTGCCGCGGAACGTGCTCGACAGCTTCACGAAGTCCGATAGCCCGCGATCGAGCTCGATGCGCGAGACCACGATCGGCCCGCCGCTCGGTGCGATGCTCGACGCTGCGGCCTCCGGGGCGATCCGCGGTGCGGCGGACGGTGCAGGAGGCGCCGCAACGGCAGGAGCCGGCGTATTGGCACGTACAGCGGACGGTGCGATGCTCGACGCTGCGGCCTCCGGGGCGATCCGCGGTGCGGCGGACGGTGCGGGAAGCGCCGCAACGGCCGGAGCCGGCGCATCGGCACGTGCGGCGGACGGTGCAGAAGGCGCCGCAACGGCCGGAGCCGGCGCATCAGCACGTGCGGCGCTGGTGACGCGAATGCCGTCCTCACCGGGGATCACCGGCGCCGGTGCGAACGCAGTACGGACGGCCGGCTCGGCGTACGGGTCCACCGGCGCTGGGCGGTCGGGGGCATCGCCATACGGATCCTGCGGGCCATCTGCTGGTTCACCACTGCGAGCCGCGGACGGCGCCGGAGCAGGTGCCGGACGCGTCGTCGGTTGGTCGGGGGCGGCGAGGACGTACTCCTTGCCGCTGGCGGATAACGTGACCTCGTCGTCCGCAATGTCCTCGACCAGATAGCCGCTGACCGGCTCGCCTACATTTGCCAGGACGTAGGTGCCCCGCTGGCGGTCGTACAGCAGCGCCTGCTGACTTTCCGCCAGCACCCTCACCACGCGAAGCGGGATCCGCGATCGCGGCGCCTCAGCATGTGTTTCCAGCGGCTTAGCCTCCCCGGCCCACGCCGCCGAAACCGTCAGGAGACCAACGAGCAGACCGGCGATGCCGCGCATCCTGCTCATCCGTGCAAGCCTCGATCCGCAGTGGCCAGCGGATGAAGTGAGCGAAGCGAGCGTCGAGCGAGACCAAGCAGTTCGGAGCAGCCTCCGGTCCCACGCCCGTAGCAGCGAGGCGCGTGGTGTGTCGACAGATTCACACCGCTTGGCCCTTCACGGCACGGATCTCCACGACGCGCAAACAAGCCTCGAGCCACACCGGGCGCTCGGTGCGCCCACAGCGACGAGTGAGCATCCGTCCTGCGGCCCGAAACGCGCGACGGTCGCGGCCGACGCTCAGGCCTTCTTGGCTTCCTTACCCTCGAGCTCCGACAGGTCTAGATCCTCGAGCTCCTTGAGATCTTCCGGCGTGAGACCGCCCATCGAGCCGGTGGGGACCTCGGCGCTCTTCTCATCCTTCGCGGGAGCGCCCGCCCCGAGCTGCTTCGCGTCACCACCCTTGGGCGCCTCGAGCAACCCCATCTTGGCCTTCAGCTCGGCGAGCGCATCATCCTCGCTCCCACCTGCGCCCTGCTCGAGCTGCATGAACTTCGACTCGAGGGTATCGCCGGACAGCTCTCCGGCGAGCTCCGCGCCCGCTTCGGCCTCGGCCTCCATCAGCTGGATCCGCTCGGCCATGCGATCGAAGGTGTCGAACGCGCTGGTATCGCCGAGCCCCTGCATCGTGTTGGCGATCTGCTGCTGAGCCTCCGCGCGCTTCTTGCGGGCGATCAGGATGTTCTTCTTGCGCTTGGCCTCTTCGATCTTGTTGTTGAGCAGGCGCAGCGCATCCTTGAGCTTCTCGACCGCCTGCTTCTGCTGGATCCACTGCTGCTGAAACTGTGTGGCGATGTTCTCGTGCTCCTGCTTCCGCGAGAGCGCCTGGCGCGCCAGGTTGTCGTCGCCGGCGCGCACCGCGACCATCGCCTTGCGCTCCCATTCCTTGCCCTTGTCGGTCTCGGACGTGTACTGCTTCTGGAGCTTCTTCTCGTCCGCGATCGCCACCGCGACCGCCTTCTTCGCCTCGACCAGCTGCTGCTGCATCTCGAGCAGCACCTGAGACAGCATCTTCTCGGGATCTTCGGCCTTCGTGATGAGGTCGTTGATGTTCGACTTGATCAGCGTTCCCAGTCTGGAAAAGATGCCCATGGGTTTCACCGAGCCTACGGGATCAATGGTGTCGTTGCAACGCTCGCGCCTGGCGTGCTACTGCCCGTGTCTCCGACGATGTCTGTAGCGAGTCCGAGCGAGTCGAAGTCCACGTTGCCCCGCCACGTCGGGATCATCATGGACGGCAACGGCCGGTGGGCGGTGCAAGCTGGACGGCCGCGGCTCGATGGTCATCGCGCCGGCGCAGACTCGGTGCGCGACATCACGCGAGCCGCACGTCAGCTCGGGATCGAAGCGCTCACCCTGTACGCCTTCTCATCGCAGAACTGGAATCGCCCCGTGTCCGAGGTGACCGGGCTCATGGAGCTGCTGCGGGAGTTCTTGCTCGGCGAGCGTAGCGAGATCCTCGACAATCAGATCCGGCTCCAGGCGATCGGCGACGTCGAACGGCTGCCATCGCTGGTCAAGCAGCCACTCGACGAGCTGAGCTCGGCGTCGCGCGAAAATCGTGGAATGACGCTCACCCTGGCCTTGTCGTATGGGGGGCGCGAGTCGATCACGCGTGCGGCGCGTGAAGCCGCGCGCGACGTGCTCGCCGGAGCCTGCAAGCTCGAGGAGCTCGACGTCGAACGGTTCGGGGCGTACCTTCCGACCACAAGCTTGCCGCCGGTCGATCTGTTGATCCGGACCAGCGGCGAGCAGCGGATCAGCAACTTCATGCTGTGGGAGATCGCGTACGCCGAGCTGGTGTTCGTCGATGTGTTGTGGCCGGAGTTCCGCCGCCAGCACCTTTACCAGTGTATCGAGGAGTACTCCCGTCGCGAGCGCCGGTTCGGGTTGACCTCCGAGCAGCTCGACGACCTCGCGTAAGCGATCTCGCCGCTTGCGCAACGGTGCTCGCTAGGGTTATCTCGCGAGCTTCGTGGCGCTCGGCAACCTCGCACAGCGGTTCTTGGTGGCGGTGGTCGCAGCCCCGATCCTGCTGCTGGTGCTCTACTACCACCGCACCGAGCCAGCCTGGGCGCTGATCTTCGCGGGCTCGCTGCTCGCGATGCGCGAGTTCTTCGCGATGACACTGCCGCCGCAGGATCGCCGGCCGGCGCTCATGATCGGCGCATTCGCATGCGCGGCGTTTTACTGGATCGACTTCCGCACGTGGGAGACGTACCGGGAGAGCGTCCCCGACGTGGTCCGGCAAGCGATCTTCGCGGGGTCCGCCGTGCCGTTGATCCTCGCGGTGATCGTCCCGGGGCTCTATTACCTGTTTCGGTTTCGAGACATCCCCAGCGTCGCCGGTCGGTTCGGCGCCACGGTGACCGGCATCGTCTATGCCGGGTTTCTGACCACGTTCCTCGCCATGCTCAAGCGGGCCTTCCCGCAGCACGGCGGCGACACCGTCCTGCTGGTGCTGCTCGTGGCGTGGGTGAGCGACACCGGGGGCTACTTCGCCGGGCGATTCCTCGGCAGGACCAAGCTCTACGAGGCGGTCAGCCCCAAGAAGACCTGGGCCGGTGCGTGGGGCGGCGTCGCGGGCGCGATCGTCGGCGTCACCGTGCTCAAGCTGGTGTCGGCCGAATGGCTGACCTGGGTCGACGTGCTCGCGATCGCGATCCCCGGCAGCATCCTCGGCCAGCTCGGCGATCTCGCCGAGTCGCTGATCAAGCGTTCGGTCGGGGTCAAGGACTCCGGCGCGCTGCTCCCAGGCCATGGCGGGATGCTCGACCGGATCGACGCCGTGCTGTTCATCGCACCCTACGTGTATGCATATCTGATTCTGCGACCCGCGCTGTAGAACGCACGGGCTTCCCCTTCTGTCCGCGCGGCCGAATGTGGATCATGGATCCATGATGGGCGTCACCCTGTGCGCGATTGTTCCCGCGTGCGCGTTCCTGGTGGGCTGGTGGTGGCCACCACAAGATCGGTACGCTGCGCTCGACCTGACGATGGCGTCGCTGCCGGTGAGCATGCTGTCGTTCGGCGTGTTCACCAGCTGGTTTCGCGTCGCCGCGGGCGTCGCGGTGATGTACGCCGGGCTGCTCTACGCGGGGTTCATCACGATCGCCGCCTGCGTCGGCGGTGCGGCCCGCGTGTGGTTCGAGACCAACACCGAGCCATTCGCGCGTGATCCGCTGCCGGCCGCGCGCATCGTCGCGCGCTAGGCGCGCCGCCGGCTCGCGAACGCTCGCGTCATGCTGCGAGCTGGCCGAGGAACTCGCGCGCGTGGTGCGCCCAGTCGCTGCCCGCGTCGAGCTCGAGATAGCGCTCGAGGTAGTGCTTGGCCTGCGTGGTGCCGCCGACCTGGGCGAGCAGGAGGCCGAGGTTGTAGTGAGCGTCGGCGAACTCGGGTGAAGCCGCACAGACCTTGCGGAGCTCGGCGATCGCGAGATCGGTGTGGCCCAGATCATCGAGCAGGTTGCCGAGGTTGTAGCGAGCCTCGGGCTGACCAGGATCGTGCTCGAGCGAACGCTCGTAGAGCGAGCGCGCTTCCTCGATGTTGCCCTGCCGATAGACGAGATTACCGAGGTTGGTCAGCGCCGCGGCCATGCCGGGCTCGAGATCGATCGCCTGGCGGAACAAGTGCTCGGCGGTATCGAGGTCACCTCGGTCCGCCGCCGCGCACGCCTCGACGAAGTAGCGATATGCGGTCGAGCCGCCGTGGGCTTCCGTCGGGGTGTCATCGATCGCATCGGGTGCAGCGGACCCATCGTTGGCGGGCGCGACCCGCGGCATCGCGAGCACCTGCGAGACGTGCTCGCCGAACGCGGGCACGTTGAACGCCATCACGACCTGGCCACCGATCGGCTGGAACGCGACGTCGTCGGCGAGCGCCACGATGGTCTCGCCGTCACAGCACACCCGAAGCCGGGTCGCCGGATGGGTGCCTTCGGGCAGCGCCTTCTTGAGCGCATCGACGTTCTTGCGCACCTTCTGAAGGGTCATTCCGGTCGCCATCAGATCCTTCGCGGTCTTCACGGCGAGCAGGTCGCAGAACGTGTAATAGAACCGGCCACCCTTGCGGACGGTGGGTCCGAGGAAGCCGGTTTGCATCCAGTAGCGGAGCCGGGACTCCTGAAGCGCGAGGATGCGGGAGACATCGCGAATGCTGTACAGCTCGATCATGGGTTCCTCCGCAGCGCCTCGACGTTGAGGCTGACGTGGAGCTCGGAGCCGCGCGAACGGCTCTCGATATCGACGTGAGCCCCGGACAGCGCGCACCCGGCGCGGCGCTGGGCTTCGTAGCCGGCGACCCGGCGTGCGTGGAGCCGACAGCGCTCGTCGGCCGCGTAGAGCAGGGCCACGCGCTGGGCGGTGGTTGCGTCCGGTGGATCACTGACGCGGTCGGTGGTGCGTGCGAGATCGATCGTGAACATGGTCGAACCGCTGTAGGTCTCCCCGATCAGATCGCCTTCGGTGAGGACGCGAGCAGCGTCATGCAGCAGATCGACCGCGACCGGCGCGAGCCGGACGGTGACCTCGCGCTCGAACAACGACACCCTTCGGGCGAGCGCCATCGGTTTCTTTGGGGGCGCCGCGGGCTGGATGGACAGGGCAGGGTGCTGGGGCGAGGGCCGCGGCGCGAGCGCAGACGCACGTCGTGGCCGTCGTGTAGATGGCATTTCCGAAAGGCTATCGGAGCCATGGGCGGGGGGCCAAGTTTCGGGCGCCCGGCCTCGGCGTCGGGCGCGCGCTCGGGCGAGCAAGCGTGGGTTGGATCTGCGGGGAGCCCGAACCGGACGTACCGGCCCCAAGCCCGATCCGGCTCGATCTTCGCCACCATGGTAGGCCTAGGTCGTGCCTGACGATCGGACAGCCCCGCTCGCACCCTGGCTTGCGTGGCTGTTCGCGGCGGCTGCGGTCATCGTGCTGGCGCCGTTCGCGCCCTGGATCGTGCTGGGCGTGTGGTTGGCGTTGGTTGCGCGGCGGTTCTACGTGCCGATGGTGCGACGGTTCGGTGACCGCAAAGGCTTCGCCGCCACGGTCACGGTCAGCCTGCTGCTGGTGGTAGCGGCGCCGATCGCGGCGCTGACCACGCAGGTCGTGATCGAGACGGTCGCGTTCGTGCAAGGCCTGCTCGATACCCAGCAAGGGCGCAGCGTGCTCGAACGGCTCGCCACCGGAAGCACGCCCGACGGCGCGCACCACACGCTGAAGTCGTTACCGGATGTGGTCGACCTGTTGATGCGCGAGGGCCGCGGCGCGTGGACGCTGGTGACGCAGGTGGCGGGGTCGGTGGCGCACGTCGTGATCGGCCTGTTGATCATGGTGACCGGGATGTATGGCGTGCTGGTGCAGGGCAGCGAGTGGTATCGCTGGCTCGAGCAACATGCTCCGATGACCCCCGCGAGCTTTCGCAGGTTCGCGGATGCATTCGTGGAGACCGGGCGCGGCCTTGCATTCGGGATCGTCGGTGCTGGACTCGCACAGTCGATCGTCGCGGCGATCGCCTATGTGGTGCTCGGCGTTCCCAACGCGCTGGTGCTCGGCATGTTAACCTTGTTGTTCTCGGTCATTCCCGCGGTCGGGACGGCGATCGTGTGGGTTCCGGTGACCGCCGGGCTCGCGCTGTCCGGGCGGACCGCCGCAGCGGTTGCGCTCGCCGTCATCGGCCTTGCAGTGATCAGCACGATCGATAACCTCGTCAGGCCGTGGCTGGCGCGGCGCGGCCAGCTCCAGCTGCCAACCTACGTCGTGCTCGTGGCCATGTTCGGCGCGATCGAGCTGATCGGGGCGTGGGGCCTTCTGCTCGGGCCGCTGGTCGTACGCCTGGCGAAGGAGGCGCTGGTGATCCGGTCGAATCACGTGGTCCAGGCATGACCCTCAGCGCTGGCAAACCCCGGCGCTACCAGGCACTCCTCGATGCGGATGTCATCGAGCGCGGCGCTGGAGCCAGCGACGCGCGCGGGCACCCGCAATGCGACGGCATAGCCTGGCCAACGCCCGGTTCGACATGATACGGCTTGAACGGGATGACGGTCGACGTGAAACGCTTTCCGATCCTGGTCGTCGATGACGAGCAGGACAACCTCGACGCGTTTCGGTTCAATTTCCGCAAGACGTTCGACATCCTGACCGCGAGCGGTGGCGCTGAAGCGCTGCAGATCCTCGAGGACAAGCAGGTCGCCGTGGTCGTCACCGATCAGCGCATGCCGAAGATGACCGGCGTCGAGCTGCTCCGCGAGGTGCGATCGCGCCAGCCGGATGCCGTCGGGATCATCCTCACCGCGTTTACCGACGTCGATGTGTTGATCGAGGCGATCAACCTCGGACAGGTCTACCGCTACATCACCAAGCCGTGGGACGCGAAGGAAGTGCGCGGCGTGCTGCAGTACGCGATCGAGCGCTACGATCTGCAGCGCGAAAACCGCCGATTGGCCGCACAGCTCGCCGAATACACCGGCTACCTGAATCAGCAGCTCCACGGAGAGTTCGATTTCGGCAACATCATCGGCGACAGCGCGGCGCTGCGCGAGGTGCTGTCCAAGGTCGAGCAGGTCGCACCAACCAACTCGACGGTGTTGTTGCGCGGCGAGACCGGCACCGGCAAGGAGCTGGTCGCGCATGCGATCCACATCAACTCTTCCCGCGAACAGAAACCGTTCGTTCGCGTCAACTGCGCGGCGCTCGCGCCCGGCGTGCTCGAGAGCGAGCTGTTCGGTCACGAGAAGGGCAGCTTCACCGGCGCGGTCGAGCGCCGCCGCGGCCGATTCGAGCTCGCCGATGGCGGCACGCTGTTCCTCGACGAGGTCGGCGATCTCCCGATGGAGGTCCAGATCAAGCTGCTGCGCACGCTGCAGGAGCGCGAGCTCGAGCGCGTCGGAGGCAACGAGACCATCAAGGTCGATGTTCGCGTCGTGTCGGCGACCAACCGCAACCTCGAGAAGATGATCGAGGAGGGTGAGTTCCGCGAGGACCTCTATTACCGGCTCAACGTGTTCCCGATCAACTTGCCGCCGCTGCGCGACAGGCTCGACGATCTGCCGGTCCTGGTGAGTCACTTCGTGGCGAAGTTCGCGCGCCAGATGGGTACGCGGCCGAGCCCGGCGGCGACCGACGCGCTGGCCAAGCTGCGCGAGTACAACTGGCCCGGGAACGTGCGCGAGCTCGAAAACATCATCGAGCGCGCGATGATCCTGGCCAAGGGCGCGCCGCTCGGAGCCCAGCACCTCGATTTCGGCCGTCGCGCTGCCAGCGCGAGCTCGGGACCGTCGTCGGGCACCGGGCCAATCGCAGCAGTCATGATGCCGCCGGCAACCGCGTCGGTCCCCGGCGGTTCGGTGATCGACGATGGCAAGAGCCTCGCCGAGCGCCTGCTCGATAGCGAACGCAAGGAGATCGTCGCGGCCGTCGACAAATCGCGCGGCAACATCGCGAGCGCGGCGCGGACTCTCGGGATCAATCGATCGACGCTCTACTACCGGCTACGCAAGCACGGCCTCGAGCATCTGCTGCCGACCAAGATCGGCGTGGGTGGAGATGAGCCCGCCGGTGGCGGCGAGTCGCCGCCGGCGAGCTGACCTCGTCAATGCACCTTGGCCTGAGGGATGCGCCGGGCGCGCTCGCGGCGATCGTCGATTCGCTTTGCAATCACGTGGGTCACCTTGCCGACCACGAGGGAACGCGATCGCGGTGAAGTAGAAGATGTACTTCCCGGCGGCGTTACCGCGGAAGCTCTTGTTGGTTCCCAGCGCTCGCCCGCGATCTTGTAGGGAAGACCTAAACGTCGGCGCTTCCGTCGGCCCACGAGATGCGGAGCTTCTGGCCGTCGGTTCGACCGAGCTCGAGGCCGAATCGTGGGGCGCGGATCGTCCCGTTGTCGGCTTCGCGAACGCGCTCGTAGGTTTCGCCGCGTAGCACGTAAACCTCGATCGCTCGGGTGATCGGATCGAGCAACCAGACCTCGGGAATCTGGCACTGCGCGAAGAACGGAAACTTCTCGCGACTCTCGTCGTTCGGCGACAGGACCTCCACGACGAGCTCGGCTCGTCCTTCGACACCCCGCCTCGAGAGATTCTGCGGGTGAACGATCAGCACGTCTGGACCGCGATAGTTCCGCTCGCCTTGGACCGGGTGATAGATGCCGAAGTGCTCGAACGCTTCGAGTCCGTGGCGCTCGGCAAGCTGACGAAGCACGACATAGAGCGTACCGGCGATGCGCTGATGAGCAGTCGAGGGAAAGGGAACCACGTGCAGCACTCCGTCCCAGACCTCGTCGAACTTGTCCAAGCCCTTGCGTCGACGATCTTCGAGCCAGGCCGGATCGGGTTCGAGGAGCAGCGCGCGCATCGAACCGACTATACCAGTCGAGGTCATGCCACCCGCCAAAGCACTCTTCGCGCCACGCTAAGCGCTGGGAATCGCGCCCCACGGATGTCCGGTGACGCCGGCAATCGGACAAGTTGTCCCCGTTCGGGACAATCGCGGACGCGACCAGATCAGGAACGTCGTCCATAGCCGCCAGACCTGGTCCGCGCCGGCGTGTTGCTCGTCGACCTGCGATACAGTCAGATCGTGCGTTGCCTGTTCATCCTGGATCCGCTCGATCGGCTTCAGCTCGCCGGCGATACGTCCTACGCGCTCATGCTCGAGGCGGCGGCGCGTGGCTGGGAGGTGTGGACCTGCCAGATTGATCACCTCGATCTGATCGGTGACGATGCGATCGCGGATGCGCGGCCCACCAACGTGGTCGATGGCGCGACCCCGGCCGAAGCGTTCAGCGTTGGCGGCCCGGCCGAGTGCCGGCTCGCCGACTTCGACATGGTGCTGATGCGCAAGGATCCCCCGGTCGACGTCAATTACCTCCACGCGACGTGGATCCTCGACCACGCGCGCGGCAAGACGCTGCTGATCAATGATCCGCGCGGCCTGCGCGAGCTCAACGAGCATCTCGCGGTGCTGCGGTTCCCTCATCTCACACCGCCAGCGATCGTCACGCGGTCGCCCGCGAAGCTACGCGCGTTCCAGGCCAAGCAGGGCGGCACGATCGTCGTCAAGCCGGTCGACGGTTACGGCGGGCTTGGCGTGTTCGTGGTGCGGGATGGCGATCCGAACGCATCGTCGATCCTCGAGACCTCGACGGGAGCCGGCAGGCAGTGGACGCTGGCACAGGCGTACCTGCCCGAGGCCATCAACGGCGACAAGCGGATCATCCTCGTCGATGGCGAGCCGATGGGCGCGGTGCTGCGCGTACCCGCCGGTGACGAGGCGCGTGGCAACTTGCACGTTGGCGGCCGCGCCGTTCAGGCCTCGATCGACGGCCGCGATCGCGAGATCATCGCCGCGGTCGCGCCGTTTCTGCGTGAGCACGGCCAGATCTTCGTCGGTCTCGACGTGATCGGAGGCATGCTCACGGAGATCAACATCACCTCGCCCACCGGCGTCCGCCACATCTCGCGGCTCGAGAACCGCAATGTCGCGGGGCCGATCCTCGATGCGTTCCGCAGCCTCGCAGCGGACGGTGTCACGTTTGTCAAGTCGCCACGCTGATCGGGTGAGGATGGTGCCGAGGTCATCAAGCCGGCGCAGTGATCGCGAGCCGGCGTTGTCGCGTGCGTTCGCGCGTGTTAGGGGCAGGTGGACGAGCCTTCGGTGATCGACCACGTGGTGCGCGCAGGTCAGCAGCTCGTTCGCGTGCCGGCGGCGCAGCTCGTGCTGTGCGGAATCGTGCTCGCGCTCGCGTTTCCCTCCTCGTCGTCGGGTGCGATCGGGTTGGCCGTGATCGCAGGTGGCGTCGGGGTCGCGATCGCATCGTGGTGGCCGCGCAGACCCGATTCGCTGCGCTCACCACCGCCCGAAGCCGCCACCACGGTCGTCCTCGTCGTGATCGTCATCGCCGGCGCGACCGTGTTCTGGGACACCCTGACCGTCTCGCCGGACTGGCAGATGGGCGATTGGGGGCCGCAACACGCGGTGCTCCGCGGTGTGATGCCCTCGTTGCCGGGGCTCGACGTGCCGGTATGGAACCATGCGGTGTCGACCGGCGATGCGCCGCTCGAGCTGTATCCCGCGCTGGCGTATCTCGTCACCGGTCACCTCGCGCTGCTGCTCGGGCTCGAGGGTGATCTCTCGCTCGCGCTGATGATCGTCGCGGTGCTCGTGCATATCGCGATCGCCGTGGCGACCGCAGCGCTCGCGATCCGCGTGGCACCCAGGCCGCTCGCGTTGCTCGTCGGTATGCTGGCCCTCGTCGATACCGGCGCGGTCGCGCACGGGGGCACCGTGGGGCTGTTCCGATGGGGCCTGTTGCACAGCGCGATGTCGCTGGCGTTCGCGCTGGTCGCCGCGCTCGGCGTGGTGGCTGCGTTGACCCGGCCCCGGCTATCCGCGTCGATCGCGATCTGGATCGGCACGGCGCTCGCGTGTGCGACTCACCCAGCCGGCCTGATCGGCGCTGCCGCAGCGATCATCGCGCTCGCCGCGGTGGCGCTGCTCGCGACGGACGTTCCGGCGCGCCGGCCGCTGTTTGCGATCGTGCATCTTCTGCTCGGGATCGCGCTGGGCGCTGCGGTGTGGATGCCGCTCGCCGAGCGAATCCTCGCGTACGGTCAGCACTTCCCGAACGGGTTGCGCTCGCCCGAGCAGCTGCTCGAGGATCTACTGGCCGCACCCTCACCACATACCGCGTACGCGATGATCGCGTATGCGGGCTACTTCGGCATCCTCGCCGGGCTGTGGTCGCGGCGCGCGCGCGTCGTGTTCGTGTCCGCCACCGCGCTCGTGCTGCTGGTCGGGCTATGCGATGCACCGTACACCGCGTTCGATCTCGCTCCGGGTCAGGGTGTCGCACGGCTCGGAACCGAGCGGCTCGCGCAGCTCGCGCGTCCGTTCGTGGCCGCCTCTGCAGCGTACGGGATCTCGATCTTCGTCGGTGCAGCGCGCGCTGCCTGGCGGGGTGCCAGCACGCGTCGCCGGCTGATCGCCGCGGCACTGCTCGGTGTCCTGTGTGGGGCGGTGATTCGCGTCGTGCCCGCGATGTGGGCGAGCATGTCGATGCGGGCGTCGAGCGAAGCCCGGGTGATCGCTCCCGATGCGCGAGGCCGCGCCGAGCTCACCCGCTGGGCGCGCGCCGCTGCCGCGCAGCTCGGTCCCGATCGCTGGGCGCGCGCGGCGTTCGAGCAGGACACCCACGAGCACTTTCACCTCACCGCCCAGACCGGACTGCCGACGTTTCACCTGGCTCCGCAACCCGATCTGCTGCTGCGCGAGCGGATCGAAGATCTCAGCGAGGCCAGCCTGGCCCGGTTCAATGTTCGCTGGGCGATCGCGATCGATCGATCGCCCACTGTCGGCGATCCCCAGACCGAGCAGGTGTTTGGCAGTTATCGCGTGCGCGAGATCCGATCGTGGGATGGCAAGCTCGCGCGCATCGAGCGTGGTACCGGGCAGGTGAAGGTGCTCCGGCTCGATGACCGCGCGGTCGAGATCGAGGTGACCGACACGACCGAGCCGGTGCTCGTCGCGCTCGGCACCGGATTCTACCCGCGCTGGCGCGCCCACCACGCCAGCGGCGTCGCCGAGCCGGTGTACGCGATGCCATCGGTACCCGGGGGCAAGCTCCACGTCGTCGCCGCGTGGGTGGCGCCCGGTCGCACGACGTTCACCGTCGATGGTCCGCTGCCGTCGGATCACGCCGGACGCTGGTGGTCGATCGTCGCGGCGATCCTGTGCGTCGCCGCGATCGTCGTGTGGACCGCACCGCCGCTGCGCGATCGCGTGTTGCGCAGGGTTGCCAGGTGGCGTCGCAAGCTTCCAGCATTCACCACGCGCGCGCTTCGGATCGGCGTACCGGCCCTCTGTGTCGCGCTGTTGATTCGCGGCTGCGCGGAGGATCATGCGGTGACGCGCGCGCTCGAGCTCGGAACCGGGATTCGCTCGACCGTCTCCGTGGAGGCCCGTTATCTCGACGGCGAGTGGCAGACCTGCGAGCACTCGTGGCTCGAGGGATCGTATCACTGCCCCGGCCTGGTGTACGCCAGTGACGGCATGGCGAGCCTGCTCAACGACGCCGCGCCGAGCTGGGGCTTCAACACGCCGGCGATCGTCGCCAGCGCGGAAGCACCCGGCGTCGAGCTGCGCGTCCGGCTGCACGCGCGCCTCGCCGGGACGTACTGGACCGCGGTCAGCGATGACAAGGTCGCGCTATCCGTCGATGGGGAGGCCGATCGGGAGGTCGGCCGCGAGGTGCTGGTCTACGCCGACGAGGGCGAGCGCGAGGTCACGATCCAGACCGAGCTGCCGCTCAAATCGTGGTCGTTCACGTTCGTGCGCGAGGACACGATCATCCCCCCGCGGCCGTTTCTGGTCGAGCCGCCTCCGAGTCCGCCGGCTATCGTGAGCGCGATCCGCTAGCGACCTCTGCAAACAACCGGCGTACGGAGGCGAGTCGCTCCCGAACCGTGGGGTATCGCCGGTTGAACCACGCAACGAGCTCGTCGAAACTCTCCTGTTCGTAGGCTCCCCACGGTGCGTTGACTCGCGCGTCGAACTCCTCACGAGTCAGCACGCGGTTATTCCAGGCCTCGAGCTCGGCGCGCTGGTGGGCTGTCAGGGATGGAGGGAGACCTGTCATGGCTTGGCTCGCAGTCGCTCCAACCACCGTATGTCATCGGCGTCACGCGGGCGAGCCCCAGATCGCTTGGTCAGGATGAGGTCATCCAGAGATGGGATCGTGATGAAACCTCGTCGGTTAGCGGAAGGTCCACACGGCGACTTCAGACGTCCTGAAAGCGCACCAGCACACCGTCGACCGTGCTGACGGCTTTGCAACGAGCACGTCAACGTGCTCGTCGTTTTCCCGCGCATATCGGCCCTTCATGGGACGAGCATATCGCGCCATGCGACACGGCGGAGGACCAGCGGCGAGCTCGTGCGATCGAGCTCGGTATCCGGTCCGAACGCGACGAACGCGACCTGAAGCCCTGGCGGCAGCGGCTCGTTCGGTTCGAATCGCAGCCTGACGCCATGCGCCAGCGGCTCGGTGCGACGGAGGTGAAGCGCGTGGAGACCGATCTTGGCTCGCACCATGCTCGCCCATTCGAGCGGTTTCCCGCTCGCGCTGTCGACATCGAGCTCGAGGAACTGTGGGTCGTTGACGAACAGGTGACTGGCCGGCGCGATCCGGCCGGTCACGAGATCCCAGCCGATGCCGTTCAAGAACAACCGGGCCCGCTCGCGGCGATTGGTCGCGTACGAGATCGTCGCGCCCTCGATCCAGGATCTGAGCCGCGGGTTCGCGAGATCGTAGGCGTCGGGCAGCTTGAGCGCGTGCCCCTGCGGCGCGACGATCTGATCGGTGATCAGCACGGCGACACCACGGTCGACCGGATCGCGGCTGGTCCTTCGTCGCGTCGTGCCGGTCGCCATCGCGGTCGCCCACAACACGGCGAGCACTCCGAGCGCGATGGCCGATCGACCACGCGTCGCGCTCCATCTCGCCACGGCTCGCCAGACGAGCACGACCAGGACCGCGATCGCGGGCCCGAGGTCGAGCTGATAGCGCGACGACACGCTCGGTGAGTGAAGATAGAACACCAGCAGCGGCACGCCGCCGAGGACCGCCCATGCGAACAACCAGCGCGCGAGCGGATCGGACGAGCCGCGGCGACGCCACGCCAGCGCGCCGATCACGACACCCGCGAGCAGGATCGGCAGATACGGCCACGTGTAGGTCGTGAAGTAGTACTCGCGCCATCGCACGATGTCCGATTGGCCGCGATGAAGATCGCGCTGGTAATAGCCGACGTCGGATCGAAGCTCCGGGCGATCGAACAGGCTACCGACCAACTCGACCGCCGCCTCGCCGGTGCCCACGCGCTCGAACGGGTAGCTGAACCGCGTCGCCATCACGTTGCCCGGCAACGCGTGCAGGTTGAGGCTGTGCCCGAACTCGCCGCCGGCGCCGAACCGCCGTGCATTGCTTGCATAGAGCAGGCCGCCGCCTGCAACGAACAGCGCTGCTCCGATCGCGATCGCTGGCAGCGCGCGGCGACGCTCGGCGGTGAGGTAGATCGCCGTGGCCGCCGCGGCGGTCGCGAGCCCGTAGAACCACAGCGTCGGGCGGAGGAATCCTGCGAGCCCGGCGACCGCGAGCAGCAGGACGTATCGGGTGCGGGTCGGTGCGCGCGCGAAGCAGACCAACCCACCGAGCAGGATCATCGCACCGCCATACGCGTAGGCCGCGGCTTCTTCGTACACCGCGATTCGCCCGCGCAGCATCGTCAACAGTGCCGGCAGCAAGCCGAGGATCGTCAGCGTTCCGAGCTCACCCCATGGTGGTTCCGAGTCGCGCGGCCGAAACGCACGGATCAGCACGAACCACATCAGCGCGAACCAGCCGAGCATGGCGATCCGATCGGGAAACGGCGACAGACCGATCACGCGGCTGAGCGCTTCGAACGGCAGCTGCCACAGCGGGACGCCCAGCCCCCACACCTGCTGGACGCCGGTGTCGGTCCACGCGAGATCATGCGCGAGCGCCTCGGGCGCCTCGGATAGCGCCAGCCGGCCGTGGAGGAAGGCGTTGGTCTGCGCGCGATACGCACCGTTGCTCGAGTACGCGCCCTGGCAGCTCAGCTGCTGCGTGCCGAGCATCACGACCAGCGCGATCATGGCGGCGAACCCGAGCGAGTGACTACGCGAGCTGAGCACGAGTCGAGATATATCCCGATCGCGGAGCACGGAACGCAGCTGCGTTGGTTGCGTTGTCGCGTCCGGCGCTCGACACCTCACATGAGGTCGAACACCCGGCGAGCCTGGCCCGCCGCGGGCCGCGCTGCGGGAGGCGTGTCCTCGGCGAGCCCCTCGTGAAGCAGAAGTCTGGATTCGCGGGCGGCCCGCTGGAGCTGCCGCTAACGCTTGCGTTCACGAGAGCGAAGACTAGACTCGCCAGCTCATGGCGACAGAAGCGTGTTTGGTTTGCGGTGGAACGCTGGTTCCTGCTGTTGCGACGCCGCGGTCCAGCTACGGCCAGCCAGGCAAGTATCGTATCGATGCATGTCCTGATTGTGGAGCTGGGGCCACGATTCCTCGCCCCACTGCTGACGAGCTATCGGCGTGCTACGAGGCGAACTATGGCTACTCGGCGCATGACTTGATCGAACCCGAGAAGCGGCGCCGTTCCAGGTCGCTGCTCTCGTGGTCCGGCGTGCGCTCGGGGAACGTGCTCGATGTCGGCTGCATGTTCGGGTTCTTGCTCGATGAGGCTCGCGCGCTCGGCGTGGGAACCTACGGGATCGAGCTGTCGGCCGAACCCGCTCGGATCGCAGAGCAGAAGGGGCATGACGTGTTCGTGGGCACGATCGAGCAATTCGCCGCCGGTCGACCGGACCTGCGGTTCAGCGCGATCTTCGCTCAACATGTGCTCGAACACGTCGTCGAGCCGCGATCGTTCTTGCAGACCGCGCGTGGCCTGCTCGAGCCGGGTGGCAAGCTCGTGGTGTGCGTTCCCAACTTCGGAGCGCGGTTGCGCAAGCTCGCCCCCAGCTCGTGGGCCTGGTACCAGGTGCCGGTCCATTTGCATCACTTTTCGGAAACTGCGCTCCAGCGGCTGCTCACCGAGGTTGGCCTCGAGCCCATCGCTCAGCGGACCTCTGGAGGTGACTCGCTGTTCGTGGTGCTGAGCGCGTTGCAGGCGCTCGGCCTTTCGGCCCCCAACCCGGGCGAAGACAACCGGTCCCGCCTCACCCGGCCAGCGTTGCGCATGGTTGGCGAGATCCTGCGGCCGTACTACGCGTTCGGGGATGACGAGCTTGCGATGATCGCGCGCAGTTGAGGCTGCCTCGAGCACGCACCACCGGCCAGGCTCGCGAGCGATCTGTCGCTCGCTGATGGGCGCGGTGTGGATGCCTCATCGAGGACACGGGCTCATGCGACGAACATGGTGATAGCATCCGCGCGACGTGCGTTCGGCTTTCGTTCACTCGACGGTTCGCATCATCGCGGTCTGGGCAGTCCTGCTCTCCATCGAGAATGCGATCTCATCCATCGTTCGACCCGCGAGCGCGTATCGACTCGCGGACTGGTTCAAGGGCCAGCTCCTGGGAGTTCCGGTCGCGCTCGCGTTGCTCGCTCCGGCCGCCATCGTCCTGGTGCTCGTCGCCCGACAGATCGCCGCGCGCCGTGCGCTCCTGATCGGAACGGGAGCCGCGCTCACTGCGATCGGGGTCGCCTATGCGCTGTCGACCGGACCCGCCATGGTCGCGCTCGAGCGCCGGATTCCGTTCGTCATCGGTGCAGGTGCGCTCGCGTTCGGACTCGCGTTACTGTTCACGCGCAACTTCCCGCTCGATCGGCCTCGGCTACTCGCGGCGTTCGGTGGTGGTGTGGCTGTTGCGGCATGGCTCGCAGATCAGCGCGTGTTGCCTGGGCTTTACCCAGCGCTGCACATCAGTCTGGTCGTGATCGCGCTCGCCGCGTCGGCCACCATCTCGCTGGTGCTCCCCGCACACAGGGCTCCCTCAGCGAGGTCGCTCGTGCTGTGGCGCGCCGGCTTCGCGATCGCAGCGGTCTGGATGATCACCTCGCTCGTCTGGTTGAGTCGCGACGAGCACGTCAGGTGGGCGCTGCTGGAGGATGCTCCGGTCCTCGGTCGCGTGACGTTTCTGTCGACCCAGCTGCCGTTCGTCGGGGCCCCCTCGTGGGACGAACCGACGACGGATAGCGAGCCGGATCTCGAGATCTCGCGGATCGTCCGCGCACCCGAGCTACCGCGTACGCTGGATTGGTCGACGTGCGACGTTCTGCTGGTCACGGTGGATGCGCTCCGCGCGGACCATCTCGGATCCTATGGATACGATCGTCCGACGTCCCCCGCGATCGATCGCTTGGCCGCGCGTGGCGCTCGCTTCGACCGCGCGTACAGCCTGGCACCGAAGACCTCGTACGCGCTCGCATCACTCATGGCGGGCAAGAACATGCGCGTGTTGCACGCGGCCACCAGGAACGGCATGACGACCTGGGCGGATCACATGCGAAACCTCGGCTACGAGACGACGAGCATCTATTCACCCGTGGTGTTCCTCGGGGCACTCCTCGGAAGGGAGTTCGGCTTCGACAGGCACAGCAAGCGCGGGGCAAACACGAGCGAGCTTTACGACGAGCTGTCAGGCTACCTCGCACGTGCCCCCAAGGACAAACCGGTGTTCGTGTGGACCCACGTATTCGAGCCTCACGAGCCGTACGAGATGCGTCCAGAGCATCCATTCTCTGGCGATCGCGACATCGATGCATACGACAGCGAGATCGCCGCAGCAGACGCATACATCGGCAAGGCGGTCGCGCTGATCGAGAGCCGTTCGAGGTGCTCGGTCATCATCGTCACCGCCGATCACGGCGAGGCGTTCGGCGAGCACGGCGCGCGTTTTCATGGCAACCACGTCTACGAGGAGCAGGTCCGCGTTCCGCTCGTCGTCGTCGCGCCCGGCGTGGTCCCCGGAGTCATCGAGCGACCCGTGCAGACGATCGATCTGCTCCCGACCATGCTGTCGGCGATGGGCCAACGGCGTCCCGCCGGGATCTCCGGACGAGATCTCGGGCACCTACTCAAGGGAGATCCGCTGGATTCCCACCCGGGTGTGGCGTTCGCCGAGACGCCGCGATACAGCATGACCGCGGTCGGCACGGAACGACTCATCTGCGATCGCGATGCGAGCACGTGTGCGCTCTACGATCTCGCGACCGATCCCAAGCAACACGCGGCGATCCGCGACCGGCCGCAGCGCGTCGAGTTCCTTCGCCGGCTCACGGCCGTGCTGTCCCGAGGCGACGAGCCCGCACCGAGCTTTCCGATGCGGGTCGCCGCGGCGAAGCTGCGGTTTGTCCGCACCATCGCGAGCGTCGAAGGGGACAAGCTGGTCGCCAACGGACAGCCCGGTCCGGTGGTCTATGGCCCTTACACCTCGCTGCCGGCGGGGACCTACGAGCTCGCGTGGATCGGAAGTGGCATGAGCTCACCTGGTGAGATTGCGTTCAGGGTGACGGCTGACTGGGGCCAGGCGTTGTTCGCCGAATCCATCTTCGTTGCCAAGAACATCCCCGTCGGCCCGGGCGAGATGGTGCGATTGCCCTTCGCAGTCGATCGGCTCCGCTACGACGTGCAGTTCGTGGTCGAGAGCCGTAACGGCGGGCGCGTCGTGCTCGACCACCTCGTGGTCAGCCGAACGGCCGAAGAACCGCGGGGCACCGTCGCGAGCTTTCCCTGGCACGAAGCTGCGACGAGCCCACTGCTCAGACGAGGACACGTCGTGGTCGAATCCGACAGCCTGGTGGCGACCGGCGAGGGTGGCGTCCTCGTGTATGGTCCGTACGCCCAGCTCTCGGCGGGGGCATACGAGCTCCGGTGGGACGGGCGCGGGATCGATTCGCCCGGCCAGGTCGCGTTCCGCGTCACGGCGGACGCCGGCCGTGAGGTGTTCGCGCAGACCACCGTGACTGCGAACGAGCTGCCGCGCGAGCCGTCCGAGCTCACCCGAATTCCGTTCGTGCTCGATCGCCATCGGTCCCAGATCGAGTTCCTGGTCGAGACCAGCGCAAAGGCACGGCTCGTGCTGAGCAAGTTGGTCGTGGAGAAAACGGCAGATGATCCGCTCGCCGCTGCCCCGCGGTTCCCGCTGGTGATCGCCGCCGCGAGTACGAAGCTCGAGCACGCAAACGCGAACGTCGAGGCCAACAAGCTCGTCGCGACAGGAGCGCCCGGCACCGTCGTGTTCGGGCCATACATGCAACTTCCCAAGGGCCGGTACGAGCTCAGGTGGCTAGGCAGCCGGATCGACTCCTCGGGCAAGCTCGCGTTCTTCGTGAAGGCAGACGCTGGGCGCGAGGTCATCGCGCACGCCGAGCTCGACGCGAACAGCCCACCGTCGAATGGCTCCGAGTTGGTCCGAATACCATTCGTGCTCGATCGGCAACGATCTCAGATCGAGTTCGTGGTCGAGAGCGACAGCGGCGGACGCGTGGTGCTGGACCAGCTGGTGATCGAGAACAAGACCACGGGGCAGTGATGGTCCGGGTCGAGCATCCGTGATGGCATCGCGCATACTCATCGAGCACGACTCCTCGCCATCGCAATGTGCTAGCGTCCGGCGCCCGAATGGGTCCACCAACCCGCGACGTGTCAACCTGCACCGCGAGCGCCCCATGAGCCCGCGAGCGCTGCGGGGCAGGGGCGAGTATGGGGGCCGCGACAGGAGCCGAACCAGCAACTCGACGACGACGTCACGTTTGCGGTGCAGACCAGGCAGTCGCTGGACGCTGGCCGCATGCACGGCCGGCCTCCATCGAGGGGCGAGGAAAGGGGAGACCGGCGTATGAGCTCTTCCCTGCCACGCGCGATGGTTCGCATCGTTGCGGTATGGGCCGCGCTGCTCTCGCTCGAGAACGCGATTTCATCCGTGCGCCGCCCGGCGGGCCCGTACGGCCTGGAGGACTGGCTCAAGGGACAGCTCCTGGGCGTTCCGGTCGCGCTGGTCGTGCTCGCGCCGCTTGCCCTCGTCCTGGCACTCGTGGCTCGGCAGGTCGTGGAGAGGCGTGCTCGGATTGTCGGTGCTGGCGCGGCGCTGGTGGCGATCGGGTTCGCGTACGCGCTGTCGACCGGCCCGACGTTCGCTGCGCCCGAACGCAGGATCTCGTTCGTGGTCGGAGCCGGCGCGCTCGCGTTCGCGTTCGCGTTCGTGTTCGTTCGCAAGGCGCCCCTTCATCGACCGTGGCTGCTCGCCGGCGTCGGCGCGGTGGTCGCCGCCGTGGCATGGCTCGCAGATCAGCGCGTGTTGCTCGGGCTCTATCCGGCGCTGCACGCGGGTCTGGTCGCGACGGCGCTGACCGCGTCTGCCGGCATTTCGCTGGTGCTCCCCGAGCTCGGGGGTGCACGGTTGAAGCCGCTGATCTGGGGCGCCGTGGGGACGCTCGCGCTCGCCTGGTGCGTGGTCTCGTTTGTCCTGTTGCAGCAGGATGAGCACGTCCGGCACGCGCTGTTGCGGGACGCGCCGGTGCTCGGGCGGATGACGTTTCTGTCGAGTCAGCTGCGGTTCCTGCCCGACACAGCGCAGGACGAACACGCGCTCGGCGATCTCGATGACCCCGAGATCGCCCGGATCGTGCGCGCGCGCGAGGTGCCGCGCGAGCTGGACTGGTCGGGCTGCGACGTTCTGCTCGTCACGGTCGACGCGCTGCGGGCGGATCACCTGGGTTCGTACGGGTACGGGCGGCCGACGTCCCCCGAGATCGACAAGCTGGCGGCGCGAGGTGCTCGATTCGAGCGTGCGTACACCTCGGCGCCGAACACCTCGTACTCGACCGCATCGCTCATGACGGGCAGGAACATGCGTCCGCTGCTTGTCGCCGGCACGGGAGACGGCACGCGGGTATGGGCCGAGTACATGCGCGAGCTCGGATATCAGACGATGGCGCTCTATCCGCCGGCCGTGTTCAACGTCGATGGACACCGGTTCCACGACCTTCGCACGCGGGGCTTCGGGTTCGAGCGAAAGCTCGAGCGCCTGCTCGGCCCCGATGAGCTTCGCGACGAGGTGTCGAAGTACGTGGCGAGCGCACCAAAGGACGAGCCCGTGTTCGTGTGGATGCACGTGTTCGAGCCACACTCCCCGTACGAGCTCCGCGCAGGCCATCCGTTCCCCGGTGGTCGCGACATCGATGCGTATGACAGCGAGATCGCGACGGCGGATGCGCTGATCGGTCAGGCGGTCTCGCTGATCGAGCGTCGCTCGCGATGCTCGGTCATCATCGTGACCGCCGATCACGGCGAGGCGTTTGGCGATCACGGCGTCACCCATCACGGCAACAGCGTGTACGAGGAGCAGGTCCGCGTGCCGCTCGTCATCGTCGGGCCAGGTGTCGCGCCGCAGGTGATCGTGCGGCCCGTACAGACGATCGACCTGCTTCCCACGACGCTCTCGGCCCTCGGCGAACGGCGTCCTCGAGGTGTCCACGGGCGCGACCTGGGTCCGCTGCTCAAGCGAACGCGATCAGGCGCGGATGCCGGCCTGGCGTTCGCCGAGACCGGGCGGTACAGCATGGTCGCCATCGGAGCGGAGCGCCTGGTCTGTGATCGCGAAGCGAGCACGTGCGCGCTCTACGACATCTCCACGGATCCGAGGCAGCTCAACGAGATCCGCGAGCGGCCGGAGCGCGCGCAGTTCCTGCGGCGCGTCACGATGGTGCTCGCACGAGGTGAGGAACCTGTTCCGAGCTTCCCTGTGGTGGTGCCGGCGACGAACTTGCGGATCCGACGCGGCGACGCCGCAACCCTCGAGTCGAACAAGCTGGTCGCGACCGGACAACCCGGGACCGTATCCTACGGGCCTTACCTCAGGCTCCCGGCGGGATGCTACGAGCTCGTGTGGCTCGGACACGGCATGAGCTCGCCGGGGCAGATCGCATTCAGCGTGCGGGCAGATTCGGGTCAGGAGATCGTCGCGCAGACCGTCGTGGAGGCGAATGCTCTTCCCCTCGGTGGTGGCGAGCTGGTTCGGATCCCGTTCTCGTTCGATCGGCAGCGCTTCGAGGTCGAGTTCGTGGTCGAGAGCGGCAACGGCGGGCGCGTCGCCCTGGATCGACTTGTCGTCGCAAGGACCGCTGAGGATCCCGACACGGCCGGCCCGACGTTTCCGCTGACGATCGTTGCGACGAGCGGTCAGCTCAAGCGCGGCAGCGTGAGGGCAGAAGCCAATCGACTGGTGGCGACCGGCGAGGAAGGCGCGCTGGTCTATGGGCCGTACATCCAGCTTCCGAGAGGCGCCTACGAGCTGAGATGGGAGGGCAGTCGGATCAAGTCGCCGGGACACCTCGCGTTCAGCGTCAAGGCGGACGGTGGCCGCGAGGTCCTCGCACAAGTGGAGGTGCAGTCGAACGAGCGATCACGCGACCCGATCGAGCTCGTCCGGATCCCGTTCGTGCTCGACCGGCAGCGCTCGCTGATCGAGTTTGCGATCGCGAGTGGCGGCGGTGCTCGGGTCGCGCTCGACCAGCTCGTCCTCGAGAAGGTCGCCGATGATCCGCTCGCGGGTGCGCCGCGGCTGCCGCTGCGAATCGCCGCGACCAGCGCGGAGCTGCGACGCGGCAACGTGACGGTGAGCTCGGGCGGGCTGATCGCGACCGGAGAGCCGGGCACGCTGGTCTATGGTCCGTACCTTCAGCTTCCGAAGGGCAAGTACGATCTCACATGGCTGGGCCGCAGGATCGATGCGATGGGGAAGCTCGGGTTCCGCGTCATGGCGGACAGTGGGCGTGAGGTCATCGCGCAGGCGATCCTCGAGGCGAATGAGATCCCCCCGAAGGGCACCGCGTTGATTCACGTTCCGTTCGCGCTCGATCGCCAGCGGTCTCAGATCGAGTTCGTGGTCGAGAGCAGCGACGGCGGGCGCGTCGTGCTGGACGAGCTCGTGGTCGAAAGCAGGTCCAGCCCGCCGTGAACGCCTGGCGCTCGCAGCGCTGCCACCTCGTCAATACCGAAACTCGATCGATTCGATCATGCTTGCCGCCCGCACCGCCCCGGCGTCCTGTTCGTAGATGACCTGAAGTAGGGGGGCGCGGTCGGGCTTGGTGCGCTTGCCGTGGTCTCGCACTGCCGCTGCGCACAGCTCGGCACCAGCCAGGCAGCCGTCGACATAGGTGAACGTGGATGCACGCATCCCGAGCTTGTTGAGACCTTCGCGGGGGAGCCCCACCGGGAGCTCGAAGGTGACCGTCTGCCATCCAGCCGAGGTCGCGCGAACGGTGCCGATCGCGTGGGCCGCTCGGTCCACTGGTCGATCGTAGAGGTCGAGGTCCAGGTTCCAGTACACATCGAGGTTGGTCGGCCCGGGGAAGTACAAGCTGACGACGATCTGCTTGGGAAACCGCTGGCGGAGAAAGAAACTGATCGAGCCATCCTCGAACGGCTGGGGCGGCTTTCGCCCGTAGCGCTTACGCGTGACATCGGTCTGGGCGACCACGCGGCGGCCTTCGATGTCGAAGTACGGCCCGAAGCCGTGTGTCAGGTGCCTCGCGAACCGAACGTCACCTAGCTGTAGCGAGTCCGGGCTGGCATCGGCTGCGTCTCGCGCCGCACGATCGGTCAGTCGATAGATCGTGGACGCTTTGGGGCGAGGGGAAACTTGATATTGCGGGTATCCCATGTTGCCGCGTTCCTGAAACACGATCTCGTAACCAGGCAACGGTGCCTGGTACCGTTCGAGGCGAGCGTAGCCTTCGAGACCCGGCATGAACCTCGAGAATGGTCCGAGCGGTGGAGTGACCATTGTTTGAGCGCTCTCGATATAGATGTCTTCGACCTCGAGCTGAAAATCGGTCCAATAGCTGTGAAGCAGAAGGGGATTCTCGGGGACGGGAATGTGTTTGCGTCCGCTGAGCCACGAGACCTCCGATTGGAGTGCGAGCGAGCACACCAGTCCGCTACGCTCGCGCAGGGTTCGCTTCACGCCGCTCGACAGCGGAAAGTAGTTGATCGAATCGCTCTTCAGCTCGTAGCTCGGGCGATACGTGCGGAGCACCACGACCGCGACGAGCACCGTCGCGACCAGCGGTGTGATTCGCCGGGGCCGAAACACCACGAGCAGGCCCAGGGCGATCGGCGCGAAGATCCAGGCCGACCACACCCAGCTCGTGAACGCGGGCGTGATGAACGTCCCTTCTCCACTTCCCTGGCTGCGCCCGCAGAACACGACCAGCACGGAAAAGCCGAGGAACAGGCAGAGGTATCGGCCAGCTCGGTCTTCAGGGAACCGGCTCGCGATGATCTCGAAGAACCTGAACGCGGCGTGACCGACGTACACCCAGACCCACGGCATCGCGAACGCGAAGTACTGCTTCCACGGGAAGTAGGCCCACCCGAACAGCGGCAGGGTCAACAGGTTGAACACCACCACGACGAGGAGCACGCGCCCGACCGTCTTGACGCTGGGTCGGACCGCCTCGTCGGGAGTCCCCGATGCGCTCCTGCGATTCCAGATCGTGAACTTCGCGAGGAGCAAGATGACGATCTCGGTGATGTACGACGCCAGGCATAGCCGGAACGTCAAGATCCACGACGACACCACCTTCCACAAGATCTCCGTCGAGAACGCCGAGAACACCGACCAGAATGCGAGGACGCGGTCCGGACCGTAGTACTTCCACCAGGTGTCGCCGCCGAGCGACAACCTCGTTCCGAGCGGAAGCTGGTACAGGCTGTTGGCGCTGAAGAACGGGCTTCCCCACGTTGCCCACGAGTAGATCGCATAGGGGAGCGTCCACACGATGAACGCTCCGGCGAGCGCGCCGTAGACGCGGACCATCGCGCGCGTCCTGGCGGGCCCCTGGAGCTCGGCGTCGCGATCTCGAATCCACCGGAACAGCTCGACTCCCATGAACACGACGAGCGGCAGTCCCACGTTCGGTCGCGCCAGAAACAGCCACGCCAGGACAGTTCCGAGCACCAGGCTCCACCGGACTCGCTGGTCTCGTGGTGTGTCGAGCCATCTGATCAGCGCGAGCAGGGTGCCGACGGTGAGCGCGACCGAATCAGCATCCTTCTGGTACAGCAACAGATACGCGCCGGTGTGCAGCAGCGCGAACATCACGGCGAGCAGGCCCGAATAGTGATCTCGGAAAATCGCGAGAGACAGTCGATAGATCAAGATGATCAGGATCGTGAACGCGATGATGTTGTAGAGCGTGATGCCGACCCACCAGTCGGCCGTGCCGGTCACGGTGTACAGCGTCGCGATCGCGAACGTGGTGAATGGAAACCGATCCGCGTTGGCCCAGTGTTCGTCGGTCAGCTTTCCGTGCTGCTGATAAAATCCGATCAGCGCCGCGGGAATGTCATTGGTGGTGTAGCCGTTGCCTTCTACGAGATTCTTCGCAACGTACGCATTTCGTGCCGAGTCAGTCATGCGCACGTACTCGCTACGCGGCGAACCGAGATAGTCCATCCGCCACATCGCGAACACCGAAATGGTGAGTGCGAGCGCCACGACCATCAGGGTGTGAAGGCGAGATCCAGTGGGTCGAGCTGGCGCGGTGGTCACGGGCCGGTCGCCTCGAGCTCAATCTTTTCGATCGCGATCCCTCGGCCGGACTCGTCGATCTTGTCCACGGAAAACCGGACCTGCTGTTCGGCGACCGCCGCGCCGCTGCCCTGAGCGGGGAGAATGAGCTCGATCCGTTGCGACGTTCCAGCCGGTCCCAGGTTGAAGGTCTGGCGCGCCGATCCGAGCAGCTCCAGGGTCGTGCCGGCGACCAGCGGGATCAGCGTGATCGCGACGCGTTGATCGCGCGCAGGATCGCGCGGCAAGCGCAGCTCGAAATCGAGGGCGGGATTGGCCGGGGGTGCCTTGCTACCTCCACCGGCGACGATCAGCGGGCGAATCGGCCTGTGGTGGAGCGAGAACCTCACGTCGAGGTCCCCGTACTTGCCTGGCGCGCTGATCGATTCCTGAGCACCCGCGGCGCGCGCGAACTCCATCGAAGCCGCCGTCATGACCGGCGGGACAGCGGTCGGGGCCGGGTAGAGTACGTCCCGTAGCTTTTCTGGATTGATGCGATACAGCGTGAACGCACCACTCTCCATGACCTTGTCGCATACCGACCGAACGACCTCGAGTTGTTTATCGACGCGCTCGCGCAACACCTTTGCTCGGTATTTGCGCGTCCACCATGGATCGCGGAGCCACCATAGCTTCCCGAGATGGCCCGCGTAGAACGCCACGATCTTGGTGTCCTCTGCTGCAGCGAGGAACGGTTCATAGTGCACGAAGTACGGTGCGTGGCCCCCGAGATCGCGAGTCGACTGCTCGAAGTAGTTGGCGAGATCACGCGGCTGCACGTGATCGATCGAGATCATGTGCTTGTTCAAGGAGTAGCGGAAGCTCGGAGTGAACGACAATGACGAGTACAAGAACTTGTTGTGCTGATCGTTTGCATCGAGCTCGGCCCGGAACGGTTCGAGCTGCGCCGGCTCGAGAAACGCATACTCGAACGTCGCCACCTCCTTGACGTGCCAGCCGTACGTCGTGGCAGCGCAAACCAGCGCGATCACCAGGCTCACGCGATGTTCGACCGCACGCACGAACAACAGCGCGCCTGCGACGGAGAAGTAGGGGAGCAGCGAAAGTGAGACGTGGTACTGCTCGCAGAACAGCTGCTTCATGGCGAACACGAACAACAGCCCGCCGAACAGCAGCACCCACGGCGCAGGACGTCCGACATACGGGCGAAGTCGCCGGATGAACAGACTGGCGACTCCACATCCAAACACCACCATGAAGATCGGTGAGAAGAACCGAACATGGCGCAGGATGAGGATCTTGTAGAACTCGGTGGTGATCTTGTAGGACAGGTGGTCGGTTGCGCGTTCGAGGAACTGGAACCGGAGATCGTGGAGGAAGGGCTTCCATCCCAGTGCCCACAGCGCGAGGCCAAACTTCAAGGCCAGGCCAGCTCCGCAGCCGATCGCTCCCCATCCCATGGCGAGCAGGGTCATCCGGGATCGCAGCGGATGCCCGAGTAACCATGGCGTCATCGTGATCATGAACGGAAGGAACAGGTAGTAGTCGTACGAGGACATGAACGCCGCGGCACTCCACGCGACGAAGATCGCGAGGTCACGGCGGCGGCGCTGATCGATCCAGCGGGTCAGCCACCACAGCGCTCCAAACCCGGTCATCAGATGAAGCGGGTGACTGTGGATGCAGTCGGCATACTTGAGCCACAGTGAGTTGGACGCGAACAACGCCGCGGCAACCCAGGCCACGCGCTCGCCCCAGATCCTTCGGACCCAGCAGAACAAAAACCACACGCTCAGCGCTGAGAACCCCGTGAAGATCAGCCGGAACATCGTCAGGCTATCGGAGCCGGTGACGCGCTGCACGGCACCGTTGATGATCTCGGCGAGTGGCGGATAGTGGACGTAGCGAAACGACAGCTCGTCGAGCGGCTTGATGTCCACGATCGGTGTGAACTTCGTGGCGAGAAAACCATCCTCGGCCATGAACCGGCCCGCGGTCATGATGTCGATATCCGACCAGGGATCTCCCCAGTTGAGCCGAATCGGCTGGGTGGAGGTGGCCACCAGCCAGACAAATGAGATCGCGATCACCGCCTGGCAGGTTCGCTTCGTGACGTGCCAGAACTTCGCGGAGCGCGAGCTCTGCGGATCGTCAAGCATCACGAGAACCGAGGTGCGGCATGTCAACTTTCGGTGAAGAGGCGCGCACTATATAGAGCCTGGCATCACGTCTGCAATGCTCTCGCGGGTGATTGGTGCTCGTCGAGATTCGACGCGCTCGCGTTGATTGGTCAATGCACTGGGTACTCGAACGCAAGCGAGGTGGCGAGCATACTGACTCTCAGTGAAACGACGTTCGTGATCTGTTCGGAACGAAGCACACCACTCGGGGGATCGTGTTGTTCTGCTGGCGTCTGGTTCGGATGCGTGACCGCCGCGTTCGCGTTCTCCCGCTTAGACAGGCAAACCGAGACCGCCAGGTGATCCGGGCAGGTCACGACGGGCGCCATGGCCTCGGCGCGGAACCCGAGCTTGTTGAGCCCGGTCCGAGTCATCTCATGAGGCACTGAGAGCTTGACGGTGTGCCAGCCGGAACGCTCCGCACGATAGCGACCGAGGTGGTGGGACGGGCGATCACCTGGTCGATCGTAGGCGTACAGATCGAGGTTCCAGTAGAAGTCGAACACGTTTGGCGCAAAGGTGTAGAACTCGAGCGTCACTGACCGGGGTCGCCGCTCGCTGAGGAAGAATGTGATCGATGTGTCTTCCCACGGTCGGTGTCCAGGAAGTCCGTTGTGCAGCTTCGTATAGCGCTTGCGAGTGATATCGGTCGCGGCGACGACCGGACGATCGTCGATCGAGTAGTACGAGTCAAAGCCGTGTGCGGTATAGATCAGGTTGTCAGCCTCGCCGATAGCGATCCGATCAGGGCTCGAGGTGATTGCTCGAAACGCCTCTGCATCCGCCTTGCGATACACCGTTGCCGATTTCGGAACGGGTGATGATGCGCCAGGATAGCGGCGCTCGCCCGATGCCTGAAAAGCGAGCTCGTATCCCGGTAGCTTCGCATGATGACGTTGCAGCCGTACGTATTGTTCGAAGCCCGGTGCGGCCTCGCGGAATCCCTCGAGCATGGCCTCCGCGCTTTCGATATACACGTCTTGCACGTCGAGCCTGTGATCGAGTGCGAAACTGTAGATGTGCATGAGGTATTCAGGCGCCGGAATGTTTTTTCGATCGGTAGCCCACGCGACGTCGCACTGAAGGGCGAACGAGGACACAAGTCCTTTGCGTTCCCGGAGCACGTCATAGGCACGGAGGTCGGTGGGCGCGAACACGGTGTCCCAATGGATCAAGCTGTTCCGCGGTTCATAGAGCGCAAACACAAGCGCCATCGTCACCGCTACCACACGCGGGTAGTGAGGTGGGCGTACTAACCAACGACGGAGCACAACCAACATCAGCAGCGCACCGAGTAGCCACCAGTGGTGGAAGAGCAACAACGACACGCTGTTCGCGAGCAACGCGTTCGCTTCGGCCGGATGTAGCGCGAAGTTCACGATGAGGACCACGATGGCCGCAGCCAACACCCACCGACGGCGACGGGCGTTGAGAAACGATCGCCAGCCCGCCAAGGATGCACGATCGGTTCGAGCGAGCACGTATACGGCCCGCCCGGCGGCTAGCCAGATCGCCGGAACGCCGAAGCTCAGGTAGTGCTGGAAGCCGAAACTCTGATAGCTGAACGCCGGCAACAACGCGAAGTTCGCTAACACGACGACGCCGGTCACCCACCAGATCACGCCACGGTTGATCTGTCGAGCGGGTTCGGCAGCAGGTTCGTTGACCGGATCGCTGCGTCGATACGACATCGCGAGACCAAGGGCGAGGCACAGCTCCAGTACATATGATCCGGCGATCTGCTTCGTTGTGCGGAACCAGGACGAAGGAAACTTGCTCCAGATCTCCGCGCCAGCCCCATCGAAGATCATCCTCGCTCCCACCGACCAGTTGGGATCGGTGTACTTCCACCACGTATCCGTCCCCATGCCGTATCGGGTCCCGAGTGGGAGCTGGTACAGACTGTTGCCCGTGAACAGCGGAGCTCCCCATTCCGAGATCGAGTGGACGATGAACGGCAGCAGCCACGCGCACGTTCCAAACGCGATCAGTCCGTCACGACGCGCGAGCTGGCCCACCGCGCGACCTATTCCGAGCTCTCGTCGATCCCGGAGCAGGTTGCGCACCATCAGCCAACCGAAGCACGCGATCAGCGGCAGCCCGATGTTTGGTCGCGCGAGCACCGACCACCCGAGCATCGTTCCAAAGCCGAGGGAGAACGTCGATGACGTCGCATCCCGACGTTGATTCGCATAGCGGTAAAAGCATGCGAGACACGCCGTCGTTAAGAATAGAGTATCGGAGTCCTTCTGATAAAGGAAAACGTAAGTATACGGATGCAACAGCGCAAACCCGAGTGCGAATAGTGCGGAGTAGCGTTCGTGCCAGACAGTTCGCGCGAGCGCATAGAGCGCAATGAGAAAACCAACGAAGCACAGAAGGTTGTAGACGACGATCCCGACGACATCGTCGGTCGATCCTGTAAGCGTATAGAGCGCAGCGATCGCGTATGCAGTGAACGGGAACCGGTCGCTGTTGGTCCAGTAATCGTCATGAAGCTTCCCGTGCTCGTCGTAGTAGTCGATCAGGTAAGCAGGTAGATCGTTTGTCTTATAACCGTGACCTTCGACGATGTGTTTGGCGACGTAGGCGGTTCGAGAGCTATCGGTGAGGTGGCAGCGATATGAGCAATCCGCCGAGAGATAGCCCATTCGCCACAGCGCATAGAGCGACAGCATCAAAACAACCGCTGCGCACACTCCAAGCTCGATGGCGCGCGATGCTCGGCGTTTTCGATCCGGGGCCATCTCGCGACCGAGTCTTCCCACGCTACGTTTGCCGGTGCAAGGCGACGACAGGAAGTCGGCGAGTTACCAGCTCAGCCACGGTCAATTTAACTAGTCCGTCTAGATGCATGGTACGCGGGGGACTCGGTCTTCGGACGGAGCGATCGAGGTGCATCCATGCCGAGGGACTGATCGCCTCGGTTCACCAGGAAACCCGCTCTTGCCCCGTTCCGTCGATATGCGAGATTATGCTCGCCGTCCCATGCAGACCATCGAGTCTCGTCGCGACGAGCCGGCGCTGTTCGTCGATCTCGATGGCACGCTGATCAAGACAGACATCGTGCTCGAGTCGCTGCTCGTGCTCATCAAGGCGCGGCCGTGGGTGGTGTTCTTGCTGCCGTTGTGGCTCCTGCGTGGACGTGCCCAGCTGAAGGCCGAGATCGCGCGGCGGATCGA
Source organism: Kofleriaceae bacterium (assembly GCA_050187075.1). Lineage (GTDB taxonomy): Bacteria > Myxococcota_A > Polyangia > Haliangiales > Haliangiaceae > JABFXX01. Next base: position 20,978 of record JBFWXW010000008.1, on the reverse strand, counting down.
TCTGAGCGCCGACGGTCTCATCTTTGATGAGCGGCTTGTCGAGCGTCTTCGCATCGAACATGGCGACGGCCGGCAGGTCGTGCTCGTGACCACGTCGAGCCGCAAATGCGCCGACGCGGTCGCTGATCATCTGGGTGTGTTCAGCCACGTGATCGCGAGCAGCGAGACGGCGCACCTGAACCGCGAGGCCAAGATCGCGGCCATCCTTGCGCACACGAAGGGACAGCCGTTCGACTACGCTGGCAACGAGGCGGCAGACCTCCCGATCTGGGAACGCGCACGGCGATCGATCTGCGTCGATACACCGGCATCGGTGGTGCGCGTCGTGCGGGGATATTCCGGAGACGTCGAGGAGCTGCCGCGTGAGCGAGAGCTCAGGCTGCGCACCTTGGCCAAGGCCGTTCGCGTCCACCAGTGGCTGAAGAACTTCCTGCTGTTTGTGCCGATCGCCGCAGCGCACCGGGTCAGCGATATCAAGGCCGATGCGCACGTCTTGATCGCGTTCGCCGCGTTCAGCCTGTGCGCCTCGAGTGTTTACGTGCTCAACGATCTGACGGATCTGCGCGCCGATCGGTTGCACCCGCGCAAACGCAAGCGGCCATTCGCCGCCGGTGATCTCGATCTCAAGACCGGGATGTTGATGATCCCGTTGCTGCTCGGGAGCAGCGTGGCGCTGTCGCTGGCGTTCTTGCCGCTGCCGTTCTTCGCCGTACTCGTGAGCTACTACGTTGGTTCGATGGCCTACAACTTCGCCGCGAAGGAACGCGTCATCTGGGATGTGATCCTGCTGGCTGGATTGTACGTGCTGCGCGTGATCGCCGGCGCCGCGGCGGTGCCGGTACCGATCTCGTTCTGGCTGCTCGCGTTCTCGCTGTTCATCTTTCTCAGCCTCGCCCTGACCAAGCGTTACTCGGAGATGTCCACGATGTTGAAGGCCGGGCGGAGTATTGCCACTGGACGCGGCTACCGCACCGATGACATGCCGCTGATTCGATCGATGGGCGTGGTGAGTGGTTACCTCGCGGTGCTCGTGATGGCCCTCTACATCAACAGTCCCGAGATTCACGCGCTGTACGCTCGGCCGGGCGCGCTGTGGGGGATCTGTCCGCTGCTGTTGTTCTGGATCAGCCGGCTCTGGCTCAAGACGCATCGTGGCGAGATGCACGATGATCCGGTCGTGTTCGCAGTGCGCGATCCGATGAGCCTGGCCGTCGGGGGCCTCGCGGCGGGCTGTGTCGCGTTCGGAGCCCTCGCCACGTAATGCAGTCGAGCTCGCGCGGCTACGCACTCTGTGCAGAGTCACCCATGGTGCTGAGCGTGCCGTTGGCCTGATAGCGATCGAACAGCCGCCCCCAGTGGGTCGTCTTGCGCCACTGCTCGAACACGTGCTTGTCGCGCAACGGCCACCGGTAGTAATCGTGATAGGCCTCCGAGCCCATCACGAACAGGTTCACCAGCGGCGTGTGGAAGAACAGCTTCTGGAACCGCTTGAGCGGACCGAACCACATGATATCGCCGACCATCGACGCGCCGTTGTCGCCTACCGAGAACCCCCATCGCTCGTCGGCAAGCGCGGTGTCACCGACGATCTCGATGTTCTCGCGACGGGCGTGACCGAGACCGTCCTCATCCGCCAGCCTGAGGAACGGTAACGTCATCGGATCGAAGCCCATCATCGACGCCGCTACCGCGTCGATCGCCACCTGATCGGCGGAGGCCAGCATCACGTCCTTGATCACCGGGCGCATCGTGCGCGGCCCCGGCCCGTCACCCGCAGTTGTCCCATCCATCACGGCGAACAACCCAGCATGGATCTCTTTCTGGATCGCGAGCAGGTCGACCAGGGTTTCGTGGATCCACGAATGGGTGTAGTGGCGCTTGGTGTTGAGCAAGCCGCCGAACGCGTTCTTCATCGCGCCGGTGGTGGTGGTGTAGATGTGGCACTTCGTCGTCGGCAGGTGAACGATGTTGGTGCCGTGGAACGCGTCGGGAATCTGAATGCCTTCGGGAAAGATCGTGTCGAGCACGCGCATCCGTGCGTTGGGCCTGTACACGGACCACGTCATGTCCTCGGGCTTGAAGTTGTAGCGGACCGGGATGTCGTACTTCTTGAAGATCGGGACGTAACCGTTGAGGTCCTCGCCCTTGAACGCGTCGGTCACCACGGTCTTGTTCTGAACGCACACCAGATCCTGGTAGCCACGTGCGCGCAGGCTCCGGATCGTGCCCTCGAGCTGCCACGGCGTCGTGTTCGCACCGGGGAACGGGAAGTGCCACGAGATGTTGTCCTTCAGGATCGTCTGCGCGCCCGGCGCGAGCGCTTTGTCGACACCTGCGAGTGCGTGTAGCCGATCGATGTCCTCCAGGACGTGGTCGTGGCGAGCGCGGATGACGGCGACCTTGGAGCGGGTCATGAGCAGTCATCCTGACATGCCAGATGCACATCGAGAAGCCGCCATCGCAAGCTCCACGCAGCAGCGCGCAACCAGCTCGCCACGCGATGAGTCCTATCGGCAATTCAGCCGAGACGCTTCCACGGCGACCGTCCGGTCAACCGCGTGTAGGCATGATAGCCGAGCCATCGCATCGGCTCCGGCGGGATGCCGCTGGGCCGGTACATGTAGAACGCGTAGTCCTGCCAGGGTTCGTGATTCGCCTCATAAAGATCGGCAATCACGCGTCCGGCCATGTTGCCGAGCACGACGCCATGACCGCTGTAGCCGAGCGCATAGTAGACGTTGCGATGCTCGCCCATGACGCCGATCGCGCAGTGGCGCCGGAGCGTCAGGCCCAGCGGGCCGCTCCAGCGATACGGAAATCCGATGGCTCCGAGCTCGGGGAAGTACGCGGTCATCGTGGCTCGGAGCGCCCGGCCGGCGGCATCGTCGCCGGCGACGGCGCCGCGCGCGGTCGTGCGATTGCCGAAGTGGTAGCCGTACGATGCGTTGGAGCCGCCGCCGAACACGACGCGGCCCTGGGGATCCACGCACGCGTACGCGAGCCGAGGGAGATCGTCGGAGAACGCGGTGGCGGTTCCGAACCCGCGCGCGAGCTGCTCGGGGCTCAGCGGCTGGCTCGCGATCACGTGCGAGATCACCGGCAGGATGCCGGTCCGGAAGTAGCCGAGCTTCGGCGTGTAGCCGTTGGTCGCGAGCACGATCGCGTTCGCACGCACGGTGCCGCGGGGTGTCGTGAGCGCGATCGTCTTGCCCTCGGCCACGCGCGTGACCTGGGTCGACTCGTGGATCGTCACGCCCTGTGTGACCAGCAGCGGCCGCATCGCGCGGATCAGATCGACACCGTTGAGCACGCCCTCCGAGCGATCGATCGTCGCGCCGGCGGCGCCGTGCGCGCGGATGATTCGCTCGAGCTCGGCGCCTGCCACGAACGAGACCGGGACGCCGAGCGCAGCGAGTTGCTCGGCCTCGGCATGTGCGAGCTCCGCCGCCCGGGCGGTGGTCCACACCTTGAGCGAGCCATCACGGCGATAGCGGACCGGGAGCTTGTGCTCGTCGATCAAGCCGATCAGCTGATCGATCGCATCGGTCGTGAGCGCGTGCTCCCGCGCGATCTGCTGCACGTCATGCGCGAACGGGCTGACGCCATTTAGCATCATCCCGCCGCTGCGACCGCTCGCGCCGTTGCCGAGCGACTTCGCTTCCAGCAGCACGATGCCCAGGCCAGGCCGCCGCTTGCTCAGGTGATAGGCGGTCGACACGCCGGTGAACCCACCGCCGATGATCGCCACGTCCGCGGTGAGGTCGCGTGCGAGCGGTGGCGATGGCGATTCGGCAGCGGCCTCGGCGAGCCAGACCGAGCGATTGTCGTCGAACGTGCGATCGAACGCGGTCACGGGGTCGTCGTTGCGGGCTACGGCGCCACGCCGCCGATGCTCACCAGCTTGGTCTCGAGGTTGTCGAGCAAGCCCTCGCGCCCGCATTCGTGACCGACGCCGCTGGCCTTGCGGCCCGCGAACGGGCCTTCGATCGATTGCGGTACCCAATCGTTCACCCCGATCATGCCGAACTCGAGCCGCTCGTAGGCGCGCATCGCTGCGTTCAGATCATTGGTGAACACGTAGGCGGCGAGGCCGTAGCTGGTCCGGTTCGCACGTGCGATCGCTTCGTCGAGCTGATCGAACGAGGTCATGTGGAACAGCGGCCCGAAGACCTCCTCGGCATACACCGCCATCTCGGGGCTCACATCGGCGAGCACGGTAGGCTCGATGAAGTAGCCGCGCTCCAGGTCGGGCGGCCGCCTGCCGCCAGTGCGGATCTTGGCACCACTCGACGTCGCCGCCGCGAGCAAGCCCTCGACGCGGTCGCGATGGCGACTGCTCGCGAGCGGACCCACACGTGCCTGCGGATCGAGCCCGGGACCCACCTTCAGCTTCCTGGTCTCGGCGATGACCGCTTCTTCGAACGTCGCGAGCTTCGCCTTGTCGACGAAGAATCGCTGCGGCGACACGCAGACCTGGCCGGCGTTGCGAAACCGTGCCGCCACCGCCGACCTGGCAAGCGCGGCGACGTCGACGTCGGGAAGGATCAACACCGGCGCGTTGCCGCCGAGCTCGAGCGACAGCCGGGTCATCGTGCGCGATGCGCCATCCATCAGCAGCTTGCCGACGGCGGTGCTGCCGGTGAAGCTGAGCTTGCGCAGGGCAGGGTGATCGAGCATCGCCTGACCCATCGCCGCGGGATCCCCGTTGACCAGGTTGATCACGCCGGGAGGCGCGCCCGCCTCGACGAGCACGGCGGCGATCGCCATCGCGGACAGCGGCGTGAGCTCCGAGGGCCGGACCACGACCGTGCAGCCCGCGCCGAGCGCAGCGGCGATCGCACGCGCGGGGTTATAGACCGGAAAGTTCCATGCCGTGATCACGCCGACGACGCCGATCGGCTCGTGCAGCACCATCATCCGCTTGGTCGCGACCCGCGCGGGGATCGTGTAGCCGTAGACCCGCTTGCCCTCCTCGGCGTACCAGTCGAAGAACTCGCCGGCGATCTGCCACTCGCGGATCGCGTCGGCGAGCGGCTTGCCACATTCGCCCACCGTGACCCGCGCGAGCGCATCGGCGCGGCTGCGGCACAGGTCCGCTGCACGCTGCATGATCGCCGCGCGATCGTATGCCGTGCGAGCACGCCATCCCGGCAGCGCGCGCTCCGCCGCTTCGATCGCGCGATGTACATCGGCAGCGCCACCGAACGGCACGTCGACCACGATCTGCTCGGTCGCCGGGTTGATGACATCCCAGCGCCCGCCGTCGATCGCGTCGAGCCAGGCGTTGTCGATCAGTTGACGTGCGGGGCTACCGAGCTCGGTCATGCGCCATGCTCCTCGACGTGACGGACGGCTTCACCAACCACCGCCAGCGCCTCGCGCAGGTGATCTTCGCTGATCGTCAGCGGCGGCATGAACCGGATGCAGTTGCTGTACAGCCCGGCGCGGATCAGCACGACGCCATTGGCGGTCGCGCGCTTGATCGCCGCGAGCGTGTGTGCGGGCGCGGGCGTCTTCGCCACCGGGTCGGTGACCAGCTCGATCAGCAGCATCGGTCCTTGGCCGCGTACGTCGCCGATCAGCTTGCAGCGTGCTTTCAACCCCTCCAGCTCGCCGCGCAAGAGCTCGCCCAGCTTGTTCGCCTGCGCCAGGAAGCTCGGCTGCCGGATCAGCTTGATCGCCTCGATCGCCGCGACGCAGGTCAGCGGGCTGCCGCCATAGGTCCCGCCGGAGCCACCCACGTGCATCGCGTCCATGATGTCGGCGCGCCCGGTATGCGCGCTGATCGGCGTGCCGGCACCGAGCGACTTCGCGGTGACCACGATGTCCGGAATGACGCCGGCATGCTCGATCGCGAACAGCTTGCCGGTGCGGCCAAACCCGGTCTGCACCTCGTCGGCGATCATCACGATCCCGTGCTGCGTGCACAGCTCGCGGATCCGTCGCAGGAACCGATCCGGGATTGGATTGAATCCCGCCTCCCCTTGCACCGGCTCGATGATGATCGCCGCGAGCGACGCCGGGTCGATCTGCGCCACCATCGCACGCTCGAGCTGACCGCAGCACCACTCGACGTAGTCGTGCTCGGACATCGCCGCGGGTCGCCGGTACAGATCCGGCGCGGGGATCCGGTAGATCTCCGGCGCGTACGGCCCCATCCCGGTCTTGAACAGGCCGTACTTGCTGGTCAAGCTCAACGTCAGCAGCGTGCGGCCGTGGTAGGCACCCTCGAAGCACAGCACGGCCTGACGCCTGGTGTACGCCCGCGCGGTCTTGATCGCGTTCTCCACGGCCTCGGCGCCGCTGTTGGCGAGCAGCGACTTCTTGGGGAAGTCACCCGGCGTGATCTCGTTGAGCAGCTCGCATAGCGCGACGTAGGGCTCGAACGTCGCCACCAGCGCACACGGATGGATCAACCGTGCGGCCTGCGCCTGGATCGCCTCGACCACGGTCGGCGGACAATGCCCGGTCGCCAGCATGCCGATGCCACCAGCGAGGTCGATCAACGTGTTGCCGTCGACGTCGTGGACCAGCGCACCTTCGGCGCGGTCGATGACGACGTCGGTCGCCTTGCCGAGCGAGCTGGTGACCGCGCGCGCACGGCGCTCGAGGATCGCGAGACTGTTCGGCCCTGGGATCGCCGTGACTTTACGAATCGCTGGCATCACTAGGTCTCCTGGTGGTTGCTGATCGGAACGTCGCGTGCCGCCGGGAGCACGAGCACGACGCCATAGCCGTCGCAAACCGGATCGCTAATGTAGCCCGGGATCAACCCGCGCGGCTCGAACCCGATCTTGAGCTGTGCGGAGATCGTCGGATCTGTGCGCTGGCCAGCGACCAGCTCCGCGTAGTAGTCCGCGGCGGTGATGGTGTGCTTGAGCGCACCGTAGCCGCTCGGCATTCCGACGGTGAGCTGGCCGTCGAGCCCGAGCCGCCGCACGGTGTCGTGGCGCGCGGCGTACAGCGCGCGGGCGATGCCGCGCCCGCGATAGTCCGGATGGGTGCCCATGTCGGCGCCGTACAACCAGCGACCGGTGGGCTGATGCGACGTCAGCCAGCCACCATCGATCAGCTCCGCGAACGTGTGGTCGGGATGATCGAAGTCGAAGTCGTAGCGGATCGTCGATGTCATGCCGACCACGCGATCGCGGTCGACTGCGCAGAACTGGCCCTCGGGAAACAGCTCGAGATGGCGGAGGTAATGACGCGCCTTGAATCGCTCGTCATCGGCCAGCGTCGGAAACACCACGATCTGCAGCTGCTCGAGCGCGTCGGCATGGTGAGGCTGGGTCCGATGGATCTCGACGCCACCGTCGAGCCGCGCCCATCGCGAGCTCGCGCCGATCATGGATCGTGCGCCATCATAGCTCGCGGGGATTCCCCCCCTCGGTGTAGCGGACGGCGTACAGATCCATGCGCCGGTCGAGCCAGGTCCGCACGCTGCCGGCGATCCGATTTCGGCGCAGCACGTCCATGTCGAGCTCGTGCATCACCATGGTCTCGACGTTCGGCGTGGCTTCCTCCGCCACCCCGTCACGCGCGAACAGCACGTCGCATGGAGTGAGGATGCACGCTTCGCCGTAGTGGATGTCGGCACCGTCGACGAACGGCAGGTTTCCGATCGGGCCTGCGAGCACGGCATACATGCTGTTCTCGATGCATCTCGCCTGCGCGCACGATCGGACCCGCATGTAGCTCGATCGGATATCGGAGTTGAACGGCACGAACAAGAGAGTTGCGCCCTTGGCGGCGGCGATCCGTGCGATCTCGGGAAACGCCACGTCATCGCCGATCAAGATCGCGATCTTGCCGCGATCGGTATCGAACACCCGGACTTCTTCGCCCGCCGACACCCCCCACCACTTGGACTCCGCGGGAGACACGTGGAGCTTGTACTGGCGATCGATCGAGCCATCGCGCAGAAACACCGAGGCGATGTTGCACAGCTTGTCGCCCTCGACGGTCAGATGGGTGCCGCCGATGATGTTCAGGTTGTACTTCATCGCCATCCGCGTGAAGAACTCGAGGTAGCGCGGCGTGAACTCATGAAGCCGGCGGGCCGTGGCGGCGGATTCCTTGGCCTGGACCAGCACCTGGAGCTGATTGGTCACCAGCTCGGGGAACAACAGAAAGTCCATCCGCTGATCGGACGCGGCATCGATGAAGAACTCACACTGCTGCGCGAACTCGTCGAAGCTGGTGATCTGGCGCATCTGGTACTGCACGGCGGCAACCCGCACGCGCCGGATCGATGACGGCGCGGCGGGTGGATGGTGCTCGGGGTTGAGCCACTCCATGAACACCGCGTAGCCGGCCGACTCGACATCACCGGGCAGATAGTCCTTGAGCACGTTGCGGATCGCGAACCCCTGCGCGAGCTGCGCCGTGAGCACTGGATCGCGCAGCTCCTTGCGGACGCACCGCCGGACGTACTCCTCCGGGGTCATCTTGTCGGCGTGCTTGCCGTAGCCGGGGATTCGCCCCGCGATCAGGATCGCGCGCAGGTTGTGGGTCGCGGCCAGCTCCTTGCGCGCCTCGTAGATCCGGCGCGACAGGTGCTCGCCGCGGTGACGTGGATCGACCGCGATGTCGATGCCGTACAACGTGTCACCTTCGGGGTCGTGGTTGCGAATGAAGCCGCGATCGCTGACGTCGTCGAACGTGTGGTACGCGCCGAAATCCTCCTCGTCGACGATCACCGAGCTCGAGGTCGCGACGAGCACGCCATCCTTCTCGATCCCGAGCTGGCCTTCGGGGAAGATCGCGAGCTGGCTCTCCATCTGCTCGGCCGTCCATGGATCGACGCCCGGGAAGCACCTGCGCTGCAGATCTTGAATCGCAGGCAAGTCCTTCCGCTGCAGACGACGTAGCACGAGGCGCGCTCGAGACATCGAGCCGATCGTACCTCTGCCCGTCGGCAATGTCTCGCCGGCTACCTGACGACGAGTTGATAGATGTTGCCGTTTACGTGGGTCTGATAGAGCTCACCGCGCGAATCGGCATGCAGGCTCACCGGCCCCGAGGTCGCGAAACCACCGTCGGGGCCGACCACGACAGCGCCATCGGCCTGAACGGCTCGCGCGATCGCGGCATTGCCGGTGTCGGTATAGAAGTACGTTCCCACCAGGTCGGGGAAGCAGCTCCCGCGGTAGACCTGCCCGCCGACGATCGCGGACCAGCCATCGGCGTGCAGCCGCGTGTCGACGGGAAACGTCATCCCCGCGGGATCGCACGGCGGATCGAAACAGCTCGTTCCTTCGTACATGGGCCACCCCAGGTTACGCCCGGCCTGCTCGCCTGCGCGCAACAGGTCGAGCTCCTCGACGTCATCCTCGCCGACGTCTCCGATCCACATGTCGCCGGTGGCGCGATCGAACGACCACCGCCAGGGATTGCGCAGGCCGAGCACCCATACCTCGGGAGCGCCGGCCACGCCCGGCGCAAATGGATTGTCCGCGGGAACGCTGTATGGCTTGCCATCCGCAGGGTGGTCGACGTCGATCCGGAGGATCTTGCCGAGCAGCGAATGCGAATTTTGAGCGTTGTCGAACGGATCTGGGGGCCCACCCATCGCGCCACCGTCCCCGGTGCTGATGTAGAGGTGACCGTCGTTGCCGACCTCGATCATTCCGCCCGGATTGTTGTCGAACGGATCGGGAATCGCGATCACGATCGTTGCGGTGGGCTCCGCCGTGTACGGGTCGTCGGCGCGCGCCGTGAATCGCGCGACGACGCTGAGGTACGGGTGCTGGCTGTCGGCGGTATCGGGGTTGATCGCGGTGTAGAACACGAACAGCTGACGGTTGGTGGCGTACGCTGGATGGAACGCGAGGCCGAGCAGGCCCAGCTCGCCGCCGGTGATGAAGCCCGGCTCGCCGGATACATCGAGGAACGGCGCGTCGAGCAGCCGGTCGTTCTCGATGATCCGGATCTTCCCGGAGAGCTCGACCGCGAACAGCCTCGGATCATCGGGGGGAGAGGTCACGAGCGTGACCGGGCCATTCAAACAACCAGGCTCGGGCGGCGCTCCGATCGTCTCGCAGCCGTATGCGATCGCCCGAAAGAACACGCGGCCACCAGACGCCGGTGTGCACGGCTGAGCCATCGCTGCATCGAGGCCCGCCGGGATGCCCGGCCGATTATCGCCACATGCTGCGACGATGAGGGCCGAACACAGGGCCACGCGAAGCATGGCTGAGCATAACCTCGGGACCACCAATGTCGATCGACGATGCTACGCGCCGTCGAGAGCCGCGGTGAGCTCGGCTGGGCTGACGGTCGAGGTGCCGCGCTTCGATACCGAGATCGCAGCGGCGACGCTGGCGAGCTCGATCGCCTGTTCGATCGCGACCTTCGCACCCAGCGCCAGCGCGATCGTGGCCACCACCGTGTCCCCGGCGCCCGTAACATCGAACACTTCCTTGGCCATCGCAGGCACATGGATGGGGGACGTGTTCGAGCGGAACAGCGACATGCCGTCGGCGGAACGAGTCACGAGTAACGCGGCACCCTCGACGATGGCCAACAGGCGCGTGGCAGCGCTTGGGACATCGAGCGGGCTGGTCGCATCGGGGCCGTGCGCCGCGGCTTCGAGCTCGTGCAGGTTGGGCGTGATCACGGTCGCGCCGCGATAGATCGAAAAGTCGCGCTGCTTGGGATCGACGATCACGGGCGCGCCCACGGACCTGGCAGCGGCGATCGCGTGCCGGGCAATCTCCGCGGTGACGACGCCCTTGGCGTAATCCGAGAGCACCACGGCATGAACGTCGCGGATCCGGGCATCGATCGCGCGCTTTACGTTCTCGGCGATCGCGCCGGTCACGGGCAGCCGCTGCTCGTGGTCGACGCGAACGATCTGTTGTTGCTGGGCGACGAGTCGGGTCTTCTTGCTGGTCGGCCGGCCACCGTCGGGCACGATCGAGCTGATGATCTCGTGGTGTGCGAGTCGCTCGCCGAGCGTATTCGCGGTCTCGTCCTTGCCGACGACGCCGATCAGGAATGCGGTGCCACCGAGCGCATTGATGTTGGCCGCGGCGTTGGCCGCGCCGCCGAGCCGAAGATCGGTCGAGCGAACCTCGAGCACCGGGACGGGCGCCTCCGGGGAGATTCGAGATACCTCCCCGCGCAGGTACTCATCGAGCATCACGTCTCCGATCACGAGCACACGACTCGCGCGGAGTTGTTCGACGACGGGACGCAGTGGGTGCATCACGGCGTTGGTATCGTGGTTCGGGGAGGGTTGCAACGCCGTGGTCAACTCGAGGCGTTGACGTCGATGTCGGTCAACCTCGACCGTCGTTTGCGAGCCGCGCCGCAATCTCAGCCCAATCTCGGCAGCCGGTGAGCGTGTCGCGTGACGTGACCGCATCGGGGTCGAACAAGATCTGCGTCTGGCAACCGGCGGCACGCCCTGCTTCGACGTCGGAGAGCTTGTCGCCGACCATCACGGAACACGCGAGATCGACGCCCAGAGTTCGCGCAGCGTCGAGCAGCATCCCAGGCCGCGGCTTGCGGCACGGGCAGCCTTCGTCAGGACCATGCCAGCAGTAATACGACCCTGCGAACGAGATGCCTTCGGTGCCGAACAGCCCGATCACGCGCGCGTGCACGGCGTCGGCCTCGGCACGGGTGAGCTTGCCGCGCGTCACGCCCGACTGGTTGGACACGATGATCAGCGCAAACCGCTGCTGGAGCATACGCAGCGCCTCGGTGACTCCGGGGATCAGCGCGACTCGCTCGGGGTCGCGCGGGTACCCGACGTCGACGATCAGCGTTCCGTCGCGGTCGAGGAACAGCGCACGTTTCACTTGCGAAGCCGCGCGATCGTCTCGGTCGTCGAACGATCGGGCACCAGTGGGATGAACGCGATCTTGCCGCCGTAGCCCTCGACGATCGCGCGCTCTGGGATCGGCTTTCCATGGGGTGGTGCGTAGTCCCCGCCCTTGACGTGGACGTCGGGCCTGACCGCCGACAGCACCGCCTCCGGTGTGGCGTCGTCGAACACGGTGATCGCATCGACGATGTTCAGCGCGGCCAGGACCGCGACTCGTTCGGCCACGGGAAAGATCGGCCGATCTGGCCCCTTGTAACCGCGCACCGATGCATCGCTGTTGACACCGACGATGAGGACGTCGCCATGGGACAGGGCGCCGCGGAGTGACGCGAGGTGGCCGGCATGGAACACGTCGAACGCTCCGTTCGTCCACACGACGGTGCGCTTGGCTGCGCGCTGGGCTTCGCGCCACACGACCAGCTCGGGCAGCGTCATCAGCTTGGCGGGATGGTGCTGGCCGTTGGTGTGATGGCCATTGCTGTGGTGGCCGTTGGTGCCCGCTGGATGGGGCGCCGTCGCAAACGCGCCGTCGAGTACTTCGCACAGCACGTGACCGATCAGGATGTGGCACTCCTGGATCCGTGCGGTCACCGTGGACGGGACCGCGACGCCTGCGTCGCAGCTCGCGACGAACGATGCACCCTTCGCGCCGGTCAGCGCGATCACCTTCATGCCCCGTGCGCGAGCCGACGCGACCGCGGCAACCACATTCTTGGACGTTCCGCTGGTGGTGATCGCGATCAGCACGTCGCCTGGCGCCCCGAGCGCCTCGACCTGACGCGAGAACACGTGCTCGTACCCGTAGTCGTTGGCGATCGCGGTGAGCGCAGACGTGTCGGTGGTCAATGCGATCGCGCCAAGCGGCTTACGTTCGACAACGAATCGACCGACCAGCTCGGCGGCGATGTGTTGTGCATCGGCGGCGCTGCCACCATTGCCACAGAGCAGCACCTTGTTGCCCGCGAGCACCGCGTCACGCATCAGCTCGGCAGCCCGTGTGATCGCGGCCGGATCGAGCGCGGCCTTGACCCGTACGCTCTCGACGAGCGCCTGGCGGACGATCTGTCCGCTCATGCCAGGACCGTCTCGGAGGCCTTGAGAATTGGCCGTACACCGAGCAGGGAACGAACCTCGTGCATCACGCTCTCGAGCGACACCGTGCACGCCGCTGCGTTGCCGATCTCGTTGCTGGGCTTACCGACGGCGACGTCCTTGCCGTTGTACACGCTGAACAGCGGAATCGAGTACAGCGGCGGAGCCACGGACCGGACGCGCGAGCCGAGCGGCGCGAACAGCGTGGGTGAATCGGCGAAGAACAGGCCGATGATCGGAGCGTCGACCAGACACGCCATGTGCATCGGACCCGAGTCGTTACTGACCACGAGCTTGGCCTCGGCGAACAGCACGAGCAGCTCGCGCAGCGATAGATCTCCCGCCAGGACATGGCGCCGCGACGTGCTGCACAGCGCGGCCACGCTGGACACGTACGGTTTCTCGTTGGGCGCTCCGACGAACAGGACCCTCGCCGACGGCGTGTGCGCGACCAGCTCGTCGGCAAGCTGCGCGTAGCGCTCCTTGGGCCACTTGCGCGCCTCGGGCGCCAGATCTGGTGAGGTGTTCGCGTTGATCACGAACAACGGGTCGGTCGGCCGTATGCCCATGCCCGCAAGCTTGCTGCGCAGCGCAGCTCGTTCGAGCTCGCCGACCTCGATCCGAGGGTATTTGAACTTCGCCGCGAACTCGTTGAAGTTGAGGTAGTAGTAGTCGCCCGTCGACACGAGGTACACCAGCGACAGGAAGATCTCGCTGGTGTGGAAGTACGAGTTGTAGAACCCGCTGATGTCGAGCAGCTCGCGGCGCCAGCTCTCCGAGGTCAGGTAGAACCCGGCCTTTTGCGGGATGCCGGCGAGGCTGCCCAGCACGAGCGGGAACTTTGCAAAGAACTCGAGATCGATCACCAGGTCGACCTTCGCCTTGCGTAGGGCTCGGGCGGTGACCAGCGTCGATTTGAAGAACGCCTGCGGCGTCGATGCATCGACGTAGTGATTGCAATCGGTCAGCTGCAGGATGTCGAGGATGCCCTTGTTCGACTGGAACGTGACGAAGTGAAGCTCGGCCTCGGGGTATTGCGCACGCAGCGCTGCGAGGCTGCGCGACGCGACGATGATCGAACCCATTCCGAAGAACTTCATCACGGCGATCTTCTTGATCGGGCGAGTCCCTGCGAGGGGTTTACGAATCCGATGCGCGGTCGCGAGCACGCTGCACGCGGCATCGCCGAGCACGCGGTCGAGCCGCCGCATAAGCTGGACGTCCATAGGAGCCCTGAATGCCATGTTCCCGGACCGATGGTCAAGCAACGCGAACAGACCAAGTGGGCGGCATCACTCGGTGATTCTTGCTCTGCAAAGTGGCAGGATGCGCAAAGCGAGCGATGCAACCCGGTCCACATGACAGCCATGTCGCGATCGCGACGTCCGGGACGATCATGCAAATCGTCTTACTCGCCGGGATCGCTGGGATCGCGATCCTGGCCGTCGTTCGGCGCCGGAAATTGCCAGTGCACATCGCGCTCGTCATCGCCCTGCTTGGCGCGGGGGCATCTGCCGTGCTGTTTCCCGACATCACCACCGAGCTGGCGCATGTCGTCGGCGTCCAGCGTGGCGCCGATCTGGTGATCTACGTACTCGTGCTCGGCATCGTCGCGGCGCTCGTCCATCACATCACGCGATTCGCCGAGCTGCAGCGCCAGCTCGATCAAGCGATCCGCGAGGTCGCACTGCTGCGCGATGAGCTCGAGCGCCGAACGCGCCGCGCGAGCTCGCTCGGCCTCAAAGATCGGCCGAGCACGGATACATGGGGCTAGTCATGAGCCTGGTTTCCACAGTCCAGGTCGCGGTGCTGGTGCCGTGCTTCAACGAAGCGGCGGCGATCGGCAAGGTCGTCGCCGACTTTCGCGCGGCGCTGCCCGACGCGACGGTGTACGTCTACGACAACAACTCCACCGACGAGACGATCGCGGTTGCACGCGCCGCCGGCGCAGAGGTCCGGTCGGAATCGCGCCGCGGCAAGGGCAACGTGGTGCGGCGGATGTTTCAGGACGTCGAGGCCGACGTCTACGTGATGGTCGATGGCGACGACACCTACGACGCGAGCGTCGCGCCGGAGCTGGTGTCCCGCCTGGTCGACGGCAACCTCGACATGGTGGTCGGTCGCCGCGTCGAGACCCATCAGGCGGCCTACCGCGCGGGTCACCGCCTCGGCAACGCCGTGCTCACCGGGTTGGTACGCCGGCTGTTCGCCGCGCGGATCGCCGACATGCTGTCGGGTTACCGGGTGTTCTCGCGGCGATTCGTGAAGAGCTTCCCGTCGTTCTCGCGCGAGTTCGAGATCGAGACCGAGCTCACCGTGCATGCGATGCAGATGCAGATGCCAGTCGCCGAGATCGATACGAGCTACAAGGAGCGCCCGCCCGGGTCGACGAGCAAGCTACGGACGTTTCGCGATGGCTGGCGGATCTTGCTGACCATCACCAACCTCATGCGCAACGAGCGCCCGCTGCTGTTCTTCTCGCTGATCGGCTTGCTGGTGTTCGCGGCGTCCGTGATCCTCGGCGTGCCTGTGTTCTTGACCTATCTCGAGACCGGGCTGGTTCCGCGGTTCCCGACGGCGATCCTGGCGACCGGCCTCGGCGTGATCGCGGTGCTGTGCGTGGCGACCGGCTTGATCCTGGACCTGGTGTCGCACGTCCGCCGCGAGGCCAAGCGGCTTGCCTATCTGCAGCATCCCGCGCCGAGGAAATTAGGTCGGACATAGTTTTTGCACAACATGTGCAATTTTTGTCCGAGTTTCGGACGCCGCGCGCGCGGGTCGGCTTGATCCTCGATCTCGTGTCGCACGTGCGGCGCGAGGCCAAGCGGCTCGCGTACCTGCAGCATCCCGCGCCGAATGCCAGGTTGGTGACTGACGCATCTGCCCGGGTCGTCGAACGCGCTGGCTGAAACGGATCCGCAGACTTAGCCGCCACGAACGTTGTTGCAGCCGATCTCCCTTGAGCGGGATAGTGGCCCCTTCATGACGACGCCCGCCGAGATTCCGTTCGAGCTGATTCAGCGATTGCCCAAGACCGACCTGCATTGCCACCTCGACGGTTCGCTGCGCCTCGATACCGTGCTCGACCTCGCGCGCAAGCAAGGCGTGAAGCTGCCAACGTTCGACCGCGGCGAGCTCCATCGCATGCTCGCCGCCGGCGAGCACATCAGCTCGCTCGATGACTACCTGCGCGCGTTCGACGTCACGCTCAGCGTGATGCAGACCGAGGACGCGCTCGAGCGCTGCGCGTACGAGCTCGCGGCGGACGCCTGGAGCGAGAACGTTCGCTACCTCGAGGTCCGTTACTCGCCGCTGCTCCACATTCGCGAGGGGCTCCGGCCGGCGCAGGTGGTCGAGGCCGTGCTGCGCGGGTTGCGCACGGCCAAGCGCGAGCTCGGCATCCGTTACGGCTTGATCCTGTGCGCGATCCGTTCGCTCGGCCCCGAGTCGAGCCTGCGGATCGCCGAGCTGTGCGTCGCCTTCAAGAACCGCGGT
This sequence comes from Kofleriaceae bacterium, assembly GCA_050187075.1. GTDB lineage: Bacteria > Myxococcota_A > Polyangia > Haliangiales > Haliangiaceae > JABFXX01. Next base: position 4,558 of record JBFWXW010000008.1, on the reverse strand, counting down.
GTCGTCGGCTTCGATCTCGCCGGCTCGGAGATGAACAATCCGGCGAAGCTCCATCGCCACGCGTTCCAGCTGGTGATCGACAACAACATCAACTGCACCGCCCACGCGGGTGAGTCGTTCGGTCCCGACTCGGTTCACCAGGCGATCCACAAGTGCGGCGCTCATCGCATCGGCCATGGCACGCGGCTGGTCGAGAGCGGCGACCTGCTCAACTACGTCAACGACCATCGGATCCCGCTCGAGGTCTGCCTGTCGTCGAATCTACAGACGCGCGCCGCGACGAGCTGGGAGACCCACCCGGTCGATTTCTTCGTCGATTACGGTCTGCGCGTGACGATCAACACCGACAACCGCCTGATGTCGCAGACCACGGTGACCAAGGAGTTTCACCTCTGCCACCAGCACTACGGGTGGTCGCTCCAGACGATCAAGGAGATCATCATCGCAGGGTTCAAGAGCGCGTTCATGCCGTATCGCGAGAAGGCCGACCTGGTCGCCGAGATCAGTCGCGAGCTGCGGGCGTTCGAAGATCCGCGCGGCGAGGTCACCGGACGCGTCGGGCTCGTCGAATCGGACACCTCGACGTCGACGCCCACACCGCCGCCGACCAAGCCGAAGCTCCAGGTCTCGTAGAATCAAGGCATGCACGTTCGCGTGCGCCACGCGTTCGTCGCACGCGCCACTACGGCGCGACGGTGAAGCTGAACGACAACGGCACGAGAGCGTTGCCGTTGATATCCATGATCCCGGCCGTCAGATTCACGCTGATCGTCGCGCCCGCCGGATATGGGGACGTCGGTGTGAAGACCGCCTGATCCTGCGTGCTCATGAACACCATCCCGTCGATCGGCGTGCCGGCGTTGTCCACGGTGAACGTCGCGTCGCTGACGTTGAACACGACTTCGCTGAACACCACCACGACCGGTGCGGTGGTGCCGACGTCGGTTTCGGTGGGCGCCGGCGACGAGTTGATCACCATCGGGGGATCGAGGTCTGCGCCGGTCGTGAACGACCACTGCACGGGCGTGAGCGGGTGACCTGCCGCATCGGTGATGGTCGAATCGAGATACACGTCGTGCTCGGTATTCGCGAGCAGGGTTCGTGCAGGCATCAAGGCTGCGCCGGGGATGCTCGGTTCGTACGACACCTGCGCCGGAATCAACCCTGGGCCATAGAGCATGAATGTCGCCTCCGAGACGCCTTGCACCGGCTCGCTGAACCCGACGATGATCGTCGGCGCCACGGAGACGTTGCTGGCGTTGGGAACCGGCATCATGAACACGACCGCCGGCGGCTCGTCATCGGCGGCATCTGGCACGATCATGGCGTCGGGCCGAAATCCCTCCGGTTTGCAGTCGAGCGACGGGCTCGAGCCATCGAGGTGGCAGCGCCAGTCGCCGAACGAGCAGCTGTACCCCGACGGACAAGAACCGTCGTCACCACAGATAAAGCCGCATTCGGGCCTCGGTGCCGTGTAGCAACCGCTGGCACTGGCGCTGGCGGTCGCGGTGGCGATCGCGAGGCAGGCGAGGACCCGATTTCGCCGGCCAACCAGAGGCGAGCGGCCTCGGTCTCGATCAACCTGCACCGCGCTGGTGTACCATCCGCAGACGATGGCGGCCAAGCTCGAGCAGGACCAGGCACAGGCACTCATCGACCCGTACTGGCGCCGGCTCTACAACTTCGTGTTCCGGTTAACGCTCGATACCGAACGCGCCGAGCGCTACCTGTCCGACATCTTCGACGCCGCCGCCCAGCAGATCGAAGCTGCGCCGAGCGACCCGAACGGCCGAGAGGTGTGGCTGCTCGGGATCGCCAACCAGCTGCTCGAACAGCGACTGCCCCGCCAGCCGGAGGTCAACTTCGACATCCTCGACGAGACGCTGCGAAGCGAGGCGACGCGGACCGACGTCGTTCGATCGTTGACCGATCCCCAGCGAGACTTCCTGCTGTGGGAGCTCAAGCAAGGTTGCATGACGTCGGTGATCAACTGTCTGCCGCCGGGTGAGCGCGCCGCGTTCGTGGTGTGTCACGTGCTCAAGCTGGCCGACGAGCCGGCGGCGAAGTCGCTCGGGATCACCGAGAGCGCGTACAAGGTCCGGCTGTCGCGCGCCCGCAAGAAGGTCGTCGATTACCTCACGCCCCGGTGCGAGCACGTCAATCCGATGAACCCCTGCCGATGTCCGGCACGCATTGGCACCGCGCTGCACAAGGGCTTCATCCGCCCGCTGGGTAGCTCCGGTGGCGAGGTTTCGCTTCGCAAGTCTCCCGACATTCCGTACGGCCGCTACGGCACCGGCATCGGGAACGAGGACGTGCCGATGCGCGACATCTCGGCGATCTACGGCAATCTCCCCGAGCCCGAGCCCCCGGCGGATCTGCGCACACGGCTGCTCGCACAACTGTCGCAGTGACCGTGTCGGCGCCCCGGTTGTCGTGGCTGGCGTGCGCGATCGTGGGGGTGGCATGGGGTTGTAACCGGGGAGGCGACGTGGCGAGCGCGCCACCTCCTGATGGATCTGGATCGCAGGTGCTCGATCTGCCGGAGACCTCGAGCATCGACTGGCAAAACTTCGTGTACGACCTCGGCTCCCTCGGACTCGTCAGGGCGACGCGCGGCCGTGCCGAGTTTCATGTCGTCGAACAGGACGAGCAACCGATCGCAACCCAGGATCCGAGTCGATTCACAGCGAACGACACCACAGGCGCGCTCGTGCTCGACGTGCCGAGCTACCTCGATCTCGACGGTGATCGCCACGACGAGGCGGTGATCGGGTTCGAGCTCACGAGCGCACGCGACGATCTGGCGGCACCGGTGTTCGGTGCCTACGTGTTCACGCTACGCGACGGTCAGCCGGTGAAGCTCGGGACGATCACCACGGATATCAGGCGCGGCTTCGAGATCGTCGGAGCCACGATCAAGACGTCGAGCGGCGCGCAGTGGCGCTGGGATGGCAAGTCGCCACAGTTGATCGAGATCCGGTGACCTAAGGCGTCTCGATCAAGCCGAGGAAGTTACCGAACGGATCGCCGACGATCGCGACCTGGATTCCTTCGCCAACACCGTGAGGAAGCTCGACCGGCTGCCCGCCGAGCTCGATCAGCTTGTAGAACGTCTCCTGGATCTCGTCGACGCGCCACAGCGCGACGGCGCCGCCCGGCCCTGGACGCCGCGCCGAGGTGTCGGGGTCGAGCCCGAGCTCCTGACCATCGACGTCGAACCCGACGTAGAACGACTGGTCGAAGTACGGCTCGCGGCCGAGGGCGGTCGCATAGAACTGCTTGGCCACCGCGAGATCACTCACGGTGTAGATCACGCTGCGGATCGAGCGCAGCACCGGCCCGGCGGGACGCTTGCGGCGTGGTGCACGCGGCTTGGGCGCCGCCGCGGAGGTCGTGCGCGACGGTTTGCTCGCGGTCTTGCCTGCCGAACGCGGCTTGCGCGACGTCTTGCCCGAGGCCTTGCCGGGGCGCGCCTTGCGAGCTGATTTCTTGGTCCGGGTTGCCACGCTCACCTCGCTGCGTGAAAGCCGCGCTCGAGATCCTGTTGCAGATCGCTCACGTCCTCGATCCCCACCGACAGCCGGATGAAGCCGTCGCTGATGCCGAGCTTGGCGCGGGTCTCTGCAGGAACACTCGCGTGGGTCATGATCGCCGGGTGCTCGATCAACGATTCGACGCCGCCCAGCGACTCGGCCAGCGCGAACAGCTGACACGCCGACAGGAACCGGCGCGACTCGTCGAGTCCGCCCTTGAGCACGAAGCTGATCATGCCGCCGAAACCGCTGGCCTGGCGCTTGGCGAGCGCGTGCTGGGGATGGCTCTCGAGCCCGGGATAGATCACCTTCTCGACCTGCGGGTGCTTGACCAGCCAGCTCACGATCGCGCGCGCGTTCTGCTCGTGGCGCTCCATCCGAACGTGCAAGGTCTTGGTGCCGCGCATCACCAGGAAGCTGTCCATCGGTGACGGCACCGCGCCGGCGGCGTTCTGCAGGAACGCGAGCTGCTCGCGAACCTTGTCATCCTTGACGATCAGCGCACCACCGACGACGTCGGAGTGACCGTTCAGGTACTTGGTCATCGAGTGCGCAACGACGTCGGCGCCCAGCTCGAGCGGACGCTGGAGATACGGGGTCATGAACGTGTTGTCGACCGCGAGCAGCAGCCCCTTGTCCTTGCACAGCTGTGCGATCGCCGCGATGTCGACGATCTTGAGCATCGGGTTGGTGGGAGTCTCGAGCCACACCAGCTTGGTCGAAGGACGCAGCGCCGCACGGACGCCATCGACCCCGGCCATCGGATCGACATAGCTGAACTCGAACCCGAACCGGCGGTAGACCTTGTCGAACAACCGGAACGTGCCGCCATAGAGGTCGTCACACGCGATCACGTGCGTCCCGGTGTCGAACATCTGGAGCAGCGTCGAGGTCGCCGCGAGCCCCGAGGCAAAGCACAGCCCCGCCGTGCCGCGCTCGAGCGATGCCAGGTTCGCCTCGAGCGCAAACCGAGTGAGGTTGTGGGTCCGCGAGTATTCGAACCCCTTGTGAACGCCCGGAGC
>JBFWXW010000007.1:0-145668 GCA_050187075.1 Kofleriaceae bacterium | reverse complement strand
TGGCTCATCACGTACCCACTGATCGCGTATCGTTCTGCGACCATGGTCCCTGACGCATCCCACCGGCGGTAGACAGCGCACTTCGGTTCGATCTCCACCCGGCCATTGGTCGACACGCGGCAGTTGTCCGGGTCGTTCCTGATCGCGACCAGAATGTTCGGACAGCGCACATCCCCTGAGGTGCCATCCTGACCCACGACGGTATAGACCGCAGCCGAGGCGGTCGCCGGAGCCGCTTTCATGTCGCCGAGCATCGCGCACCCCAACGGACCACTGGACGTCGTCGAGGCGATCATCGACCGGTAATCGATCGCGGCAAGGCCCGTGCTCGCTGCGGTGAGCGGCTCGACGGTGCCAAAGCCAGTCGCAGAGCTGTTGTTGTTGCCGCCCTCCTGGCACAGGCCTTCGCTGCACGTCAGGCCATCCAGGCAATCACTCGCGGTCATGCACTTGTCCTTGGTGCTACCACCGACACATCCGGATCCGAACCCGGCGAGCACCAAGACGAGACCAGTCCTTGACAACATCGCTAGCTCCTTCGTTCGTTTCATCGTCACCAACTCAGCTCCACCGTGACCGTCGCACCGTCGCTGGACACCGCCGGCGCTACCCGCGTGCTCGACGATGGCCATAGCCACCACGCAAGCGCACCGGTGCCCAGCGCGACCGCGCCACTCGTGATCGAAAACATCCGATAACGCTCGAACCGCTGCTTCGCCGCATGCGCGGGACGTTGCAGGTCGGTGTCCTCATAGTCGCGTTTGGCCCGGAGCGCCAGCACCGCCGTGGTGACCGAGGTCACCGCCGACAAGCCGGCGACCGAGAGCGCGATGATCGCAGGTTCGCGATCACGTCGTCGAGGCGCTCCGTCCGTCACCGCCCGCACCGCAACCGGCTCGGCGAACCGCACCCCCACGGCCCCGATGCTATCGACGTAGCCGCGATAGTAGTCCTTGCCGAACTCCGTCGTGAACAGCGCGGCGCGATACGAGCTATCGATGCTGCCGCGCGACGCCACCGAGCGGTTCACCAGCTGCAGCTGCTCGACGGACAACCGTGCGCCGGCTGGGATCCGCGCCTCGTGATTCTCGGTCCGCACATATGCGTTGCTGCCGGGCGGCATGACGATGTTGATGCGCGAACCGCTCGCGAGGTGGGCATCCAGATAACGCTGTCCGTTATCGAGCTCGATGTGAAACCGCCCGAGCTTGTCGATCGCTCCGGTGAGCGCGCCGCCACCTGACACCATCGACAGCGCGATCACGGGCGCGTTGTGATTCGCGCTGGGCGGCCGCGCGATCACGTGCGGGATCGCCTTGGGGTCCTTGATGTTCCGATTCGCCGCGGCGATGAACGCCTGAACCTCGGTGTATTCGATGTTGCCGTCGGCGTTGACGTCACCTGGTCCGAGCAGTGCGGAGATCAGCTCGTGGCTGAATACGCCGGCCTCGATCTGCGACCATTCATGCGCCTCCTCGCCCAGCGAGGTCGCGACGATCACGCCGACGTTGGGAAACTGCGCGATCCGCCGCGTCCCTGTGACCGAGGCGATCTCATCGCTGGTGATCGGCCGGCTCTGGCCATCGACCTGCTTGTCGAAGAAGTCACCACGGATGCCCACCACGCCACCGGCGTGACATGCGTCGATCAACAGATGGCTGTAGGTGGCCGGCAACGCGGCGAGGATCTCGTCGTAGAGCACGTGCTCGGTGAGCGCACCGTCGAGCAACGCGAGGAACGGCTCGCCCGAGACGGCGCGCGCGCCATGGCCGCTGAACGCGATGTACAGCACCGGCGCGTCCCCGCGCTGCTTGTCCGCGGCCATCGCCACGGCGTAGCTCGCAACGATCTGGCGCAGGTTGCGCAGCGTCGGGGGCTCCGCTACCGCCGCGAGACCGACATAGCGCTGCTGCGTCGCGCGGTCGAGCACCGCGAGCAGGCGAGCCTGACCGATCCGCGATAACAACTGGAAGTATCGAACGGCGTCGTCGTCGGCGTAGCGCAGCGGGCTCAGCTGCTCGCCCGCCGTGTCGACCGGAGGCGCGTTGTTGCCGATCACGATCGCGTACGACACCGTCCGCGCCTCGGCGGGAACCGCCACGAGCGCGAGGCTCGCAACAACCGCGATCAACGCCAGCCTCATTGGGCCGTGAGCTCCTGCACGACCACCGCCGTCCCTGGCCCCACGTCGGTCGCCCCTGGATTGAACCGCTTGATGATCTGCTGCTGGGTGAGCGGCACCCCGGAGAAGATGCCGTAGAACGACAACCGACCCGCCGCGCGAGGCCCCTCGAGCAGGATCGTTCGATCGAGCACACCGCCGACGAGATGCGCGCTCAGATCGACGCTGTGCCGGCTCGCCGTCTCGGGGAAATACCAGATCACCGTTCCATCGCTTGCCTTCGCGAACGCCGCGAAGTAGCGATACCCCGCGCTGCGCTGCAGGTCGAACGCGACGCGATCGCCGGTCCGACACGCGGCCCCCTTCACACCGCCGCACACCAGCTCGAACGCTGCCACGTGGGCGGAGGCACCGCGGGACGCGAACTGAGCCGGCCGCGGCGCGTTGCTCGATCCCAGCGCAAACACGAGGACCAGCGCCACCGCGCCGGCGGCACACGCGGCAAGCAAGAGCCGAGGACCGGTGAGCCACGCGCGACGTCCTGACGTCCGACGGACGACGTGCTCGAAGATCTCCACCTTCTCGCGTCGGGTGAGCTGGTTCTTGCCCGACAGCAGGCGCGGGATGAGGAACCTGGACTTCATGCGAGCGCTCGCGGATACCCCGGCGGTCGTGGACGATCAATCAGCTTCTGATCACGGCTCACGACAGCCCCTACGTTCGACGCGGCTCACCGGGCCGCTCGATGTTCGACCTCGTCTAGGCCACTGGTATCGTGAGGATTTCAGGTCGGAGTTCACTACTTGGGCCCGGGTTCGAGCCGCTTGAGCCTGCGTCGCAGCTCGGCCTCGATGCGACGCTCGATCGTCCGGATCCTCCTGCGGGTGCAGCCCAGCTCGGAGGCCGCGGCGTCCTGGGACAACTCCTGCTCGTAGCGCAGGCGGACCACCGCGCGAGACTCGTCATCGAGACTTGCGACCAGCTCGGCGGTGACCGCGGACAACGCCTTCCAGTGCAGATCGTCCTCGGGCGCAACGGTCAGCTCGACATTGGCGTCGGGGAGGTCATCGACGTTGTCGAGGTTGCCGGCGTCGCGCGCGTTGGCGCGGCGGCGCTTGCGGAACCGATCGATCATGAGGTTCTTCGTGATCCGGAGCAGGAACGGTCGATACGGCCGCAGGCCATCGTACGAGCTGCGCGCCGCCTCGCTGAACGCCTTGACGAAGGTCTCCTGGATCAGCTCGTGCTCCCCGTCGAGATCGGTCCCGGTGACGTAGACATGTCCTGCCGACTCCATCACGAACCCACGCCGGGCGAGCAGCGCAACCTCGTCGACGTAGTAGTCGTAGACGGCGGCGAGCGCGGCACGATCTCCTCGGCGAAATCGCTCGAGCAGGTCGCGGTTATTTTCGAAGATCGGCATCGGGCTGGCGCGGAGCGATCTACATCGCACACTCGAGGCCACGATCGTGCTCAGCCATCGTCCCAATCCCGTGCATCGCCACCGCGACCGGGCGACCGGGTCAGACCGAGTGCGTCACGATTCGATCGCGCAGGCTACGGAGGAGACCGTGCGTGAGCCGATATTCGCGCAGCTCTACTTGCCGGAGGACATGCCGCGCAGCCTGGGCGCCGTCCGTCACGTGATCCATGTCATCTCGTTCGAGCTGCTCCAGCTCCGCGATCCGTTGCGAGGTGAGCGAGAGGTGACCATCGATGCAACGGACCGTGGCGTCGCGGCGATCGCCGACCAGGCGCGCACGGCGGTGAACCGCCCGATTCAGCGCGCGGGTCGATCGCGCAAGCTGTCGCTCGATCGCGATCGCGGCGCGGCGGATCCGCGGATCTGCTCCAAGCTCGGGCTGGTCGCCAGCGCGTAGCTCGAGCGACGTCGCGCTCGCGCACGCTCGGTGCTCGATGCGCTGCACGCCGAGCTCGACATCGTGCGAAGCGATGAGCAGGGCTTCGTCGAACAACCCGATCGCGTGGTGGAGCTGTTGGACTGCGCGTTGCGTGCGATCCACCACCGCACGCGCACCGGCCACATCTGCCTGTGCGCTCGCGGGCAGCACCGCCATCGCGGATGTCACCAGGACCGCGATCCGCGCGAGGTTGCTCCAGACGGTTCGCTGGCGACCGGTGCGCATGGCGGCCACCCATAGCCACGCGCGAGCGGGCTGGCAAGGGGCCAGGAAACCTACACGCCGAACTTGGCGAGCTTCTTGTGCAGGCCTTCGCGGGTGATGCCGAGCGTGACCGCGGTCTTGGTCTTGTTCCCGCCGTGATCGCGCAGCGCCTCGGTGAGCAACCACCGCTCGACCTGATCCATCATCTCCTTGAGCGTGCCTTGCTTGGGCGCGATCTTGGTGACGGTACCCTCGATCTTGCGCAGCCGCGGCGACAGATCGGTGACCTCGATCCAATGTCCGGACTCCGCCTGGATCACCAGCCGCTGGATCTCGTTCTCGAGCTCGCGGATGTTGCCAGGCCAGCTGTACCCCGAAAGTGCATCGATCGCGTCCGGGGTGAACCCGGGTAGCTCGACCCGATATTCGTCGGCGTAGCGCTTCAGAAAATGTCCGGCGAGCAGCGGGATGTCCTCGCGACGCTCGCGGAGCGGCGGCAGCTTGATCGGAAACACCATCAGCCGGTAGTACAGATCCTGACGGAACCGTCCGGCCTCGACCTCGTTCGACAGATCGCGATTGGTCGCGCAGATGATCCGCACGTCGACCTGCTTTTCGCTCGTGGCACCGACCGGTCGGATCGTGCCCTCTTGCAGCACGCGCAGCAACTTGGCCTGCAAGGTCAGCGGCATCTCCCCCATCTCGTCGAGGAACAGGGTTCCGCCATCGGCGATCTCGAACAGCCCCTTCTTGTCGCTGTCGGCGCTGGTGAACGCGCCGCGCTTGTGACCGAACAGCTCCGACTCCAGCAGATTTTCGGGCAGCGCGGCACAGTTCTGCGCGACGAACATCTTGTCGGCGCGCTGCGACTGATGATGGACCGCGCTCGCGATCAGCTCCTTGCCGGTGCCAGTCTCGCCCTCGATACACACGGTCGCGCGCGTGTCGATCACGCGCTCGAGCTGGCCGAGCACGGTCTTCATCGCCGGTGAATCGCCGATGATGTTGTCGAACTTGAGCTTGGTCTGCTTGCGCTTGAGATAGACGTTCTCGCCCCGCGCGCGCTCCTCGGCGATCCGCAACCGCTGGACCAGCGTCGCGTTGTCGATCGCCAGCGACGCCTGCGCCGCGAGCAGCAGCGTGACCTCGAGGTCGATCTCGCTGAACATCCCCGCGGATGCGCGGTTGTCGGCCTGGATCAGCCCGATGATGTCGTCCCCGCGCCACAGCGGCACTGCGAGCATCGACAGGATCTGGCCTCCGAGGATCGACTCACTGGACAGCGCTTCCTGCGCGTTGGCCGTGAGCACCGCGGCGCGGTCGGCCAGCACGCGTCGCAACACCGCGCGACTCGCACGCACCGGGTCTGCGCCCGCCGGCTTGCCGCCACCAGCGAGACCCGCCGGCTTTCGGTCGGGGTCCGGTCGTTCGCGCGACAGCGCCAACGCGAACCGGTCCTTGTCGGTCTCCGACCGAAGCAAGATCGCAACGTGGGTCGCGCGCGGCAGCAGCTGGAACGTCGCGGCCACGCACGCCTCGGCGACCTCGGCAGGCTCGAGCCGCGCGCCCAGGGGCTGCAGAGCCTTGTACACGCGCAAGGCGTCGGCCGGGCTGCCCTCGATCTGGTCCGCTACCGCGGGCAGATCCATGATCGAGCGCGACGCGATCAGCCGATCGCCGAGATCGGCGTCTGCGTCATCGCCGAACCGAACCGCGATCCGCACCGGATCAGCGGGATTTCCGAGCAGCAGGACGTCTCCGTCCGCGAGGGCGAGCTCCCATCGCGCAGCGGCGTCGACCAGGATCTTGTGACCGTCGCGTTCGATGGCGGATCCGTTGGTCGAACGCAAGTCACGAAACACGAAGTGATCACCGATCTGCGAAATTTGAGCGTGATCCCCAGAAAGGTGGAAATCAGTGATAACCACGGTGCTCGACGGAGAACGACCAATCGTCGCGGTACCGCCGGTGGCGAGTACGCGGTGCTGGCGTTGTGCCGAAGTGCCGTGAAGGATCTCGAGGGTGATCACAGAATTGTGTCGCTAGGCCAGCCCAGCAACGGCGTTTATACTGCACACGGTTTCATCTCGCATGCCAGCTCCCTCGAAAGTCATCGTGCTCGAACCCGACAGCCGGGCGAGCCGGCAGGTCCTGCTGGGATTCCAGCGCGAGGGCGTGGCCGCATCTTCCGTTCATGTCCCGGTCGACGTTCAGCAGGTTCAGCTCCCGAGCGATGACGCCAGTCTGGTGGTAGTCGGCGGTGTCGACGGCCGCGCACGCGATCTGCTGCGGATCGCACGCCAGCAGGTCGATGCCAGCCACATCGACGCGCCGATCATGTTTGCCGGCCGTGGCGTGGACCGCGCCGACGCGTTCGCCGCAGGTGCCGACGAGGTGGTGCAACATCCCGCATACCTCCGTGACGTTGTCACGATCGGACGGCTGCTGTGCGCGCAGACCACCCATCGCCGAAACCATCTGGTGGGCAGCCTCGCCGAGCTCACGGGGGTGTTCCCGCTGGTGCGGGCCCTGTCCGCGCTTGGCCGCAGCGCGGTGCTCACGTTGATCCGCGGACTCCGCCGCGGCGAGATCCGGTTCTTCCACGGAGAGGTGACGTCGGCGCAGGTCGGGTTGATCCATGGCCAGGCGGCCTTGCATCAGCTGCTGCTGTGGACGGACGCCCGGTTCGACGTGCACTACGAAGACGTCGTTCGACGCCAGCAGATCCCGCTGTCTCCGGCCGAGTTGTTCGCCGATGCCGAGCGGTTTCTCGAGGGCGTGCGCGATTCCAGCGGCAAGCTCTCGCCATCGATGATCCTCGAGCAAGACGTCCAGCGCGTCACCCAGCTCGCGAAGCAGATCCCGACCGAGGTCCACGGTGTGCTGCGCATGTTCGATGGCCATCGCATGCTCGCGGACATCCTCGAGGATTCGCCGTATCGCGTGTTCGAGACCCTGCGCGTCGCGCAGCGCGCGCTCGAAGCAGGCCTGTTGCGACGCGTGGAGGTTCAACGCCCGAAGGCCACGTGGCGCGCGGTGCTCGCGATCGAAGAGTGGTTGGTCGGCGGCGACCGCGAGCAGATCGCGGAACAGATGGCCGCACAGACGACCAACGACACCGCGCCGGTCCCCCGCCTCGACGGGCCGATGCCGCCCCTGAAGCCATCGCGGAAGCGGCGGAAGAAGCACCGCAAGCACACGCCGGTGTCCGTGCCGATCGCCCCACCGCAACGCCCCGACATCGATTGGGGAGCGCTGGTCCCGCGCGTGGTCGGCGCCGAGGTCGGTCCGCTCGCGGGCGTCGTGCCTGCTGCGCACACGTCCGGCGAGATCGAGCTGACCACGCGCGAAGCACCGCGCGAACGGCTCGAAGCCTTGACGGACACCGCGCAGCGCACGCGGATCTTTCCCAGCGATCTCGACGTCGAACCGAAGGTCGTGCTGCACGACGACGACGACGATACGCGCCGGCGCGCCGTCGACCCAGCTGCGGCGGACGGGGCTCCGGCGCCACAAGCCGGCGACGCGCCCGACGCGCCCGACGCGCCCGACGCGCTCGAGACGCCCGAGGCGCCCGACGCGCCCGACGCGCCCGACGCGATCGCGCAGGCGGCCCAGACCGATCGATCCGAAGCGGACACCCAGCGCAACCCCGCTGGTCCACCTGCTCGCGTGGAACCGGCTGAGCGCGAGGACTCGGTCCGGCGCGCCGCGGTTGCGGCCGAGAAGCTCGCCGCGCGCGCCGAGGAGGCAGCTCGCGCCGAAGCCGCCGCGCGCGAAGCGGCGATCCGCGCCGAAGCCGAGGCGAAGGCCGCCGAAGCACGCGTCCACGCACAGGCTCGCGAAGCAGCCGCGCGGCTGGAGGCAGCTGCGCGTGCCGAAGCCGAGGCGCGCGAAGCGGTCGCTCGTGCCGAAGCCGAAGCCCGTGCCGCCGCCGCACGCGTCGAGGCGGAAGCACGCGAGGCAGCTGCGCGGGCCGAGGCCGCCGCCGAGGCCGAGCTCGAGGCCCGCAAGGCGGCCGCGCGTGCCGAGGCAGCCGCGCGTGCTGAAGCGAAGGCTCGCGAAGCCGCGCAGCTCGCGGAGCAGGCCCGACTGGAGCGCGAGGCGCGGTCGGCCGAGGATGCCAAGCTCAGGGAAGCGGCCGAGTGGGCGCGGGAACAGGCAAAGGCACGAACCTCGCTCGATGGAGACACGCTCGAGGACACCACCCTCGGACGCACGTTCGCAGAGCTGCGCTCCACGCGCGGGGATGATCAGCGCTCGACGGCTGCGCCGGTGGCGAGCGCGTCGTCCGGGCCGATCAGCGAACCCACGCCCCGCCCGATCATCGACGCCGCCAGCCCGCCCACGCCCCGCCCGATCATCGACGCCGCCAGCCCGCCCACGCCCCGCCCGATCATCGACGCCGCCAGCCCGCCCACGCTCGACGCTGTCCCGGGCCCGATTCGCAACGACGACGAACCCCAGACCACCAGCGATCTGGTTCGTAGCCTGCTCGCAGATCCTCCTCATCCGGTCTCCGCAGGCAGGCACGAGGTCACGGACCCTGGCCCTGGTGCAAGCACGGCGGGCGATGGCCCCCATGCCGCTGCATCCAGCATCATCATCGAGGACCAGACGCTCGCGACCTCCAGCGAAACGATGATCGCTGCACCACGCCCGGTAGCTGCTGCGCCGGTCGCGCCCGTCGAAGATCCGTCCGACGGTGTGGTACGCGCGGCGCTGGGTGGTGCGGAGCTGTCCCCGGCCGACCGCTCGCTACCATTGCCGCCGATTCCTCCCGACGATCGCCCCGACGATCGCACCGGCGAGATCACGATCCCGCGCGCGATCGAACCTGTCAGCGATGCCGCCGCAGAACCGTCCGTTCTCGTCGCGGATCTCGCCGCGGCACACGTCGCCGCGAGCGCGGTGATCGCGGCACAGGTCGACGCCGCACCGACGCCGAGCATCGCGACGCCGGCACATCAAGCCGCCGTCGCGGAGGTGCGCAAGGACGCGGTGGCGTTCTCGGAGGACGAGGAGGCATTCTTCCGCGCCGGCGAAAAGCGCACGACCGCCAAACCGGTCGTACAGGTCGAGACGTTCTCGGATCTCGACGAGGGTTATCAGCCGGTCGGATTCTGGGATCGCGTGCGAGGCAAGGCTCCGACGTCGCCGCCGCCCTCGCCGACCCCGTCGAGCGGGCGGCGCAAGAACCCATCATCATCGCCGCCGCCGAAGAAGAAGAAGAAGAGGAAGCGTTAGTTCGCGACCCACACCAGCGAGACGCCGCCGCGCGGGTTGCTCATCCGCAGCGTCAGGGCGCGAACGTCGGGCCCGAGCACCGGTGCGGTACGTGGAAACCGCGCGATGTATGCGGTGGCGAAGTCCCCGAACGCCGGGTACTCGGCGCGGAGCACGAGCGGCGGGCGCTTGTCGCGCACGATCTCGAGTGGCTCGATCTCGTTGCCTTGTGCATCGAGCAGCGCGACCTTCCACACGCTCTTCTTGCCGCGATGCAGGTCGTTTTCGCGCTCGTCCCAGGTGGTCACCAGCAGCTCGAACTCATATGGCCCGGCCGCGGCGGCCTTCGCCTGATCGATGACCTGCTGGCGCGCAGCACCCTCGAGGCCCCGATGGTCGGCCTCGCGCTCTGCATGGGCGGCGCGCCACTGAGGCGATTTGAACGTCGCCGCGACGTCGAACGCCTCCTGGTACATCCCGCGCATCGTGGCCTTGCGGGTCCAATCGTCGACGATGTCGTCGTAGTCGCCGGCGGCGGCTGGCCAGTCCTCGGTGAGCCTGACCGGCGGACTGCTCGCGCAGCTCGGCTGGACAACGGCGAGTCCTCCGGCGAGGCCGAAGGTCGCGAGCGTGCGCAGAAGGCGTGACCTCATCGATCGGACAGGAAGTCACGCTTCGTGAACAGCGTGGTGAGTGGGGTCTGCGCGACGACCGCTTCGCGACCGCCCTCGAGCCGGTCGACCAGCCCGACCGCGTGGAGCACGGTGAGGCCGGCGAGCCGAGCCCGCTCGATCGCCTTGAGCGTCGACGCACCGGTCGTGATCACGTCCTCGAGGATGACCACCGGTGTGCCGGCCGACAGCTTGGTGCTCTCGACCCACTGATTCGTGCCATGTCCCTTGGGCTCCTTGCGCACGATGAAGGCGCTGCGGATCCGGTCGGGCCGTTGCGCCACGAAGCTGGCGATCGACGTCGCGGTTGCGAGCGGATCGGCGCCGAGCGTCAGTCCGCCAACCGCTACGGCCGTTGGTGCAACCTCGTCGATCACTGCGTTGAACAGCTCACCGATCAGCGCCGCGCCCTCGGCGTCGAGGCTGACCTGCTTGCAGTCGATGTAGAAGTTCGACGTCAGCCCGGACGACAGCGTCACTTCTCGCTCCTGAAACGATCGTGCACGCAACAATTCGAGGAGCCGCTCCCGCTTGGCGGAAAACCCCGGACGTTCGACCGCGGTGGGCATCGGTTCGACGCTACCACAGTGGTTGACGGGTTGGTGTTCAGCCCCTAGAGTCCCCCGACCTCGTGCACCTGGTCGATGACACCCATGCCGTACCCGTGCGCTCGATCAGCGATCTCGTGCGCTACTTTGCCAGCTCCGGCAAGCCGCCCGAGGCGTGGCGTGCGGGCACCGAGCACGAGCTGATCGGTGTGATCGATGCCCCGGGGGAAGAGGAATATCAGCCTCCGCCATACGACGGCCCGCACGGGATCGGCAAGCTGCTCGATTGGTTCACGCTCCGAGGAGGAGCGCCGATCAAGGAGGACGGCCACACGATCGCGCTCACCCGGAACGACGAGCAGCTGACGATCGAGCCCGGTGGTCAGTTCGAGCTCGCCGCCCGCCCGGTTGCAAATGACGCAGCGTTCGTGTCGGATCTGCGCAGTTACCTGGCCGAGCTCCAGACGGCATCGCGCGAGCTGGGGCTCAGCTGGCTGATGTGCGGTTTGCGCCCGTTCGGGACGCGCGACGACATCCCGTGGATGCCCAAGCAACGGTACTCCGTCATGCGCGCGTATATGCCGCAGGTCGGAACGCGCGGCCTGGACATGATGCTGCGCACCGCGACCGTGCAGGTGAACCTCGATTTCGCGGATGAAGCCAATGCAGCGGCCAAGCTGCGCTGCTTGTATTCCGTGACCTCGCTGCTCACGGCGCTATGGGCCTGCTCGCCGATCGTCGAAGATCGGCCGAGTGGGTTTCAGACCTATCGCGCGTGGATCTGGCGCGACACCGATCCCGCGCGCTGCGGGATCTTGCCGTTCGTGTTCGAGCGGGATGACGTGTTCGCGGCCTACACCGAATGGGCGCTCGACGTCCCGATGTATTTCCTGCACCGCGGCAGCTACCTCGCGGTGCCGAGCGATCTGACGTTCCGGCGATTTTTGGCCGAGGGCTGGGGTGGTCACAGCGCCACCGAGGCCGATTGGGCGCTCCACCTATCGACGCTGTTCCCCGAGGGCCGGCTCAAGAAGTTCATCGAGGTTCGCGGCTGTGACTGCGGATCGGTGGAGATGATCACCGCGCTCGCACCGATGATGCGAGGTCTACTCGACGATCCGAGCTCGCTCCGCGAGGCCACCGCGCTGACCGCTGGGCTCTCGATCGCGGATCGCCAGCAGCTCGCCGATGACGTTCCCCGGCTCGGCCTCGCCGCTCGGGCCGGCAACCACAGCGTCGGCGAGCTCGCGCGCGAGCTCGTCGCGATCGCCAAGCAAGGATTGGCTCGGATCGCACCGGACTCGGTGGCGCTGATCGACCCCGTCGAGGAGATCGCCAGGACCGGGGTTACCCAGGCAGACCGAATCGTGGAGCTGTGGCAGCGCCACGGCGGGGACCGGGGCGCCCTGGTTCGCGCACTCTCGGTCGATCTCTGATCAGATCGGTTCGCTCGAGCCTACTCGTCGTCGTCGAAATCGATCAGCACGCCATCGTCGGTCGGCGCGCGCGGTGCGTTCTTGCGGCTGGGATCGTTCGACGCGCGATGCAGGCGTTGGGCGGGACCTCGGCCGGGCACCTCCGAGGGCACCGCGAGATCATCGAGATCGACGTCGAGCGCATCGAGCGCGGCTTCCAGATCGAGGCTGTCGTCGTCACTCGCCGCTGGCGCCTGCGTGTGGTGCCGCCGCAACGTGCGCGGATCGAGCGGTGGCGCGGTGTTCAGCCGCCCACGGCCAGTGCGGCTCGGCGGGATCACATCGCTATCGTCGAACTCGTGGGCGGGCGGATGCCCGACGTGAGGGGAGTCGAACTCGATCACCTGGTTGGTGACAGGTTCGGCGATCGTATAGGCCCGCGGATCGCCCGAGTCCTCATCATCGGGATCGCTTCCGAAGCTGAGCGGATCATCGAACCGCGAACGCTCCTGACTCGGAGGCTCGTCGATCGCCTCGAGGGCAGCGAGTGCGTCGCTGACCCCACCGCTATCCTCGCCGCCATCGTCCGCTCCGACGCGCGCCTTGAACACCTCCGAGATCGGGGGACCGATCCGCAGGTCGGGATCGCTATCGCCGAGGTCGAGGCGCATCGCGAAATCAGAGTCGCGATTGGCAGCCTCGATCGGGTCGGCCTCGATCGGATCGTCGTCGTCCAGGATCTCGAAATCATCGATCTCCTCGATCTCGTCGAGGTCCAGCGCCGCCGCAGCCGCGACGCGCACCGGATCGACATCCTCCGTGATGCTGGATTCATCCGAGGAATCTTCCTCGTCATCGTCGCCGCCATCACGATCGACGGTGGGCTCCGGCGCGATCGGGACCGGGCCCGACAGTCCGAGATCGTCGTGCTCTGCCTGCGCGAGCTCGTCGTCGAGCTGCTGCGCGAGCGACTCGGAATCGAACGCCGCTGCATCGAGCGGTGAGTTGCCGAGCTGCGTCCGCTCGACCTCGTCGAACAGGTTGGTCTCCTCGGCGATCTGGTCGGGCTCGACCTCGATGCTGGGCTGCGATTGGTACTGACTCCGATCGTCGCTCGGCTCGGCCGGGTCGTCGAGCATGGGCTCAGCGCCGAGCGTTGCGGCGGACGCGGGCTGCGCCGCTTCTTCGGCCTTCACCGTGGGGCCCGAATCGAATGCAGGTTCCGGTTCGACGTCCAGGCGCTCGATCGGTTCGGTGAGCGGCGTGTTGTCGCCGATCGACAGATACGGCGTGGCCGTGATCCCTGATGGCTCGATCACCGCGGGCGCTGGCGTGGCCTCGACGTCCGCCGGCTCGCGACCCGCGTCACCGGCGACTGCCTGGCCGGACTCGAACGCAACGGGCTCCGGCTCGTCCCGCTCGTCCGGCTCGTCCGGCTCGCCCGGCTCGTCCGGCTCGTCCGGCTCGTCCGGATCGTCCGGCTCGTCCGGCTCGCCCGACTCGGATGGCAATTCGAACACGGCTGGCTCCGGCGGCTCGTGCGCCGATTCGAACGCCGCGGCCTCGGGTTCGGACCGCAGCTCGAACACCGCGGGGACCGGCATCGAACCGGCCGAGAGCGATCCGAGCGGGGGCTCGGTCGACGTCGCGACCGTCGAGGGCGCGTCGTGCTCGACGCCCGGCGCGGAATCCACGGCCTCCGGCGCGGGCTCGATCACCGGCGCGGAATCCACGGCCTCCGGCGCGGGCTCGATCACCGGCGCGGAATCCACGGCCTCCGGCGCGTGCGGCTCCGCGGGGGCCTCGTGGTCGATCACGCGCGGCGGCGAGCTGATCGGCGGACTGAGCGGCGAGCTGATCGCGGCCGGCGGTGGCGCCCACCGAGCCGACCGTGACACTTCGCTCCCGCCCAGCCGCCGTGCCAGCTCGGCCGATGCTGCATCGACGTTCACCTCGACCGGTGCGGCCGCGGCCTCCCGAAGTGCCTCGAGCTCGGCATCGAGATCACTGCCTGCGAGCGATCGCGCCCGCGCCATCGCCGCGCCGACATCGATGTCCTGGTCGAGCTCGGGCGTGCTCGCCACCGCCTCCACCGCACCGGAGGCACGCTCGATCAGCTCGCTCAATCGCGCGCGCTTGCGTCGTGGCGCTTCGGGCTCGAGCGCACTCAGGGCTGCCGGTGGCGCCACCGTCCCGGGGCTCGATGGCCGGCGCGGCTCGGTCAGCAGCGGCCCAGAGCTGGGCTCCGGTTGAAGCATGTGCGTCGGTACCCCCGCGCTGACCGCATCGCGAACACCCGTGTCGATCAGATCGATCCGGCGCGCCGCGTCGATGTCACTCGGCATCGGTAAACCGGGGTCGGTCAACCCGAGCTGCTTGCGCCGCTCGAGCATTCGCAAGATCAGATCGCGGCTCTCACGCGTGACTCGCAGCAGCTCGACCGCCATCCCGAACGCGGCGCGAGGGTTCGCCGGATCGGGCGGCTTGGCCACCTTCACTCGACCAAGCCCGACGAGCACCGGCGTGTCGTCAGCGAGCCGGAGCTCGAACTTGATCTCCGCGCCGATCGGTTGCAGCGACTTGGTCGGCAGAAACAGCCCGGTCTTCCCGACGTTCGGGGCGAACCGCTGAATCATCGCATCGACCCCGTCGTAGCGGAGCTTGATGCGCAGAACGACCGGCGCGGGCCGCTTCCCGCTGGGATCGTCAGCGGCCATGAGCCATCCGGTGTTCCTGGAGGTCGTGATGCATGGCCACTTCCTCGCCAGGGCCCCGCGAGGTGGAAACGATTATACGTGGTCCTCGACCCAGCGGCGAGCCGCTGCAAGGGCCGCCGGCACCGCCGATGCGTCCTTGCCGCCCCCCTGCGCCATCTCGGGCTTGCCGCCCGCCCGGCCGCCCAGCTGCTGCGCGATCTCGCCGAGCAACTTGCCCGCCTGGACCCGTCCCACCAGATCCTTGGTCACCATCGCGATCAGCTTGACCTCATCGCCTCCCGTGCCGGCGAGCACGACCACGCCCGAGCCGAGCTTGTCGCGCAGCTGATCGCCGGTGTCGCGGAGCACCTTGACGTCGTCCACCGGCACGGCCGCCGCAAGCACCTTCACGCCCTTCACCGTGACCAGCTCGGACATCAGATCGCGCGAGCCTGTACCGGTCGCGATCTGCTGCTTGAGCTTGTCGATCAGCTGGTTCTGTTGCTTCTGCTCGGCGAGCAGCTTGTCGACACGCGCGGCGACCTCGAACGGGCCCGCCTTGATCCGCTCCCCGGTCTTGACCAGCTCGTCCTCCAGCTTGCGTAGATACTCGAGCGCACCCACACCGGTGACCGCCTCGATCCGGCGGACTCCCTGCGCCACGCCGGCCTCGCTCACGATCTTGAACAACCCGATGTCGCCGGCGCGCCGGACGTGCGTGCCGCCGCAGAGCTCGATCGATTCACCGCCGATCGAGACCACGCGCACCCGCTCGCCGTACTTCTCGCCGAACATCGCGACCGCACCGCGTTGCTTGGCCTGCTCGATCGGCAGCACCTCGATCATCGAGTCGCGGTTGGCGCGGATCTCGGCGTTGACCAGGTCTTCGACCTTGCGCTTCTGCTCCTCCGTCATCGGGGAGAAGTGCGCGAAGTCGAACCGCAACCGCTCGGGCGCGACCAGCGATCCCTTCTGTGCGACATGTCCGCCGAGCACGCGCTTGAGCGCATGGTGCAACAGGTGTGTTGCCGAGTGGTTCGCGCGGATCTGCTCGCGGCGCTCATCGTCGACGGCGAACGTCACCTTGTCGCCGACCCCGAGCTCGCCGCTGACAACCTCACCGATCAGGACATGCACGTCGCCGGTCGGCTTCTTGGTATCGGTGATCCGGACCTTTGCCGTCGTGGTGGACAGCTCGCCGGTGTCGCCGATCTGCCCGCCCGACTCGCCGTAGAACGGCGTCTGGTCGAACATCAACTGGACCTTCGCACCGCTGGCGGCGCGCGACGTACGCTTGCCATCGACGATCATCGCCCTGACCACCCCCTCACCGGTCGTGCCGCGTCCTTCGTATCCGGTGAACGTCGTCGCGCCGGCTTGTTGTGCCGCACTCTTGATCTCACCGGAGATCGCCTCATCGGAGCCACCGAACGTCGGGCCCTGACGGATCTTGTCCATCTCCTGTTCGTATCCCTTGCGGTCGATCGAGAACCCTCGCTCTCCCGCGATGATCTCGGTGAGATCATCGGGGAACCCGAACGTGTCGTAGAGCTTGAACACGGTGCTACCGGGGATCACCTTGGACTGCGCCTTGCCCAGCTTGGTGAACTCGTCCTCGAGCAGTCCGAGCCCCCGGTTGATGGTGGCCCGGAATCGCTTCTCCTCCTCGAGCGTCATCTCGGCGATCAGCGACTTGCGCTCGACCAGCTCGGGGTACTGCGCGCCCATTTCGGCGATCACCCGCTCGCAGACCTCGTGCATGAACGGCCGCTCGATGCCGAGCAGCTTGCCGTGGCGTACGGCGCGCCGGAAGATCCGGCGCAGGACATAGCTCCGATCGTTCTTGTCGGGGAACACGCCGTCGGCGATCAGAAACGCGCTGCACCGCGCGTGGTCCGCGATCACGCGCAGCGACGTGTCCGAATCGGGGTCTGCGCCATAGCGCTTGCCGGCGATCTCTGCCGCGGTCGCGATGATGCCGGTGAACAGATCGGTGTCGTAGTTGGACTTCACGCCCTGGACCACGCTGGTCACGCGCTCGAGCCCGGCACCGGTGTCGATCGACGGCGCCGGCAGCGGGAACAGCTGGCCATCCTTCTCGCGCCGCTCGAACTGCATGAACACCAGGTTCCAGATCTCGGTCCAGCCGTTCCACGACCGCGGATCCGTCGTGGGCCACCGGTCGGGCGCGCGATCGACAAAGTAGTGGATCTCGGTGCACGGCCCCATGGGACCGGTGTCTCCCATCATCCAGAAGTTGTCCTTCTTGCCCAGGCCGATGATCCGGTCGTCGGAGAACCCGGTGACGCGCTTCCAGATCGCGCGCGCGTCGTCGTCGGCGCCAACTCCCGCGAGCTCGGGATCACCGCCGAACACCGTGATGCACAGCCGCGCCGGATCGATCGAGTAGACGCGGGTCAACAGATCCCACGCCCAGGCGATCGCGTCCTCCTTGAAGTAGTCGCCGAACGAGAAGTTGCCCAGCATCTCGAAGAACGTCTGGTGCCGCGGGGTCTTGCCGACCTCATCGAGATCGTTGTGCTTGCCGCCCGCGCGCACGCATTTCTGCGAGCTGGTCGCCCGCTTGTACCCGCGCTTCTCGGCGCCGGTGAACACGTCCTTGAACTGCACCATGCCGGCGTTGGTGAACAGCAGCGTCGGGTCGTTGGCGGGGACCAGCGAGCTCGATGCGACGACCTCGTGGCCGTGGCTCTTGAAGAACTCGAGAAACGCTCTGCGGACGTCAGCTGCTTTCATACCGCCTGCAACCTAGCAGATCGCCAGGCGCAGGAGATGCAGCCTACATTGCGTAACCGAGGGTGAGCGCGCCGCCGAGATTGGTGTCGACCGCCCCGAACACCTCTTGCTCCATGTCGGCGTCAGCGTTGGTCTGCGCCCCGGTGCCGTTGAATGTGAGGGTGACCCTGCTGAATCGAAACGCGCCGGTCAGCCACAGGCTGTTGGTCAACCGGTAGCTCACACCGACATCGCCCTCGAATCCCTTGGCTCCCCCCGGCCCGTACTGGTCGCCTTGCCCGATCGTGCCGGTGCCGCGCACGAGCATGTAGCCGGCGCTCGCCCCGAGCACGAGGTTCTTCGACAGCGAATAGTCGACGAACGCCATGGGGTCGATGATCGTGTACGCGGTATTCGGCACACCGGTCATGCCGTCGATCGAAAAGCTCTGCTTGCCGTAGCGCACCGTGGCGCCGACGACCGCGGCCGCGCCGAGTGGAAATCGAAGCGCGACGCCGACCGCATAGCGCGACGCCGATGTCGCGAGCTCCATGTTGGTCGTGGTGTCCTTCGACTTGAGGAGGAGCACGCGGTCGTACATCAGCGTGAGCCCGATGTTCTTGAGGAAGCCCTTGCGCTTGTGACCGAACGCCAGCGGGTAGACCGTCGCGTCGACGAGAATGCCCGGGACGGGGGCGCCGTTGTAGGGAGGCGGCTTGTCCATGACGTCGCCCGCCACCGCCCAGCTCAGCGAACGCCGCGTGAACGGCACGCCGACCTGAAGATCGACGGCGCGCTCCGCAGGCGAGAGCGGATCTGCGGGACCTCCACCGGCGGAGGCACTCTCCGTCAGCTTGCCGGCGTCGTCGTCTTCTTCGTCGTCGGACTCGTCGTCGTCCTTGGCGGCGACCTGCTTGTCCTCGGCATCAGACTCGGCCGCTTCCTCGTCGTCGCCCGCGCCGACGTTATCCCCCGCGGTGGCCTCCTCGTTACGCTTGGCGAACCGCTTCTTGCCCTTGCCCACAGGATCTTCGTCGTCCTCGGCAGCCTCCGCTTCGTCGTCGTTGCCCTTCTTGCCCTTGGCCTTGGCTACCGGCTCCTCGTCGTCCTCGACCTCTTCCTCGTCCTCGTCGCCTCGTCGGCTCGGCTTGGCCGACGAGATGTCGGCGATGACCTCGATCAGCTCGGATCTGATCTCCTTCGCTGCCCTGCCTGTGATCTTGGTTCCCGTGGCCTTGGTGTCGACCTGGTTACCGACCACGGCGCCCAGCTTGCCCGAGCGCAGCTTGAGGTGGATCAGGTACGCGTTGCGCCGCTTCTCGATCCGGCCCTGCACCACCGCATCGACCTTCAACTTGGCGCTGACCTTCTTGACGTTCTTGTCGGTGATTCCGCTGACGTTGAGCTTGTCGGCCGTGCGCATCCATTTGTCCGTCGGCACGACGGTGTGCGACTTCTTGATCAGCTTGACGACCTGCTTGTGAAACTTGGCCGCCGCCGGACCCTCGAACTCCAGCACCACGACGCGCTTGCGACCCGCGTGAGCGGGCGCCGGTGCACCGATCATCAAGCCGAACAGCGTCGCCAGCGCAAGTCCCACAGCGAGGGAACAGCGCGGCGCGCTACTTGTCGAAGCTCTCGATCTCGAACTCGTCATTCCCAGCTCCAGGTTTGCCTTTGGATTGATCTCCACCGGCACCGCCTTGCCATGGCGAAGCGCTCCCCGACACTCCGCGAAACAGCAGCGCGAAGTCGGACGGGCTGGTCGAGTGCTTGACGGCCTCTTCGTAGGTCACCAGTCGCTGTTTCACCAGCGCAGCCAAGCTCTGGTCGAACGAGACCATTCCATACGGATGCAGGCCCTCGGTGATCGCCTGCTTGATCTCGCGCGTGCGGTTGGGCTCCTCGATCATCTCGCGCACCCGCTCGGTGTTCACCATGATCTCCAGCGCGGGGCACATGCCCTTGCCGTCGGCGCGTGGCAGCAAGCGTTGCGAGATCACGCCGCGCAACACGCTCGCGAGCGACAGCCGCGCCTGCTGCTGCTGGTGCGTGGGGAACATCGAGATGATGCGGTTGATGGTCTCGGTCGCATCGACGGTGTGTAGCGTCGACAGCACGAGGTGGCCGGTCTCGGCGGCGGTCATCGCGATCTGCGCGGTCTCGAAGTCGCGCATCTCACCGACCAGGATGACGTCGGGATCCTGGCGCAGCGCCGCACGCAGCGCGCGCGCGAACGACATCGTGTCGAAACCGATCTCGCGCTGATTGAGCACCGAGCGCTTGTCGCGGAACGTGTATTCGATCGGATCTTCGATCGTGACGATGTGATACGCGTTCTGCGTGTTGATGTAGTCGATCATCGCTGCGAGCGTGGTCGACTTGCCCGATCCGGTCGCACCGGTGACGAGCACCACCCCGCGCGCATTGTTTGCGAGGTCGAGCACGGTGGACGGCAGGTTCAGTCGATCGAAGGCCGGCACCTCGGGTGGGATCAACCGCATCACCATGCCGACCGAGCCACGCTGCTGGAACAGGTTGACGCGGTAGCGCACACCGTCGGGTGTGCCGTACGCGAGGTCGATGTCGAGGTTCGCCTCGAAATCCTCGCGTTGCCGATCGTTCATCATGTGAACGGCGAACTGCGCGATGGTCTCGCGCGTCAGCGCAGGCACGTCGCGCACCGTTCGCAGCTCGCCCTTGATCCGGAAGATCGGAGGCAAGCCGGCCTTGAGGTGAACATCCGATGCCCCGAGCTGGCGGGCGGCGGTGAGGACGCGATCCAAGATCTGACTCATCGACCCGTTGCACGAGGGTATCACAAGGGTGCCGAGGATCCGGTGGCGAGATGAGGCGATGGGACGTGCTCTAGGTTACGCTTGCGAACGGGATGCGTTGCGCGAGCTGCGGGACCGACAACGAAGCCGATTCCCGGTTCTGCGGCGGCTGTGGTGCGCGACTACAGGCCTCGATTCGCGTCGAGCCGACGCGAAAGATGACCAACGACCAGACGTTCGGCCGCGCCTCGACCCCGCTCGCGGCGGTCGAACCTCGGAGCCAGCCCGGCATTCACCCGCCACCCGTGGCTCCACCTGCGATGGCCTCGCCGATGCCGTCTGCCATGCCGACCGAGGAGCTGCCGACGGTTCGCCAACCAGCGCCCCGCGCGGCACCTGGGCCCGCGCTTCCGCCAGTGGCGGCCTCGACGCCGTTGCCGAGCGTGCCACGGCGCCGCTGGGGGGTGATCGCGGTCGTACTGATCATCGATCTAGGCCTGGCGATCGCAGGCGGCCTGATGCTCAAGGCGGGCCTCACCGACGAACCGGCGCCGCCGGCGCCCGCCGCATCCAAGCAGACGACGGAGTCGCCGGCGCGTACACCAAGCCTGGCCGACACCGCGATGGCCGCGCCGACCGGATCAGCGATGCCCGTCCCCGTCCCCACCGCTGTGGCGGCGCCCGCTGCGGCCCCCGGACCGCTGCCTGACCCGCCACCGCCCGAGCCCGAACCCGGACCGAGTGAACAGGCGGCCAAGCCAAACAAGACCTCGCCGGCGCGCAAGCGCACGACCAAGCGCCGAGCTACGCCATCGAATCGCAACGCCTCACCGATCGATCCCTACGGAGCCCCTCATGACGATTGACGTCTCGGTAACCTTCCGCCCCCAGATCCCGGTGGGCACGCTCGTGGGGATCGAGGTGCTGGTCATCGACACCGATCGCAGCGTACACGCGGGCATCGAGCGGCTGCTGTCGGACGCCCAGCTGCATGTCACGTGCGTCGACAACGCGGATCGGGCGCTCGCGCTGGTCAACCGTGGGTTCTTTTCGGTCGCGCTCGTCGATATCGACACGCCGTCACCCGCCACCGGCATCGAGACGATCCGGGCGATCAAGCGCGCCTCGCCAACGTCGATGGTGATCGCGATGACCCCGCGGCGGTCCTACGATGACGCCGTGCTCGCCGTGCGGGCGGGTGCGATCGATCTGATCCTGAAGGCCCCCGAGTCGGTCGCGTATCTGCGCGAGCGGGTGCTCGATGCGGCGGGGCGGTCCGTGGGCAAGCGCGAGGTCGACTCGGTGCTGACCGACGTGCGCTCGGTGCATGAGGAGTTCCTGCAGCGGTTCATGGAGACCGAACGGCGCGCCACCGACCTCATCGACAAGGCGGCCGGGAAGGACCCGGCCAAGGCGATCCATCTCGATGAGCTCCGCGTGTTGGTGATCGACGAGGTCGATGACTTCGTGTCGGCGATCGACAAGGCGGCGCCCAGGACGTTCACGTTCGTTCACGCGACCTCGGGCGGCGAGGGGCTCGATCGGATCAGCTCGGCACCGTTTCACTACGCGATGATCGCCGAGGACATCAGCGATCTTCCCGCGACCACGATCGCGCGCACGATCCGCAACCAGCATCCGGATACGGTGGTGCTGACGTTCCTGGGCCCGGCGGACAACGGGAAGGTCGAGCTGGTGGAGATGGCCGGCTCACGCGTGCTGGTCGCGCCGTTCACCGAGGCGAAGCAGCTGATCTCGCGGCTCGACGATCTGGCCGAAGCGTGGCGCGTCAAGGCGCGCGAGCGCCGGTATGCGCAGGCATTTCGCGAGCGCCACTATGATTTTCTGCGCCGCTACGTCGAGCTCAAGACCAAGATCGACCGCGCGATCAATGATGGTCCTGGGTAACGATCGGTTCCCGATTCCCGTTCCCTGTTCCCCAGCTCCTTCAGTCTCGCCCGGACCAGATCCCAAGAGATCCCGCCCGCTTCGCGTTCGCGATCGGACCCGACGCGTATACTGGCCGCCGTCATGGTCGCGCCGCGCACGGTCGTCGTCGTCAACCCCAACTCGCAGGGGGGCAGGCTCGGTAAGCGATGGCCCGAGCTCGGCGAGGCGATCGCCCGGGTGTTTCCGTTCGAAGCCGCGATCACCGCCGCGCGCGGTGATGCCACGCGGCTGACCCGCGAGGCGTTGCGAGCCGGCGCAGAGCGCGTGATCGCCGTCGGCGGCGACGGTACGGTCAACGAGGTCGTCAATGGGTTCTTCGCGGATGGGGCGGCGATCGCGCCCGACGCCACGTTCGGGTTGATTCCATTTGGTACCGGCGGCGACTTTCGCCGCACGCTGCGCCTGTCCAACGACGTAACCGCCGCCGCGTCGGTGATCGCATCCAACCACCGCAAGAAGATCGACGTCGGTAAGGTCACGTTCATGGAGACGCCGGGCGACGCCTCGGCGCGCCAGGCGGTCCGGATGTTCGCGAACGTCGCGTCGTTCGGCTCCTCGGGCGTGATCAGCCGGATGGTCGAACAATCGGGCAAGCGGCTCGGCAGGCTGTCGTTTCTCACGGCGACCCTGCGCGCCACGTGGTCGTACAAGAACCAGCGCATCCAGCTGGTGTTCGACGGCAAGGATCGCGTCGAGGCCACGCTCAACACCGTCGCGATCGCGAACGCGCGCTACTTCGGCGGCGGGATGAAGATCGCACCGAACGCCGAGATCGACGATGGCAGCTTTGACGTCGTGGCGATCGGTGACCTCGGGTTCACCAAGGTGTTGACCAGCTCGCCGCGGCTGTACACCGGCAGCCACATCAACATGCGCGAGGTGTCGTCGCGCCGTGCCCGCGTGGTATCGGCCGAGCCGATCGATCCGGGCAGCGTGGTGGATCTCGAGATCGACGGCGAAGCGCCGGGCCGGTTACCCGCAACGTTCGAGGTCGTGCCCAGCGCGCTGTGGGCGATCGTGCCGGCGGTCTGACGTGTTGCGCGCGGTCCACGCTAACCGCGTCGAGCAGCTGCTGGCTGCGTTGCTCGAACGACTGCCGCCGGTCGATCCGTTCGCGCCGTCGACGATCGTCGTTGGTAGTCACTTGATGGCCCGCTGGCTGTCCCAGCAGATCGCGGTCTCGAGAGGCATCGCCTCGGGGCTGAACCTGACCACGTTTGATCGATTCATCGAGCAGGGATGGGCGGATCGCGCGTCCAATCTCGTCGCGATCGATCGCGCGCGGCTCGCGGTCCTGCTGGGCTCGGTGCTCGCCGACGACGGGGTGGTGCGCGCGTTGCCGCAGGTCGCGCATTACCTCGACGCCGCACCGGATCCGGGCGATCGCGCAGGCCCTCGGCGGGTCCAGCTAGCGTCGCAGCTCGCGCGGCTGTACTGGCAATACGCGGCGACGCGGCCGGACTGGATGCCGCTGCTCGACCATGGCCAGGTGCCCGCCGAGCTCGACGGCGATCCGGCGGCCGGCTGGCAAGCGGCGCTGTTGCGCGCGGTGTTCGATCGGCTCGCATCGGTCGATCCGGGGCATCATCACGCACTCGTGCCGATGGTGCCGTGGCTGCGGCGCAAGCTGGGCCTGGCGCCGCCCGCGCTCGCCGGTCCGGTCAGCGTGTTCGGGATCTCGATGCTCACGCGCTCCGAGCTCGACGCGCTCACCGATCTCTCCGCGACCACGGACGTGACCGTTTACGTGCTCGATCCTTGCCAGGAGCTGTGGGACGACATCGCGGGACGCCGCACCGCTCACACGACCAGCGATCCGCTACCGCTGGTGCTATGGGGCCGGCCGGTTCGCGACACGCTCGCTGCGCTGGTCGAGCGCACCGCCGGCGATCTGGACAGTCGATTCGACAACGACGATGAGGCCACGCTCGCGCTGCGCTGCCTGTTGCGCGATGTCCAGCTGCGGCAAGCTCCGAGCGCGCGGTGCAGCGAGGCCGGGGTCACCGTGCTCGCGTGTCCGAACCCGCGCCGAGAGATCGAGGTGATCGCATCCGAGATCCGGACCTTGCTCGATGAAGATCCCTCGCTGCGCGCGCACGAGATCGCGGTGTGGATCGCCGGCGACGCTGACGTCCATCTCGCGCTGGCGCCGTCGGCGTTCGAGGCCGTCCGCGTGCCGCTACATCTGATCGATGCACCGATCGACGATCGCGGTCGGATCGCCGAGGCGGTGCTCGCGCTGCTCGAGCTCCCCACCACCAACATGACGCGGCGCGATCTGCTGCGCGTGATGACCCACCCGGCCGTGCTCGCCGGACATCCTCATGTCGATCCGGCGGACTGGGTGTGGTGGAGCGAGCGCCTGGGGATCGCCCACGGCGCGGATCATCGCGCACACGAGGGCACCTACCTCGAGAGCTTTCCCGGCAGCTTCCACTGGGACCAGGGCGTGCGGCGGCTCGCGCTGGGAGCGTTCATGGTGGGGGAGCGATCGGCGCGCGGACCGGCACGGATCGGCGGCCTCGACGTGTCGCCCGAGGAGCTGCGCCCCGATCAGCAAGCCAGCGCGGCCACCTACGCGCTGATCGTTCGGTCGCTGTGTGAAGACGCCGCCTGGCTCGCTCGCCTCGAGGCCCCGCTCACGCGGTGGGCGGAGGTGTTTGCGACGATCGTCGATGCCTACCTCGCCGCACGCGATCCCGACGCGATGCGGGATCTCGAACGCGTCCGCGCGACGCTGGCGAGCCTTGCGCACCTCGATCTCGATCGCCGGGTGATCGGATTCCGTGAGGCGCGCGCCCACGCGACGCGCCGCCTCGGCGATGCGCGCGCGGACCGTGGTGAGCCACTCGCGGGCGGTGTGATGATCGCGCCGCTGTCCGCGAAGCGTCCGGTGCCTTTCCGCGTCGCGTTCGTCGCGGGCCTCGACGAACGGCGGTTTCCCGCGAGCGATCGCCAGAGCCCGCTCGATCTGCGGCGGTCGTCGCGGCCCGGCGACGTCTCGCCGCGCGACCGCGATCGAGCCGCGTTCCTCGACGTCCTGCTGGGCGCGCGCGACGGGCTCTACCTGTCGTACGTCGCGGTGGAGCCGAAGAGCGGACAGGCGCTCAATCCATCGTCGGTGATCCACGAGCTCTGCGATGCGCTGGCTCCGTACCTGGGAGCCGGATCGAGTCGCGAGGCGCTCGCGCAACTGACGATCCGGCAGCCGCTGCATCGATTTGGTCGCGGCGGCCGCGCGGTCGTGCCCTCGATCGAGCGCGAGCGCTGGGCGTGCGAGGTTCGTACGCGCGTGCGGGATCATCTGCGCGCCGGGGGTCACGCGGTTCCCGATCCCGATGGGTTGTACGCGCTGCTGTCGCAGCCCGAGCTGCGCCCGCTGCAGGCCGCGCTCGGCGTGGTCGACCCACCGGCGACGGCGACGACTGCCCCGCGCACCCGTCCGGTGACGATCGCAAACCTTCGCATGTTCGTCGAGAATCCGATCCAGGCCTGGGCACAGGCGGTGCTCGATCTCGACGAGCTCGACGACGACGAGCTCAGCGAGCAGACCGACGAGCCGTTCCATCTGCAGCGCCCCGAGCGTGCCCGCGTGTTGCGCGACGTGTTCGCCGCGCAGCTGCGAGATCCTGCCACCCCGCCCGCACAGCACTACGACCGCGCGATCCGCGACGCTCAGGTCCGAGGCCAGTTTCCGGTGGGCGTGTTCGCCGAGGCCGCACGCGTCGTCGATCTCGAGCTGCTCGACACCTGGCGGCGCGCGCTCGGTCCGATTCCGGCGGACGTTCTGCGTATCGCGTTTGGCCGGTCAGCGTCGCAGGCCGCGGCGCTGCAGCCCGCGATCGAGATCGAGCTCGCACCCGGACGGGCGGTCCAGCTGGTGGGACAGACCGAGCTGCTGCTGCGCGCGGGCAACCACCACACGTCGGTCGTCGCCCTGCTGGGCGAGCGCAAGCCGCGCAGCCCATACCATCTACGCGGCGCGTTCGATCATCTCGTGCTCGCCGCCACCGGCATCGCGCCGGCCGGGCATCGTCACCTGTTGATCGACCGTCATGGCAAGGTCGACGAGATCAGCCACGCGCCGTGGACGGCCCGCGAGGCCCGCGACTACCTCGCTGCGCTGGCGCGCGAGCTCCTCGATGGCTGTCACGGCTACTTGCTTCCCCTCGAGGGGCTGGCCACCGCGCTCACCGGCGAGCTCCCTGGCCCCAGGTTCCGCGATCCGACCAAGGGCATCGGCTACGGACCGATCGATCGCGTCGATGGCCTGCAGATTCCACGCGACGCCGTGGCGATCGCCCAGCGGCGGCTCGGGCCGCTGACCAGCCGGATGGACGGCAAACACGGGTTCAAGACCTCATGACCACGATCGCACGCCCTGGCTCGTTGCCGCCGGCCACCGATCGATTGGTGGTCGTCGAGGCATCCGCCGGTACCGGCAAGACGTTCTTCCTCGAGCACCGCGTCGTCGATCTGATCCTCGCGGGCGCCGAGCTCGCGCAGATCTTGCTGGTCACGTTCACCGACAAGGCGGTCGCCGAGCTCCGCATGCGGATTCGCGACTTGCTCGATCGGCTCGCGCGCACGCGCGACGACTCCGCGCAGCCCGCGTCACCCGGATCCTCCGAGTCATCGTGGCAGCTCGACCCGACCGCACGTGAACGCCTGCGCAACGCCGTCACCACGTTCGACCATGCGCGGATCTTCACGATCCACGGGTTCTGCCATCGCGTGTTGATCGAAGATGCGTTCGCGGCGCGCCGGCTGTTCGATCAGACCCAGATCGTCGACGAGGTCGCGTTCGATGCCGCGTTCACGAGCCTGCTACGCGAGCGATTCGCGCGGATCCAACCGGAGCGCGAGCTGATCGCGGCGTATCTCGAGACCGAGCGCACCGTCGATGATCTGCGCAAGCTGCTGCTGCAGTGCGCGCGTGCCGACGCCAAGGTTGCCAGGCCGTTCGATCCCGACGCGCTCCGCGCTGCGCTGGTACCCATGTTCGAGCTGTTCGGGACCGCCGATCGCCGCGCGAACACGCTCGCCGGACTCAAGCTCAAGGGCAACGAGCGCACCTGGATGGACAGCTGGCTCGCCGCGGTGGGTCGCTCGCTCGAGCGGTCCTCCGCCGATGCACCACCCCCACAGCTGGCGCGGGTCCGCGACGAGATTCGCGCTCCGCTGGACAAGACGCTCAAGTACTTCGCCGGGTCCCAGCGCCACGCCGAGGTGGTGGCCGCGATCCGGGCGGTGCTGCGCACGACCTCGCTCGACGAAGCGATCGTCAGCGAGCTGTTGCCACAACTGCACGCCCGGATCGGCAGCGACAAGGCCGAGCGTGGCTTGTTCGACTACGACGACATGCTGGAGCTGGTGTGGGAAGCGCTGCGCGAACCACGCGGCGGTGAGCTCGCAGCGCGCCTGCGCGAGCGCACGCCGTGGGCGATGATCGACGAGTTCCAGGACACCGATCCGATCCAGTGGAGCATCTTTCGCGCGGTGTGGATGCATCCCGATGCACGCAGCCTGACGATCGTCGGCGATCCGAAACAGGCGATCTACGGGTTTCGCGGCGCCGACGTGGAGACCTATCGCAAGGCGCGCGAGGAGATGCTGCGCGCCGGTGCCACGCGCGTGGTGCTCGACATCAACCACCGCTCGACCGTACCGATGGTGAGCGCGATCAACCACCTGTTGATCGGCAACCCATTTCAGCCCCTGCTCGACAAGTCGATCCGGTACGACGACCCGGTCCGTGCGAGTGGCTCGGTGGTCACCGAGGATGTGCGGCCACCAGTCGCGGTGCTGGCGCTGCAGTCGCCGGTCAGCGCGGACACCACGCGCGCTGCGCTCGGGGACGCGATCGGCAAGCAGATCGAAGAGCTGCGCGCGTCGCCGCCGGTGTGGTCGCGAGGCGGCGTGGTCCAGCCATTTGCGCTGGGTCACGTCATGGTGCTGACCCGCACCAACGGTGAGAGCTCCGAGATCGCCGGGATGTTGCGCCGGCGCGGGCTGGCGTGCGCGGTGGTCGAGCCCGAGAAGCTGTTCGCGACTCGCGAGGCCTACGAGCTTTCCGCGTTGCTGGCGGCGATCGCTTCCCCGCGCGATCGATCGGCCCGGGTTCGTGCGTTGCGCACGCGATTCTTCGACGTGCGATGGGACGAGCTGATGCAGGTGGTCGACGGGCCCGACCACCACCCTCAGCTCGCGATGCTGTTCGATTGGGCGCGGCTCGCGGCGCAGCGCGGATACGAGGCGCTGTTCCGCCGGATCATCGAGGACAGTGGCTATGCGGAGCGCGCGCTCGTACTCGGCGATGGCGAGCGCGCGCTGACCAACACCTGGCATCTGATCGAGCTGCTGCTCGGTGAGCTATCGCGATCGCGATGCGATCTGTACGAGCTGGTGGTGCAGCTCCGGCGCTGGATGATGGATGACACCGCCACCGACGAGCGCGACGTCCAACGCGCCGAGACCGATGGTGACGCGATCCGGATCCTGACGATCCACAAGGCCAAGGGGCTCGAGGCGCCGTACGTGTTTCTGTTCGGTGGCGCTTCGGGCGGACCGTCGTCGAAAGTGCGCACCTTGTCGATCGAAGATGCCCGCACCCTGGTGCTCGGCGAACCCGACGAGACCACGGGCCAGGCGCTCGAGGACGAAGCGGTGGCCGAGAACCAGCGACTCGCGTACGTCGCGGTGACCCGCGCGCAGGTCCGGCTGTATCTGCCCAGCTACCTCGGGCTCAAGGGGTCACCTGCGTACGCTCCGATCCAGCGCTGCGTCACCGCCGCGCTTGCCGATCCGCGAGCGAGCTCGCTGTTCGAGCCCATCGCGATCGCCACCGATGCGAGTGCACTGCCCGCCCCACCGCCCGACGCGCTGTCCGGCCTCACCACGCCGCCGCCGCCCCAACCGCGCGAGCTCGCTCCGATCGAAGGTCCACGCGGCGGGCTGGCGATGGTTTCGTACACCCGGTTGGCGAAGACGCTGGATGCGGCGGCGATCGCTTCGCGATCCGACGCGCGCGCGATCGATCCGGCGGAGTTCGACGTCGATGACGGAGGCGGCAGCGTGGGGCCGGACGAGCTGCCGCCGGGTGCAGGCTCGGGCTCGTTCCTTCATGAGGTCCTGGAGCTGGTCGAGCTCGACGACGTGCGGCGCGCTCCTGATGGCGGCGCCTGGTCGATGCTGCCCGGCGTGCAGGCGCAACTCGCGAGCTCCGCGCGGACCTGGGGGATCGATGCGCGCCACCTCCCCCACGCGGCGTCGGTGGTCTATCGCACGCTGACCCAGCCGCTGGCGTTGAGCGATGGTTACACGCTGCCGGCGATGTCGAACGCCGCAGCGCTGACCCGCGAGATCGAGTTCAGCTACCCGCTGCCTGCGCTCGAGCCGGCGGCGCCGTTGCGCGGTCTGGTCAAGGGCTTCATCGACGCGCTGATCGCCTGGGACGATCAGCTGTGGGTGCTCGACTACAAGAGCGATCTGCTGGGCGGCAATGATTTGATCGCCGCCGCCACGCAGCGCGCCAGCGAGCACTACAGCGTGCAGGCGCGGCTCTATGCGATCGCCGCCGAGCGAATGCGAGGGCGCCGCCAGCTCGCCGGCGTGCTGTTCGCGTTCATTCGCTACGGTGTCGTCGTGCCGGTGCGCATCGAGCCGGCCACCGTGGACACCTGGACGCGCTGGCTCGCGGGGCTTCAGATCCCGGAGGCTCGACGATGACGACGCCGCTACATCCCCGCGGCACGCTGCGCACGCGATTCGAACCGGTGCTGGGCGGCGAGCTGTTTCGCAAGCTCGGCGTCGGCGCCCGCAGCTGCGACCTGGGAGACGAGGGCCTCTACCTCGCCGAGGAGCTGGTCGCCGCCGATGTCGGCTGGCTCGGATCGTCCGATCATCCAGAAGCACTCGCGGTGCTGGTGCTCGCCCTGATGATCGCGCAGCGCCAGGGCTCGACCTGCCTGCCGCTCGGCGTGCGCCAGGGGCCGCTGCGCGGTCTGATCGCCGACATCGCGCGGGTCTCGGGCCTGGACCTCGAGCCGGCCCGGGTCGCCAAGACGATCGCGCATCTGACCGGCACGCCCAGGTTCAACTCGGTGATCGGCGCCAACGATGCGCGGCTGCCGCTGGTCGTCGAGCACGACGAGCTCTACACCGAGCGGTCGCGCTGGTTCGAGGATCGCGTGGCGACCCGGCTCGCGGTTCGGCTGGCAGCGCCGCGAACGGATGGGTCTGCGATCGTCGCGGAGCTGGCCCTGCGGCCCGGCCAGCGACCGCTGACCGACGAACAGGTGCGCGCCGTGAGCCTGGCACTCGGCGGCGCACTCACGGTCGTCACCGGAGGTCCCGGCACCGGCAAGACGGTGGTCGCCGCAGCGATCGTGCGCGGCCTGGCGCGCCTGGGAATCACCAACATCGCGCTCGCCGCGCAGACCGGCAAGGCGGCGAACCGGCTGACCCAGGTGATCGGCGAGCAGCTTGCCGCGATCGCGGATCCGAACGAGCACGATCGCCTGCTGATGGCCGCGCCGCCGCTCGCCCAGACGTTGCACCGGCTGCTCGGCTACCAGGGCCATCGCTATGCGCACCACGCGCAGAGCCCGCTGCCGGTCGGCGCGCTGATCGTCGACGAAGCATCGATGGTCGACCTCGAGCTGATGGATGCCGTGCTCGACGCGCTGCCGGTCGAGGCGCCGCTGATCTTGATCGGAGACGCCCGCCAGCTGCCGGCGGTCGATGCCGGGCAGATCCTCGCCGACCTCGCCAACGCGCCCTACGACGTGCCGGTGGGACGGCTCGAGCGCAGCTTCCGCATGGACACGCAAGATCCGGCCGGCCGCGCGATCTTCGAGCTCGCCCGCGCGATCAACGAGGGCGGAGCGCCGCGGTTGCCGGCGGCGCGGACGCCCGGCACGCTCGCGTTCGCCGGCGCCGAGTGGGTGGATCCGCGTGCAACGCCGAATCCGCACGAGACCACGATCGCCGCCACCGAAGCGCTGTGGCACCACTTCGGCGGCGCGACCGCGCTGCGGGCCGCGGATCGGGTGTTCCGGTTCGTCGACGGCACGATCGATCCAGCGCAGCGCGGCGAGCTCGAGCAGCTGTGGTCGCACCTGCAGACGGCGAGGATCCTCACGGTGACGCGCGCGTTGCCGACCGGATCGGTCGCGATCAACGATCATCTACATGACCTCGCGCTCGAGCGGATGTCGGTCACCGGTCGGCCCGAGCTGGTTCCCGGCGAGCCGGTGATGATCACCGCGAACGACTACCAGCGCGGCGTGTTCAACGGGGATCAGGGGATGATCGTGCGTGCCGACGAAGGGCTCGGCCGCCATCACTTTCGCGCGGTGTTCCGGATCGCCGGCGAGCTCCGGCCGTTCGCGATCGAAGCGCTGCGCGACCGGCTGGAGCTGTCGTGGGCGTTGACCGTGCACAAGAGCCAGGGCAGCGAGCTGGACGCGATCGGTCTCGTGCTGCCGCATGACGAGATCCCGCTCCTCACCCGCGAGCTGGTCTACACCGCGATCACGCGCGCGCGGCGAAGCGCGGTGATCATCGGCGCTCGCCCGGTGTTCCAGGCTGCGGTCAAGCGGGCTTCGCTACGCCACTCCGGGTTGACCTGGCGGCTCGGTGCCAAGCTTGCGCGATGAACACGCACGCTGCGGGATTGCACGAGGAAGCGGAACGAACCGGCGAGGCGCCAAGGCCAAACGATGCCATGATCGCAGCGAGCGGCGTGGTGGGTGATCCGGGCTAAGCTGCAATCGTGACGAATCCCGCGACAACGTGCGCGCATGCGGAGCGTGACAACGGGATCTGCGTCCGGTGCGGACATTGCGAGCACGACGTGATCCTCAATGGCGCGTGCCTGTATTGCGGCACGACCGACATCGATCCGATCGCGATCTCGCCCAAGAAGCCGCCGGCGTTGATCCCGGCGACGCGACTCACGAAGCCAAAGTAGGCAACTCGGCGAGCGCGCGACGGCCTGCCGCTGATCGAGCTCGCGCCGGTGTGATGCCGAAGCGTGCACGAAACAGGTTGGTCAGGTGCGCCTGGCTGGCGAACCCGGTCGCAGCAGCGACCTCGATCAGCGGCTCGTCGCCGTCGAGCAGCCGGGCGAGCGCGTGGCGCAACCGGAGCTCGCGCCGAAACCCCGCGATCGTCGATCCGGTGGTCGCGCGAAACGCCCGGCACGCGTGGAATACCGAGTAGCCGGTGTGGTCCGACAGCTGTTCGAGCGTGAGCGACTCGGCGAACCGTACGCGGAGGACGTGCACGATCGCCGACACCAGGTCGCGATGCTCGACGGGACACGGTTCCGCGCTGATCGCAGCCAGCAGCTCCGCAACGGCGAACGAATCAGCTGCGCCATCGCGCCATCGCTTCAGCTGGTCGCCGAGCCGCGCTGCGAGCGCGGCCGGCACGGCGACTCGGCGCGAACCGGCGCCAGCGAGCTGGTCGACGATCGGACCGCGAAACGCAACGCATACGTCCGGTCCGGCCGGATGTTTGATCGTGAAGCCATGCCCCGCGGGCAAGATGATTCCCTGCGTCGGATCCATCACCTGGACCCCGTTGCGATCGCGCAGCTCGAACCGCCCACCGGTGACGAACCACAGCATCGCGTGGTCGCAATGCTCCTCGCAGAGCCGCATGGCATCGCAGCCGTCGCACACCGCCCGGATCGCCGATACGTCGTGACCCTCCAGCGCGCGGGTGATCGAGAACTGCGGCATGGCTCCACGATCGCGCGGTGGCGCTCGGTCGGCAACTCCAAAGCAAGTTCCTGCAAGACCACCACGCACCACACAGGTAGGGTCTCCCCATGACGAACAAGCGATGGCATGTCATCGGATGCAAAGGCTGTGGGTCCACGATCGCCGAGGCCATGTTCGTACTCACGGGGATCGAGTACGACCGTGAAGAGGTCGACTATTCGCAACCCGGCCCGGGCCGGGACCGACTGCTTGCGGCGAA
Organism: Kofleriaceae bacterium; assembly: GCA_050187075.1. GTDB lineage: Bacteria > Myxococcota_A > Polyangia > Haliangiales > Haliangiaceae > JABFXX01. The sequence continues at coordinate 112,412 of JBFWXW010000007.1, read as the reverse complement.
CCCGCTCGGCCAGGTACCGACGCTGATCGCTCCCGACGGCGGGATCATGACCGAGTCGGCAGCGCTCGCGATCCACCTCGATGAGCTCGCGCCGTCCGCGGCGCTGTTACCGCGCGGCCCCCAGCGCCGCGAGGCCCTGCGCTGGTTGGTGTTCTTCGTCGCGGCCGTCTATCCGACGTTCACGTATGGCGATGAACCGTCGAAGTGGGTCGGCGACGCCGGGGCCGCCCTGCGTGCATCGACCGATGCCCATCGCATGAAGCTGTGGAACCAGGTCGAAGCGGCCGCGAGAGGCCCGTGGTTCCTGGGCGAAACTCGCAGCGTCCTGGACCTCTACATCGCGGTGATGACCCAGTGGCGGCCTAACCGCGCCTGGTTCGCCGACACCTGCCCGAGGCTCCACGCGATCGCAAAGGCGGTCGACGGCGATCCCAAGCTTGCCGAGCTGTGGAAGGCAAACTTCAGTTAGACGCGCGGCGACCGACGTCGCTGAGCGCCCGGAGCCGGACCACCTGGCCGTCGAGTCCGCGCGGCCGCAGCTTCACCGGTCGTGGCGCGACCAACGCGGTGGGCGGAGTCGTGCACGCGTCCTTGTAGACCTCGATGTCATGGAACTCGAGGCCCGGAATGGTGTTCGACGCATCGATCTTCTGAGCCATGCCATCGGAGTTACGCGTCGCGATCCAGCGATACTCCTCGGTGCCGCCCTCTTGCGCCGCCTCGATGTTGGTGAGCACCAGCCCGTGGCTGTCGTAGGTCCAGGCACTCCGCTGAATGACGGCCCCCTGTTCCTTCACGATCGACGTCAGGATCTGAAGATCGTCGTTGTACGTCTGATCGAAGATCCGATCGATCGTGCCGTCGGCGTCGAAGTCGATGTCGCCATGCAGCGTCTGATCATTGGGGGACGTATACGTGATCTTCGTCATCCCACCGTCAAACGTGATCGTCGCCGAGCTCGGCTGGATCGAGGACCCTTCGTAGACGTATTCCGTGGTCGTGGTGTCCGGGGGATTGACCCCATCGTTGAACGTGGTCACAGACTTGAGCGTCCGACCCTGGTCATCGTAGGTGTACGTCTCGTTCGAGATCGTCGTGTTCGCGGGCGACCGACTCTCGTCGCGCCCCTCGTAGGTCAGCACGCGACCGAAGTCATCGCGTGTGTACTTGTCCTCGCCCTCGAAGCCCGTAGCTCCGGGGACCCCGTAGAAGTATCGGAGGAGAAAGTGGTCGTCGTCGTACTCGAACGTGGCGGTGAAGCTCCCGGTCCCGGTGTAGTCGGTCACGAACCCGTCGTCGTCGTAGTTGTAGTTGTAGACGTAGTCGACAGTTCCTTCGCCGCCTGCGTCGTACTCCGAGCACAAGGCGTCCTGATACGGCACGGGCAGCAGGGGAGCGGTACGCGGACGGCTATCGCCGCCGCTGCCTCCGCACCCGAGCAAGGCAACTGCGGTCGAGATCGATAGAACAATCAAGTTGGATTTGGCCACGGTGGAATTTTAACGTCAAACATGGCCCGCGTGGCTAGTTCGCGCTTGCTCGTGCGATTCGCTACGGCCCCTGGCAGAGCCTGGCGATCTCGACGTGGTGCGTTATCGCGCTTTGGCGACGTTCTCGCGATCGACCGCAATGCCCATCGCCTGGTAGCCCTTGTCGACGTAGACGACGCTGCCGGTGATCCCGCTGGCGAGCGAGCTCGACAGAAACGCGGCGGTCGCGCCGATCTCTTCAGCCGTCAGCGCCTCGGTGAGCGGCGCGTTGCGGCTCGTGTAGTCGATCATCTGATCGATGAAGCCGATCGCGCTGGCGGCACGTGATGCGTACGGGCCGGCGGAGATCACGTTGACACGATGGCCCCACTTGCGGCCCGCTTCGTACGCCAGCACGCGCGCATCCGACTCGAGCGCGGCCTTCGCGGATGACATGCCGCCGCCGTAGCCGGGGACCACGCGCTCGGCGGCCATGTACGACAGACTCAGAAACGATCCACCTCGGCGCATCACCGGGCCGAGGTGCTGGATCATCGACACGTTCGAGTACGCCGAGGCCGACAGCGCTCCGAGGTAACCGCGGCGCGAGGTCTCGAGCAGTGGCTTCTTGACCTCCGGTCCGTTGGCCAGACTGTGCACCACGATGTCGACGCCGCCATCGGCGGCAACCGCGGCGGCGAGCCCGCTCATCGTGAAATCCCCCAGCTCGCGGTAGCGCTTGCTGTCCTTCACCTCCGCGGGAACGTCTTCCATGCGGTCGTAGTCGGCGTCGAGCGGATAGATCTTCGCGAGCTGCATCTTGCCGCCGCCGCGCAACACCATCGACGAATCGAACTTCCCCCGCTCCAGCATGGTCCTGAAGATGCCGAGCGCGGGAGGCCAGGTCGCCACCGAGACCTTGGCGCCGGCTTCGGCAAACGCCTTGGCGATCGCAAACCCAAACCCTCCGTCGTCGGCCACACCCGCCACCAATGCGTGTTTCTGACTCAGGTCGATCGTAAGCATGGCGTTTCATCGCCCGGAACGCCGACTGGATCAATGACTGGCCGGCGCTGTTGGTGTCCGCAGGTGGACGGAGTCGGACCAGCTGGGTGGCTGCTCGAGTTGCCATGGGGAAGATCGCGGAAAACTCGCTGTGAGTACGCGGAGTCTCGTCGGAGATCGCGCCAGGTCGCTGCTGCTTGGAGTCCACAGATTTGGGGAAATCTCCTCAGTCGCGCGGCGATGGTCGAGGTCTCTATGGTCAGATCATGCGAAGGATCCTGGTTGCGCTCGTTGTGCTGGGAGCGACCACCGCCTCCGCGGAGCCGCTGCCGCCCGCCGGCGTCGTCTGGCAGAACCGGGTGGTTCGCGGCCCGGTCGACGCCACCGCACTGGCGACGATCTCGCACAAGCTGTACCTCAACAACTGCCTGCCGTATGGCTGTGCGGTCAGCCCCGGCGCCGACAACAGCTTGACCAACCAGTCGAGCATCGCGGTCGGCAACGTCGTGCTCGAGCCGTGGAAGTACGGGACGGCGCACTGGGACAAGCTGGTCGCGTGCGTGCGTGAAACCTTCGAGCCGTTCAACATCGAGATCGTCACCGACGACCCGGGCAACACGGCGCACTTCGAGGTGATGGTCGGCGGAACGTCGACCCAGCTCCACCCCGGGCTCAATGCCGGCGGCGTCGCCCCGTTCGTCAGCTGCGACGCGCGCGTGAACAACGTCATCACGTTCGTGTTCGCGAACCTGACCTCCGATCTCGAGTTCCTGTGCGGAGCCGTCGCGCAGGAAGCCGGTCACGCGTGGGGGCTCGATCACGAGCTCAACGCGAAGGACCCGATGACCTATCTAGATCTGGGAAGCGCGAAGCGGTTCCAGGATGAGAGCTCGGCTTGCGGCGAGTCCACGGCGCGTGCGTGTGCGTGCGGCGGCTCGACGCAGAACAGCGTGCAGTACCTGCTGGACACGTTCGGTGCGTCCGATCTCGCGATGCCGACGTTCTCGTTCGTTGGTCCGACGCCGGGCCAGTGGGTCAAGCCGCAGTTCAACGTGCTCGCCGAGATGACGTCGCAGCTCGAACCTCAGAGCGCGGCGCTCACGATCGACGGTGAGATGGTGGGCGAGCTCGCGACCGGTCCGTTCATGTTCAAGGTGCCGTCCACGCTGACGCCCGGCGAGCACACGTTGACCCTGAGCGGCTTCGACTCGGGCGGCCGGCCCGCGAACGCCACGGCCACCGTGACCGTGACCGACGCGTGCGCGGCGACCGCCGACTGCGACGATGGCTTCTACTGCATGGGCGGCTACTGCGTTCCCGACAGCAGCGTCGCCGGCGGCCTCGGTGCCGAGTGCGCCAACAACGAGTCGTGTGCGACCGGGATGTGCGGCAAGCGCGATGATGATCAGCTGTGCACGGCAGCCTGCGAGCAGGGCACCTGCCCTTCGGGATTCGAATGCCTCGGCGGCGACGGCGGCGTGTGCTGGCCCGAGGCCGTCTCGACCGGCGGATGCAGCGCGACCGATAGCCCGACCGGCTGGCTGCTCGCCGGCCTCGCGATCGCACCGGTGCTGGTGCTGCGCCGGCGGCGGCGGCGACGCGCGTAGTCACTCGCAGCTACCCCGGATCTCGAGGTCGCTGTCGAGATCCGGGAGCGCGTCGCCGAACCAATCGACCTCGCCCGAGCCGAGATCGCGCTTGCCGATGCTTTGGGCACGACAGGTGAGCCAGCTCGCGCACGTTCGCTGGCCGAAGCTGCCGCGACGCGGCGACGAGCTGCGCGCACGTGCGGCCAAGCTCCAGCGTCGCCTGCGCTGATCCTGTATCGTCCGCAGCGTGAAAGATCGCCTGTTGCGGGCCGCCGCGCGCGTTGCGCTGCGCCCGCCGTTGGGCTCGGTGTTCGCGCGCCGTCGCCGCGCCGACATCGAACGCGGCCTCGATCCGGAGCTCGCGGCGTTGCTCGGGATCCAGCGGCTGCTTCGCGATCCTCCGCTCGAGACCATGGAGCCAGCCGCTGCGCGAGCGTACGTCGAGAACGGGTTCGAGCCCCTGGAGGTGCCATACGTCGAGATGGCGAGCGTCACCGACACCGCCGTCGATGGAACCGCCGGTCCGATCCCGGTTCGCGTGTTCGTCCCACACTCGGCACGCGCTCACCGGATCGTCTACTTCCACGGTGGTGGCGGCGTGCTCGGATCGATCCGCGGCTCGGAGCCGATCACCCGGCTACTCGCGCAACAGACCGGATGCACGGTGGCGTCGGTCGGCTATCGGCTCGGCCCGGAGCACAAGAACCCGGCGGCGATCCACGACGCGGTGTCGGCGTGGACGGCACTCGCCCAGGACGCACCGAGCACCGCCCGGATCGCCGTGGCGGGCGATAGCTTCGGCGGTTTCCTCGCCGCACACGTCGACCATACCGCAGCGCGCCCTCCCGACCTTCAGGTGCTGATCTATCCGATGGTCGACCTGACGATGTCGTCGCCCTCGATCGATCGCCATGCGGATGGCTTTCTGCTCACCCGGTCGATGATGCTGTGGTTCCGCAATCACTATCTCCACGCCACCGACGATCAGCGGGCGTTTTCACCGGCGTTCTGGCCTGCGCTCGACCGCGCTGCACCGGCGATCGTTGCGACCGCCGGCTTCGATCCGCTGGTCGACGAGGGCGATCATCACGCGGCCCGGCTAGCAGCAGCGGGCGTCGGGGTGCGCCATCGGCGTTATGCAAGTTTGATCCATGGATTCATCAGCCTGGGTGGCGTGAGCACGGCTGCCCGCGCCGCCATCGACGAGCTTTGCCAGGACATCGTGGAGCTTTTGCCATCGCGGTGACGACCGCGGTACGCTGGACCAGTGACCGCCGCAGTGCTCATCGCACTGGCCAATGTCGGGCTCGGGGTTCAGCTCGAAGAGCAACTCAATCGGGCTGGCGTCAAGTCGAAATGGGACGCCGAGCAGGTGGATGGGCCGCGCGGCACGGATGCTCCGATGGTGGTGTTGACCGACGCCGATCACCTCGGAGCCCGGCTCGCTGACGTGCTCGATCGCTGGCGCGAGCAGCCCTCGGTGCCGGGTGTGGTGGCGGTTGGAAGCTCCGCGGCGGCCCGAGAGCATGCCCCCGGCGCGCGCGTGACCCTGGTCGCCCCCACCGCGAAGCTCCAGACCATGGTCGAGGCGATCCGCCAGGCCGCCAAGCTTCGGTTCGCAGCAGGGATGCGCTGGCGAATCATGCGCGCCGCCTGCAACCTGCCCCCATGCGCCGACGAACCGAGCGCGTGGCAAGCCACGATGGCGGCCGCGCGGCGCATCGACATCGACATTCCTCGCGCAACGCTGCGCTGGCACGTCGGCGACTACGCCACCGAGACGCCGAAGCTTCAAACGCTGCGCGACGAGCGGTTGCTCACCGTGCCGGAGCTCGAGATCAGCAAGCGGTTCGATGGCACGTGGACGGTGCAGCGCCTGGTCAAGTCCGGGCCCCACGAGCCCAGCCAGGTGGCACGCCTGTTGTGGATGCTCGGCTCGATGGAGGCGGTCGACTTCACCCCGGAGGTTCGCAACTCCGCGACCGTCCCGCGCCGAATGCTCGCCGAGGCGCGCGCCCACATCCGCGCGCGGATCCAGCGACTCGAACGATCGACATATTACGACGTCCTCGAGATCACGCCGCTCGCCGAGTTCCCGCAGATCGAAGATGCGCATCGCCTGCTCGCGACCCGGTTCGCCCCCGAGGTCATGAATCAGTACGATCTCGGTGAGCTCGCCGCGCACATCCAGCCGATCTGGGACCTCATCGAGAAGGCGCGGCTGACCCTGGTAGACGATGCCGCGCGCGGTCGCTACCACGATTGGCTCCGCGCCAAGCTGCCAGAGCTGCGAACGGTGTGGGCGATCGATCCACCGATCGTCGCATCGGCGGCGAATGCGTTTGCACGCGGCCAGAAGTCGCTGGGCGACGGTGACGTCCACCGCGCGATGAGCGAGCTCGCGATCGCGTGCCGGCAGTTCCCCGGCCACCCCGAATACGAGGCCAACTTCGCGTGGGCTCGCTACCGCGTCCAGGTCGCTTCGGGACGCGACCGGATCGAAGCTGCGATCGCCGAGCGCAAGACCATCGAGGACCTCCTCATCGGGTGCAAGCCGTGGCCTCGCGCGCTGGTCGCGCTCGCCATGCTGTGCGCCGCGGCAGGAGATCACGAATCCGCGCGCTGGCACGTCCACACCGCGCTGACCACCGACCCCACCTTGCCGGCCGCGGCACAACTCGCGCAACGGCTCGGGATGCGGCGGTAGCGCGTCGGCTATAGTCGCGACGTGCACGACATCGCGGATCGGCTACACGCAGCACCGGCCGGCGGGGTCGAGGCCGCGCTGGTGGCGATCGCGCTCGAGGAGACCAGGACCGAGCACGGCGCGCTGTTCGTGTGGGACAAGGCCGCGGCCGGGCTGGCGCTCGTGCATCACGTCGTCGGTGGCGTGACCGTCACGCTGCCGCGCGTGGTCAAGCACGACGGCGCCAAGCCTGGCATCGCGCTCCACGTGTTCGACACCGGGCAGCCCTATCTATGCCTCGATGCGTCGCGCGATCCGCTCTATACCCGCTATCTGATCGACGTCGGGTCGATCGTCGCAGCCCCGATCCGCTACCAGCGCCGAACGATCGGCGTGTTGACCGTTTCGTCGCGAGAGCCGCGCGGAGTTGACCAGACGACCCTGAGATCCATCGCTGCGATCGCCGAGGTCGCCGCGCCGCTGCTGCGCCGTGCACAGGTCGATAAGCTGTCGCGCGACGCCACCGGCCGGCCATTGATGATCAAGGGCCTGTCGCCGGCGTGGCACGAGGTCGAGCGCAAGCTCGAGCTCGCGGCACCGACCAACGCACCGATCTTGATCCGCGGCGAGAGTGGTACCGGCAAAGATCTGGTCGCGCGCGCGATCCACTGGAACAGCCGGCGGGCCGAGAAGCCGTACGTCACCGTGAACTGCGCGGCGATCCCGGAGACCTTGCTCGAGAGCATCCTGTTCGGGCACGTCAAGGGCGCGTTCACCGGCGCGAGCTTTCACAAGGTCGGTGAGTTTCAGAAGGCGGACGGTGGCACGCTGTTTCTCGACGAGGTCGGCGAGCTTCCGGTGATGTTGCAAGCCAAGGTGCTACGCGCGGTCGAGCAAGGTGAGATCCAACCGCTCGGGTCCAACGAGCCACCCGATCGCGTCGATGTCCGGCTGATCTGCGCGACCAACCGCGACCTGGAGGCGATGGCCAAGCTCGGAACGTTTCGCGACGATCTGTTCTACCGGTTGAGCGTGATGACGCTCGAGTTGCCACCGCTGCGCAGCTACAAGGACAACCTCGAAACGCTGGCCAACGTGTTCCTCGAGCAATCGGCGTCCTCGCATGGAAAACCGGCGCCGCGACTGGGCCCTGCCGTGCTCGCGCGGCTGACCGCGTACGATTTCCCGGGCAATGTGCGCGAGCTGAAGAACTCGATCGAGCACGCGGTCATCCTGTGCACTGGCGACGAGCTGCAGCCAGAAGACCTGCCGCGGCCATTTCACGACGCGCGCGCCGCGATCACCACGCGCGCGGCGCGGGTGCAGCATCCAACGCTCAAGCAAGTGCGCGAGCAGTGGCTCGCTCCGCTCGAGCGGCAGTACCTGACCGAGCTGCTCGCCAAGCACAATGGGAACGTGAAGGTGGCGGCCAAGGCTGCCGGGATCAACACGGTGACGCTGTATCGGCTGTTGCGGCGGCGTGGCCTCCACCTGGGCCGGACGGTGGAACCGGGTCAGACTCAACTTGCGCAACGAACCGTCCGGCGTTCGGACGGGAAGTAGCGCACGCCGAGCCCACCAGCTTCAAGGGACGCGATCGTCGACAGGCTGAGCTGATCGCCGCCTTCAAAGGACGGTGAGGGTCGACAGCAGCAACCTCACGGAGCTGATCGCCGCCTTCAAAGGACGGTGAGGGTCGACAGCAGCGACCTCACGGAGCTGATCGCCGGGTTCAAAGGACGGTGATGGTCGACAGCAGCGACCTCACGGAGCTGATCGCCGCCTTCAAAGGACGGTGATGGTCGACAGCAGCGACTTCACGGAGCTGATCGCCGCATTCGCGGCCGCCTTCGTCGTGTACTGCTGGCTCACGCCGATCACCTGGCCGTTGAGCGCCTTCACGGTGAAGTAAAAGCTACCGCTCTCGCTGGTCAGCAGAGTGTAGCTGCTCGCGTTCTGACCCTCGGTCTGCACCGCGAACGCACCGTTGAACGCTGCCGCCTCGGTGGTGTAGCTCTCGGAGCTCAGCATGATCTGGCCATTGCGGGCGTACACGTTGAACCGGAACTGGCCGCTCTCGCCCTGGAGCACGTCGATGCGAGCACCACTCGAATTCGCCTCGCGCTTATCGAGGTAGCTGGTGACTGCGCGAACGAACGACGTGATCGCGCGGTTCGCGCTGCCCTTGGTGGAGTAGACCTCGGAGAAGCTGATCGTCTGGTGGTTTGCAGCCAGCAGATGGACAACGTAGCCGTGGGTCGCGGAGACCAGCTTGTACATGTCGGGATCGACGCCGTTCTCGAGCACGGACAGCGCGCCGTTGATCGCGCCCGTGCGGGACGTGTACGCCTCTGACGTCAGCAGGATCCTGCCGTTGCCGGACTTCACGTTGAAGTGCCACTGACCATCGGGCGCCGCCCAGAACGTGAACTTGCCTGCGGTGGAGGCTTCATCTTCGGTCGTCGCGTATTCGTCGTCGCCATCCGTGGAGGCGCAACCGACGGCCGAGACGGCCGCCAGTGACAGAGCAACGCTGGTGATAAGGGAGTTGAGTTTGCGCATGATGGCCGCGCGCTAATACAAGGTCCGAGCCACATGTAGGTGTTTGTAACCATCTGGAATGTCTCAATGGTTAGGAGACCTGCGTTTCAAGATGTAGCAACGTTGATTGCTTTTTTGCAACTTTTGTTTCCTGTGCGCAACAACACCCGACGCGGCCTGGGCGTGCCCGTGTGCATGTGCACAACGAGGTGTCCACCAGGACGCGCAAGCCCAACCGGCAAGTCGCAACGTGCACGTGCGTGGAGATTCGATCCTTGCTTCGCTGCGAACCGAAACTCGATCTCAGCGGCTCAGTCGTACCGCAGGCCTTCGACGGGGCGCAGGGAGGACGCTTGCTGGCTCGGCACCAACGTGGACGCGAAGCTGATCAGCATCGTGACGCCTGCCACGAGCAACACCTCGAGTGGCCGGACCTCGAGCGGCAGTCGATCGATCAGATACACCCGGGGGTTGAGCTTGAATCCGTACTCGGCGAGTGCGTGGCAGGTCACCAGCCCGATCACCACGCCCAGCACCGTGCCGATGCCGCCGACAGTCAGCCCGACCATCTGAAACGTCTTCGCAACGACCGGGGAGGTTGCGCCGAGCGACTTCAGGATCGCGATCTCGCGGGTCTTGTCGGTCACCATCATCGTCAACGCGGAGACCATGTTCACCGTCGCGACCAGGATGATCAGCGTCAGGATGATCACCAGCACGCGCTTCTGAAGGTTCAGCGCGGTGAACAGGTTGTGGTTCAGGTCATACCAGTCCTGGACCTTGTACGGCTCGCCACCCAGCGCCGTGCGGAGACGACCGGCAATCTCCTTGGCCTCGTCGACATCTTTGATCTTGAGCTCGACACCCATGACCCGGTCGCCCTGCCCGGACAGATCCTGGACGTCGCGCAGCGACGCGTACATCAATCGGCGGTCGTATTCGTCGAATCCGCTGTAGAAGATGCCCGCGACCTGAAACACGCGTGTCCGCGGCGCGCTCGAGATGATGCGCAACGTGTCGAAGTCGATGTTGGACAGCGGGACCACGACGGTGACGTAGTCCCCAACGTCGGCCTTGAGCTTGGTCGCGAGCTCGCGCCCCATGATGATCGGCGGCGGGGCGCGCACCCCGGATGGCAGCAGCTTCGGCTCCACTGCCAGCGCGTCGACCGTCCCCTTCTCCATGTGCTTGTCCAGGTCGAGCACGCTGCGCACCAGCTTGGGATCGACGCCCTTGATCGCGACACCCGACTGCTTGCCCTTGCCGCGCGTCACCAGCATCTCGGCGAAGATGAACGGCTGCACCGCGAGCACATCCGGGTCGATCTCCTTGGCGGTCTTCATGACGTCGCGGTACTCGGCGAACGTCGACTGCTGCTTCATCACGATCACGTGCGCGTTGACACCGAGCACCTTGTCGCGAAACTCCTTCTGAAACCCTGTCGTCACCGCAAGCACCACCGTCAGCGCCGCCACGCCAAGCGTCACCCCCATCACCGAGACGCTGGTGAACACGGAGAACATCGACAGCACCAGGAACGCCGCGGTGAACAGCATGCCCGTCACGAACATCAGCAGGCCAACCCCCGCGAGCGTCGGAACCTGCATCACGCCGAACCCAGCGACGGTGAACACCAGCCAGCCGATCGCGATCTGCAGCATGACGCGATTGCGCTTGCCGGAGTACAGGTAGCGCCAGCCGATCCACGCTTCGAACACTGCTCGGGTACCTTGCCTCGGTCCGTGCGCTGGTGCCAGCGCTCAGCGGAGTTTCGAGGCAGTTTCGCCGGCTCGGTCGCTAGTCGTACCGCAGGCCTTCGACGGGATGTAGCGCGGAGGCGGTGCGGGCGGGGACGATGGTTGCGAGCACGCTGATCGCCATCGCGACGCCGGCGACGAGCACGACCTCGAGCGGATTGACGCTGATCGGCAGGCGATCGATCTGATACACGCCGGGGTCGAGTCGATAGCCGTACTTCGCGACGACCAGACACAGCGTCAGGCCCATACCTACTCCGATCGCCGTGCCGATCGCACCGACCGCGATTCCCACGATCTTGAACACGTAGCCGACGCTCGCGTTGCGTGCGCCCATCGACTTCATGATCGCGACCTCGCGCGTCTTGTCGGTGACCAGCATGGTCAGCGACGACACCATGTTGATCGCCGCCACCAGGATGATCAGCGTCAAGATGATCGCGAGCACGCGCTTCTGGAGCGTGAGGCTGGCGAGCAGGTTGTGGTTGATGTCATGCCAGTCCTGAACCTGATAGGGGATCCCGCCGAGCGCTTGTTCGAGCCGATTCGCGAACACTCCGGCATTCTCGACGTTTCCGAGCCGCAGCTCGACACCCAGCACCTCGTCACCCCGGCCGATCAAGCTCTGGACCTCGGTCAGCGACGTGAACATCCAGCGGCGGTCGTATTCGCCGTAGCCGCAATAGAACACGCCCGCTACGCGAAACTTCCGAGTGGTCGGAGCCGACGACGTTGCCTGCCAGGTGTCGAAGTCGAGGTTGGACAGCGGTACGACCACGGTGATCACGTCACCGACCTTCGTGCCGAGCTTGCGCGCCAGCTCCTTGCCCAGGATCACCGGCGCCGGTTCGCCCACCCGGTTGGGAGCCCCGAGCGAATCGAGCGAACCTTCGACCATGTACTTGTCGAGATCGAGCACGCTGCGCGTGAGCACCGGGTCGATTCCTTTGATCGCGACGCCGGACAGCTTTCCGCTGCCGGTGGTCGCGAGCATCTCGGCAAAGATGAACGGCTGCGCTCCCACCACGTCGGGGTCGAGCTGCTTCGCGAGCGTCATCACCTCGCGATACTCGGGAAACGTCGGAGTCTGCGACTTCATCACGATCACGTGCGGGCTCAGCCCGAGCAGCTTCTCGCGGAACACATGCTGAAACCCCGTGGTCACTGCGAGCACGATGGTGAGCGCCGCGACCCCAAGCGCGACCCCGAGCACCGACACGCTGGTGAACACCGAGAACGCCGACAACAGCAGGAACACGATCGTCGACAGCATGCCGACCGTGAGCGTCAAGACTCCGACTCCGCTCGCCCCGTGAGAGCCGAGCAGGATGATCAACCCGATCACCGCGATCGCAAACGCGACCGCCGCGAGCCATAGCATCGTGCGGTCGAGCTTGCCCGCGCGCAGGTATCGCCAACCGATGCGAGCCTCGAACGACACTGCCGGGTAACCTGCCTCGAAGCGGTCGCGAGTGCCACTGCCTCGGTCACCCTCGCGAGCCGATCCCCGCACCGCGGAGATGTCCTAGAACCGTCCGGATTCGCACAACAAATTTACAAACAGTCTTGACTGACTGTTTCTATGACGGTACACACCGCGATGCATGCCGCAGGCTGCCCGTGCACCGCGTACACAGCAGCAGCGTCGCGACGAGACGCGGCGCGCGTTGCTCGATGCCGCGGTCGAGAGCCTGATCAAGGTCGGGTTTGCCCGCACCACCACCCTCGAGGTTCAGCGCCGCGCCAACGTGTCGCGCGGCGCCCTGCTCCACCACTTCCCCTCGAAGGCGGGCCTGCTGGTCGCCGCGGTCGATCATCTCGCCGAGATGCGCGCCCGCGAGCTGAAGATCCTGGCGGCGGAGCTGCCGGAGGGACGCGCGCGCACGGAGGCGGTGCTTGGCCTTCTGTGGCAATGCTTCTCCGGCGCGTTCTTCCAGGTCGCGATGGAGCTGCGGACGGCCGCGCGCACCGATCCCGAGCTACGGCCGGTGCTCGCCAGCGCCGAGCGTGCGCTGCGCGACCGGATCTTCGCGCAGTCGAAGACGCTGTTTGGCCGGGACGTCGCCGAGCATCCCGGCCTGGAGCGCGCACTGGATCTCACGCTGCAATTGATGATCGGCGCGGCGATGACCGCGGTGCTCCACCGCGACGAGAGTCGATTCGACGAGCTGATCTCCGACTGGAAGACGGTTTTCCCGCTCGTGCTGGATCACGCCGGCACGACCCGACGCAAGCACAAGACCAAGACAGGATGATGAGGTGACGACATGAGCAAGGATCTACGGTTCGACGGACGAGTCGCGATTGTCACGGGCGCCGGTGGTGGGTTGGGCCGCTCGCACGCGCTGCTGCTGGCATCACGCGGCGCCAAGGTCGTCGTGAACGACCTCGGCGGCAGCACGCACGGCGAGGGCAAATCGAGCTCGGCCGCCGACAAGGTGGTCGCCGAGATCAAGGAGGCCGGTGGCACGGCCGTCGCGAACTACGACTCGGTCGAGGATGGCGACAAGATCATCAAGACCGCGATCGACGCGTTCGGCAAGATCGACATCCTCATCAACAACGCGGGGATCCTGCGTGACGTGTCGTTCCAGAAGATGACCCAGCAGGACTGGGACCTCGTCTACAAGGTCCACGTGCTCGGCGCGTTCCGGGTCACCCACGCCGCGTGGAATTACATGCGCGACGCCGGCTATGGCCGCATCATCATGACCGCGTCGGCCGCCGGCATCTACGGCAACTTCGGCCAGGCCAACTACGCGATGGCCAAGCTCGGACTCCACGGGTTCGCGCAGACGCTCGCTCACGAGGGCAAGAAGCGCAACATCATCGTGAACACGATCGCGCCGATCGCGGGCTCGCGGATGACCGAGACCGTGTTGCCGCCGGCCCTGCTCGAAGCGCTCAAGCCCGAGTTCGTCTCGCCGCTGGTCGCCAAGCTGTGCCACGAGTCCACCGAGGACACCGGCGGTCTGTACGAGGTCGGCGGTGGATTCTTCGCCAAGCTGCGCTGGGAGCGCTCGAGCGGCAAGACGTTCCGGCTCGGCCGCCAGATCTCGATCGAGGATGTCGACGCGTCCTGGAACGACATCACGCAGTTCGACAAGACGACTCACCCCGACAACATCAACGTCTCGATGTCGCCGATCATGGAGAACGTCGAGGCCGGCCCGAGCAAGGGCGGGAACCAGTTCATCGATGTCGACGAGGCGCTCGGCTACAAGTACCCCGAGTACACCCAGAGCTACGACGAGCGCGACGTTGCGATGTACGCGCTCGGCATCGGCGCGGCGAAGAACCCCACCGATGAGCAGGAGCTCGGCTACGTCTACGAGATGGCCGGCTCCGGCATGAAGGTCATCCCGAGCTACGCGGCGATCCCCGCGATCACGATGATGTTCAACCAGGGCAAGGAAGGCATCACCGCCCCGGGCCTGAAGTTCGGCCTCGATCGCGTGCTCCACGGCGAGCAATACACCGAGCTGATGCGGCCGCTGCCGACCCACGGCAAGGTGACGACCAAGGCGACGATCAAGAGCATCTACGACAAGGGCAAGGGCGCGGTGGTGAACACCGAGTTCGTGACCTACGACGAGCACGGCGACGAGCTGTGCAAGAACGTGCTCGGCACGTTCGTCCGCGGCGCAGGTGGCTGGGGCGGCGAGCGCGGTCCGAGCTCGGACATCAACGTTCCGCCCGATCGTGCGCCCGACAAGGTGATCGAGGACAAGACCTCGAGCAACCAGGCGCTGCTGTACCGGCTGTCGGGCGACACCAACCCGCTGCATGCCGATCCTGGGTTCGCCAAGAACTTCGGGTTCAGCCAGCCGATCCTCCACGGTCTGTGCTCGTACGGATTCTCGACCCGCCATGTGATCGCGGCGTTCGCGCCCGACGGCAACTCCGACTACGTCAAGAGCATCCAGGCGCGGTTCGCGTCGACCGTGCTCCCCGGCGAGACCCTCGTGACCGAGATGTGGAAGGTCAGCGACACCAAGATCGTGTTCCGCACCAAGATCAAGGAGCGCAACGAGGTCGCGATCTCCAACGCGGCGATCGAGCTGTTCAAGGAAATTCCGTCGATCAAATCGCCGGCAAAAGATCGCAGCAAAGCTGCCGCGGCCAGCGCGAGCGCAGGCGCGGCGACGATGCCGACCAGCGGCGATATCTTCCGCGCGATCGCCGGATTCATCGCGGCGAACCCAACCGCGGCCGAGAAGGCCAAGACGTCGTTCGTGTTCAAGCTGAGCAACCCGACCAGCGCGTGGACGATCGATCTCACCACGCCGCCGGGCTCGGTCACCGAAGGCGCGGGCAAGGGTGCCTGCACGCTGGACATCAGCGACGAGAACTTCATGGCGATGGCCACCGGCAAGGCCGACGCGATGAAGCTGTTCTCGAGCGGCGCGCTCAAGATCAGTGGCGACATCATGGCGTCGCAGAAGCTCGGATTCTTGAAGAAGCTGACGCCCGAGATGGTGATGGCCGAGACCAAGAAGCGCCTCGGCGCGAGCGGTGGCGCAGCTCCGAGCGGTGGCGCGCCTGCGACCTCCGGTGGCGGCACGCCCGAGCCAACCACGGCCGAGGTGTTCGCGGTGATCGAGGATCACATCAAGGCGAACCCCGAGCTCGCCGGCAAGGTCGGCAACGTCTACCAGTTCAAGGTCGGCGGCTCGCCGTGGATCGTCGATCTCAAGAACGGCAGCGGCAGCGTCAAACCAGGCGCCGCGACCGCGGACTGCACGCTCGAGATCAGCGAGCCCGACTTCATCGCGATGACCCAGGGCAAGGCCGACGCGATGAAGCTGTTCACCACCGGCAAGCTGAAGATCAGCGGCAACATCATGGCGTCGCAGAAGCTCGACTTCCTGCGCAAGATGGATCCCGCGCGCGCGATCGAGATCGTCAACAAGCTGCGCGCGTCGGGTGGGCCTGCCCCGGCCGCCGCGGCCGCGACGTCGAACGCGCCGCAGGCGCCCGCGATCTTCGCGGCGCTCGACAAGCGGTTCGCGCAGAACGGCGGGCTCAAGGGCGAGGTCCGCGCGAACATCAAGTTCGACATCAAGGAACCGGATGCTACGAAGACGATGCAGCTCGGGGGCGCCGATCCCAACAAGGTCGACGCGACGTTGACGATGACCGATGCGGATTTCGCGGAGCTCGTGAGCGGCAAGGTCACCGCGAAGAAGCTCTATCAGTTCGGAAAAATGAAGGTCGATGGCGACGTGTCGGTTGCACAGCGCCTCGGCTTCCTCAAGGGACTCATTCAGTAGGACAAGGGAGAATCACATGCCACGCAAAGTAAATGTCATCGGCGTCGGGATGGTTCCCTTCGCGAAGCCCGGCAAGAGCGAGGAGTACCACGTGATGGCGGTCAAGGCCGGCAAGGCCGCGCTCGCCGACGCAAAGGTGCCCTACGACCAGGTGCAGCAGGCGTTCGCCGGCTACGTCTATGGCGACTCGACGTGCGGCCAGCGCGCGGTCTACCAGCTCGGCCTCACCGGCATCCCGGTGTTCAACGTCAACAACAACTGCTCGACCGGCTCGTCGGCGCTCATGCTCGGCGCGCAGGCGATCGCAGGCGGCCTGGCCGAGTGCGTGATCGTCGTCGGGTTCGAGCAGATGGAAGCCGGCGCGCTGTCGGCGAAGTGGAACGATCGCGCCAACCCGCTCGACAAGTTCGTCAACGTGATGAACGAAGAGCAGGGGTTCAACGCCGCGCCACCCGCCGCGCAGATGTTTGGCGGCGCCGGGCGCGAGTACCGGTGGAAGCACGGCACCAAGCGCGAAACGTTCGCAAAGATCAGCGAGAAGGCGCGCAAGCACGCCGCCAAGAACCCGTACGCGCTGTTCAAGGAGGTGCTGTCGGTCGAGGAGATCCTCGCGTCTCCGGAGGTGTTCGATCCGCTGACCCGCTACCAGTGCTGTCCGCCCACGTGCGGCGCGGCGGCGGCGGTGCTTGCGTCGGACGACTTCGCCAAGAAGCACGGCATCGATCGCCCGGTTTACATCGCGGCGCAGGCCATGACCACCGACTACCCGTCGACATTCGAGGAACACTCGATGATCAAGATGGTCGGCTTCGACATGGCCAAGTCGGCGGCGAAGAAGGTCTACGAGCAGTCGGGCATCGGCCCCGAGGACGTGGATGTCATCGAGCTCCACGACTGCTTCACCGCGAACGAGCTACTGACCTATGAAGCGCTCGGGCTGTGCAAGGAAGGCGAGGCCGAGAAGTTCATCTGGGATGGCAACAACACCTACGGCGGCACGTTCGTGACCAACCCGTCAGGCGGCCTGCTCTCGAAGGGCCATCCGCTCGGCGCCACCGGTCTCGCACAGTGCACCGAGCTGGTGTGGCATCTCCGCGGCCAGGCGGAGCAGCGACAGGTCGAGGGTGCGAAGATCGCGCTCCAGCACAACCTGGGGCTCGGCGGCGCCTGCGTCGTGACGATGTACAAGCGCGACTGAGCCAGGTTGGCTGGTGCGCGCGCGTCGCGCGATGTTTGCGCGCGCACTGTATCGATTCCCGCGCCGACCGCGCGCGCCATCCGTGCGGTGCGCTCGAACGAGACCAGGCGCGCTGCACTCGAGCGGCGCGTGCTGCTTGTGCACGGCATGACGAGCGATCGGGCGTGTCAGCAGCGTCTGGATCGTTGGATGCATTCCTGGTCGTCGAGAGCTCGGCATCGACAACCCACGGAGGACCCCATGCAACGGCCCAGGGGAATGCACAAGATCTGGATCGCGCTGATTGGTGTCTCGCTCGGCGCCGCCGGCGCATGCAAGAAGACCAAGGACAACGGCGAACAGTCCCAGCAGACGACCGCGCAAAAAGTGGTCGAGCAGGCGCAAGAGACATCCGAGCAGGCCTATGACCAGGCCAAGGAGGCGCAGACGCGCGCACGGGAGCAAGCGGATCGGACCACCGAAGCTCAGCAAAAAGCGGTGGAGGCACAGCGCGAGGCGAACCGCGCGACGCAGGAGGCGCAGCTCGAGCAGCAACGAGCGAAGCAGGCACAGGAACAAGCTCGGAGCATCGGCGAGCAGGCGCAACAGAAGGCCCAGGCGGCGCAACAGCAGGCGCAGCAGGCACAAGCGGCGGCACAGCAAGAGGCCACCGCAGCGGCCGAGCAAGCGCGCCAGGCACAACCACCGCAGCCGGCAGAGCCCGCAGAGCCCGCGGAGCCCGCGCCGCTCCAGGCACCGCCCTCTCAGCTGACCGATCAGACCGCGCCGGCTCCTGAGCCGACACCGGCCGAGCCGAGCCCGCCGCCGGGAAGTCCGACGCTACCTTCGGCGCAACCGCCGACCACGGTCCAGCCCAGCTCGGCGTCGCTGACCCAGGGCGTCGTCCAGAGCGTGTCGAGCAGCGAGCTGATCGTCCGCGCGCCGGACGGTCGAGACCTACGGCTCAGGATCGACCCGAGAACGACCTCGATCCTTCGCGACGGGCACCCCGTGGCGGCCACCGACCTCGGTGAAGGCTCGACGGTCACGGTGACGTATCGCGTCGAATCCGACCAGCCGACGGCCGAGCGGGTCGAGGCGACGACACCCGTGCCGTAGCGGCTGTCATCACGACCTATCACCTGGCGAGCGGCGTGGCTCCACCCAGCTGCGTACGCCAGGTGGCGCGCGTACCTCCGGCAGATTTCTGAGGCGCTCCGTGGTGGGAGCCCCTCGGTTTTCACGTCACGGGCGTCGCGGCGACACAGCAATCGCGCACTTGCGGCGGCACTGCGCTTGCTGCGATCCCTGGGGATGAAGTTCCCCACGGTACCCTTCGTGCTCGCACCGCTCGTGGCCGGATGCTCGTCCGACATGTTGTCGGCCGGGGAGATCGAGGAGGTTCCGGAACCGGGCCCTGCAACGATTCGCGTGCGCAACGATGGGACGCGCACGTTGTATGTCCAGGCCTCCGGCTGGAGCGGGCAGGCCTATCTCGCCGTGCTGCGCGGCGATGGCCGCCGGATCGGCTCCGACACGTGCGAGGTGTGCAACTGCCAGGGCTGCCCCGATTGCGCGGTGTGCGGACGAACGCTCGCGTCGGTCCGAAAGCTGGAACCCGGCGAGCAGATCGAGAGGACCTGGGATCAGCTCGACTGGCGCCGGATCGAGAATGGATGCCGTGACGACCTCGCGTGCGAACAGCCGACGTTGATCGCGCCCGGCAGGTTGGTCGCACAAGCGACCTATTCGGACTCGTTCGAGGAGACGGACATCTATGGTCCGCTCGAGACATTCATCGGTCCCGCGATCACCGCGACCGCGGAGTTCGTGCATCCGGCCCAAGAGGTGGTGCTCGTGCCGATCCAGTAGGGCCTGTACGTCAGGTCAGAACGCGAGACCTGCGCGCACGGTCAAGCTCCAATGCGAAAGCGACGCATCGAGGTTCGAACCGGTGCCGGGCTCTCGGAACAGATCTTCGTCGTACGTGGTTCGCCAGGTAAACCGGGCGTCCGCGTCGAACCGTCCGAGCGTCGCGCCAACCCCGGCGCCAAGCGGGATCCCGTAGACGTTGTCACCGTCGGCGACCGCCGACGTGTTGAGACCTTCATTGGCCAAGCTGAACCGCTGGAACGACAGCCCAGCGATTCCGAACGGCGCGATGCGCAGGCCGCCGACGTCCGTATGCACCCAGCGATCGAGGTCGAGCCGGGCGATCGCCTCGACTCCGTTAGAACGTAGCGTTGCGTCGTTATCCAGGCCGAGCGCGCTGATCGACTGCGAGCTACCGATGTACGCGCCTTCGAGCACGAGCAGGTCGCTCATGCGATAGCCGCCGCGCACCTCATAGGCGAGGCCGACATCGACGGCGTCGTCGGCAGTTCCACCGGTGAGCTCCATGAACCCGATCCCGATCGCGGCGGTCCAGGGTTGCCGCTCGACCTCGTCGCGCACCGCGTCGGCGGGCGGCGTTGGCTCGGTGGGCGCTGACTCATCGCCGGGATCGGGCGGCGGTGCTCCAGGCGCCTGTGCATACGCGACGGATGTCGTGATTACGATGCCCAACCCTGCAATGGGCAAGGTGCGCTGCAGCTTCTTCATGATGCGTGCTCCAGTCATTGGCTGTCGCAATCGCATCGTTGCAACCGCCGTACTCGACTCGCGAGCGAGACCCTCTGGCGCCGAGTGCGTGCGATGCGCAACGCGCGTAGGTCGCGCGTGGTCAATCGCCGCAGCGATCGCGCCGTTCATGGCGCCGTTGATCGTGCCCTTGATGGCGCCGTTGATCGTGCCGTTGATGGTGCCGTTCGCGCGTGCGCGATCTGCGTTCTTCATGCTCGGGGTGCGCTCGCCTGCTGACCTTGCGCCGGCAGCGTGATATCAGCGCTGCGTGATGCTTCGTCGATCGATGTGGTCCGCCTTGATGGCGCTCGTCGCATGCCGCGCTGAAACCGGCATGCGCGCCGACGACGCGATCATCTCGATCGATGCAGCCGACAAGGCCGCGCCGTGTGTCGCGACGTTTGGCAAGGACCTCGCGGATGGCTTCGGCCGCCTCGACGGCACCGTCGTTGCTGTGTTGCCACCGGGCAATCAGACCTGCCCTCGCCCGAACTCGACGCATCTCATCCTCGAGGTCGCTGCCACGGGGCAGGTCTACCGGATGGTGGCCGCCACGAAGTCAGCGACGGGAAAACCCGACATGGCGCTCGCGCAACGAGACGCTCCGCTCGAGGGTCCGGCGTGGGCGGAGGGCTGGCACCTCGGCATCCCGCTCGACTACGTGACGACGTTCGGCCTTCACCGCGAAGACTTCGTCACCTCGCCGCAAGCGGAGCTCGTCCAGACGGTCACGTCACAGCTCGAGCTCGGCGCTCGCGTATCGGTGTTCGCGACCGTGGAAGGCCAACCGGACAGCGCGCACCTCATCCATCGCAACACCAGCGACGCCGACGGGGCGATCGTGATCAACCCGGATACGGCGGCGCACTACCTGTTGTTCCGATTCGATAACCAGTTGTTCTAACAGCGACGGCGGTCCAACCCGCCGCGACCGTCGACTACTTGCCCTTCCAGACCGGCTTGCGCTTTCCGAGGAACGCCGAGATTCCTTCGGCGGCATCCTCGAGCGCGAGCACGCGCCCGAGCTCGACTTGGAGGTAGCGCAGCTGCGGATCGAGCTCCATATCCTGCGAGCGATAGAACGCGAGCAGCCCGAGCCGCATCGCGGCGGGGCTCCGCTCGGCGAGCTCGTTGGCGAGCTTCATCGTCGTCGCCTCGAGCTCCGCCGCAGGCACGACCTGATTGATCAACCCACACGCGAGAGCCTCGGACGCGGGCAGCTTGCGGCCGGTCATCATCATCTCGAGCGTCTTCTTCCGGCCGACGCTGCGCGTGATCTCCGCCGTGATCATCATCGGCCACAGCCCTACCGCGATCTCGGTGGTGCCAAACGTCGCGGTGTCCGCGGCGATCACCAGATCGCACGCAACCATCAGCCCCATGCCGCCCGCAAGCGCAGGGCCGTTGACCATCGCGATGATCGGCTTGCCGAGCTCGTGCATCGCGAGGAACAGCTCGACCAGGCTCGCCGGCTTGGCGCCGCTCTCGGACTTCTGCATCGCCGACAGGTCGCCGCCGGCAGAAAACGCCGCGCCGGCCCCGGTGATCACGACGACGCGCGCCGTCGCGCTCTCCTTGATCACACCGAGGGCGTGCACGAGCTCGCCGCAGGTCGCCGGACCGATCGGATTGCGCTTCTCTGGCCGGTTCATGGTGATCCGAGCGACCGGACCAGACGTGTCGAGGAGGATCGTCGAGTACTCAGACATGGCCCGGGTGTAGCACCGAAGCCGTGGCGTTTGACACTCGCGTACGCGGCGGCCTACGCTTCGAACATGGTTCGTCGCGGTCGTGCAGGCGTTGCTAGGGCCGTGCTCGCGCTGGCGATGGTCTTGCCGGGTTCGGCCGCAGCCGACAAGAACGACCTCGTTCTCAATCGGTTAGCGACGCGCGTACCTGGCGGGGTCGTCCCGCAAAGCCACGAATTCCGCTCGCTGGCGTCGCAGCTCGGTGTCGCGCTTGCCCCGCACCTGTTGACCCCCGCCGACACGCTCGGGTTCGGCGGGTTTCAGTTCACGTTCGACTACTCGACGACGACGATCGACTCGTCGGCCAGTTATTGGAAGGCACTCGCCAGCAGCCCGGATCCTCGGGGCATCGGCACGGGTTCCCATGGCTCCTCGATGCTGAGCTCGCTCGGGTTGTTCGTCCGCAAGGGGATGTGGTTTCCCATGCCGTCGTTCGAGCTCGGAGCCGGTGCGGTTCATGTGCTGGATTCCGAGATGTGGACCGGCCAGTTCTACGCCAAGCTCGCGCTCCACGAGGGCTACCATCAGCTGCCGCTCCCCAGCGTCGCCGCGCGCGCCGCGGTCTCGCGGCTGATGACCCAGCGCGAGCTCGACCTGACCGTGGTCTCGGTCGACGCCACGGTGTCGAAGCACTTCGGGATCGCAGGGACGTGGCGACTCGACCCATTCGCGGGATGGAACGTGCTGGCGATCGTGCCGCGCTCCGAGGTGATCGACGCGACGCCGCAGATCGATCCGCTCGTCCCGGGCAACCAGGGCGACCTCAACATGAACTTCGTGTTCAACGATCAGGATCTGATCTACCGCCACCGGTTGTTGTTCGGCGCAAAGCTCCAGTACTACGTCGTCCAGCTGACGATCGAGGCACAGTTCGCGCTCAAGGGCAGCTCGGTCGACGACCGCCGCGGCTCGAACGAGATCTGCATGCCCAACTCGACGACGATGGTCTGCGATGCCAAGGACAGCGCGGCCGCGCAGCGCACGATCTCGGTATCGGCGGGCGTCGACTTTTGAGATCGACGCCCGGCTACGACGTGCAGGTCACGGTGACCGTGTGCGTGTGACCGGGTGAACCGCCCATTGTCGTCGTGACCGTCACCGCCTGCTGATTCGCGAGCATCGCGAATTGCGCCGCCGTGATGGTCATCATGTGCGTGTGGCCGACGTTGCTGAGCATGTACGTCTTGTCGACAGCTGCATTCACGTCGGCGATCGAAACGCTGACCGTGTGACCATGGTCGGGGCTGATGCTGCCTGCGTTCGGCATGGTGCACATGTCGTTCATGCCATCGTCGTCACCGCCTTCGTCGCTGCCGCCGCATGCCGCGATCGCAGCAAGCCCGGCAACACCAGCAACCGAGATCAGAAAGTCTTTGCGAGTCATCGTCATGGTGGCTCCTGCCCAGCTCGGGCCAGCTAGATACTAACCCCAGAGCTCGCATACGCTGACGCATCTCACATCGCGTCGCACGCGATCCGTCCCTAGCGCGGACGGGTTACCGGCCCGTCGGCCGGGGCAGCGTTTCGACCGCGCTTCGCCGCTGCTGGCGCCGGATCAGATGCGCTGCGGTTCGCCGCCTGCTTGCCGCGCCGTGCTCTGGGCGTTTTCTTCCACTGCTCCTCGGCGCGGTCCGAGCGTTTGGGATCCACCACCTGATACACGATGAGCTTCGCGCCGCTGTCAGGAACCGTGCGACTGGAGATCCGATTGATCCGTGCGAGATCGGGAGCTGTCATGCCGTACTTCTTCGCGATATCAGCCAGGCTCTCCTTGCCGTTGGCGATGTACTGGGTGCGCACGCGACCGGTCCGCGCCTCCGCCAGATCGAGGTGCTCGACCGAGCCTCGCGCCACGATCGCGAGCTGGGATTCGTCGAGCAGCTCGATCCGGTGGGCAGCCGGATCGTGGTCCGGATCGATCCACGCGACCAGGATCATTCGCGGATGGATCCGCGCCGTCATATCGAGCGCGTTCCATCGCGCGAGGTCCTCGGTGCGAACGTCGAGTGCCCGAGCGATCGCACCCAGCGAATCACCCACCACCACGCGGTAGAACACCCGGCGCTTGCCGCGAACCACCTGGTCGGGGTCGGGGATCGCGACGATCAGCGGCTCGCCTTCCTTCTGATCGACTCCCGACGCGTGAAGATTCGCCCGCGCCCGTTCGCGGTTGCGCGCCCGATCGTCGGCGGCGATCCGCGGGACCACCAGCACGCAGCCGCCGGTGACCTCGGAATCATGCGAGACGTCGTTGAGCTTCCTCAGCGCCGATGTCGAGATCCCGAACGTGGTGGCGACATCCTCGATCCGTTCGCCGCGCGCGACGACGTAGCTATCGTATGGGTTCCACTCCGACGCCAGCTCGGCGACCTGGCGCTGCGCCGTGGCCCTCGTCCCCGGCGGCACCCGCACGATGTATCCAGACTCGCCCGGTGGCGTCCGGTTCTTGCGAAGGTGCGGATTGAGGCGCTTGATCTCGGCCTCGGTCGTCCCAGCGGCGCGCGCGATCGCTGCGAGCGTCATCGAGACCGGGACCGATACTTCATCCCAGCGCTCGGGTGCCGCTGGCGAGATCGTGTCGAGTCCGAACACGCTGCGATTGCGGCCGATGATCGCCATCGCAAGAAACTTGGGTGTGTACAGACAGGCCTCCCACGGCAACCCGTTTTCGTACGCGCAAAGCTGGTAGTAGTCGTTGGTGTTGAATCGCGAGATCGACCGCAACATCGCGCCGTAGCCGGCGTTGAATGCGGCCAGCGCGGTGTCCCAATCGCCGAACCGTTGCCGAAGGTCACGGAAGTAGTCCATCTGCGCGATCGTCGCGCGCAGCGGATCGCGGCGCTCGTCGACCCAGCGATCCTGCCGCAGCCCGTAGATCTTTCCGGCCTGCGGCATGAACTGCCACAGACCGAGCGCACCCGCGTGCGACATCACGTTCGGGTCATACGACGACTCGATCATCGAGATGTAGATCAGATCCTGCGGCAGCTTCGCCTTGCGCAATTGCGCGGCGATCAGGTCCTTGTAGCGCCCGTGGGCGGTGAACCAGCCCTCGATCAGGTTTCGACCACGCGGATCGGTCTTGTAGAACACGAGATAGTCGATCAGCTGCTGCGACCAATGGACCGGCAGGTCGGGCAGCGCGAGCTGATCGAGCCATGCAGCGTCGGGGCGCAGCTCGCTCGGACGGCTCACCACCCGCCGGCGGGCCTCGATGCGAGGCTTGGCCGCACCCGCAACCCACGGGCTGGCATCTGGTGGAGGAAACAGCTCGACATCCAGCGCACGCATCACGTCGGCCGGGGTCCCGCAGGGCTCGTCGACGGCACAGCCACGAACAGCACGCCGGCCGTCGAGCTCTTGCGGCAAGACCGAAGGTCCCGCGTGTGCCGCCTGCGTGAGCACCGCTGCCAAGCCGAGCAGGCTCATGCCGACGACACGCATGGGTCCGAACATAGGCCCGAGCCGCTCGTGCCTCCAAGTTTTAGCCACACGGTTCGACGGCGGCTGACCCATGCGACGAACCGTCACTGGGCAGCGGATCCCGGCGAACTCGAGGGGTTACATGGCTGGCGCGGACCATTCGGGTGGGCGCCACAGCTGGAAACAGTGCTAGATTGCGAGCAACCAAGGAGCCTGCCATGCCCGGAATGGGCGAGCTGATCATCATCCTGCTCATCGTCCTCGTCGTGTTCGGCGCCAGCAGGCTGCCGCAGATCGGCGACGCGCTCGGGCGCAGCATCAAGAATTTCAAGCGCGCAACCTCGGGCGACGACGACAAGGACAAGGAACCGAGCGATGCAAAGCAGCTCCCTGCCACCAAGCAGCAGAAGGAGCTGGACAAGGGCGAAGCCGACGGCGAGTGGGAAGAGGTCGTCGTCCGCCGGCGCAAGAAGTCGGCGTCGAGCGACACCTAAGCGACACCTAGGCGCGAGACCGCCGCATCGATGAGTCTCGCAGGTCGGCGGCGTGACGCCGCAACGGCTCGGGCAGCGCGGGATCTTGTGCGAGCTGATCGAGCTCTCGAACTCCAAGCGTGGTCGCGATCCGGATCGCATCGGCCAGCGGCGTCATCGGGTTCTGAACCAGCGCGCGCTTGACCGCGTGCCGGACCGACCACCGATGATGCGCGGCGATCTTGGCCAGCGATTCCGGTACAGCCGGGCGCCCCGACGCGATCCGCACGATCTCGGGCTCGGTGATGTGGGGATTGTCGAGCAGGATCGCGACGACCTCGGGATGTGGATCGCGCAACAGGAGCGTGAGCTTGTCGCGACGATGCGTGCGCGCGAGTGCCTTGCGCTCGCCGAGCGTCAGTGGTCGGTCCGTCGGACGCAGTGGTCGTTCCGGCGCGAGCTGCTTGTCGAGCTGCGATTGCGAGGCCGTCGCGGGTGACGCCGAAAGGAAAAGCCGCGCGATCGCAGGAAGCCCGCGCCACGCGGCCGCTTCGTATAACCGCTGCCGAGCCAGATACGCGAGCGACGGATCGGCGGCCGCGTGCGTGATCGCTTCCACTGCCAGCGCAGCATCCGGATCGTCACCTTGATGCGCGCGATTGATCACGGCGTCCAGTGCGTGAACCCACGACGCGGGGTCATCGCGATCGAACGATTCGACCAGCACACGCACGCGCATCCGCGCGTCTCGAATCGCTTTAAGGCGGTCCAGGATGTCGTCGGGACCCACACCCACATAGTGGCACGTTGAGGCGCCGGCGCGGTGCGTGATAGTTTTCAGGTTGTCGGGTGTGTAGGTGAGAAGCCTGGGCTCGAAACGATGCCGGATACACGCATCATCAAGCGGTACGCCAATCGCAAGCTCTACGATACCGAGCATAGCCGGTACGTAACGCTGGATCAGATCAGCGAAATGATCCGAGCGGGCGATGACGTCAAGATCGTCGACAACAAGACCAAGGAAGACCTGACCACGGTCACGCTGGCGCAGATCATCTTCGAAGAAGAGAAGAAGCAGCGCAGCTTCCTGCCGCTTGGCGCGATGCGAAACATCATCCAGAGCGGCGGCGAATGGTTTGCCGAGGCGCAGCGCCGGGTGCAGAGCATCCTGCCGGGCAAGCGCAAGGACGGCAGCGAAGCCGAGGCTACCGAACCGGCGGACGCCGATGACGATGCCAGCGGCAAGAAGCGACTGGCCGCGCTGCGCGAGTGGGTGGAGTCGTCGAAGCAGCGGCTCGACGA
Source organism: Kofleriaceae bacterium (assembly GCA_050187075.1). Classification (GTDB taxonomy): domain Bacteria; phylum Myxococcota_A; class Polyangia; order Haliangiales; family Haliangiaceae; genus JABFXX01. Next base: position 85,347 of record JBFWXW010000007.1, on the reverse strand, counting down.
CTGGCAGAAGCACGTCGACAGCAAGATCCGCAGCGCGATCGAGGGCATGTCGCCGCTCTCCGGTGTGAACAAGGATGTGCGCGCGCTTGCCGATCGGATCGCCGAGCTCGAAACCAAGCTGCGCGCACTCGACCACGAGCACGAGCACGAGCACGATTGAGCCGCTCCGGGGCGATGACGACCGCTACTGCAGGTCCTTGTTCAGCGTCGCGATCTCACCCGCCTTGACGTCGACCTTGAACGTGAACTTGTCCTTGCCGATCACGAACTGCACGCGCCGGGTTCCCGGATCGACCGCGAGCTTCTTGCCCGTGATCGGCGTCGACAACTGGGTGTCCTTGTCGTCGATGAAGATTCGCGCGGACGGCTTGCTGTAGATCTGCAGGTAGCCCTGCTTGTCAACCGCGTCGATGCTGTCCCACGACGCTTGGGGCGACGTAGAAGCAACGTCTTCGGCCTTCGGCGGTTTCGGCCTTGTGACCCCGGCGTCCTTCGGTACCACGTCGGAGCTGACTCCCTGTGGAGCGGCGGCTGAATCTGCCGGAACCTGCGCCGGCACCGGAGGCACGGGAGGAGGCACGGGGGCGGGAGGCGCGGGTGGCTCCGACGCCGGCTTTGGCTGGAGCGGGCAATTGATGTTGATCGTCTTGCCAGGAGGGAGCCGGACCGCCTGTTCACACTCCGCGCCGTCGGTACCCACCAGCCGGATCCGGCGTTCTCCCGCATTCACTGGAATCTCGGTGCCGTCGATGACGTTGCGGACCAACTTGCCATCGATGTGCAGCTGCGCCGATACATTGCGGGGCAGCTTCATCGAGATCGTGGCGATCGACGTCGTGCCTGGTGCAGCTTGGTCGTTGTCGACCACGAGCCGCTTGACGATCAGAAACACCAGGATGGCGCCCGCGGCGATCCCGACACCGATCGCGATATCGCGCGCCAGCGAAGGCCGCCGCCCGAGCTCCGGCTGGATCGTTGCGACCGGCGCATGGATCCCACTCGACGTGACGGGCGCAGGCGTGGCGGTCGGCTGCAGCGCCGACTCGCGACCGGTGATCGGCATCGCAGCCGGTCGGCCGGGCGACGCGGGTGGATACACCGGCGGTGGATACGCGTGCGATGCACCCTGTAGCGGCGGCGCAGGCATCCCCGCCGGCGGCGGCGGAACCGCGGGCTGTGGCGAAGGCATCGCCAGCTGCGGCTGGTTGGGAATGCTCGGCGCCGGCTGGCCGAGCAACGTCTTGTGCGCGCCAGGACCCGGCTGACCACCGCCGAGCGGCGCCTGCGCCGGTGGCGACTCGGCCGCGGGGACAAGATCCAGCGGCGCCAGCTCGGGCTGTGAGGCTCGCGAGGCCGCGACGTGAGAGGGCTGCCCCGGTGGCGACTGGATCACCGCTGATGGTCGAGGTGGAGGCTTGGTCGGACGTGCCGCCGCGTGCGACCCAGATTGACGGCCGGCCGCAGCGCCACCCGGTCGCAACGGGTGCTCGATCTCGCCATAGATCTCGGTGGGAGCTTCTTCCTGAAACTCTTCGTCCTCGTCCGCCGCGTGCGCACCATTGACGCCGAGCGCCGCCGGTGATCCAGGGGCCGGGCCGGCGCCTTGCGGGCCGCGCTCGACATCGTCGAAGTCTGGCGTGCCGAGCATGGTCGGATCACCTTCGGGGGCCGGTGTCTCGCCGAACGACTCGACGACCGCTTGCCTGACCGACGCGACCTGGCCCGGGACCACCCCGTCCCGCCCTACCCGCTTGTATTGCTCGAGCAGCTGGCGCTCGCGCTCGATCTCGGCGGCGAACACCTCCTTGAGCCAGGTCGACAACGACTTCGCCGTGAACACGACGTCCTGGCTCATCAGGTACTGCTGAACGTCGGCGAGCATCTCGCTGCACCACTGGTAACGCTCGTCCACGTCCTTCGCGAGCGCACGCAGGATGATCCGCTCCACCGCTTCGGGGATGTTGGGATTGAGCTCGCGAGGCCGGCGGATATCGACGTTGCGGACCTTCTCGAGCGTCGAGAAATCCGTCTCACCGTGAAACAACCGGTCGCCCGTGAGGCACTCGTAGAGCATCGTGCCGAGCGCGAACACGTCGCTGCGCCGATCCAGCGGAAGCCCGCGGACCTGTTCTGGCGACATGTAGCCGAACTTGCCCTTGAGCACGCCGGCCATCGTCCGCGAGTTTCGCGACGTCGCCTTCGCGATGCCGAAGTCGATGATCTTGACCTCGCCCTCGTACGACACCAGCACGTTTTGCGGCGAGCAATCGCGATGCACGATCTCGAGCGGGCGGCCGAGCGGATCGCGCTTGCGATGCGCGTAGTCGAGCCCCTCGAGCACCTTGGCGAGCACGAAGCACGCCATCGGCACCGGCATCATCTGCTTGGTCTTGCGGAGCCGGTTCTGGATCTGGAGCAGGTCTTTGCCCCAGATGTACTCCATTGCAATGAAATGGGAGCCATCGATCCGGCCGAGCTCGAAGATCTGACAGATGTTGGCGTGGGCGAGCTGGCCAGCGATCTTGGCTTCATCGATGAACATCTTGATGAAGTCGCGGTCCTCGCCCATGGTGGGCAAGATCCGCTTGATAGCGATGATTTTTTCAAAGCCTTCGACGCCGTAGCTCTTGGCCTTGAATACCTCCGCCATCCCACCGACGCTGATCCGGTCGAGGAGCAGATATTTCCCGAACGGAACCGGCTGCCTCACTCGGGTCGAATGTAGCTGAGCATTACTCGTGATCTCAATCGCGAAGGGGCCTTTACGCCTGGGTCCATCGACGACAACCGAGCGCGGTACATCCGGGAACGAGGCGCCGTGACCATGGCCCAGGTCCCCCAAGCCCGATGTAAGGGCCCCTAAAACCGCGCCGAGATGCCCACCGTCGCACCCGCCGCATCAGGTGCCACGTATGGGAGCACCGTTCGCTCGCGTCGCTGCTTGTAGTGGGTCAGCACCCCGTCGACCACGCCGGCACCGATCGCCCCGATCAGCGCGACCCCGCTCACGAGGTTTACGATGCGCAGTCTCTGCGCCGCGCGGCGGTGATTCCCACCCTCGTCGCAGGTGGCGCTCGACCCGTCCGGCCCGCTCACCCGCTGGCACCACGACCGGAGGGTCAAATAGGTGACGGCGTTGGTGATTCCAAACACGCCGATCGCGCTCGCGATCACGATGCCCTTCACCGGCTGGTCGTTGTGGAATTGACCGATCACCGGGATCGCGCTGAGCGCGACGTACCGCTTGGGCCGCGGCTTGATCGCAGCCTTGTGGCGAACCCGAACATCATCGAAGAACGTGACCACTTCCGGCGGATACAGCGCCGGATCGAGGTGGCCGAACGGTTCGATCTTCAAGTACTCCACGAAATGGCGCTCGGCATCGCTCGCGCGGTTGCTGAAGAACGCGGCGAGACCTGCCAGCCGATGGGCCTCGGCGCGATCGGCGGTGCCGAGCGCGCGCAACAGCACGGGCTCGACCAGCTGAGTCACGCGCAGCCAGTCACCGCGAACCGATGCGTCGTTGGCGTCGCGCAAGGTCGCCGAGACGTCGTGCGAAGGTGCCTGCGCGAACACCGCCGGCGCCACGACCATCGCAACCGCGAACGCGACGACGCGTGCGGTCACCGCCACGATGGGACCACGCGACGAAGATGAGGCCGCAAGATCTCGAGGACCTCGCGGGCAGTCCGCGACGCGAGCGCCGGCGCGGCGATCGCGCGATCGCCGACCACCGTGTCGGTGACGACCACGCGATCGAACACCACCGCGGAGTCGTTCGCGATCCGGACTCGCACACGCGCCCGCGCCATCGGCACGGCGTCCGCGCCCGAACCGTACCGCGTGACGCTGTAACTACGGACGTCGAACGCGATCGCGAGCTCGCTGCCGGTTTCCTTCACGGTGATCGGTGCGAGCTTTCCCGCGAGCTGGGCTGCGTCGACGAGCCTGGGATCGCGGCGATGGGCCTTCGACCAGGTGGTCGCTCGTTCGACCATCGCCGCACGGAGCGGTTCGCTCGCGGCGCCGGCAGCCGTGGTCGCGAGCAAGGTCAGAGGCAGCGATTCGAGCACGAGTCGGTCGGCGATCTTGTTCGGCCGAGCCGGTGGCTCGTGCATCGCCGCGAGCTTGTCTCGCACGACCGGCAAGACCTTCGCCGAGAGGTCCGCCGCCGCGCGGTCGATGTTGGTGATGCTGGTCGCCGATGATTGAAGGGTCTCGATCACCACGCCGTCGCTCGGAGTGCGCACGCGCAGCGTGACCAGGATCGCCGACGTCGTCCCGGCGATCGTCCCGTCGACGATCAGCTTTGCTCGCGCGGGCACCGCCATCTTCGGCCCGACCACCACGACATCGATCCCGCCGGCGATCAACACGCGCGCGATCTCGCTCGCGACCGGCTGGCCGTAGATCTCGAGCCGCGGGGGTGCATCGAGCGGAAGCAGGGCCACGGCGTCATTCGGCTGTGCGCGTGCTCCCCCGATGCCGAGCGCAACCACCGCGAGAAACGTCAACCAAGGCCGGAGCACGATGGAATCCTATCAGTCACATCGCCGGTGGACGTGGAACGATCACCGAGTAGCCATGAAACGTCGAGATCGTCTCGGCGATCGGGCGATCGCGCTCGAGCCCGGCGCAATCGCCGCACAGCACCTGCACCGACGCGCCGACCAGCGGGTTCGGGCTGCCCAACGTCCTGACCGCCCCGTGAATCTCCAGCGGCTCGGGCAGCGTGTACGCGCTCTGCAGTGACGCGGTGGTCACGCCTTCGATCAGCATGCCCCCGGCCCGTCCGCTCGGGTCGTACCAGCGGAGGTCATAACTGCCACCACTTGCCAGGCGTGCCGTCACCATCCCGCTGCTGGCTTTCACGACCTGCTCCGGCGCACCTGCGAGCGCGAGTGCACCGCGCGGGATCAGCCGGAGCACCGCGGTGTCGAGAGCCCCATCCGGCCCAAGCGCAGACGTCTGCGACGAGCTCATCGCCGGCGCGTCGATCGCCGCTGGTACCGCCGTCGATGTATCGAACCCGACCACCGCGCGATCGCCAGATGGCAATGCGACGACCGCATTCAGCGCTGCCGCCGGCACGGCTGCCGAGGCGAGATCGCCGGAGCCATCTGCACGCAACGCGATTCGCACATAGCCCGTTGCCATCACCGATGACCCTCCGCTAGTGATCGTTGCAGCGCCTGGAAGCTCGCCGACGAACATCACGTCGGCGTTCGCGGCGGCCGCGCCGGCGTAGTCGACATGCACACCGCCGGTGCTGCGGGGCGTCGACGGAGCATAGGAGATCTGCAATGGCTGCCCGAGCGCGAGCACCGATGACGCTTCGACGCGAGGCAGTGCGAGCGCGACCGGTGGCGTGACCTCGACCTTGACCACCGGCGTGCCGATCCAGCTCGCGCGTACCGCAAACGCTCCGTTGCTGTCGGTCGATGCCAGCGTCGACGGGACGCCATCGACAGTGAGCTTTACCCACGCGCCGCTGATCGCAGCATCGTTCGAGTCCGTCACCGTCCCAGACACGACGGTGCCGCCGTCGACCGTGAGCGGTGTGCCCGGCATCCAGCCGACGATTCGCCTCGGCGCGAGCGCGACCGTTCCCAGTGGCACGACCAGCACGTCATGTTTGATCGGGTAGAGCCGGACCGATGCGGCGCCGCTCGGACTCGAGAACGCTTCGACGGGCGCGTCGGCGAGCAACCCCTGCGGCTCGAATCGAACATACGCGGCCACCCCCATCATCGATGGCTGAACCACCGAGACGTTGATCGGATCGACGCCGTCGAGCTGGAAATCCACGGTCGAGGCTCCGTTGACGCGAATCGGCCGTACATAGGGCAGCGCGTTGGACGTTGCAGGCGGCGTCACGCGCAAGCGGAGCACCGTCCCGTTGCCCGCCGGGTTCACCGCCAAGAAGCTCTGGGCTTGGGGACAATTTTCACCGGGTGCGGTGACGGTCACCCGAACGTCATATTCGCCCACGTGCGCGGCGGCGAACGCGATCCCGGAAGCTGTGCCCTGCGCGATGACCGCGTTGTCGAACAACACCTCCCACGCGTAGCTCGGCACGCCCTGGACCCCGATCACGATCGCGGTTGCCTGCACGAGCTCGCCGGCAATCGGCGTGCTTGGAGAGAATGAGATCGCCACATCGCATGACGTGGCGTCCGGCATGATCCCGTCATTGGGGTTCAGGCTTTCGCCACCACAACCGACCGCGACGATCCCGAAGGCCAGGGCGATCCACGATGCCTTCATCGGACCTCCATTCGCCAGGTCTGGCGCTGCAAGCACATCGGATCCGAGATCACCGAGCAGGTGGGATCGCCGTCATCGCACCCGATCGGCGTGGCCACGCGATCGAACACCTCGACGCGCAGCTCGACGATGTCTCCCGGCGTGAACAGCGCGGGATCGAGCGCATAGCTATTGCCGGTGGCGCCGGCGACCCGTACATGATCGGACGATCCGGGCGCCTGGATCGACCATTCGAAGCTGGTGGTTCCGGTTTGTGCGGGTGGAAATGGATCCAGATCGTCGTCGACGATCTTGACCTGGAACAGCGTCGGCTCGATCAGCGGAGCCGCGACCCCAACCGGCGCCACCAGCGGAACCAGCTCACCGAGGCAGGGAGCGCGATCCTGGGTCACCTGGAACGTCAGGTGCTCGGTCGCCGACACGCCGAGCACATCGCTCGCGATCACCTCGACGTTCCACGCGCCGAGCGCCGACGGCGTGAGCCGCTTGCCAAACTGCAACGACATCGGATCGGATGGATCTTGCGCGAGCGCGACATCTTCGAGCGAAACCGGCGGACCCTGCGGTGGCGAAACCGTCCAGACCAATGGCAACAGGTTGCTCGGGCCGTCATCGCTGTCACGCACACGCGCGTAGAGCTCGATGCTGGTGTTGATCACGACGTCGTTCGCCGACGCTGCCAGCGCGAGCTCGGGCCCGCGATCGAGCACTGGCACCACGAGCTCGGCGACCGGCTTCGCGGCTGCGCCATACGCATCTTCGCCCTCGAGCTTGAGCAGCAGCGACTGCACCGGGGTAACGCCATCGGCGAGAAACCGCGCGACCGCAAACGACAGCTGCGGACCTTCGCGCTCGTAATAGGGTTGCTGATCGCAGCTCGCGAAGTCGACGGCATCGACGCAGTTGTAGACGCGCCACTGGAACGTGACGTCGTGGCCGTCGGCGTCGTTGTGATTGGCAACGTACTGCACCGGATCGCCGCGATAGACCGGATCGCTTGACGTGCTGCCGATCGAGACCGAGGGACGCTGGTTCACCGCATCGACGAACAGACAGCCCGGGCTGCACAACCCACCCAGACAGACGATGACGGCGAGGCGTGTCACGGCGATCCCGACTGCAACCATCTTGCCACCCACAACCTCTGGATTCATCACGGACCTGGCCCCGTCCGCGGCGGTGGCCACGACACGCGTGTCAGGGTTTTCGCCGGGCCCCGCGGCGGTGCGGTGCTCAGTAGCAATCGAGCTCTGGGACATCCCGAAGCGCACACGACCGCGTGAACACCGAGTACTTCCGTGTGCCACCCGAAACGACCTCATGGGACCCGCGCTTAAGCTTGGCGACCTGGCCGCGCCGGTAGCGAACCCCGTCGATGATCGCGTCGTCGGAGGTCGCGATCGTCACTTCGATCGTCTCCAGCAAGCTGCCGGTGACGGTGCGCGTCTCGCCGGGCGCCACATCGACGGTCTGGGTCCAGTTGCGGATCCCCTTCTGCACGCACGTGACGGTGTGTCGGCCGGCGGCGACTGCGATCGGCCGGGCGCTCTTGCGCCCTCTGGCAACCCCGTCGATCTCGACGTCGCACCAGGTGTCGTTCACGACGACGATCGCGCCCGCGGCGAGTGGGACCGCCGCGTCGACCGTCCGCGCGACCGCGGCATCGATCGGAGGTGAAACGTCGACGGCGGCATCCACCACGCGGGGACGCGCGATCCGAACCGCGACCGGCGCATCCGGCGCCGCCACCGCTGCGTCGATGATCAGCTCGGGCGAGCCATCTGCGGCCACGGCGACCACCACCGCGCTCGCATCGACGATCGCGGGGGCGTCCGTCGGTGCGCTCGCCCCGCGCGAAGCCCTCCCGCCGCTCACGGCGACTGCGAGCCCGCCGCCGAGGACCACGACCACCCCGCCGATCACCGCGAGCCGGTTGCGCCGCTGCCCCGCGCGATCACCATCGGTGATTGCGGCCATCAGCTTCGCGGCGTCGGGATCATCGGGCGCCAGCATGCACGCGCGTTCGGCCAGCGCGATCGCGCGCGGGAGCTTGCCGTCGGCGAGCGCGGTCTGGGCGGCGCTGACCAGCGAGCTGACCACCGCAGGCGCGCAGCTGCGAACGAACTGCTCGGGATCGGCGAAGTAGCGCGCGAGCTCGTCCTTCGGATCGCCGAGGCCACCCGCCGCAGCGATCGCCCGCAGCTCCGCAGCCACCTCGATCGCGCTCGCGGGCCGATGCTGTGGGTCGGTGCTCATCAGCCGCTCGATCAACCGCGACAGATCGGGACCGACGCCGGGATGGCGCTTGTTCGGGGCCACCAGCGCGCCGCTCGCGATCTGCGCGATCACCTTGGCCGGGTTTCCCGCGTAGGGGAGCGCGCCGGTCGCGAGCTGATAGAGCGTGGCTCCGAGCGAGTACAGATCGCTTCGGGCCGTCGCGGTGTCGCCGCTGGCCTGCTCCGGGCTCATGTATGCGGGCGTGCCGAGCAGCGCACCGGTCTTGGTGATCAACGACTCCTCGGTCTCGAGCCGCGCCACGCCGAAGTCGCCGAGCAGCAGCCTGCCGTTGTCGGCGATCATCACGTTCGCCGGCTTGACGTCGCGATGCACCACCGACGCCGCATGCGCCGCGGCGAGCGCATCGGCGAGCAACGCACCGACGCATGCGACGACCTCGGGAAACATCGGGCCGCGCTGTTCGAGCTCCGCGAGCAACGTGCGGCCGCGAATCAGCTCCATCACGATGTACGGCGGATCGTCGGGTTGATGATCGGCACCGCCGACGTCGTAGATCCGCAGGATGTTCGGATGCTCGAGCGCCGCCGCAGCGCGCGCCTCGCGCTGGAATCGCCTGACGACCTCTTCGCGCCGGGCGAGGTGCGGAAACAGCACCTTGATCGCCACCTCGCGCCGCAGCTCCGTGTCGCGCGCGCGATACACGATCGCCATTCCACCCTCGCCGAGCTCGTCACCTATCTCGTAACGCCCCAGCGAACCACCGGGGCGGATCTCGCGGGGCCGCGCTATGGGGACCACATCACATGGCCGGTCTTGCCCGCAGCCTTCGCTTGCTTCATGGCCTTGCCCAGCCGGCGCCCGAGCTCATCCGCCCCACCAGCGGGCTTGAGCCCATCGGTGTTGGCCAGCGCGGCAACCAGATGGAGCGAGCTAGGATCGCCGGTCAGCGCTCCGCGCTTGCCGTCGAATGCGGCCTCGGCGTTGGACACGAACGGCAGCGCATGCTCCGGGGCCAGCACGGCGAGGAAATCCGAACCTCCGATGTGCCCGACAAACGCGCCACCGCCCGACGCTGCGCGCGCTGCCTCGAGCAGCCACTGGCCGAGATTGCGAACCGCGTCCTCCGATCGCGCGATTCCGATCGCGTCGGAGTAGCTGTCGAAGTTGAGGATGTCGATGTGAACCACCGCGGTCAGCGTCCCGCTCTTGAGCGCGCGCTCGATCTCCTCATCGATCGCGCGCGAGCCAGGCAGATTGGTGGTGGGATTGCGATCGCGCTCGCGGCGTGCGGAGCGGATCAGCGCCTTGACCCGCGCGCCGAACTCGCGCAGGTCGAACGGCTTCTCCATGTACGCATCGGCCCCGGCGTCGAGACCTTGGACCTGATTGTCGACGCCGGCCATCGCGGTCAACATGAGGATCGGTGTGCGCGACCACATCACGTCGGCCTTGAGCCGCCGGGCGACCTCGAGACCATCGACCCGCGGCATCATCACATCGAGCACCAGCAGATCAGGATCGTGCGCCTTCACCAGCTTGAGTGCTTCGTCGCCATCCCGGGCGCGAAGGCACAGGAATCCCGCATCGCCAAGCGCCATGTTGACCATGTGCGCGATCGCGTCGTCGTCTTCCGCAATCACGATCTTCTTGAGAAGCATCGGATCCTCTGTGTGATACCGCCGATCTCGGCGCCTCGTCAATGAAACCAACCCTCGACGTGGCAGCCCTTTGGCATGGGCGCCACCAGCGAGCCCCGTGGTAAGCATCCCCCCGTGGATCCTCGCCTCGATCCCCGCGTCGAGACTACCGGCCTCGACAACGGGTTGTCCGTCACAACTGTGGCGTTACCGCACCTTCACACCGCGGTATGTGCGCTTTACGTCAAGGTCGGGGCTCGGTTCGAGAGCCCCGCTGACAACGGGTTGTCACACTTCGTGGAGCACATGCTGTTCCGCGGCACCGAGCGCTATCCATCATCGCTGGCGCTCAACACCGCGGTCGAGCGCCTGGGCTCGACCCTGCATGCCGAGACGGGCCGGGATTATTCGCTGTTCCAGCTCGCCCTCGAACCGGATCACGTCCCGGCAGCGATCCAGCTGCTCGGAGAGCTGCTGGCGCGGCCGCGGTTCGCCGACATCGAGCTCGAGCGCCAGTTGATCCTCGAGGAGATCAACGAGGACTATGACGAGCAAGGCGTCGAGATCAACGCCGACGACATCGCGCGCGGTCTCGCGTTCGAGCAGCACCCACTGGGGCAGCGGATCATCGGACCGCGCAGCAACGTCGAGCGGTTCGCGATCACCGACGTGCGTCGTCACTTCGAGCGCTACTACGGAGCGCGCAATGCCTCGCTTTGCGTCGCCGGTCCGGTCGAACATCGCGCCGTCGTCGACGCAGCCGCGGCGGCGCTGTCGAGCATGCCGCACGGGGAACGCGCCGAAGCGCCCGCGGCCCCGCCACCCGTGCGAGGGCCACGCTTGCGGCACGTCACGGATACCGGGTCGCAGACGTCACTCGCGATCGTGTTTCGTGCGATTCCCGAGCTCGACCCCGCGTACGTCGCGCTGATCGCCCTGTTGCGCGTGCTCGATGACGGCATGTCGACGCGGCTGCATTACACCCTGGCGGACCAGAAGGGGCTCGCCTACTCGATTCACGCGGCGATCGAACCGCTCGCCGATACCGCGCTGTTCGAGATCGCGGGGGCGACCGCGAACGCAAAAGTGCCATCGCTGGTGCGCGAGCTGCTCACGCTGCTCGATGGCTTGCGGCGCGGCGAGATCACGGACGACGAGCTCGCCAAGGCGCGCGTTCGCTACCGCTACGAGACCCTGGCGTCGATCGACGACGCTGCAGCGATGGCGAGCTGGTTCGGCGGCACGGCGCTGTACTACCAGCCGCCCTCGCTGTCGCAGCGACTCGCGGCGATGGCGACGATCCAGGTCGACGACGTCGTTCGCGTCGCCGAGCGCGTGCTGTCGCCCGATCACCTCGCGGTGGCGGCGGTAGGAACGCTCTCGCGCGCGCGTCTGGGCGAGCTGCGTGAGACCGTGACCGACTGGCGCTGAGCGACCTGGGGAGTCAATTCCACGCCGACCACTGCATCGCCGGGCTGGCGTTGAGCGTCGGCGTCGTCGGTGTGCGCGTGATGATACGCCCCACACCACCCCCGCCGCCGCCGGCGTTGCCGCTGTCCCGATCGCCTCCGCGCGTCGCCGGCTTGCCGTCGATCGCGCCATCTCCACCGGCAGAGCCGTATTCAGCGTCGGCCGGGGCACCCCCGCGAGCCACGGTCTCGGTCGCCGGCTGGCCGTCTTGTCCGGACATCCCGGGTGCATTGGACTTCGCATAACCACCCCCGCCCGCTCCGCCGCCGTTTGCCGCGAGCACGCCGTCGCCACCAAGCTCCAAGGTCTGGATCCAGATCAGGCCACCCGAGCCGCCCCCCGTGCCCGAGCCTGCGCCGGCGAGCGTGGTGCACACCGCCCCGCCCGCACCTCCGCCGCCACCCGCGGTGATCGCGCCCTTCACCTGGACCTTGTGCGCCGCGAACATCAGCACCGCGCCGCCACCCGCGCCCGACGGATACGGACAATCCATGGCGCGGGCAAGCCCACCGCTCGAGCCGCCGATCAAGATGTCGGGCGAATACAGGTCGCCGGGGCCGCCACCATCTTGATCGTCGGAGTCACCACCGCGAGCGCCGACGCTGCCGAAGCTACCGCCACCGCCACCGGAATCCGCATTGCCGTTTGCTTGATGCGTTCCGGGTAGCCCCTTGCCTGTGCCCTCGGCGGGAGCCGCGCCACCAGGACCGGGCACCGCACCATGCGCGCCCACGTCGAGCGTTCCGTCGATCACGATGTCTCGACCCGCCAGGATCACGAATGGTCGGGTCCCGATCACGCGCAGCCTCTTGTTGTTCATGATCCTGAGATCGCGGACGCGAAGGATCGCGACCTCGGTTCCACCCTCTTGCACACCCACCACGAACGAGACGCCGATCGGCGCGATCAGCGATGGCGCGCTGGTGTCGAGGACCGTGTCGCCGACGATCATCAGGTCGCCCGTGCCAGGCGTCTCCTCGGACGCGGGCATGAAGTCGATCGCGCCGGTCGGGATCGGCGCGTCGATCGGCACGTCGCTCGCCGCGTCGACATCCGCATCCGTGGCCCCTCCGTCCGTCGCGACTCCGCCCGACGGTTGAAACCCACATGCGCCTGCGCACACTACAACCGCGAGACACGACCACCTCATGGCGACGGACCATAACGCTGCCGACGCGGAATGTGACGCGACAGGGATCTAACATGCGATCGACGTCCCGATCGGTGCCGACCGGACATCGATGGATTCGGGCTCACGGTCGAGGACTTGTGTTCGGTCCGGTCATGACCGTGGCGTGCACACCACGTGTCATCGAGATACGCGCCGAGCGGCTCCGCGCACTCACCGGCCCCGGCGTCGCCGGCGGTTGCCCCCACCGCTCGAGCCGCGGCGATCAGGATGGCGTCCATGCGGGGCGGGGCGCGGCCCGCTCGATGGACGACCATGGAGATCTCGCTCTGCGAGCACCGGCGGCGGCGGATTCGAGGACTCGTAGGGATGTCCTTCGACCACCGGGATCGACTGGCGAGTGAGCTTCTCGATCGCGCGAAAGTCGGGACGCTCCTCGGTGTCGCAGAACGTGAGCGCCATCCCCGACGCGCCGGCGCGTGCCGTGCGACCGATCCGATGGACGTACGTCTCGGGCACCTCGGGCACGTCGACGTTCACCACATGCGTCACGCTATCCACGTCGATCCCGCGCGCCGCGATGTCGGTCGCAACCAGCACGCGAACGCGGCCGGTCTTGAATCCTGCGAGCGCACGCTCACGCGCATTCTGTGACTTGTTGCCGTGGATCGCCTCGGCGTGGATGCCGTGTTTCACGAGGTGCTCCGCGATGCGATTCGCGCCGTGCTTGGTGCGCGAGAACGCGAGCACGCGACTCATCGCCGAGTCGCGCAGCACATCGACCAGCAGCGCGCGCTTGTCGGCCTTCTCGACGAAATACACCTCCTGGTCGACCCGCTCGGCCGTGGTCGACGGCGGGGTCACCGCGACGGTCTCGGGCTTGTGCAACAGCTGATCGGCAAGCGCTTGCGCCTCGGGCGGCATGGTCGCCGAGAAGAACAAGGTCTGACGGACGCGCGGCAGCAGGACGATCACGCGGCGCACGTCGTGGATGAAACCCATGTCGAGCATGCGATCGGCCTCGTCGAGGACGAACACCTCGAGCGCCTTGAGATCGACGAGCCCCTGGCCCGCGAGATCGAGCAGTCGTCCGGGCGTGGCCACCAGGATGTCCATGCCGGAGCGCAGCGCTTGCTTCTGCGCTTCCATGCCGACGCCGCCGAAGATCACGGTGTTGCGCAGCGGCAGGTGCTTGCCATAGGTCGTGAAGCTCTCGCCGATCTGCGCGGCGAGCTCGCGCGTCGGGGTCAACACCAGGCAGCGGATCGGCCGCGACCGCGCGTGGCCGTTGCTGTGATTTGCGAGCCGCTGGAGGATCGGCAGTGCAAACGCTGCCGTCTTGCCGGTACCGGTCTGCGCCAGGCCCAGGAGATCGCGACCGGCGAGCACGTGAGGGATCGCGCGAGCCTGGATCGGCGTCGGTTCCTGATAACCCTCGGACGCCACGGCATTGGCGAGGGGAGGGATCAAGCCGAGTTCGGAAAACAACATCGCGCCGACATAGCACGATCGGCGCGCGGACGGTCATTCGATGATCGTCGTTACTTCTTCAGCTGACGTCCCAGGGTGTCCTTCACCTTGGCGTCGAAGCCGTCGCGCTTACCCGTGGCTGCGTTGTCCTCGAGGTACTTGGCGCGCTCCTTGGCGATCTTCGCCAGCTCCTGTTCGGCGGCCTTGCGCTTGGCGACACGCTTGTCGAGCTCGACCTTGAGCTCGTCATCGGCCAAGCCGCGGAGCTCGGCGGGGAGCTCGCCACGATCGAGCGCACCGACATCCAGCGCGCCCTTGCGATACAGATCCACGGCGTCGCCTGGAGCACGCGCCGCCTCGGGCTTGGCCGCGTAATACATGCCGCGATCCGCGCGGGTGGGCGCAGGGGCGGCCGCCGCCGCGCCCATCGCCGCGTTGTAGCGAGCGCGCGCCGCATCGTCACCGACGATCACGGTGGTGTGGTCGATCTCGGCGGACAGCTCGGCCAGCTTGTCGTCATACGGCGTCGCGACCTGCTGGACACCGCCGTCCTGCTGGATCGTCGAGAATTCGCCGTTGCCGATGCTGGCGAGCTGCTGGAATGCGGCCGCGGTCTGAGCGTCGACACCGCAGCGAATCGTGTTGATCACGATCTCGCGCGCCTTGGCCTCCGATGCGAGCACATCGAACCGCGGAACATCACCCCGGCTCGCGGGTGGCGCATCCCCGACGACGAACACCAGCTTTTTCGCGTCGCTCCGCCATTGCATCTTGTGCAGTGCGACATCGAGCGCCGCGTCGACGTTTTCCGGCGAGTCACCGCCACCGGCTGCTTGATAGGCGGCGAGCTCCGCGAACACCGCGTCGATGTCGGTGGTCAGCGCCAGCTCGCGCGTGACGTAGTCGTCACCGAGATCGCGGTACGCGACCAAGCCCACGCGGAGCTCGCGATTGGGATCCTCGGCGCGGATGGCCGATGCGATCGACCACACCGTGCGCTTCGCACCATCGATCAACCCGCTCATCGAACCGGTGGTGTCGATCGCGAACACCACATCCACGTTGGCGGCGGGCGGCGGTCCCGGAACCCGCTTGGTTGCGCCCGTGTGGCACGTGAGCAACGCGTTTCGCCACGGGGTGAGCAGCGCGGCTAGCACGACGGTGCCGGCGGCCAGGGTCGAGATTCCATACGTGACGATGCGCTGGCGGGTGGGCATGCCTTGCTCCGACGCACCACCGGGCGGTTCGGTCTGGCGACCGCCGGATGTCTCGCTATCTCGCCGAAACCGTTACGGTCCGTTGCGTGTCGATGGGGCGGCAGACCTTGCTGCCGCAAAGCCAGAATCGCACCCGCAGCTTGAGCGAGTAGTCACCTGTAGGTTGGACGCGCATCGGAATCGCGAAGCGTGGCGCGTCGGCACCGGGATCGACGGCATCGCGGCGGCCGAGCCGGTGCTTCTTGATCGTGATCGCCGGGTCGGGCGCGAGGTCGATCATCACCGGTCCGTCCTTGGATACCGTGAGGCCACGATCAACCGCGATGGACATCTCGAGCTGTCCGGACGCACCGGCGGCGAGCTCGAGGCGCTCGGGCACCCGGAGCTCCCAGCCTGGTTGACGTTGCGCGTGCGCGCGCTCCCCACCCAACATCGCGGCGAGCGCGACGGTCAGCGCGAGCGCGACGAGCCGGCTCACAGAATCTGGGTCGCGAGCTCGGCGAGCGGCGAGCGCTCACCCTTGGTGAGGATCACGTGGCCGGCGATCGCCTCTTGCTTGAACCGCTCGGCCACGGTGGTGAGGCCGTTGTTCGAGGAGTCCAGGTAGGGATGATCGATCTGATACGGATCGCCGGTCAGGATGATCTTCGTGCCTTCGCCGGCGCGGGTGATGATCGTCTTGACCTCGTGGGGCGTGAGGTTCTGCGCCTCATCGACGATCATGTACACGTTGGGTAGCGAACGGCCGCGGATGTACGTCAGCGGTTCGACCTCCACGAACCCGAGCTCGATCAGCTCGGCGGAGCTCCGGCCGTCCTTCTTGTCGGCCTTGTTGAGCCCGAGCAGCAGCTCGAGGTTGTCGTAGATCGGCTGCATCCACGGGTTGAGCTTCTCCTCGATGTCGCCCGGCAGGTACCCGATGTCGCGGCCAAGCGGAAAGATCGGGCGCGACACCAGCAGCTTCGAGAACACCTGCTCCTCGGTGACCTTCTGTAGACCCGCGGCGATCGCGAGCAACGTCTTGCCGGTACCCGCCTTGCCGACGAGGGTGACCAGCTTGATGTCGTCGTTGAGCAGCATGTCGAGCGCGAAGTGCTGCTCCTTGTTACGAGGCTTGATGCCCCAGACACCATCGCGCAGCTTCTTGACCGGGACCGCCTTGCCGGTAGCCTTGTCCCACTTGGCGAGCGCGCTCTTGCCGCCCTCGTCCTTGAGCGTCAGAAACTCGTTGGCGTGCAGCGCTGGCGCGTCGACCACGACCGAGCCCTCGGCGAAGAACCGGTCGATCGTCCCCGAGGGTACGAGCAGCTCGCGGTTTCCCGGATACAGCTCGTCGATCGAGATCCGCTCGGGCTCGAAGTCGACCGCCTGCAGGCCGAGCGCGTCGCCACGAACGCGCATGTTGACGTCCTTGGTGACCAGGATCGTCGGAATCTTGGGATCGGCGTCGCGGACCTCGAGCGCGATCTCGAGGATCCGCTGATCCATCGACCGCGAGTCGTAGCTCGGGTTCTTGATCGGGTTCTTCGACAGCGCCACACGCACGGTGCCGCCGTTGCCGAGTGGCTGCGCATGCGACAGCCCGCCATCGCTGCGGTGCTGGTCGAGGAGCCGCGCCACCTGGCGGGCATTGCGACCGAGCTCCGACTGGTCCTTCTTGAACGTGTCGATCTCCTCGATCACGTAGATCGGGATGATCACGTTGTTGTCTGCAAACGCGAAGAATGCGCGGGCGTCGTGCAGGAGGACGTTGGTGTCGAGGACGTAGTTCTTGACTGCCACGCATCGACATTCCGACCCCGGCGACGCCGCTGTCAAACGCTCGGGGCTAGAACCGACCACGAATCGAAAGACCGATCGCGTCAGCGCTCGTCACGGGAGACACGGTCACCCGCGGCGCCGTGATGTACAGGACGACGCCTGTGACGACGAGTCCCGCTCCGACGATCCCGGCGCCGGTCGCAAGATCTGCATAGCGTCCAGCGGATGCGATCGCTTCCTTGCCTTGCGCTTCACACACCAGATGTCCGTCGGTGCGCATGCAGTGATCGTCGCTCGCGCGGTCATACTTGTGATTCGCGAGATAGCCGAGCACACCGGTCACGACCAGCAAACCACCACCGGCGATCGCGGTGCCGATCGCCCACCGGACGCGGTCTGGACTACCCCGTTCAGGCTGCCCGCGTGTCGCCTCCGCGGCGAGCCCGGGGATCTGCACCGCGACGATCTCGCCCTCCCCTGCTTCGACCGTCGCACGAAATGCGGTGTGCTTGGGTGCAGTCGCCGATATGACGATCGTGCCCGGATCAACGCGCTCGACGATCCTGCGGCTGACCGTGATCTCCTCATTGCCCACCGTGACCTTCAAGCCTTCGAGCGAGGGATCGCGGATCGAGATCTCGATCTTCGCGAGCTTGCGCTCGGTGGCGTCGGCTAGCGCGCGAATGTCGCGGGCGCGCGGATCGTTTTCTCGCTCGTACGCGCGTGCGGCTTCGTAGAGGATCGTGACCGCCTTGCGGATCTTGCCCAGGCGCGCCAGGCAATCACCGTAGTTGGCGGCGGTTCCGGGCGCCCACTCGATCGCAAGCGCCTCGGAGAACCGCTCGCATGCAGCGGGGTAATCCCCGGCCCTCATCAGCTCGCGGCCCTGCTTGAACAGCTGGTCGACCTTGGACATCGCATCGGACGTCGGATCCGCGTGAACGACGCCCAGCGTGCTCAGCCCCAACATCACCGCCAGCAGGACGCGCCGCACGTACATGGAGGATCGGCTAGCGGCGTGCACCGGTCAAGCCGACGCTCGAACGGTCATCGCGGGCACGCGAGTGCGTCCTTCAGACACTCCTCACGTACCGACGCGGGTGGCTTCGACGCGGGTGGCTTCGGCGCCGGTGGCTTCGACGCGGGTGGCTTCGGCGCGCGTGGCCTTGACGCCGGTCGGTTCGAGAGCTTCGACGCGGGCGACTGTGAAAATCGATCGAGACCCGCAGCCCGGCAGTCCACTTGCAGCTTGCTGCGCGTGGTTGCCGGTGCCAGCTGCAACCATTTTCTCGCCCGCGCGACATCCTTTCCGTGACACGCGGCGAGGAAACACTCGCGCGCCCGGCTGGACGGTATCGCGCGATCGCACAGCACGATGACGGCGCGATATTCGCCCGCGGCATATGCGCGGCTGATCGCGATCGATGGTTCGAGCCGAACCGATGCGGGCTCGTCGAGCCGACCGGGCTCGAACTGAGGCGCCGTCGCGGATCGAGGATTCGATTCGACGGGAGGCGCCGCAGCCGCTGGCTGAGGCGATGGCGGTGACGACGCCACCGGCGCGGGTGCGGCGTCGATCGCTGGCGCACTCGAGAGCGCGGGGGCGGCGTCGATCGCTGGCGCACTCGAGGGCGCGATCGCCGGCGTCGCGTCGCCAGCCGGCGAGAACGAGAACGTGTCGCGGGACGCGACCGCCTGGCTCGGCTGCACGCTCGCACGCTTGGCCTTGGTCCGCGTGATCAGCGCGGCGATCGCCGCGATCATCATGACCACCGCGATCAGCGGCAGGATCCGCCAACCTCCAGCTGATCGCCGCAGCGGCGCAGCTCGCGACCCCGGCAGTGGCACCGGCATCACCGGCACTGGAACCGGTATCGCCGGCAGTGGCGCCGGCAGTGGCACCGGCGGTGGTCCCGGCCACGCGAGGGCCGCAGGTCCAGCCGGAAGCTCGTTGTCGATCAGCGGCGGGTGCTCGAGCGGCTCCGCGGCGTGGGGTGGCAAGCCAGGCGAGTACGGGGGCGGCGCGGCATCGATGATCACCGACGCCGCCACCGTCGTCGCCGCGTGGCGCGGTTGCTGGCTGGGTCGCAGCGCGGCTGCATCGGTGGACACGTCGGTGTCTGGTGCGTGCGAGACCGCCGGCGCACCGCCGATGTCGAGCAACTGCGTCGCCACCGTCGGTGGATTGTCGATGAACGGCTGAACCTGCTCGATATGATCCCGCGCCGATGAACGCCGGCGCTTGCTGAGGTCGTGCACGCGATCGAGGTGCAGATCCGCGGAGGCATCCGGCGAGATCGTCAGATCCGCAGGAATCGGCTCCGGTCGAACCGAGACCGGCTCGGAGGCAGTCTCGAGGTCGAGCCACGGCTCGGCCCTCGTGCCGAACAGCTCGCGCATGAGGCGCGAGAGCGCCGGCGTCGACAACATCGTCCCGGTGCGCGCGGCGATCGCCTCGATCACCTCGATCACCTGCTCGGCCGAGTCATAGCGTTCGTGCGGATGTTTCGCGAGCAGCCGCATGCTCAGCTCGTCGACCTCGGGTGGCAAGCCGTGGCGCATCCGCGACGGCGGCGTGGTCGGAGACGTCGCGATCGCCATCATGTTGTCGTGGTCGCTGGTGTGGCGATACAGCCGCTCGGTGGTGAGCAGCTCCCACAGCACGATCCCGAGCGAATACAGGTCGCTCCTGCGATCGAGCGGATGGCCGAGACACTGCTCGGGCGACAGATAGCAGATCTTCCCCTTCACCATTCCAGCGCGTGTCTCGAGCGCTCGGTCCTCGGCCTTCGCGATCCCGAAGTCGACGACCTTGACGTTGCCTTCGAAGCTGACCATCAGGTTCGATGGCGTGACATCGCGATGGACGATGCCGAGCGGACGACCATCCCAGCCGCTGCGCGTGTGCGCATGATGCAGCCCTGCGGCCGCGCCGGCGATCACCGTGAGGATCGCGCCGAGCGGGAGCTGGCTCTTGCGGAGATGCGCCTCGTGGAGCAGCGCCCGCACGTTGTCGCCGTGGACGTACTCCATCGTGAAGAAGTACGAGTCACCGAGCTTTCCGATGTCGAACACCTGCGCGATGTTCGGGTGCTGTAGCTGCGCAGCCAGCCGGGCCTCCTCGAGGAACATCTCGATGAAGTGCGCGTCACTCGCGCGGTGACGAAGGATCCGCTTGAGCACGACGTAGCGCGACAGACCTCCGATCGTCTCGGCTCGCGCGAGAAACAGCTCGGCCATCCCACCGACCGCGAGCTTCGCGAGGATCTGGTAGTTGTTCGCCGTCGATCCTGCTTCGGCCACAACACTCGACACCACGCACGATTGTCGGGTGCGGGGTATGGCGAGTCAAAGCGGTTTTTTGCTGGGGTCTGCGCTCGCAAACCGGAGAGCCTGGTCCCACGGCGCTGTGTTCCGGCGTTCGCTTTCCCTATTCTTCGAGGGTCTTGCGCGGCGCGCGACTCACGACGCCTTCGCCGATTTCACAGATTGTGCAACCCGACTCTCCACCGGCACCGCGCGCAGCTCGGCAGCGGCCTTCGCGGCTTGCGCCTCGGCCCAGGTGACGACGCGGTTACGCCCCGTGTGCTTGGCGTGGTAAAGCGCCAGGTCGGCGCGCTCGATCAAGGTCGCGCGATCGCGGCCGTCGTCGGGGAACGCCGCGATGCCGACCGATTCGGTCACCGAGAGCGGGCCCTTCTCGGTCTCGACCACGAGCTTGGCGATCTCCATGCGAATCCGCTCGGCCACCGCACGTGCCTGCGCGACATCGACGTTGTCGAGCAGCACGGCGAACTCCTCGCCGCCGTAGCGCGCGGGGATGTCGATCTTGCGCGGAACGTCCTGGAGCACGCGAGCGACTCGGCGCAGCACCTCGTCGCCGATCGGGTGCCCATAGGTGTCGTTGACGCGCTTGAAGTGATCCACGTCGCACAGCAGCAGCGCCACCTTCGCGTTATGGCGCTCCGAGCGCTCGAGCAGCTCGGCGAACCGTTGCTGGAACGTGCGATGGTTGGTGAGACCGGTGAGCCCATCGGTCGTCGCCATCGTCTCCATGCGTTGATAGAGGAACCCGTTCTGCAGCGATACGGCGACCTGGTTGGCGATCACGGCGAGCATCTCTCGCACGTCCTTGCCGAACCGCTTGTCGGTGCGGCTCACCAGGGTCAGCGTGCCGATCGGTTCCTCGGCGGCGAGCAGCGGTAGCACGAGCAGGGACTTCGCCTCGTCGAGCTTGACCTTGCGCGTGAAGATCGGCGCGGTCACCTCGCGGGACTCGCTGCCGGCGGGCAGGTAGTGGCGGTTCTTGACGACCATCGAGACCAGACCGGCGTTGTCCTTGAACTCGAGGCCGGAGAGCTGGTGCGGATCGACCAGACCTTCGCCGCCCGGACGGACGCGTACCGCGGCAACGCGATGGCGACCGCGGGGCTTCTCGTACATCGCGATCGCACCGACGTCGTAATCCGTGATCGCCGCCGCAGCGTCGAACGCGGTCTCCATGACCTGCTCGGGTGTGAGCGCGCGACCGAGCATCGCGGTCGCCTGATAGAACCGCTCGTACTCGTACTTCGCTCGCTCGACCGCACGGAACACCTGCTCGCACTGGACGACGCGGAGCAGCTGCGCGCTGGCCTCGGCGAGTAGATCGCGATCGATCTCACCGAACGGAGCATCGCGGTCGGCGGCGAGGATGCCGCGCAGATGGCCCTGCTCGATGATCGGCACCGCGACCAGGGCCGCGCCGGCGCGGCCACCGTCGTAGTACGGCAGCTGACCCGGCTTGGTCGCCGAGCATAGCAGCGGCTGGCGATCGCGCAGCACCGCGCCCAGCACGCCCGCCGACGCCAGCTTGGGCGTCTCGGTGATGTCATCACCATCGGACGCCACTTCCTTCAGCTTCAATCGCTCGCCGTCGTCATCGAGCCACAACAGCGCAACGGTTCGCGCACCGAGGCTTCGCTTGATGGTCTGAAGCAGCCAACCGGCCGCGTCGCCGATCATGCCGACGCCGCCGATCGCCAGCAGCTTCTCCTCTTCGTCGCGCGTGCGTGGTGCACGACTGCTCGGCCCGAGTGCCGCCGCGATCAACCGGTAGTCGCGCGCCGATTCGCGGAGCGCGATCAACTCTTCCTCGAGCCGCGCACCGCGGCGGCGGCGATACCGGGCGATCAGGCCCCGCAGCAGCAGCACGTGCGCCATCGCAGCGCCCGCCAGACACGCTGCATGGATCGCGGACGACAGCATCGCGGGCTCGGTGACGCCGGTGCGGACCAGCAGCGCCGCCTCGAGCAGCAGCGCCGCTCCAAACGTGGCGATCGCACCTGGCCGGGCGAGCACCGTCGCCGAGAATGCGACCAGACCGTAGAGCAGCGGGTACGCGTTCGAGTCCAGCCCGTTGGTCACCGCGATCACGACGTGAGCCCCAGCGACCAGCGTCAGCGCGAGCTCGAGGTCGGCGAGGTCCGTCGCGGCGCCCAACCAGAACGACACGCGCTGCGCGCGGGCCGTCGGCGGCACGAACTGGACCCGGCGAATCACCGCGATCGCGACCAGCGCCGCGATGCCCACGATGATCATCGTCATTGCCACGCTGGGCGACGGCTTCGCCACGGCCGCGCCATCGACGCCGCCGATCGCGACGACGAGACACGCAACGGCTCCGGCCGCGGCACCAAGCGAGACCTTCGCGGCGCGTCGTGCAGCCCGGCGGATGCGCCTCATCGCGCGTCCTTCGGGTCAGCCGCATCGTCGGCCGATGGCAACACATGCAGCACGACCTCGTCGGGATAGACCATGCCGAGATCGGTCCGCGCGCGATCTTCGATCGCTCCGACATCGACACGAAGCGCCTCGATGTCCTGGATCAGGGTCGCATTTCCGGCGGCGAGCTCCTGCGCTTCATCGTCGAGCTCGTCGAGCTGAGCGCGGAGCTTCGCGGTCCGCGGATCCGGACGCAGCACCTGGCCCGGGAGGTAACCGATCGCGATCGCGACGAGCAGCGCGAGGCCCAACCGGGTTCCCCACCGCCGCACCGCGGGAGGTTCGTGAGTGTCTGCCGGGACCGTGCGCACCGACTTCGACGTTACGGATCGCGCGACTGCGGGCAACTTTTGCGCCTCCGTCCGGTCATGAATTTTCGCTGAAGTTTCCCGGGTGTACGCACATCGCCCACATCATCGCGGCGATCGCGATGCGATCGTCTACTGGGACAGCAGAGTTAGCGAGCCGGGACCGCGAGCCCACACGCGGTCCAGGTGATCGACCGCAACATCGAGCACCCGGTTCTCGGTGAGCCCGCGCCGCGTATCGAGCCGGCGCAGCCTCGAGCCATCCCACGCGGCGATCCCACGATCGGTGGCCATCCAGACCCGGCCGTTTCGAGTCGCCGCGATGTCGTTGAGGGAAAATCGCAACACCGCGGGGAACGCCCAGGTCCTGCCGTCCCACACGCCGGCGCCGACGGAGGTCGCCACGAACACACGGCCATCGCTCGCGATCGCGAGCGCACGTGCGAGCGACGACGTGAGCCCGTCTGCTTCGGTCCAGGTGGTGAGCTGGCCGTTGGTCAGCCGCACCACGCCTTGGCTCGTCGCGAACCACGCGTTCTCGCCGCGGACCTGCGCATCGGCGATCGCTTGCGGGATCGGCAGCATCGCCGGCGAGACGTCGCGACCGAGCTCGCCCTCGCTGCGGTGATACGCGACCGTCGCATCATCGGGATCGACGATCGCCACGCCGAAGCCGCGGGTCTCGGCACCCACGCGATAGCGAAGCCCCACCCACAGCTCGCCGGAGGCGGTCGCGCGTGCGAAGCTGATCTCTGCTTCACTGCCCGGCGTCGTCAACGCGATGCCTGGGACCTCGAGCCATTCATCGCTGGAGAGCCTGGCCAGTCGCACCGACGGCTCGCCATCGCTGCGGTGCAACGCATAGATCGATCCGTCGCCATCGCGCACGACGGCGAGCACCCGATCGTCTGGGCCACCCGGGACGAAGCCCGAGCCGGTCCAGTGCCACGCTTTGCGAGCGCCGGTTGCGATCCAGCAGTCCTCGGCCGCCGCGCACGCGACGCTGAGCGAGGTCGCCTGCTCGAACATCTGATTGCGGCGCAGCCAATCGCGTGGCTGCGCCGAACCCACGCGATACCGCGCGGTGCCGAGATCGCGCGTGCCGATGAGGAGATGATCGTCGGCAGCCACGAGGCTGGTCGCGCCCGGCGGAACGATCAGATCGATGGGCTCGATCGACCACGGCGAAGCCGCGGCGCCGTCCACGGCTGCCAGCCGCAAACCGTCGCGCGCGAGCGGACGTGCACGCTGCGCATCCTGCGGCAGGATCCGATAGACCCGACCGCCGCCCATCACGACCGCGCCATCACCGCGCGGTGTCGCGGCATCCCAATGGACCTCGGGGAGCGCACGGTAGCTCGCCCACGTGAGCTTGGTGCCGAACGCCATGAGCTCGTGACCCTCGCGATCCGCCCCGATCGCGAGCATGCGATCGTCGGGCAGCTCGATCAAAAGCCGTGGCTCGGCGATCGAGCAGCCGTTGAGCAGACCGATCGTCATCACCTCGCCCGAGGGCTTGCGGACGCGTAGTCCCGCCGGGGTGGCGATCCATAGCCAGCCCGCGCGATCGCGCAGGAGTGCGCGCACCGAGTCCTTGATCGGCGTCGCTGACCAGCCCGCATCCGGGTGGACGTAGAACAACCCCTGCTCGGTGCCTAGCCATGCGCCCCCGTCGATCGCGGCGGCGACGCTCGCGCTCTGGTTATCGATCTCGTCGAAGCTGAGCCCGAGCGAGGGGGCCGGCATCGGCATCGCGCGAAACGTCTCGGTCGCGGCGTCGTAGCGGCCAAGTCCGCCGTTGGTCGCGATCCACACCGCGCGCTGTTCCGGATCCGGCCCGAGCGCGACGATCTGCCGTCCCGCGAGCCCGGCGTTCGATGACATCGCGAACACCCCGCCGCTTGCATCGAACCGCTCGACGTCGGTCTCGGTAGCGACGAACACGAATCGCTCGGTGACCGCGAGCATGCGCACCGGTGATGGCTCGGCGAACACGCGCACACGCACCTTGCCCGTCGACACCGGCGGAATTGCCACGGCGGGAACGTTCGGCGCCGGACAGGCGGCGAGCACCACGAGCACTCCGACCAGCATGGATGCGGACCGCATGGCGCCCATGGACGGTACCCGACGAGGGGCGCGACAGCCAGCGTTGGGCGTCGACCGGGCTAGCTCCCGCTGACCTTCAATGATCTCGCCGGGCAACGCGAGCTGGGACGAACTCTCCTTGCTTTGCACGCCATCCCATCCGTGTCGCTGATAGGCTGAGCCGCATGGCACAGAACCGACGCGGCGGCGGATTTCGTCCTCCCGAGATCCGCGGCACTCTCGGGACGCTCCTGCGAACGACGCTACAGCAGGCCGGTGTCGTGCGAGACGTGCTCGAGCGCGGCGCTCGCGAAGGTCGAAGCCGGCTCGACGAGGCGCGCGCCGGCCGACGCCGGCAGGAGGCGCTCGCCGAGCTCGGCGAGATCGTGCTCGAGCTGATTCGCCGAGGCGAGATCGATCTCGAGGAACTGCCCGAGGCGCGCGCGATCGTGCGCGACCTCGAGGATCTCGACGCCGACGGTGAGTACGACCGTGGTGATCGCGGCGAGCGCGAGCGAGCACGCGATGATCGCGGCGATCGCAACGAGCTGTCGGCGGCGATTCGTGGTGAAGCGAAGCGAGGCGGCGCACGTTCCCGCGGAGACGCGGATGGAACCGTGTCGTCGAGGAGCTGGAGCCCGCCGCGTCAGAGCAGTGCCGGCCAGAAGGTGTGGCGGCCACCGGATGAACCTGCGGAGGAGGCCGCCGCGGAGCCCCCACCGAGGTCAGCACGATCCGCGATGCCGCCGCATCCCCATCGTAAAGGCGGAATCACGTTCGACGACGATGAGGATCTCGCCGATTACATGCATCCCGACGACGTTCCCCCCAAGGAACCGCCCGACGGCGATCGCTAGCGCAGCGGGATCAGCGAGTTCGGCGCAAAGCCCGCAGCAACGCTCGAAACCATCTTGCGCGCCGCCAGCCGGTGTGGGAGAAACCGGCTCCCACCGGGGATATAGCTCAGCTGGGAGAGCGCGTGAATGGCATTCACGAGGTCAGGGGTTCGATCCCCCTTATCTCCACCAGGAAAGCAGAGGCGGCTCGCAGAGATGCGGGCCGTTTTGCGTTCGGGGCTCTTCTCCAAATGCGGGGGCAGGGCCGCATGTTTGAAGTGAACAACTGAACGGGAGAGGTCTACCCGCAGAGAGCTCTCACCCGCAACCGGTAGTTCTGGAAGTTCCGGAAGCCGTAGGCGCCTGAGCCGCCCGCCGGTTCCGCGCGTTCGCGATGGCCGACGGGTCGGTCGGTGTAGTTGCCGTGCGCCGTTCTTCGGCGCGAACTACGCAAATGTTTTCGCAGAAACCATTTCCGACGTTTCCCGCTCATGTCAGTTCCATGTACCTGGCGTCTCGTCGCGTTCTGCGATCGAGATCATGCGGCGCACCTCGTCCTGCACTTGCACGAGCTGCTCGCCGTTGATCGCCTTGGCGGAACGTTCGTAGTCGACCTCGAACTTCACATCGCGGGCAAGCTTCCCGGTCTCATCGGCTTCCAGCCTGAAGCCACGCGCGTACTCCACGAGAGCGTCGCCGAACGCGGTGGCGGTCTGAAACCGTTCGTCCACGTCGCGCGCGAGGGCCTTGCGCACGATGCCATCTAGCTTCGGATCAACGTCGATCGCGGGAACCCGCGCTTCTCGAACCAGTTCGACGGTGCGGTAGTCGGTGTCGCCAAGAAACAGGCGGCGCCCCGCCAGCAGTTCCCAAAGAACGATGCCCGTAGCAAAGAGGTCGGCGCGATGATCGACCTCCAGGCCGCTCGCAGCTTCCGGCGACAAGTAGCTGAACTTCCCTTCACGACACCGGGATCGCTCGATTCGATCTGGATGTTCGCCTTCGCGAGGCCGAAGTCGAGGAGCTTCACCTCACCCTTCGTTCCAAGGAGCACGGCACGCGGAGAGACATCGCGGTGAACAACGTTGCGAGCATGCGCATGCGCCAAGCCCTTGCAGCACTCAATCAGAACCCGGAGCACGTGCTGGATCGTTATCTGCTTGCGGCGCGCAATGAACGTCTTCAGATCGCACCCGTCGACGTACTCGGTGACGATGAAGTAAGCGTCCTCGGGCGTCTTCGCGATGTCCAGAACGTTCACGACGTTCGCGTGATGAAGACGAAGCGACTCGCGCAAGTCGCTGAGGAACATGGTGACGAACTTCTGGTTCTTCGTGAGGCTAGGCAGGACACGCTTGATCGCGACGTCTTGCTTGCGGCCATCACTCGACTCCACCACGCCGCGAAACACGCTCGCACCTCGGCCAAGCGGCTCGGTGACTGAATATCGCGCGCCCATGCGTCACCCTACTCCGTCGCCCGGCTTGTCGATTACTTCTTGGGCTCGGGCTCGGGCGGTGGTTCGTTTCCCAACTCCTCGTAACCGCCAAACTCCTGGCTCGTCGAAGATCTCGGCGAGGGGAACGTTATGCGTGCTCGAGACGCCGAGGTTGTTGGCCTCGACCTTAATGGCATGAATGCTGGCATCAACGCTCTCGCGGTGTTGCGCGGTGATTCGTTCCGCAATATGCGGTTCTCCGTCGAGGAATCTGCGGAACGGTGGCGCTTCCGTAGGTGTTGAGCCCTCGCGTTCGCGAGGGACCACGATTGCAGCGGATGACACGGCATGGCACTGTCGCGGCGCATGCGCGGGACGGAGCTGATCGATCAGATGACCGACCAGTTCTACAACCTGTTCATGCGCGCCAACGCGCCCCTGAAGATCCCGTTTCACGACGATCTCGCGCCTGATCTGCTCATCCCTCCTGCGGATGCCTCCGGCTGGATCGGCTGGAAGCCGCGCCGCATGGATGGCGCGCTTGACTGGACCGCGCTGGAGGCAGAGATCGGCGCGTGTTATCCGCCATCGTTCAAGCGCTGGTACGGGCGAACGTTCGCCCTGGATCTCGACTGCGGCGTCGTCCGGCTCATCGCGCCGCGGCCTCCCGATCCGCTGGCGTGCCTGCGCGCCGCAGCCACGACGTTCGGGACAACGCTCGTGGCGCAAGGGTTGTTGCCGTTCGGCCGCGAAGGCAACGATGCTGGACCGCTGTGCTTTGACACGCGCGTCGCTGGCGCCGATGGCGAAACCCCGGTCGTCAGCGTGGATCGCGAGCTGATCGACATTCCTGAGGACGCGATCTCGGGTGTTTTGTTCTCGTCCTTCGAGAGGCTGCTCGCGTGTCTCAACCACCTGCTAAAGGCCGAGACCCCTGCCGATCGGGCGCGACGAATTCGCGCGTTCGCGCGCATCGATCCTCAGGGCGCGCGGGTTGCGTGGCCTTATTGGAGGGACGTCGCCGATCGATTCCTGCCAGACGAGCGTTTGGCCGGGATCGACGATGAGGATCGCGATGCTGATGTCGATGCCGCGTACGTGCGCAGCGTGCGAACCGATCAACCGAGCAACTTCGCTGATCAGTACCGGAACTTGGTGCTCGCGGAGTCGGTGGTAGCCTCGGATCCGGCGCTCGCACTCGAGACGCTCGCGACGCTCGACGAACCGGGGCTCGTCGTCCGCGTGAGAATTGCACGGACGAGGTGCCTGATCCGGATCGGACGCGCTATGGAGGCCGCACCGATCGTCGAACACGTTGCCCGCGACTGGCTCGGACCCGAGCGCCCCAACTCGGCCAACCAGCACCTGACGCGAGCGGAGATGCTCGAGCTGCTCGAGCTGCTCGAGCTACCTGGATTCAACGAGCTGCGCGCCGCTGTGATGGACCGTCCGGATCCTGAGATTGTCGTCGGTGATGGAGATGGGTTGTGACGACCGGCCGCCCAGGCTCACTTGGCTCTGGAATGACGACGCACTCCGATGGTTCGCCATTCCATTCAAGCGCCCTGTGAAGCCGGCAAGGGTGGAGATAAGGGGATCGAACCCCCTTATCTCCACCACTTATCGGGCCTGCGAGAGCGCGGTGCCCAGTGTCGACGGCGGCGATCTCGCGCAGTGAGGTGCTCGCTCACTCCGGCGCTGGTTCGGTCACCAAGCTGCCGACGATCTCGACGCCCCAGAACGAGTGACACTCGACCGGGCAAGCCGTGGCCGCAACGATCTCGTAGCTGCCGGGCGGGAGCTCCACGCTGTCTGCGAAATACGGCGACGTGTAGAACGTCTTGACCGGATCCGAGCCGACGTTGCTCGCGTCGTAGATGAAGATGTCCGCCGATCCGAAGCCTTCGGAGATCGAGAGCTTGCCGTTCGAACCGTCGGGCACGTCGAAGGTGTAGGACGGGTGCTTGACCGGCCACGTACCACCGTAGGTGAACGCTCCAACCGATTTCACGGGAACATCCGGCTCGAGCGGGCCAGAGGTGTACCAATCGTCGAGGATCAGATAGTCGACGAACAGCGTGCCCTCGATCGGCTCGAAGATGTCGTCGTTCACCGAGTGCGTGAGCGTCACGTACCAGCGGCCGCCACCACCGCCGCTGTAGCGCTGGGTCCCGCCTTCAAACCCGCCCAGGAACGACAGTGACACCTCGGGCTGATACGACGAGTCATTCGCGTCCGCGTTTGAATCGGCGGTGCCAGGCTCGTACTTGTTCAGGTACACCTGCAGCCATCCTCCCTGCAGATCGTACGCACGCGCGCCCAGAAAGCTGGCACCGGACGGCACGTCGATCGCGAGGTTCAGGCTTTGGCCGTACTCGACGCGAAACGGGATCTCGGTCGCCCGTTCGATGACCGTGTCGTTGTCGTCGGCTTTACCCCCGGCGCCGTGAGGAACGGCGGGGTCATCGGCATCGTCGTTGGTTGCACAACCTGTCGCCAAGGCGGCGACAGTGGTGAAGGCGGTGAGGAGACGAGCGGTGAACGAGGCTAGGTACGTCATGGTTCGGACGCCAAATAGCAAGCACCACGCCGACGCCAACTGCGCGAACGCAGTGGTCGTGGCGTGGCGCTTGGATTTGCCAGTGCCGCGCAAACGGCGTTTACCGTCGCCTGGGGCGGCGCGTTTCACCTCGGGGGGATTCACCCACTCGTAGTGCCGCCGTCGACGATGCCACCCAGCGGCAGCATCCGTGCGAGGCCGTCGGCGCCCATGACCCGCTTGATCTCGTCGATCTTGTCGGCGATCTCCTTCATGTCTCGAGCCGCGTCAGCACCGGGTTCTCGGCGATCACCTTGGCCGTGTTCGCCATGTTCCGGGTGGCTGCAGCGTCCTCGCGCGCAGGATCACGTTCGCGATCACCTCGACGATCGAGTCGCTGGCCACGTTACGTCCGGGGTGGCGCGTGACGGCGAAGTCTTCACTGTCAGCGTGCTGCGTGGTCGTCGCCGGGGTTCCAGCTTCGACGCTTGTCGCGCCGCGCCGCCGCACGATCAGGCCGCGTGGATTCCCGCCGCACGCGCCGGGCTACAGCGGGACCGGAACGCCAGCGACCGTGAGGGTGGCCACCTCGTCGGGCGGCTTGTCCGCGCTGCTGTCGAACGAGATCCAGATCTCGATCTCACCTGGCACGTTCGCGGGCAGATGGGTCGGCTCGCCGGTGTGCTCCTGATGTTGCCACGTCTTGCGGCCAGGGCCGGTGGTCGTGACGTGCGTGTTGTAGGCCTTGCCGCTGCGACCGGTCATCGTGAACATCCCATCGAGCGCCGAAATGACGAGCTTCTCGGTGCTCACCACGCTTGCTCGGATCCACGCGCTCCACGCAACGGTCTTGAGCACGGTGTGCTCGCGGCGGAGGTAGACGCGGGTCAGGCGTAGCTCCATCGCGCCGACGCGGAGCACCTGCGACGGCACGGGCCGGTCGTGAAACTCCTTGTAGATCTTCCAGCCCGGGTTGCCGCCCTTGGGCCCCGTGAACGTGCACGCGCTGACGACCAGAACCGCGGCTACCGACAGCAGCGCTCGCACCACGCATCGATGATACGGCCAGCACTCCCACGGGTCCACGCACGTGCGAGTAGCTGCGCTACTTACATGCCGGAGGCGACCTGATCTTCGATGACCTGTACGCGAGAACGTCCGCTCGAGACGTCACGCCTGCACGAGCAGCTTGAGGGCGGCGTCGGCAGCTGGCATACGTATCGAATGCTGAGGGTTGGCACGATGCTGGTGGTGATCGTGCTGGCTGGCTGCAGGTCCAAGGATCCGGATCCACCAGCGCGATCGACGGCGACCCCGGCGAGCGCACCCGCGGCCGAAGCTCCGACGCCAACCTCCTCGGTCCCCGCCCCGCCAGCCCAGGTCGCCGCGACCGAGGATCCCGATCAAGGTGGTGAGCAGGCGCGGTCAGCCCAGGCGCAGCCAGCTGCGGCCGCCGCGAGCGGAGCGGGCGTCAGGGCGCATGTCGCGACCGAACCCGCCGCCGGGCCGATCCACGAGGCAGAGCCAGAGGTCTCCGGCGACATCGATCGCGCGCTGATCAAGCGGGTCGTCGCGCGCTACCTGCCCAAGGTTCGCAAGTGTTATCAGGACCGGCTGCGCCAGGACCCGACCGCGCGCGGTACGGTGACCACCCGCTTCACGTTCGGGCTCGACGGCAAGGTCACCTCGGCGAAGGCCGAAGGCATCCACGCCGACCTCGAGCGCTGCATCGTGGCCGCGCTGATGACGATGAAGTTCCCGGCGAGGACGACCGGTGGCGAGATCACGATCGGCTATCCGTTCACGTTGCAGCCGCATGAGCGGTGAGCAGTGAGCGGTTTCAAACGAGCCAGGGGTTCGATCCCCCATATCTCCGCGACCTGAAGCCTGCTTCGGCAGCCCGTGTCGTTTCAATCGAAGCGCTCGAGGTTCAGCCTGACTCGAATCCCTCGGCCATGCTGCGATCAGGAGTGAGGGGAGCCGCCCCATCCGGGAGCGACTCTGTGCCAAGCAGCACAGGCACTTAGTCGTTCGTGCGAATGGCGCGCTTGTCGCACTGCACAGCCGCGATGCGCGTGGTCCGAGCTCCTGTGGCATTGATGCTTGTCCTGGCAAGCTGTGGAGACAGCGGCGACAGTGCGGACGACGACTCCCCGGGCGTCGACGCCGGGATCGATCCGAATAACCCAGATCACGAAGTCGACCCCCTCGCCGGGTTCCCCGAAGGCAGCGCGCAGCTGGCGATCCTGTGCGGGCGCAACAACGGGGACTTGGTCTCCCGCGCATTCTGCGGCGATGCGGCGCCGACGATCGAGAGCATCGCGGATCTGCAGGAGCTGCTCGGGATCGACTTCGTCCCCGGACATGACGGCAATGGCGATGACAAGAACGCGGCGTTCGCGCTGACCGGCCACTCGACCTCGCTGGTCGCGCGCTCGACGTCCCCCATCAACCCGCGCGCGATCATCTGGACGCCCAGCCCGACCGTGGAGCGCTACGTGATGATGGGCTTCGCTCGCGGTGAGCAGTTCATCGAGCTCGTCGCGAACGATCCGACGCGCGACAACGAGCTGACGTTCTTCCTGTTCCGGTTTCACCAGGCGTGCAACGAGCAACCAGGCGGGTGCACACCCGGCGACCTGTTGACCCCCGCGATCGAGAGCAACTTCACGAGCTACTCGCTCTATCAAGACGTCGATATCAAGAACACGGCCCTCGACTGCCTGCAGTGCCATCAACGCGGCGGACCGGGCACGAAGAAGATCCTGCGCATGCAGGAGCTGCGATCACCGTGGGGCCACTGGATGTCGGCGAACCTGGCCGCGAACAATCTCCAGACGCTCACCGACTACAAGCGCGCGCACGCGGCCGGCGAGACCTACGCGGGCATCCCGGGCAAGGCGATCCCCAACAGCAGTCCGAAGAGCCTCATGGACTTCCTCGACGCGCGCGGGTTCGGAGCACAACCGAACGAGTTCGACAGCGCGCAGATCCTCGACCAGGGGGCGACCCCCGCGTGGCGCACGCTGTATGCGAACGCGCAGTCGGGCGAACAGATTCCGCCGCCGTACCACGCCAATCGCATCACGGATCCGTTCAAGCTCAGGGCGATGGCCGATGCCTACAAGGCGGTGGCAACGAATGAGATGCCCGCCGCGATGCTCCCCGATATCCGCGACGTGTTCCTCGATTCGGCAATGCCGGATCTGAGCTTCCGCCCGGCGACTTCGCTCGTGGAGGCGGGCGACGGCCGCGGGATCATCGTCCAGATGTGCGGGCAGTGTCACAGTCCCAAGCTCGATCAGACGATCTCGAGAGCGAGCTTCGACGTCACGAAACTGGACACGATGAGCCGCAGCGTGAAGGACCGCGCCATCAAGCGGCTGACGCTCCCGAAGGAAGCATTCCGTCGCATGCCTCCGACGCGGTTCCGCGAGCTGTCCCTCGAAGAGATCGAGCTTGTGACCGCCGAGCTGAACAAGTAACGAGAAAGGGGACCTTGGGGACGGTTTCACATTAGCCAAATTGTGATCTCCAAGTACTCGGAACTCGTGAAGTCGGGAGGGACGGTTTCACGTCATTTGCGACTGGCACGATCGCATTGACACCGTACACGCGATCCGGCTCACCCAGAATGAGCTCGCCTGCACTCGGGCGAGCAGCGACACAGCTCGTCCTCCGTCAGCTCGCGCTTGCGCAGAAGCAACGGTCGGCCCCGTGAAACCGTCCCCAGTCGCGTCAAGCAACACACGAAGTTAGACGTCACAACTTGGCTAACTTGAAACCGTCCCCTGTATCCATCGCACCTACGTTGGATCCTGGGACGGAACTGGACGACCTGTCGCTTGCGAGGGATCAGGTTCCGAAGTGACGGTGTCGCGGTCGAATACGAGCCAAACCGCAGAACATCCAAGTGGTTTTCGACGGAGTCGGGCTGGGAGCCGGTCTTGCACTGCTCGCCCGCCATGGGAGGTTCCATGTTCCGATCGAGCCATTTCGTTCTGTTCGTTCTGGTCTCCGGGTGCGCGACAGAGCCCTCGCAACCCTCCGACCTGGACCCTGATGTCGAGGCAAACGAGTTTCGATGGCACTGCGGCAATGGCCGGTGTGGTGGCCACGAGACCTGCGCCACCTGCCCCAGAGACTGTGGCGTGTGCCCGATGGAGGAAGATACGGAGCCCCCGAGCGTCTCGATCACCAGCCCGGCGAACGCGACGACCTATGCGACGGCGCAGACCGTCACGATCACCGCGACGGCATCTGACAATGACGACATCGATCGCGTGGAGTTCTACGAGGACGGAACGCTGCGCGCGACGGAGCTGTACGAGCCGTATACCTTCGCGTGGGCGATCACGTCGGCCGACAACGGGGCGCACTCGTTCACGGCCAAGGCGTTCGACGACAGCGGCAACAGCACGACCTCTGCTGCGCGAGTGCTGACGGTGGACATCGGCGGTGGTGGCGGCGGTGGCGGTGGCACGTCGTTTCAGCTCTACGATGATTTCAATGGCTCGCTGTACAACCTCACCTCCGACGGAGCGGTCAGCCCGAACGCGCTCTGGCGGACGCAGTTCGTGAGCGGTGGATACGCCAAGACGGTGCAGGACCCGTCGAATAGCGCGAACGCGTATCTCGTGACCGCGCCGAGGCTCGATCAGTTGCGCGCCGTGCACGTCAACAGCACCAAGGCCTGGAAGGGGATCCACGGGCGGATGCGAGCGCGGCTCGATGCCCAGCTCCAGCCGGCCCAGGGCTGGTACACGATCTGGCCGCTGATCGCCTACGTCGATGTGACGACGCACTACTACTTCAACCTCAAGACCAACGGCTGGGAGCTCGGCAAGAAGGACAACGACCTCAATCCTGCGCTCGAGCACCAGTGGTTCATCCGGACCGGTAGCTCGCCCCGTGCGGTCATCGGCCAGTGGGCGACCATCGAATGGTGGGTCGTTCCGGATCCGGCAACCTCGAACGTCCGGCTTCGCGTCGATGTCGATGGCGTCACCGTCGTCGACGTGCTGGATAACCAGCCGTGGGAGCGCAACGGACAGTCCGGGACGGGCGCGAGCGCGTTCTTCTTCAACGCCGACAAGAAGGTCGCGCTGTACGCCGAGGCTTCGCAGGTCTCGTGGGATGACGTGTACATCGAGCCCGCGACCAGCGTGCCCTGACGTCGGTACGGCGTCGGTACGAGGAGCGAGTCAAGACTCGCCGGCGTCCCTGCGAAGCAGCGCGATGTCGAGCGACGGAGGCGAGACCTTGATGGCTCGATACGAAGCGTTCCCCGCAGGGAACGAGAGCTCCAGCATCGGCTGGCCGCTGGCGGTGAACTCGGTCAAGACGAGGCCCGTACCACCTCCGGGGTACCCCCAACCGACCACGCTCGTCCCATCGGGATTGATCCGGAATGATCCCATCGCGGGGCTGCTTGCAGCTCCGGTGACCTGCATCACCATGGTCGCCGTTTGGGTGGCGAGGTCCAGTGCGTACACCACCCCGCGCGCCGGCGTGGGGCGGCTCGACTGGTTATCGAACATGGAGATCGAGCCGTCGGGCTGAAACCGCGCGTCGTGCTGCCGGTGGAATCCTCCCAGCGGATCATCAACGACGTGAACGAGCTGCGCACCGTCGAGGCTGAACGCCGAGCCTCCAAGCTTCCATCGGATCGCCTTGGTCGCCTTGTCGATCAGCATCACCGCGCTGGCGTGACGCATCGACACCATCACGTCACCTTCGGGCGAAACCTCGAGCGAGTTGCAATGGAACACGTCGACGACGTCCTCACCATCGACGCTGGCCTTGGTAGGCGATGTGGACTCCTGGACCGGATCGACGTGGTCGAGCGCACGCCATTCCCAGACGAGCTCGCCGTCGGGGCTGACCTCCTGGATCGCGCAGTCGACGATCGCCGAGTCGGCGGTGTACGCCTCGAGTCCCGTCAGGTCGACGTGGTGGACGACCGGGTACGACAGCAACATCCGGTTTCCGGTGGGCAGCTGGATCAGCTCGTGAACATCGGTGGGAGCTCCGACGGTTCCCACGAGCTCGACGGTACCAGACGCCAGATCATGGATCTGATACTTCCCCGCAGGGTCCGTTCCGAAGCCTGCTCCGAGTGACGGCGCGAACGCGATGACGTTGCGTTCCAGCAACGTGACATCAATCGCCGAGCCGTTCGGCGATCGGCGGTACCACACCGGGGTACCTCGCTCGTCGAGCACCATCGCAAAGGCGGTCCCTCCGTCTTTGACGGGGGCGACATTGCCCACCAGGTACCAACCACGCGAAGGCGTGACCGCGACGGTGTCGTTCGACACCCTGAGCTGCGGGAAGTCATGGGGCAAGCACCGCACCCAGTACTCGTTGGTCGCGACGCCCTCCACTTGGACCACGATGGCTTCGTTCTCGTCGAGCACCAGGTCGTGCGTCGCCTCCTCGGCTTCCGACGTCTCGATCGGAGCCAGCAATCTGACGGTGGCGCCTTCGTCCGAGAGCGCATGCACGGAGATCGCGTTAGGCCCGGCCACGCACGGCAACGTGTAGTCGAAGACGGTTGGGGAGAACGTCGGGCTCAGCGGCAGCCCGTCGATCGCCAGCACCGACAGCAAGCCCTCGCCGGCGGGCGCGAGACCGGAGTTATCGCCACATGCCGAGGTCACGACGAGGCAGCTCGCGAACGTGGCGATCGTTCTCCTGCCGCCCATCCCGGCATCCTAACCAGAGCGCGCACCCCACGTCATCCACCTCTTGTTGCGCCGCGCAAGTGCGATCTGATCGAGGACGATCGTCATGACGTCGGTTGCCAGGTCTCGCGTGACGACGTGCACATCGCGCCCGCAACCAGCGTGCCCTGACGTCAGTACTCCCAGGTGTCGCCGAGCGGCGGGCTAGCCACGGTCTGGTCCCAGCCGCCAAACAGCACGATCCGATGGCGGAATCGGTCATGAACCATGGCGTGCCACGCCCGCCTCGGCGGGTTCGTCGACCCGACCTGGACCCAGACGCCGCTCGCATCGCGCTCCCAGGTGTCGTCGAGGTAGGCGCCGTTGTAGCCTCCGTACATCACGAGGACGCCATCGTCGGCGTCGTACGCCATCGCGTGATCGTGTCGGGGTTCGGGGTGGACGGCTCCCACGGTGAGCGGGGCCCATTCGCTGCCATTCCACTCCCATTCGTCGCCGAGCTCGCCGTCGTCGTTGAAGCCGCCGAACAGGATCGTCGTGCGGCGTCCGCCATCGAACGCCATCGCCGAGTAGATGCGCGCCGGAGGGCGGGTCGGTGCCGAGGTCGGTTGCCACGTCGCGTCGCTGCCGGTCCAGATCCAGGTCTCGTCGAAATATTGAATGGCGCCGCCGGCCAGGATCTCATCGCCACCGAACATCACGGTGACGTTGTGCTCCTCATCGAAGGCGAGCACGTGGCCGCTTCGCGCCGACGGCCCGCACGACGTGCAGGCCAGCGTCCAGGTGGTGCCATCCCACTCCCAGGTATCTGCGAATTGCGCCGAGGCGGCGTCTCGCCCGCCGAACAGCACGATCTTCTGGCGCGCGCGGTCGTAGACGATCGCGTGCTCTCGACGAGCGGGAGGTCGCGAAACCGGTTGTCGTTCGGTCCACGTCGTTCCATCCCATTCCCACGTGTCGTCGAGCACACCGGTGCTGTCGCTGAACCCGCCGAACAGCAGGGTGATGCCGCGCGCCGCATCGAACGCCATGGCGTGATTCGTGCGCGCACTCGGCGAAACGGGTGGACGACGCAACGTCCATCGCTCGCGAAAGCACCGCCCGCTGACACACGCGAATTCGGCCGGGCACGCGCCATCAGGATCACAGCGAAAGCGTTCGCCCAGCTGCGGCGAATAGCACGCCGACGCGAGCGGCAGCACGGTCGCTGCGCCGATCAAAATCCGGACTGCCATTGCACCCACGCTCCGGTCGGCGAGACCGCGACGCCCAGCCCCGCCCCGAGACCCGCAGCTCGCGACGCATTCGACCGCGCTTCGCGCCATCCGAGGTAGTAGAGGATCGATCCCGCGACCACCGCTGCTCCGCCGATCGAGACCGAGACGAGCGCCTTGCGGGCGCTGCGCTTGCCGTCGCGTTCGAGCGCCGGATCCCAGACACCGTCGGCGGACATCGTCAGCTTCGTGACCTGCTCCGACGTCCGGTGAGCGTCGAGGCCGAAATACGCGCCAGCCACCAACCCCACCATGCCGGCGCCGAACACGACCATGCCGGCGAGCCGCTTGCCACGTCCGTCGCTGGGGGCCGGGGCGTGCGAGCTCGCGTCGGCGTCCGCGTCAGCCTGCGTGAGCTCGATCTGCACGGCCTGCTCGGTGCCCGCAGCGGCCTCGATCTGGATCGTCCTCGCCCGGTAGCCAGCAGCGCTCGCAACCACAACGTGCGATCCGGGCGTGAGATACAGCGCTGCGCTCGAACGAAGCTTCACCGGCTGTCGGTCGACCGTCAGCGCGGCCGTCTCCGGCTGCACCACCATGGATACGCGGCCGAGCCTGGTCCTCAGCTCCCCGAGCGCACGCTCGGCGAACTGCCGGTTCTCCGCGGGAATGTCCGAGAGGTTGACGGTCTCGGCGAGATATCGCTCGTAGGTCTCGGCTGCTTCTGGCTCACGGCCGAGCTTTTCGAGCGCCCCGGCGATGTTGAGAAAGATCTTGGGGGTCGGAACGAGCTGGTACGCGGCCTCGAACCGCGCGAGCGCCGACGCATGATCGCCGGCCTCGAACCTTGCGATCCCCTCGTCGAGCAAACGTCCGGCGGTTTCCTTGTCAGAAGGTCCGGACGGCTGCGCGTGTGCGAGCCCCGTGTCGGCCACGGCGAGCAGCGCGATCAGGAATACCTGGATCAGCCGACGCGGCGCTCCGACGGCTATCGAGACGGAGCCTGCATCCGCTGCAGAACCACAGCGGGACGCGTTCAGGTCTTTCGACCCGTCGTCGTCGTCGCGGCGCATCACGGGTCATCGTAACACCTTCTCACCAGCGAGAACGTCCGCGTCAAAGGTCCTGGCTGCCCGTGAACGGGCGCGTCCGCTTCGCAGGCAGCGGCGATGGTCTAGAAGCCTTGCGCTTCGTCGACGCTCGCTTGGAGGCTCGGGGCGGGTTCGGCGCGAGCTCGATCTCGAGCGTCAGATCTCCGCTGGGAACGAACTCGAGGGTCTTCTCGACGTAACCCGCAGCAACCACGGACACGCGGTGAGCCGTGGCCGATCGATCCATCGTGATGGGATTGGTCTGCACGTGCCGGCCATCTAGCAGCACTCGCGAATGCTCGGGGAGGCCGATCAGCCGAACGTGCACTTGCGATGGAGAGCTCGGCGGCTGCGCGGCCGGTTCGCGCGTTGGAGCGCTCGGCACCGCCGGCGCCTGCGCAGCTGGTTCGGGCGTTGTCGCCGGGACGGGCGCGGTGGCTGACGCCGCCGCCGCGGGAGGTGACGGCGGGTCCTTACGGGCCACGACCAGGGCGGCACCGACGGCCGCGGTCATCGCGACCGTGATCCCGATCGCCACACGAGCACGCTTCAAAGGCTTCTTGCGCGCGCGGCGCAGCACCGGCGGGATCGTGTTTCCGAGCGCCGGTGTCTCGGCCAGTACCGCGTCGGCCTCGGGGCGCTCGTCCAACAGCGACTCGACCACGAGCTCGCTCGACGAGGTCTCGTGCGGCGTGAGACGCCCACTGGAGGTGGACGTCACATAGTCGATGAGCGAAATGCCTGCCGATTGCGCCTTGCGCCAAGCTTCGAGGTCCTTGCCGAGGATCCGCTCGAGGTGACGCGCGAGTCCGATGGAAGACAGCTTGAGCCGGCGTTCGGCCGCGAGCTCCTCCAGGTCGAGCTGAAGGTCTTGCGCGGTCTCGTAGCGTTCGTCCGGGTCTCGCCGC
Organism: Kofleriaceae bacterium; assembly: GCA_050187075.1. Classification (GTDB taxonomy): domain Bacteria; phylum Myxococcota_A; class Polyangia; order Haliangiales; family Haliangiaceae; genus JABFXX01. The sequence continues at coordinate 45,287 of JBFWXW010000007.1, read as the reverse complement.
AACGCCCGCATCACGACGCGCTCGAGCTCTGGTGGATATCCCGGGTGGCGGCTCGACGGCGGAGGGATCTCCTCGTCCACGATCTTGCGCATCACCTGAAGCTCCCCATCGCCCTTGAATAGGTACTGGCCCGTCGAGAGCTCGTAGAGAATGATCCCGAGCGCGAAGATGTCCGAGCGCCGATCGAGCGGCCGTCCCTGACACTGCTCGGGAGACATGTAGCTGACCTTGCCCTTGATCGTCCCCGGGCGCGTCTCTCCGCGCAACGCGGTGGCCTGGGCGATCCCGAAATCGACCACCTTCACGCTGCCGTCATAACCGACCAGCACGTTGGACGGCGAGACGTCGCGATGAACGAGACCGAGCGGCTCTCCATTGCCGTCGCGCTTGTCATGGGCATGATGAAGCCCGGCTGCAGCGCCGACGATGATCGATAGCGTCTCGGCGAGCGGTGCGGCGCCGTGCGGTTCGCTGGCGCGAAGCAGGTGGCGCAGATCGACGCCGTGGATGTACTCCATCGTGAAGAAGTACGTGCCACCCACGCGACCGATGTCGTAGACCTGCGCGATGTTCTGATGGTGGAGCGTCGCAGCCAGCCGCGCCTCGCGCAGAAACATGCGGATGAAATGCGAGTCGCCAGCAAGCTGCGGGAGGATGCGCTTCAAGACCACGAGCTTTTCAAACCCCTCGATGCCCGTGGCACGCGCGACAAAGATCTCGGCCATGCCGCCGATCGCGAGTCGGCTGATCAACTGGTACTTGCCGAGCGAACCACCGACCCCCACGAACGCTGGCGGAGCGGTTTCCGACTCCATGGTTGGGTTCGCCATCCCGAGCCGCGAGCGGCGAACCTAAACTTTGCGGAGTTTCCGACTACAATGCAAGCGCCCACATTGGAACCCATCCCGTGCCGGAGCTGACGCGTAGCCGCTCGACCCAGGCGCTGACCGCCGACGACCAGGACTTCTTCCTCGTCCCGCAGCTCCGCCTCCGGGTGCTGTGCGGGCCGGATGAAGGGGTCTCGTTTCGAGCCACGACGGAACGCCTGACGATGGGGACCCATAAGTCGGCGCAGTGGCTATTCCACGACCCCACGATGTCGCGGTTCCATTGTGAGCTCGCGTCCTCACCGAAGGGCATCCTGGTTCGTGACCTCGAGAGCCGTAACGGCACGTTCGTCGGGGACGTCCGGATCGAAACCGCCTACATCCGCGCAGGTCAGATCCTGACCCTCGGAAACACCCAGGTGGTGCTCGAGAAGACCAAGAAGGAAATCAAGGTGGCGCTCGAGAAGCGCGAGCGGTTCGGCGCCATGGTGGGCCGTTCGCACCCGATGCGCGCGTTGTTCGCGACGCTCAAGGCTGCCGCGGCCTCGCAGGCCACCGTGCTGCTCCAGGGCGAGACCGGCAGCGGCAAGGATCTCGCGGCGGAGTCGGTCCACCTCGAGAGCGATCGCCGGGACGGGCCGTTCGTGGTCATCGACTGTGGTGCGCTCGCGGCAGGCGTCCTCGAGAGCGAGCTGTTCGGACACGAGAAGGGTGCGTTCACCGGCGCGGTCTCGCAGCGGCTCGGCGCGTTCGAAGCGGCGCGCGGCGGAACGCTGTTGCTCGATGAGATCGGCGAGCTCCCTCTGGATCTGCAGCCGAAGCTGCTCCGCGTGATCGAGACGCGCAAGGTTCAGCGGCTGGGCAGCACGGCGGAGATTCCCCTCGATGTACGGCTGATCGCGGCGAGCAACCGAAATCTACGTACCGAGGTCAACGCCAAACGGTTTCGCTCGGATCTCTACTTCCGCCTGGCGGTGCTCGAGACCACCATTCCCCCGCTGCGCGCCCGGCTCGATGACCTGCCGCTGCTCATCGAGGAGATCCTCGCAACCGCCGCTGCCAAGGATCACCCCACCGCGGAGCTGTTCCGCCGCGCGCCGTTTCAGGCACGCCTGCGAACCCACAGCTGGCCAGGAAATGTTCGAGAGCTCCGAAACTACCTCGAGCGTTGTCTCGCGCTGCAGCAACCAGCACCGCTTCAATCGCCGCCGGAGCAAGACGATGACCTTCCGATCGATCTCGGCCGACCTCTCGCCCAGGGGCGTCAGGCGGCGATCGACCGCTACGAGCGTCGTCATCTGAAAGCGTTGTTGCGATCGTGCGGCGGTAACGTCAGCAAAGCTGCGCGGCAAGCCGGCCTGCATCGCGGCTACTTCTATCGCCTGCTTGCACGTCACGGCCTGGCATAGCTGGCCATGGCTCCACCACGCCGCCGCTCGCGCTGACCGAGCAGCAGCATGCGAGTGACGCGATCTCACGACGACCGTGTCGCGCACGTGACGAGAACACACTTGCTCGTCGGGGCCGGCGTGACGGGCCGCGCATTCACCAAGCTCAAGACCACCGTTGGTGAATCTCAGCGGCACCAGGTTTAGACGTGGGCTCCGCGTCCGGCACGAGCGTGTTGAGCGCCCGCTGTACATCGTCGAGTGTGGGTCGATCGGCCGGATCCTTGGCGAGCATGCGCACGATCAGCTCGTCGATGGCGACCGGGATCCCTGGAGTCAACGTGGAGGGCGCGACCGGTCGCTCGCTGATGTGCTTGTGGACGACCTCGATGGCGGTGGTCGCCATGAACGGCGGGCGCCCCGTGAACATCTCGAACATGATTGCCCCGAGGGAGTAGATGTCGGCCCGGTGATCCACGTCCGCCCCGGTTGCCTGTTCCGGGGAGATGTACCTGGGGGTGCCCAGGATCCTCCCTCCGTTGATCTCGCAGATCCGGTGTTCGTTGTTCGCGAGCTTCGCGATGCCGAAGTCTAGCAGCTTGACCAGTGGTGCTCGGTCAGCAACGTCGACGAGAAAAACGTTGTCGGGCTTGAGATCGCGGTGAACCACGCCGGCACGGTGCGCGGAGGCGATGGCGCGATTGAGCGGCTGCAGCACGTTGGAGATCTCGGCGATGGTCATCGGCCCTCGCGCCAGCCTCCCTCGCAGCGTCTCGCCCTTGAGCCACTCCATCGCCAGGTAGTGGCAGCCGCAAGCCATCCATGGCCTGCTCCCCTTCGAACCATTCGCGCGGGTAAGCCCGCGTCGAGCAGCGACACCCTGCAGGTTGCATTCCGTCGGCCCGCGTTCTGCAAACACCTGTCCCGATTGGGCCGTGCATGATCGCGTTGCGCACGCCTGTGCAACGACGCGCACGTTGACGCGCAAGTTTGATGCAGTTCTCTGCCGCAGCAGATCCTCCCACCGGCCACAACGCATACATCCGCATCTTCTCGCGAGACATGTGAGCGCATCGGCGCTGCGATCCCATTCATGAGTGCTCGCTACTCGGGGTGATCGAGCGCCGGCGTAGCCGCACACGTTTCGACGCTTCGCGGCGTGGTCGTTGCACGGCTCGAAGGGTGGTTCTTCGCTCAGCGAAAGGAGCACGGACATGGCCAAGCAGAAGATCGGAATCATCGGGGCGGGCAACGTGGGCAGTGCGATCCAGCGCGGATTGTCGCGGGCGAAGCACGAAGCGCGGGCAGTCGGGAGCGTCAAGGCGGAGGTGCGCAGTACGGCCGAATGGGCGGACGTCGTGGTGCTTGCCGTCCCGTTCAGCGCACTCGACGACGTCGCGACCACGATTGCGGCGCTGGTGAACGGCAAGACTGTCATCGACGTGACCAATGCGCTCACCAAGGACATGTCATTGGCGCTCGGCTACACGACAAGCGGCGCCGAGGAGCTCCAGAACAAGCTGGCCGGCGCGCGCGTGGTGAAAGCGTTCAATACGCAGTTCGCGCAGCAGATGGACAGCGGCCGACTGGGCGATCAGCGTCTCACCGTGTTCGTCGCGGGCGATGACGCCGACGCGAAACGTACGACCATGGATCTCGCGACGGCGATCGGCTTCGATTCCGTCGATGCAGGTCCACTCGCGAACGCACGTCTGCTCGAACCGCTCGGGTATCTGAACATTCAGCTCGGCTACGTGCTGGGTCTGGGCACGCAGATCGGCCTCAAGCTTGTTCGCGGTTAGCCGCGGTAGCCGCCGATCGAACGCACCGCGCGTGCCGTCAACTCGCGACCGGGTCGACTCGATCCTCGCCGGCCCCCGGCGGTTCCCCGAGGAATTCCACCCATGCCCGTTTCATGCACGGATAGTGCTTCGCGGCCTCGGCGAGCGACAGGAACGTCTGCACGGTGTTCTCGAATCGGTCGCGCAGCGCCGCGTCCGCAATGCCATTGTCGTCGAACGCCTTGTGCGCCATCGCCAGCGAGAACATGTCTGGATAGATCCGCGCGCCCAGATGCTCGAGAGGCACGCGCAGCGCCCACAGTCCACGGTTGCCGCCGCTGAGTGATGGCGAGGCCGACATCAGCAGGCCGTGCTTGGTGTCGAACGGCTGCGGTCGAAACCGCGAGGTCCAGTCGATCAGGTTCTTGATCGTGCCGGGCATCGACGCGTTGTACTCGGGCGAAGCGATCATGAACGCGTCACTCGCGCGCAGCCGGTCGCGGAGGGCGTGCGCGCCCGCAGGAATTCCTCGCTCGCTCTCGACGTCGCCGTCATAGAGCGGCACGTCGAGCTCGTCCATCGTCGCCACATCCACGGTGGCGCCGACCGCGCGTGCGACCTCAGCGGCGAGCGCCGCGAGCTTGCGGTTGAGCGACTCCTTGCGGAGTGCAGCGGCGAACACCAGGACCCGAAGCGGTTGTGACGTGTGATTTGCCATGACGAAACCTGATGGCTGTACGCGCGATCGCCGCGCCGCGCAAGTGCGCGCTGCACCGTGCGTACAGAGGCACCATCACGCGGTGCAAACCTCCACTGCAAACGGCATGGGCAGATCGAGGGCCGAGCGGGTCGGCGCTCGGGCGACGCCGCGATCCGTGCGTGGCTGTCGCTCGACGGTTGCCTGGAGCGATGCCCCTGGCCATAGGTTCGCGGGTTGCAGCATCCGAACAAAGCAGGAGCATGCATGGCGCCCTTCGCTCGAGAGAAGCTCCCGAGCCGCTGGATCACGCTCGCTTTGATCGCGGCAGCGTTGTCCGATATCGCGGCGACCGCGATCCGTTTGCTGGTCAGCGGGGCCACGCGTCCGTGGTCGGCAATGCGCAGCAGGCGGGCGGAGCGCGCGCGTGCGTTCACGTACATTGCTCCGCGCTGGAGCAATGGCTGCCAGCGCAACGTCCTGCCAGCGAGGACTCCACGACCGCGCGGTCACGATCGCGCAGCGAGCGGCCCGGACACGCCACCCAGAACCCGGCCCGGCCCGCACTGGGATGCGGGGTGCCGCGCTCGTATTCCGCCGGTCCCATGTGGGTTGTGGGTGGTGCTCGGGAGAGGAGACCGTCATGACCAATCGCCCGAATTTTGTGTTCATCCTGGCCGATGATCTCGGGTACGCAGATCTCGGCTGCTACGGCGGGAGGATGCGCTGCTCACCGGTCATCGACCGGCTCGCCGCCGAGGGCGTGGCTCTGACCACTGCCTACGCGAACTCGTCAGTCTGTTCACCGTCACGGCTGGCGATCGCGACCGGGCGCTATCAGCATCGCCTGCGCGGCGGATTCGACGAACCGATCACGACCAGCTCGGCCACCAAGGGCCTACCGCCGGAACATCCGACGATGGCATCGCTGCTGCGCGACGCCGGATACGCGACCGCACTCGTCGGCAAGTGGCACATGGGCAGCCCGCCGAGCTTCAGCCCGCTCAAGAGCGGATACGAACAGTTCTTCGGCCTCCGCGGGGGGGCCGCAGACTACTTCAAGCACAGCTTCCGGGGACAACACGACCTGTGGGACGGGGATCAGGAGGTGCACAGGACCGGGTATCTGACCGACCTGTTCACCGAGCGAGCCGTCGAGCTCGTCCGGCACCAACGTCCCGGCCGGCCGTTCCTGCTATCGCTGCACTACAACGCGCCGCACTGGCCGTGGGAGACGCGCGAGGACGAAGCGGAGGCGAACCGGATCACGAGCATCGCGCATCTCGACGGCGGGTCGGTGAGGACGTACGCGACCATGATCCATCACATGGACGAGGGCATCGGCAAGGTGCTCGACGCGCTCGATCAGATCGGTGCCCGCGACCGCACGCTGGTCGTGTTCACCAGTGATAACGGTGGCGAGCGGTTCTCCGACACGTATCCCCTGATGGGTAAGAAGATGGATCTGCTCGAGGGCGGCATTCGAGTTCCATGCGTGATCCGGTGGCCCGCGCGCGTTCCCGCGGGCAAGCGAACCGACCGCCTCGCGATGGGCATGGACTGGACCCCGACATTTCTTGCGGCTGCTGGAGTTGCCGCGCATCCGGACTATCCACTCGACGGGATCGACCTGTTCGGCCCCGAGGTCCAGCGCAACCTGTACTGGCGAATGGTCTACCGCAATCAGAAGGCGGTGCGGTCGGGTGCCTGGAAGTACCTATCCGTCGACGGTGCCGAGTTCCTCTACGATCTGACGCGCGACGAGCGCGAGCGCGCGAACATGCGCTATCGCGAGCCCGATCGATTCAAGGCGCTTCGTGCGGCATACCTCGAATGGGATGCGAGCATGCCGAGCGTTCCCGACGATGCGACCTACGAGCTCGTCTATCGAGAGGACACGATGGCGCGTTCATCCGGCTAGCCACTTCGGTCTGCTCCCGATTCGCAGCGTGCGCACGAGGTCGCACGGTCGGACCGGATCGCCAATCCAGCGTTCTCCATCCATGCTGCTACCGTGACCCTCCACATCGACCCCCGGGGACTGCAGGCGAACGAACGCACGCTGCTTGCGTGGATCCGCACCGGCCTGGCGCTCATGGCGTTCGGATTCGTGATCGACCGCATGGCACTGTGGTTTCGGTACGAGCTGCACGAGCAGGACAGCATCTCGCTCGGGCTGGGCACCGCCACGATCGCGATCGGCGCGGCATTCCAGCTGATCGGAGCCGTCCGGTTCCTCGCCATGCGCCGCGCGTTAGCCGCCGGTGGCTGCGTCATTCAGGGAGTGATCGGGCCGATGGTCGCAGTCGTGCTCGTCGCGCTACTCGGGTCGGGGTTGCTGGTTTACTTGCTGACCGCCTGACTCACGGCACCGCGTCCACGCCGCATGGCCTCAATCAGGCTGTTGGCGCTGGGTGGTCGACGCTGGCGTACCTGGCCGCGCCAGCCGCGCGCTGATGCGCACGACCATGAGGCCACTCATGCTCAGCACGGCCGCGACGGTGTAGTAACCGTGAGCCACCGCGGCTGCGATCGCGCCCGTGGTCCAGACACTCGCCGCGGTGGTCACACCCTTGACGCCCTTGACGCTCGTCGCATGCTTCAAGATGGCGCCGCCGCCGATGAAACCGATGCCCGTCATCATCGCCCGCAGCGTGCGCGCCTTACCATCGGCATCGAACATGCCATCTTCGAACAAGAACCGACTCAGCAGCAGATAGCCGCACGTCCCGACGGACACCAGCGGCAACGTTCGCAGGCCGACGTGCGCTGCCCCCTTCGTCCTTCGCTCCCAGCCCAGCGGAAACGCAAGCACATATGCAGACAGGAGCGCGACGATGCTGTCGAGCACGTGTTGGGGATCGAAGGTCACGATCGTGTCATTCGCTGGTGTGCGGGTTCGACGGTTCGCCTCCCGACCTGTCGAGCGTGTCGGCGCGGCGCGTGATCTGCGGCATGACGTGAAGGATGAACAGGCTCACCAGGCACAGCCCGATCGCGAGGATGTAGTAGCCGTAGGCGACTGCCGCACCGATCGCACCGGTGGCCCAGATCGCCGCGGCGGTTGCGAGCCCGTACGAATGCTCCTCCTTCTTCATGATCGCGCCGGCTCCGATGAACCCGATGCCGGTCATCAAGCCTTGAAGGACATCGGACTGCTCGCTCGAGCTAGTCCCCGTGAACAGATGGTGGCCGAGGATGGCGTATGCGCACGAGCTGACGGACACCAGCGGAACCACGCGCAAGCCGACATACGCCGCGGAGCGCGTCTTGCGTTCCCAACCGATGGGCAGCGCGAGCACATAAGAACCAGCGATCGACAGCACGAGTACGAGCGTGTCGTGTGCGCTGAGCGTCACGAACGTCATGCAGCCTGCCTCGTCGGCCAGAGCTGCAGCTTCCGAGCCTCTGCCGAATCCGCGATGCGCCGTGCGCCGTGTGCACGGAGCGTGATGCCTCGTTGACGACGCTCGACCTGCGCGCGAGCGTGCCGATCCGTTCGCGTGTCAGCTCGCTGGCTGCAAGCTGTTCATTCGCGCAATGCCGGCGCGCTGCGAGCACCAGGATCGACGACTACCGTCCGGGATTGCGCGTCCGCCCAGTGGGCCCGATGGCCGCAGGAATGCACCGTTGAGGGCCAGGCGGGCCGGAGCAGCGAGTCATGACCGAGGTGCTTCGAACGATCGGGAGTCTGTCCATCCTTACCTTCGCCGTGAGCAGCATGCTGGCGGCCGGGATGGGGTTCACGGTTCGGGACATCATCAGCCCGCTCCGTGACCCAGGCCGGGTCGCACGAGCGCTGGTAGGAAACTTCGTGCTCGTTCCGCTTCTCGCCGTTGGGGTCGTGCACGCGTTCTCGCTCGATCCTGCGCTGGAGCTCGGGCTCATCTTGCTTGGTACATCCGCGGGGACACCGTTCCTGATCAAGCTGGTGGCGTTCGCGAGAGCCGACGTTGCGCTCGGAACAGCGCTCCTCGTGCTGCTCGTTCCGATGACCGTCGTGTTCATGCCGATCGCGGTTCCGCTACTAGCGCCTGATATCGCTGTTGATGCGGCCGCGATCGCCGTTCCGCTTGCACTGACGCTATTGCTGCCGCTCGGAGTGGGCTTGATCGTCAGCGAGAAAGCCCAGAGGTGGGCGCGGCGTCTGCAACCGATCGCCCGCACCGCGTCGACGATCACGCTCGTGCTGCTGTTCGCCGCGATCCTGCTCGTCAACCTGCGCGATCTGGGCCATCTCCTCGCCAGCCGGGCGGCATTCGCCATCCTGGTGTTCGTTGCGGGCTCGTTCGTGATTGGATACGTGATCGCAAGCCCTCATCCCGAGCGCCGGGCCGTGCTCGGACTCGGTACCGCACAGCGCAACATCGCTGCCGCCACGGTCGTGGCTGCGGAGGGCTTCCGCGGCTCCGACACCCTCGTCCTGGTCGTCGTCACAGCGGTGGTCGGCTTGCTGTTCTTGGTCCCGCTGGCGCGATGGTTGCGGCGATGGATTCGCAACGCTGCAGCTCACGCGCCCCACTCGGAGCTCTCAGGCTCGCGAGCCTGAGACGTGTGCTGCTCTCGAACCGGCGGGATCGCGGTCGCTCGCCTCGCACGTGCGGCTTACACCGTGCAAAAAAGTAACTGCGCCGGGATGCGGATTTCGGACCCGTAGGCTCGCACCGTTCAGCCAGCACCCGCGCGACGCGAGGTCCAGCTGCATTCGTAATTCGGGAACACCTCGAGCGGCGATCGGTTTGGTAGCGGCGCGGCACCGCGGTTCCCGTCCGTCGAGATCGGACCGTCGAAGTGGTTCGCGGAGCCCGGCCGATAGGTCGCCGAGTCGTGACGGATCATCAGGATCCCGACCGTTGTGAGTAGGGCACCGGCGCCGAGCGTGATGCCGCCCGCGAGCGTCAGCCCGTCGTTGTCCTTCGATAACCCGATCGGCAACAGCGCGACGCCCGTGATCGCCGCGCCGGCGCCGAGCGATGCCCCGACGATGCCGAACATCCGTTCGGCGCCGGTGTCGTTCTCGAAGATGCCGAGCGAACGGCGATAGATCGAGGGATCGAGACCGACATGGACGAGATCGTAGTCGAGCGCGGGGCCACAACCGAGCACGGGAAAGCCGATCTGGGTGTTGCCTGGCGGTTCGTCGAGCTCGCACGGCGTCGCTTTGCAGAGCAGCTCCGGCGGCAGGTCGAAGAAGTGAAATGTGGGACGCGGGGTACCGTTGTCCTGTTTGCGCGCCTCCATGCGACCGCGATACACGGGCACCGGACCCTCGGCGACGTCGACGATCAACCGCCCGTTGCCCTGCGCGGGCGGCCCGGCGACGTGCACGACGGGCACGATCGCCGCCGGAATCGGCGCCGGCGGCAATTGCCTCGTACACGCCGATGTCGCCACCGCACCCCAGACGTACAGAACACGTGTGAACACCGACACCATTGGCATATGATCGCAGAGCGCGCGCGACGACTGAAGCGCGCAGCGAGGATTGATGCGCTTCTGCTCGCTTATCACCGTGTCGCTGCTCTGCGCGTGCACGTTCCGTGCGCCCCGTGGCATTCCAATACGCGTATCGGGCACGGTTCGAGCGGACGTGCGCGTGCAAGGACGCGTCGCGGTCGACCGGGTAGTGGTGCCGCTACAGGGTGCACCCGTCGCCGAGTTCTTCGGTATTCCACTCGCGGACGCGCGTGACGTCTTGTTCGTACTCGACGTGTCGGGCTCCATGAACGACATCGCTTTGGGCCAGCTTGCGATGATCGCACCGCCACCACCGCCGCTCGATCAGGCGCCCGAGCCGTCGCCAGCGACGAGTCCGCCACCTGCGACGAATGCAGCGCCAGGCGAGCCACGACCACCTGGTGCACCACAGCCACCTGAGTCACCACCACCCCCCGACGCCTCACCCGAACCGATGGGGTATCCGCCAGCGTACCCGCCGCCGAGTATGCCGCCTGCGGGTCAGCCGGAGCCGCCGTCACAGTACCGGATGGGTATGCGCGTACCGACGAAGCTGGAGGTGGCCCAGGCCGAGCTGATCGACGCGCTCGGCAAGCTGCCGGCCGGCACGCGCCTGAACGTCCTCATCTTCAACAACGACGTCGGTGCCTACGCTCCCGGCCAGGTGGCGATCGACGAGCCTGGCCGGGATGACCTGATCGCGTTCGTGCGCGACATGAGCGCGAACGGCGCGACGGCTCTGCAGCCGGCAATGCGCGCCGCATTCCTGCTGAACGCTCCGCGGATCGTGCTTCTCTCCGACGGGCTTGGCAACATCGGCGGCGATCAAGAGGACATCATGCGCGACCTGCGGGAAGCCATGCGCGGCGGAGTGCGCATCGACACGATCGGTATTGGACCCGATCAAGACGCGAAGCTGCTCACCACGCTTGCCGCCGAAACGGGTGGCTTGTATCAGCGATTCTGACCAACATGACAACGGCTCACCGCGCCCGAGCTGCTCGGCCGACAAGACGCGTCCTTCAATTCCTCTCGAACTGAGGTTTCCTCGCCTCGGAGGCCGGCGTCCACATTCCTTGACGCACCTTGACGTTCTGCCGAACGAATCGCCCCGCAACCTGGCGTTCTTCGTTTGGCCGGCTATGATGGCGTCCGAAATTAGGGGTTCGATCCCTACGACAGGCACCCGTAGTAACTACGGGGCTGGAAAAGGTGCACGGCAATGGCTGAAGGAACAATCAAGCGACTGACGGACAAGGGCTTTGGTTTCATCTCGACGGGGTCGAGCAACGACATCTTCTTTCACATGTCGAACGTGGAAGGTGTGCGGTTCGAGGATCTCCGCGAAGGACAGAAGGTGTCCTTCAACGAAGGTCGCGGCCCGAAGGGGCCACGCGCAGAAAACGTCCGACCGATCTGAACGTAGCCGGACACTAGGACCTGCGCGGGGACTTCCGCGCCGTCGCCAATTCCCCTGAGTGACCGGCTGGGCCGAGATCGCTCAGGCGGTTTCGCTCCACGTTGTCTCCGCAACGTGTCGATGCGTAGCGTGCGTGAACGCTGATGAAGCGGTCACGCGTGCCGTTCGTCATGGCCTCGCTCGATCATGACAGCGCTTTGCCTCCGCCAACGATCGGGCCGCTCAACGCTGTTCGCCGCGAACATAGCGAGTCAGGTCCGCATCCTGGCACCGTGACAATCCGTCGCGGAGCCCTGGTTCGAGCACGTGGTATCGATCTCACGACATGCTCGCATCCCTCGGACATGCGGCATGCGCATGGCGCGCATGTGCCCGAGCTCCATCGGACTCGGTGAGATGACGACCTACGGCGAAGGCAGCGCGTCGTACGTGGCCGCGGGCGAGCGGGACGGCATCGCTCGGCTTGTCGATGCGTTCTACCGTCAGATGGACGAGCTACCGATCGCCGCGACAATTCGCGCGATGCACGAACAAGATCTCGGACGGTCCCGAGAGAAGCTGACGGTCTTTCTGTGCGGCTGGCTGGGCGGACCGAACCTCTACAGCGCCACCTTTGGCCCGATCTCGATCCCGCGCGTCCACGAACACCTCGCGATCGGCGAATCCGAACGCGATGCGTGGCTGGCGTGTATGGCGCGGGCCGTCGAACAGCAGCCATGGACGACGGACTTCAAGCACTACTTCATGCGCGCGATCGCGGTTCCCGCTGAACGCGTTCGGCTCGCCTCGGCACGCGCCGGTTCGCCCCGCGCTGGGGTGCGCTCGTCGACGCAGCATCGTTGATCCGCGTCGGCACCTCGGCAACGCAGCACACGTCGTGTGACGCAAACGCACAGCTCGTGGCGCAGGGTTCGCGTGAACGGCATATCTGCGCGGCCGCTCGTCCGGATCGCCGGTTGCAACTGCGATCTACGTGCGGATGTTCCGCCGGAAGGAGACGCAACATGGAATCCCTTACGCCCAACAACGAACCCAAGGCACCGGTGCAGCAGCCAGAGCGCGGCGCGATCGGAGCTGCCTTCCTGGTATGGCTGCTCGGCGGCGGTCTCGGTCTGGCGATCATCGTGTTCCTGCTGCTCAAGATCTTCTGAGCCAGCAGGATCCAAGCCGATGAACCGAAAACCCCGAGCCCCTCGGCCGCGGCGATCACGGCGAGGGGCTCGGCTGTGCTGTGTGGATGTGTGTGGAGCAAGGACGACTGCCGCTGCAGATCGGAGCGAGTACACCCGCGGCGACGCCGGGGCCCAACGAGCTCGCGATCATGGCAGCGCGACAAGCCGTCGTTGTTCGGAGTGCTACCAGCTACGGATCATCTCGGGCGCGCAACGTGTCCTCCTTCGGGAGCCCGGCTGACTCGAGGAGTCCCGTGGCTTTGCGTGCCTCGCTCGCGCGAGGGTTGCCGTTTCGTGGGTGCGGACTTTCCGCTCGGCGGACTCGCCCTAGCGAGGACCAGCCCGAACGCGCGTTGTAGGTTTCACGCTCCTCCCTTCGCTGAGTCGTTGTTCGCGACGTCGCTACTCACCACCACTGTAACGCCATGCTCGGCGGTTAGTCACGTTCAAACTTTCGGCGTCGCGTGCGTCGAGCCGGATCGGATCGTAACTGCCTGGTGTTGCGGTCCCGAACCGCCGCGAGCGGCTCGCCGACCAGGAGCTGTGCTATCGGCGATCCTGAAAGTTTGTGATCAGATGTCGAGTCACGCGGCCGCGCATCGCGGAGCCGATCCAGCGCTTGCCATCGAGACCAGCGATCGCGAGCAGCGGTTCGGGGCCAAGCTCGATCGTCGTGACGTCGGTCTGTGTAGTCACGTCGAACAGGTGACAGGTCCCCGATGGCTTGCAGTAGCCGAACCGCGTCGCGTCGAACCATCGCAGTGCGAACGATCCGGCGACCCGGTGGGCCGCTCCGGCGCCGACCGGCTGATCGGGAGCGATGAATTGGATCGCGACGTTGTTACGCTCATCGCGGCTCGCCACCGCGCGCCATCCGCCACTCGGGGCGGGAATGACCAGACCTGTGGTGTGTTCTCGAACGGCGCGCCCGTCTGAGTTGACGTGCCATGCCTCGATCGATCCCGCTCGATCGATCATGAGATGAAGCCCATCAGGTGCGCGCGTCCCTTCGACGATGTTCCCTGGTAGCTTCGCGATCAAGGTGCTCGCGCTGCCGCCGTGGAGCGCGATCTCACGGATCGCGGTCGGATCATCGAGCGGTATGAACGCGACCTCGGTACCTCCCGGGCTGATCATCGGCAACCTGCCCGCCGTGATCTCGCGTACGGCGCCCGTCGCGAGCGCGATCGCAACGAGCTTCGGGACCTGGACGTTCTGCTGCTCGGCAACCACGAGATCGTCGGTCACGGGACGAACCCGATCGAACGATCCGAGCTTGAACGTCACCTGCTTTCGCCCGTGTTGATCGACCACGAAGATCGGCTGCGTCGTGATATCGCGATCGTAGATGACATGGCGGCCGTCCCGCGAGACCTCGGGCTCCATGTCGGCTCCGTCGCCGAACGTGAGCTGCCGGGGATCACCGCCGACAACGGGCACCTCGTAGAGATTGGTCTTGCCGCGGCGCGTGAGTGACATGATGACCGACTTGCCGTCAGGGGTGAACGCGCCACCCAACGTCAGCGTGCGGTCATCGGCGGTACGTACGGGCGATAGCTGGGTGACCCGGCGCTGACGATCCACGACGAAGACATCGGTGACGGGCACCTCTCCACCTCGCGCGTGCGAGTACACGATCAGGCTGCCATCCGAGTTGCAGCGAACGGTGTCGATCCGATCATGGCCGGGGACCTGGACGAGCAGCTCGTCCTGAAGCGTTGCCGGGTCGCGAAGCACCAGCGTCGTACCACTTGCCAGGATGCCTCCGCCGGTGACCACGACCACGCGATCACCACATGCATCCACGAGACCTCCGACCCCGAGGTCCGTGAACCGTCCGGTCGCCTCATCATCACGCCGCAGGACGCGCCAGCCATCCCCCACCCGGCAGGTCATCACGAGCTGCTCACTACCGGGAATCCACCGCGGTGACAGGCAGCGCTTGCCGCGAGGTGACACCTGGCGCGGAGCTTCGATGCCTGAACGAAGTGGCGCGACGAACACGGCGATCTCCCCTGGATGGCCGAGATCCGACGGGTACGCGATTCGCTTGCCATCCGCCGCGATCGCAGCACCGCCCGCGTTCTCGTCGAATGCTTCCAGGTTCTGGATCGTGGGTCGCCAGGGTGGAGCTCCCGGGAGCACGGCCAGGCTGAACGCCGCGGTGGCTGCGGCCGCAATGCAACCCGCGCCGATCAGCGTCCGGCGCCGTCGCGATCCCGTGACCAGCAACCGTGCGCCGGCTGACCGCGCTGCCGGATCCTTCGCGAGCAACTTCGAAACTGCGCGGGCAAGCCATCGCCTTACCTCGGGCCGCTTGTCTCGTACATCGGGCGGAGGCGTGGACTTGTGCCGGCGGGCAACCTCGATCGCGGTTCCCGTCCCGAACACGCGCTCGCCGGTCAGCATCTCGTAAAGCACGCAGCCGAGCGCGTAGAGATCGACGCGAGCATCGACGTCGACACCGGTGAACTGCTCAGGCGCCATGTAACCCGGCGTCCCCGCCCCGTCGGTATCGACGCGCCCGAGCTGTGCGAGCCCGAAGTCGAGCAGGACGGTGCGCTCGCCGGCGAGCATCACGTTACCGGGCTTGAGGTCGCGATGGACGATGCCCTGCGCGTGCGCTGCCGCCCGCCCGTCGACGATCGCGCGCGCGATGTTGACCGCGGTGCCGATCGGCAGTGCTCCTCCAGCCGCGATCCGCTTCGCGAGCGTCTCCCCCGCGATGTACTCCATCTTGACCACCCGATGACCATCGATGGTCTCGAGGTCATAGGTGCGACAGACATTCGGGTGCGTCACTTTCTGAGCAAGTCGCACCTCGTCGCGCAGCCGGTCGGGATTGACCGCGCTCACGATCTTGAGCGCGACCTCCACGCCCAGATCGAGGTCCAGCGCTCGGTACACCGAGCCCATGCCTCCGATGCCGAGCAAGGCTCGGATCACGTACCGAGGTCCGAACGGCGCACCGCTCGGAAGGTTGGGCCCCGCGTCACCTCGGCGCCTGCCTTCGTGAAGCAGCTCGGTCGGTGCGACCGCCGCCATCGCGTCGTCGAGCTCCTGAGCGGAGCCACGCACTGCAAGTCCCGCGCGCTTGGCCTCGTCGTGCAGCACCTCGTGCAGCTCGCGAGTAGGCCGCGACTCGGACTGCTCCGCGCGTTCCGGGTCGGGCACTGCCGCTAGGTCGAGCTCCGTGGGAATGGGTAGTTGCCATCATATCAGCCGGATGCTGTCAACCCGGGGATGTCCGTATGGTCGACGTGGGTCGGTAACTGTCGGGAAATGCCGGGGGCCGTCTTCGACCAACAGCGTTGCGAAGCTCGGAGGAGCTCGATCCGTCCATAGGCGCGGGCACCCGCTGCTGCCAGCGCCGTGTTGCCCGCAACGCCGGAGTCTGGCGCAGCGTTTGTTTCCTGGTGAATGCGACTTCGAGGCGAAGGCGGCATCACTCGGGGGTTACCAGACAATTTTCCCCGGAGTCTTAGCTATGAAGATGTTCTCGATCGCGTTTCTCGCCGCAGTGTCGGTCGCCTCGTTGGGTTGCAAGAAGAGTGGCGCCGACAACGCCAAGCTCGCCGAGCTCACGGACAAGCTCTGCGCCTGCAAGGACAAGGCTTGCGTGGATAAGCTCTCCGCGGACGTCGACAAGCTCAAGCCCATCGGCAAGCCGGATGAAACCACCGGAAAGATCCTGAACCGGCTGATGACGTGCATGGAGAAGCTCGAGGCGGCGTCTGGGTCGGCGGCGCCCGCACCCGTCGCCGCTGTGCCGGCGCCAGCCGGTTCGGCCGCGGGCTCCGCAGCTGCCTCGGCGGAAGGCTCGGCACCTGCTGGTGCCGACGCTGCTGACGAAGCCGGCACCGACGAGGACTGACCAGCTTGGCAAGGTTCGCTGCTTGCGTTCGCTGACGGCGCTCCCGCGCCTCGGCGCCGTCACGCCTCGGCGCGCATGGCCGATCACCTCGTCTTTGTCGATACACAATCGCGGGGCGGCGCCGGACGTGACCACCGCCACAGCTACGTCCGTCGCGGCATTCTGCTCGACCTTGCACTGACGACGCTTCGCCATGGTTCTTCGTGTGGTGTCGCGGGCTTCGTCGCCAGCAACGTCGCACGATCGGCACGTGAGAAATTACAGTGCTTCTCGGCGCCGCCGCCTGTTGATAGAGAACGCGACCGTGCCTGCCGATGCAACGCTCACCGACGCGACGAAACCCGGAGCGCCACAGCCGACGCTGGCACACCACAACGATCTGCTCGATCCGTTCCGACGCGGTATCACCGATGGTCGGTACACGCTGCAGCGCGAGCTCGCGCGTGGAGGAATGGGCCGGATCTGGGTCGCGGAGGATGCGCGCCTGACTCGGCGCGTGGCGATCAAGGAGCTGATCCAGCCCACCGCGACGCAGCTGGCACGATTCGAACGCGAGCGCTCGCTCACGTCGCGGCTCGAGCATCCCGGCATCGTGAGCATTCACGACGGCGGAACCTGGCCGGACGGCACCCCGTTCTACGTGATGAGGCTGGTTACCGGCGAGTCCCTCGATCGGGCGCTCGCGCGGACGACCAACCTGGCCGAGCGGCTGGCGCTGTTACCTCATGGACTGGCTGCTGTCGATGCGATCGCGTACGCCCACGCGCAGGGCATCGTGCATCGCGATCTCAAGCCGGCGAACGTGCTGATCGGCGAGTACGGCGAAACGGTCGTGATCGATTGGGGGCTGGCGAAAGACCTTCGTGCGATGACCCCGGAGCTGCAGGACGGTCCCTATCGCGATGGCGGATCGGTGACCGAGACCGCCGGCGGCGAGGTGCTCGGGACTCCGGCGTACATGCCGCCCGAGCAAGCGCTGGGCGACGCGGTGGACGAACGTGCCGACGTCTATGCGCTCGGCGCGATGCTGTATCACCTGCTGTCCGGCGAGGCGCCGCATCACGGCGAATCGATCAACGCGGTGCTCGCGAGCGTGATCAGCGAGCCGCCGGCACCGCTCGCAACGCGGGTCCCCGGCGTGCCCGCGGACCTGATCACGATCATCGCCAAGGCCATGGCGCGCACGCCGGAGGATCGCTACGCGACGGCCGCGGAGCTGTCGGCCGACCTCAAGCGGTTTCACAGCGGCCAGCTGGTCGGCGCGCATCGCTACACCGGCGCGCAGCTGCTACGACGATGGCTGCGCAAGCACCGGACCGCGGTGGTCGTCGCGGCGGCATCGGCGATCGCGCTCGCGGCGCTCGGGATCATGAGCTTCACCAGGATCATGCGTGAACAGCACGAGGCCGAGCAGGCCCGCAACACCGCCGAGCTGCAACGCCGCACGGCGGAGGACAATCACGCGAAGGCCGAGAAGCTCGTCAACTTCATGCTGGTCGACCTTGGCGACAAGCTGCACCCGATCGGCAAGCTCGATCTGCTCGAGAGCGTCGCACTCCAGGCGCGTGACTACTATCGTGACCAGCCAGGCGCGCTCACGGCGGATGAGCAGCACCGCCGCGCGCTCGCACTGCACCGGCTTGGTCAGGTGCTGTCGGAAAAGGTTCAAGCCGCAGCGGCGTTGACCGAACACCAGGCTGCGCTGGCGATCCACCAGCAGCTGGCCGCCACCGATCCCAAATGGAACCCCGACCTCGCTGCGAGCTACATGACCGTCGGGGACGCGCTACGCCGGCGTGGCGATGGCGACGCGGCGCTGCGCGCATATCACAGCGCCCTGGCGCTCACCGAGAAGCTCGCCGCGCGCTCGCCCGACGATCAGCGCGCGGTCGAGCAACTCGCCGATGGCCACGACAAGCTTGCCGACCTGTACCATGAAACGCGGACGGACCAGACGTTGGCGCTGCGCGAGCAGCAACGTGCGCTCGAGTTGAGAAAGCGACTTGTCACGCTCGACCCTTCGAACCGCTCGCGCCAGCGCTCGCTGATCGAGAGCCACGCGGACGTCGCCCGCATCCTCAACGCACTCGGCGATACCACGGCCTCGCTCGGCCAGCACCGAGCGGCGCTGCAACTCGCCGAGGCCGTTCTCGCACAGGATCCAGACGACGCCACGTCGTTGCGTCGGGTCGTCCAATCGCACACCAGCATTTCCATCGTGCTCATGAATCGCAGCGAGCTCGAGCCGGCCTTGGAGCACCTCCGCGCGGCCGTCGCGATCAACGCACGACTTGCAGCGAAGGATCCAACCAACCCTCAGCTCAAGACCGCCGCGGCACAGCTGCACATGAACATGGCGTACGCCGAGAGGGAGCTGGGCCACCTTGAAGCTGCGCGAACACTCGGTCGCGTTGCGCTCGAGATTGTCGAGCAGCAGCTTCGAAGCGGCAGCAACAACATTCACCTCCAGGCGCTACATGCAGCGCTGCTGGGGCACATCGGAGGCGTGCTGTTGCTGGAGGGCCACGTGGACGCCGCGATGGTGGAGCTCGAACGAGCACGAGTCGAGACCGAAGCATTGGTAGCCAAGGAACCGAACAACAGCAGCTGGCAGGCACGGCTGAGATTCGCGCATCGACAGCTGGGCGATGCCTCGAGGAAGCGAAACGATCTTGTCCGCGCGCAGGAGCACTATCGCAAGGCCCTCGCGATCGCCGAACAGCTGGTCGATCGAGACCCCAAGGATACGAGCTCGCAGCAGGCCCTTGGCGACACACTCATCCAGATCGCGGAGACGCTGGAGCAACAGGGCGAGCGGGACCAGGCTGCTGCGATGTTCCAGGAGGCGCTCGCTCGTACCGAAGCGTTGCTGGCGAAAGACCCGTCGCAGCCAACCTGGGTGCAGGCTGTGGCCGATCTTCGCAACAAGGTCGCCACGTGCTGCAAGAACCGCGGGCCGCGCCAGCAGACCCGCGCCGCGCTGCGCCGCTAGCCGGATCGTCCGCGCAGTCCGCGGCCCCGACCAGGCGCAGCGGGCCGAGGAGCTCGCGGGCGCGTCGCGACCCGAGCCACACGGACGCCGGTGCACAGCTCATCGGTGTGCGCGGAGACCACGGGCCAACGGCGGTTTGCGCCTGGGCACGGATCGGTTTCAACGCGGGGCGCTGCCCCGCGGGCGAAGGGCTTGCGACCCCAGCACCATCGTGCGCGTCCCGAGGCTCGTCGATCGTCTGAAGCTCCGGGGACTTGCGCTCATCTTTAGCTTGCGCTTGACCGTCTGATATCCGTCGAATATACATCGAATATGTCACGCAAGACCCGACCAGAAACGCCGCTGTACGTTCGGTTGCCGCACAACGCCGTCGAAAAGCTCCACCGTGCGGCGCAGGCACTCGGAATCAACAAGAAGGACCTCGTCGCCGGGTTGGTCACAAGATATGTGGATCCGGATACCCAGCGAGGCCTTTCGATGCTCGGCACGCTGGCCGGCCGGGTCGTGCCCCAACCATCCGACGCCGCGCCCCAGATGGGCGCGTACTCGTTCCAACCCTACGATCCGCCCCAGATCATGAACGCCCAGCAGGCCGGCCAGTATCTCCAGATCGACGAGCGCACCGTGATCGAGCTCGCCGAGGAAGGAAAGCTCCCCGGCAAGAAGCTCGGGCCGGTCTGGCGGTTTTCGCGCGAAGCCCTGGTCGCATGGCTCTCGACTCCGGAACCCGGCGCCGGATGACGCGGCATGCCGGATATTCTCTAGATATTCATGTTCGCTTAGCTGATGCCGGCGCCCGCGCCTGCCGAGAGCCATGTCCCGATCAACTCGAGCCAGCGTGCATGACGAGGGTGACAACCACCACACCACGTTCAGCGGATCACAGGTCGGGCGATGGCGCTCGGATCCCACGCAGTCCAGAGGTAGCTTGCGGCCGTGCAACTCCGCTGGGTCTCGCTTGGTGCATCGATCGTGGCGGCTGCTGGACGTCGCCGTCACCTGCCGTCACCGTGGTGCCACCAACCCATCGAGTTGCCGAGCGCGCAGCAGACCAGCCAACCGCGCCTGATCCCGAGTCGTACGCAACGCTGACGCCGGAGCAGCGCTGTCACGATCGTCGAACCACGCGTCTTACCCTGTGCAGATGAAGTCGCACTCGAAGCCGCGAAGATGGCGTTGGCGCTCGTCGCGGAGACCGCGGACGTCCTCGACGAACGCTGGCGTGTCTCGCACCGCGTGACCGGCGATGAGGCCCCGGTTGATTCACAAGCAGATGTGCTTGTCGGGCGGTTCGGCTTCGATCGATTGGTTGGTCGGCAGGTTGACCCGGTCGTTCAAGCTTGGAGCGGAGCTCACGGCGTACGCGTCGTGCTCGACGTCAGGTGGTCGCGCCAAACTCCACCGGAACCCCCGGCCCGCTCCTGACCAGCTGCGCGACGTCGGCGCCTGCGAACGCGCGATCGATCGCGGCCCGCGCGGTGCTCAACGGCAGCGCCGCGCCGTGAGCCAGATGGAGGTCCACCGGCGTGCCGCGAACCGCCGGGTTGCCGGCGTACGCATGCTCGTAGATCGCGTGGCCGAAGATCCACGTCGTGCCGGCCACGCGAAGCAGCCCCCCCTCATCGACGAGCGCGAGGCGATCGTGCTCGGACGAGCGGCTCGGCGGGAGCCGATCGCGTCCGGCCAACCTGGTCCGCTGGATCTCGGCAAGCCTGCGCGACAGCGCGAGCTTCGACAGCGGAAACGCGGCCCACACGATCGTATTGAGCAGGTCGTGGGCATTGCGCGGCCGCGTCGGAATCTCACCGTGGTTCGCGATTCGCACCTCGTACAACGACTCAGGATCGACCGGTCTCTTGGAGCGCGTACGCTTGGGCTTGGTTGACTCGACGAGCATGACACCGGCGCGCCCGAGCTCCGCGCTGAATAGCTGATTCAAGGCCGCGACGGTCGGCCAGTCGCGATGGTCCGCGAGCCGAGCGACGAGATCATCAACGCGCGCGAACCACGGATGCGCGAGTCGTTGCGAATCCCACACATCGATCACCTTGACATGCTACGCGGGATCAGCCGGTTGGGCGTAGGCGCGGCCTGCTGTAAGGTTTCAGAGCGTCACCACCTCTACCCAAGCCATGACCGTTCCTGCGTGTTGCTGTGCCGATTGGGTCGCCGGCCTGGCGCGCGACCATGCACGTCTGCTGGCCGCGATCGCTCGTCGCGAAGGCGCTGCACCGATCGATGCGCTCGATCTCGTCCAGGACGCATTCCATACGCTGCTGGCGCGGGACGATCTCGCGCACGTGCGGGAACAGCCCGACGCCGCGGTGCCGCTTCTCGCGACGATCGTCCGTAATGCCGCGCGCAACCATCGACGGCGTCACTACAATGCGCGGCCGCATGTAGCGCTCGACGATCTCGCCTCGGCCGAGCCGAACCCGGTCGCCGCGCTCGAACACGCCGCCGATGCAGCCCGGCTCGGTGGCTGCATGGCTCAGCTCGGCGACGTCCATCGCCACGTGATCACGCTGCGAGTCCTCGAGGAACTGTCGGGCGACGAAACCGCACAACAGCTGGGGTTGACCAGCGGCCACGTCGCCGTTTTGTTGCACCGCGCACGCAAACAGCTCGAGCGTTGTATGCGGACTACGGGCACGTGATCGCAACGTCTCCTGCGAGCGCGCGATCGATCACGCCTGCGACAAACGCGCGTGGGCGTGCGCCGAGGATGCGGCCGACCTCTCGACGGTCCCGCCAGATCACCAGCGTCGGCATCGAGCGCACCGAGAACTGCTGCGCGAGCGCTGGCTCGTCGTCGACGTCGATCGCGATCACGCGGATTCGACCCGCATACTCGCGCTCGATCGTGGAGAGCGTGCCGGCGAGGACCTTGCAGGGCCCACACCACCGGGCGGTGAAGTCGAGTACGACCGTACCGTCGAGCGTCGAAAGATCCGTCATGTCCGGTGAGGTCGCGACGAGGTGCGCCATTACAGACGCAGGGTAATGATGCTCGCCCGTGCGCAGCTTCGCGGCTGAACGGGCGGCCGCCACCGTCGACAACGAGCCGTGTGCCACACCTACGGAACGCGCATCTGCTCGAGGCCCACACGGCGTGTCGCGCAACTGCCGAGATCTCGGAGCAACACCGGATTGCTCTCGACCGCTCGAGCGACCTTGCGGTCCTGCCGGCTCACCACGGCTCGGTCGCCGCAGTGGCCGTTGGATGGCTCAGACACGCGGTTCTTGCAGGCATGGCTGCCCCGCCCGCTCGCGAACCACCAACGCGACCGTTGCGGGGCGATGCTGGCGCACGCGATGCAATGAAGCTGGGTGAGAGGACCCCGGTCACGATGCCGACCGACTCAATTCTTGCGCAAGCAATCGCCGCACACGTCACGCCCATGGTCGGTTCGCCCCGCGACCATGACGCTTTGCTTGATCTGATCGGCGATTCCAAGCTGGTCTTACTGGGTGAGGCCACACATGGCACTCAAGAGTTCTATCGGATCCGCGCAGAGCTCACCAAGCGACTGATCCGCGAGCGCGGCTTTTCGGCGATCGCCGCCGAGGCGGACTGGCCCGACGCGTACCGCATCAACCGTTACGTCCACGGCGTCGGTCGCGATCTCGATCCCGCCGCTGCGCTCATCGAGTTCCGGCGGTTTCCACAATGGATGTGGCGAAACACGGATGTGCTCGATCTGGTCAGCTGGCTCCGCAGCTACAACGATCAGCTCGCCGGACCCGCGAGCCGCATCGGGTTCTACGGCCTCGACCTGTACTCACTGCACACCTCGATGGCGGCGGTCGTGTCCTATCTCGATGTTCGAGACCCCGACGCTGCCAAACGGGCACGCGACCGGTATGCGTGTTTCGACGTGTTCGGACAGGAGCCCCACGACTACGGAAAGGCGGTCGCGATGGGACTCACCGCCGATTGTGAGCACGAGGTCCTGGCACAGCTGGTCGATCTGATGCGACATCGCAACGAGCTGCTGCGCCGCGACGGCGTCCTCGCAGACGATGCGCAGTTCGAGGCCGAGCAAAACGCGCGCGTGGTCGCGAACGCTGAGGAATATTATCGGCAGGCGTACTGGGGAGGTGTGTCGACGTGGAACCTGCGGGATACCCACATGGCCGACACGCTCGATGCGCTCGCCCACCATCTCGAGACCCGCGGTCGCGCGCCGAAGATCATCGTGTGGGCGCACAACTCTCACGTCGGAGACTCCGACGCAATGACCCATCGCGCCGAACGCGACGAGATCACGCTCGGACATCTGTGCCGCGCGCGCCATCGCGGGGACGTGGCGCTGATCGGCTTCACGACCCACGGGGGCGCGGTGACCGCAGCGTCGGACTGGGGCGGCGCAGCGGAGCGCAAGACGGTACGTCCCGCGTTGCGCGGCAGCTACGAGGCGTTGCTGCATGACACTGGCGTCCCGAGCTTTGTGCTGCCACTTCGCGATCTCGGCGAGGCCGCGGCCGCGCTCCACGAACCGCGGCTCGAACGCGCGATCGGCGTAGTGTATCGGCCCGAGACCGAACGCCTCAGCCATTACTTCGAGGTCCGGATCGCCGACCAGCTCGACGCCGTGATCCACATCGATCAGACACGCGCGCTGGAGCCGCTGGAGCGCACGGCCGAGTGGGACCGCGGCGAGTTTCCGGAGACCTATCCGAGCGGGCTATGAGGTTCGTCTAGCCCGGATTATTCATCGCGACGTCGACGTCGACGTCGAGCGAGACCGAGCAGTGCGAGGCAGATCGGGGGCACGCCCGGTAGCGCAGCGACGGTCCGTACTTGCCGTACAGACCGAGCGAGAACCGGCCGTACGCCACGAGATGCCCGCAATGCGACGGTCGCAGCCGGCGCGTGGTGAATAGTCCGGGCGTAGGCCACGAGATGCCCGCAATGCGACGGTCGCAGCCGGCGCGTGGTGAATAGTCCGGGCTAGGTGGTGGCGGTGCGTTCGTGGCTCGGATGTAGCTCGACATAGGTTGCGAGCTGTTCCGGTGTGACCAGACCGATCGGAGTCTCGCCGTCGACCACCACCGCGATCGAACCGGGCGCCGCATGCCACTCATCGAGCACGTGGTCGAGCGGCTCGTCGGCATCAACCCGAAGGACGTCGTGCCACGGCGCATGTTCCACGGGCGCACTCGGCGCTGCGTCGCGAAGGCCCGCGCGGAGATCGCTGCGGGTCAGGACCCCAACGACGCGGCCATGATCGACGACTGGCAACACCGGCGCTCCCGAATCGACCATGCGGGACGCCGCCATTGCGATCGACTCGTCGACATCGACGACCTCGATCCGACGCGTCATCACCTCACGTGCCGGCACACCCGCGAGCGAAGACTGGATCCTCACCAGCTCGCGCTCATGGTTGGCGCCGATCCAGACCACGAATGCGATCACGACGAGCCATACATTGGCAAACACGCCGACGATTGCGAGCACGACCGCCAGTACCTTGCCGGCCGTGGCCGCTATCTCCGTCGCGCGCTCGCGATCGATCCGCATCGCGAGGAGCGCACGCAGCGCCCGGCCACCGTCGAGCGGAAACGCCGGCAGCAGGTTGAACACGGCGAGCACCACGTTGATCCACATGAACTGCGCCAGGAACGCCTGCCCGAGCGTCGGCGCATCGGAGGGATCGAACGCCGTACCAGCGGCGGCGATCACGATCGCGAGCAACGCAGCGATCACCACGTTGATCATCGGACCGACGAGTGCCGTGACCAGCTCGTGGGCTGGACGCTCCGGGATGCGCTCGAGGCTCGCGACACCGCCGATCGGCAACAGCAGGATGTCGCGGGTACGAATTCCAAACCGCCGCGCCATCAGCGCATGGCCCAGCTCGTGGATCACGATGATCGCGAACACCATCGCGACCATCACGATGCCCGCGAGCGTCGCGCGTGGCCCGAGCCCATACAGCCACGCCGAGGTGGCGATCCAGGCCAGTAACAAGAGCAGCGTGACGTGGACCCGGATCGGGATCCCGAAGACGGTGCCGATCCTCCATGACCAGCGACCGGTCCTCCGGGTGCCGGCCGGAGAGGGACGCGCAAGCTTGGTAGCCATGCAGACTTGTCGGTGCATCGGCGGTGCCAAGCGTGCCAGCTGACGACGACCGCGCGCGATGGGCGGCGCTCGCGACCGGACGGCAGATGCTGCGGGGGTCTGCGGCGTCCGCGTGTCACCGTGGCGCGGGGGCTCGGGGGGAACGTATCGACTCCGGAACGGCTCACACGATGCGTTGCACCCTGATCCACGCTCGGTAGAGTCCGCTGAGATGAAGTCGGCCGCGGACCCGGTCACGCAGAAGGCTGGTGATGTCACGACCGAGCTCGAGCTGTTGCGGGGCCGGGTGGCCGAGCTGACCGCGCAGCTCGACCTTCGCGATGACTTCATCGCGATCGTCGGGCACGAGCTGCGCAATCCGCTATCCCCGCTGTACCTCCTGGTGCATCTGCTCAGGCAAGAGCTCGAGCACGGCCCACCGGAGGTCTCGCGAGACGCAGTTGCTCGGCACATCAATCGAATCGACGATGGCCTGCGCCGACTCACGCTGCTTCTGGATCGCGTGTTCGACGTATCGCGGATCGGAAGTGACCAGCTGGTGCTCAGGCGCGAGCGCGTGGACCTGAGCGAGCACGTCCGGACCTGGCTGGTCAACCATGATGCCGAGCTTCATGCGGCACGATGCGAGGTGCGTTGCGAGATCGAACCGGGTGTCACCGGCGAGTGGGACCGAGCGAGGATCGAGCAGATCCTCGACAACGTGGTCGGAAACGCGATGCGCTACGGTGCGGGGCAACCGATCGAGATCCGGGTCGCCACGGACGGGGCCTACGCGGTGGTCCAGGTGCGCGACCACGGGATCGGTATCGATCCGGCAGACCACGCCCGTGTCTTCGAACGCTACGTTCGCGGAGACCGCGGCCGCCGCGGCGCTGGCCTCGGAGTCGGGCTGTGGGTCGTCGATAACGTGTGTCGCGCGATGGGCGGATCTATCCAGCTCGACAGCAGACCGGGATGCGGCGCCACGTTCACCATACGAATCCCGGTCGCGTGACCGACGAATCACCATGGAACCACATCGCATCCCGCGCGTACCGACAGGAATCGTAGGTTTGGACGCGATCCTCGAGGGTGGCTTCCTCGAGGGTGGCGTTTACATCTTGCGGGGAGCGCCGGGGACCGGAAAGACAATCCTCGCGAACCAGACGTGCTTCCACGCCGCGTCCCAGGGTGAGCACTGCGTCTACATCACCTTGCTGGCCGAGGCGCACGATCGGATGATGGCCCACCTGTCGCGGTTGCGGTTCTACCGCCCCGAGCTCGTGGGGTCCAACGTCTATTACCTCGCGGCGTTCAAGATCCTCGACGAAGACGGACTTTCAGGCCTGCTCAAGGTGCTACGCGAAACACTGTCATCGCGACCCGCACGCGTCATCGTGCTCGACGGATTGGTCACCGCCGGTGAGGCCGCCAAGACGGACCGTGAGCTCAAGCGCTTCATTCACGACATCCAGGCGATGTCGACGATGATGAAGACCACGGTGTTGCTGCTGAGCAGCGGACAGGTGCCCGCGGGATACCAGCCGGAGCATACGATCGTCGATGGGATCATCGAGCTGAGCGACGACCTGACCGACATGCGATCGCTGCGACACGTGCAGGCGCGCAAGATGCGTGGCGTCGATCAGATCCGTGGGCGGCATTCGCTGTCGATCTCGGATGACGGGATCCTCGTTCGCCCGCGCATCGAAACGATCTCGCGGATCGGGCCACCGGATCCCACGAGCGCGACGAGCCCGGACTCCGCCGTTCGAAAGCCGTTCGGGATCGTCGAGCTCGACCGCATGCTCGCCGGCGGCCTCCCGGAGCGGTCGGTGACGATGATCGTGGGGCCGACCGGGTGCGGTAAGACGATCCTGGGCCTGCAGTTTGTCGCGGCAGGTGGAGCTCGCAACGAGCCCAGCCTGTACTTCGGGTTCTACGAGCGCCCACCGGAATTGCTCGCCAAGAGCGCGCGGATCGGACTCGGTCTGAAGGACCAGGTGAGCCGCGGGATCGTGCACCTGGTCTGGCAGCGTCCCGTCGAGGGTGTGATGGATGTGCTCGCGGAGCGCCTGCTGACGCTCGTGCACGAGCACAAGGTCAAGCGCGTCTGTCTCGACGGACTTCATTCGTTCGGACGAACGATCGATTTCCCCGAGCGCCTGCCCGACGCGATCGTTGCGGTGCAGGAAGAGCTGCAGCGCGCGGGGGTCACCAGCGTGTACACGCTCGAGACGTCCGAGGCGTTTGGCTCTCATCTCGAGCTTCCGATCAAGGACGTCTCGGCCACCGCGCACAACATCATCGTGCTTCGCCATGTCGAGCTCAGCGCTCAGCTCTATCGACTGATCTCGATCCTGAAGATGCGCGATAGTCGCTACGACTCGCGGATCTATGAGTTTCGTATCGAGGAGGGCGGCATCACGGTCGCCGACACGTTCAAGACGGCAGCTCAGATCCTGACGGGCACCGCGGTCTCCGAGGCGCCACTGCAACACCGCGCCACGACCAAGCGGAAGAAGGTGGCGAAGAAGAAGAACAGATGAGCCGCTCGATCCTGATCGTCGACGACGAATTCGGGCTGGCCGAGATGCTGGCGTCGCTACTCGAATATCGTGGCTTCGAATGTGTGCTCGCGATCAATGGTGCGCTGGGCTTGTCGCTGCTCAAGCAGCAGACGTTCTCACTCGTGCTCACGGATGTCATGATGCCGCGCATGGACGGCATCGAGATGGTGCGACACATGCGAGCGAATCCGGCCCTCGCGGCCGTGCCGGTGATCGTGATGACCGCGATGCCGAGCGGAATCACCACGGAGGAGCGGCGGCTGGTCCAGGGCGTGCTGGCCAAGCCGTTCGGTCCCGATGAGCTGTACGCCATGATCGAGCGCGTGCTCGAGGGCAACTGAGCCCTCCCCCCCGCCCCAAGGTGGTGGTCCAGCCTCCCCCCGCCCCCCCCCCCGCCGCCCCAAGGTGGTGGTCCAAGAACGATCCTCACCGACGATCCCCGATGGGCCTGCACAGTGACCGGAGCGCGCCTGGTCGCACTGGCGCGCTACGTCGAAGTCCAACTCGACCACGCCGCGACGACGCGTTCGCGTTGGCGAACACGTTTGCCGCTCGGCTGGCGCCGAGGTTCGTCGCGCTGGGTGTCAGGCGGTGGCGTGAGAGGGTCCGCGTATCTGCACGTTGGCGAACCGCGCGAGCCAGTATGTTCCCGGCGGGAACAATGCCGGTTCGCCCGCCAGCCACAAGGCTCGTGCACGGTGGTACTCGGCCAACCACTCGGCGTTGTGTTGTAGCCGCTCGATGAGCCTCCACTTGTCAGTCGAGGAGACGAGCGGCCGTACTCCGCGACGCGGCTCGTGGGTCGTCGGGGTGTCTCGCCAGGATTGCCGCAACACGCGTCGCCTACCCATGACGGGCCGTTTCCGCTTCCGTGCGCATGCCTCTTCGATCTTGGCGATCCTGCGGCGTAGCTCCGCGATGATCTCGTCGGGATCTCCGAGCTCGGGCGGAATCGTCGGCCGATATTCAACAACTGCCGGCATCGGCCCGTTCGCGCGAAACAACCGCGGTCGAGTCGCTCGCAGCGTCTCCTTGTTGAGTAGCGCCTGCACGAACTTGGGTCCTGGCCATTGGTGGACCTTCTCAACTAGACCGGCCTTCACCGGATTCATCGCGATGTAGAGGAGCTGACCGATCCACGCATTGCGCGTGAGCGGTTCGACGACCGAGGTCTGCTCGGTCGCCCACACGTTCTCCCAGCGATCGCGCTGCATGTTGATGCACTTGGCGAGGTTGGTGTGAAACCGCTGATAGAATGCGACCAGATCGCCGCTCCGGTTGTACATCCCCTCGTGATGATGGTTCGACATCATCTGCGAGATCACGATCTCGACATTGTGCTTCTGCGCCGCCTCGATGAGGCAGTAGAGAAACGCGTTGTTGGTCTCGTCATCCGGACGCAACAAGAACTGTCGTTGCGTGCACCGCCGAGTAACCATCGAGGGCGTGTTTGACCGGACTTCCCGCGCTTGAGTCATCGAACCGCTGCTC
This sequence comes from Kofleriaceae bacterium, assembly GCA_050187075.1. Classification (GTDB taxonomy): domain Bacteria; phylum Myxococcota_A; class Polyangia; order Haliangiales; family Haliangiaceae; genus JABFXX01. Next base: position 15,548 of record JBFWXW010000007.1, on the reverse strand, counting down.
AGCAAGTTCGTTGCCACTGTTGCGTTAAGAAATTGAGGCGGTTATGAAGCACTTTGTCCGACGATCGGACGACACGTCCGCATTCCGGCGGACGCCGGACGAGAGCCCCAAACTCAGACCTACAAGCTCTTGAGGGAACAGACGAGAACGATGGGTCCGCGGCGTCCCAAACCCCGGCCGCCGACGCCTGGCGGAGAGGGCTGTGCCGCTTCGGACAAGTTTCGGACAAACGCTCCACGTCGCCCGTGTCGCGAACGCCCGGAGATAATCACCTTGGGTCGGGCTCCGTGCGGCAGATAATCACCTTGGGTCGGGCTCCGTCTGGCAAACAATCACCTTGGGTCGGGCTTCTTCGACCTTGGGTCGGACTTCTTCTAGCTACTTGCTTCTTGCGCCGCGATGGTAGGGCCTCGCGCCAAGATCGAACGTCGGGCGAGAGTTCGGCTACACCTGCGTGGTGCTAGCTCGCATTCTGACAGCGGATGAAAGTCCACGTCGGGCAGCCAGTGGCCGGAGCGTAAGTAACAGGTGCCGCATGAGACTGCTGCCCGTTCTCGCTCTCGCAACTGCATGCACGTGGGCTCCACCGGAAGGTGACACGCCGATGCCGATGCCCATGCCGTCGGACTGCGAGGAACAAACATGTGATCGAAACATCGAGCTCGAGCTGGCCTTCGGTCTCAAGGAGGTGGAGCTGAGCTGGAAGCCGTACGATGGTGCGACCGAATATCATGTCCTCGAGAACACCGCAGCCGGGTTCGTCCAGATCGGCTCGGCGTTACCTCCGACGACGTTGAGGGTGACGCTACCCCTGAGCGTGCACGAGATCGACTGGACGAATGCGCGCTACCGGTTGCAAGCATGCACGCAGGCCGGCTGCATCGACTCACCCGCGATTTCGATCAGCGATTCAATGCTGTCGACGATCGGCTACGTGAAGGCGACGAACACCGATCCCGAGGACAAGCTCGGGTACGCGCTGGCGCTCAGCGGTGATGGCAAGACGCTCGCGATCGGCGCGCCGCACGAGGGCGCCAACGCCTCCGCCAACCCGCTCGACAATAGCGCCGAGTCGGCGGGGGCCGTGTACATCCTCCATCGGTCCGCGTCGGGCTGGGAGCACCAAGCGTACTTGAAGGCCAGTAACGCCGAAGCGTGGGATGAGTTCGGCCGCGCGATCGCGATCAGCAACGACGGGAATACGCTCGCCGTCGGCGCACGGCCCGAGAGCAGCGCTGCCGTGGGCATCGGTGGCAATCAGTCCGACAACAGCTTGATGCATTCCGGCGCGGTCTACGTGTTCGCTCGCAGCGGTGCGTCGTGGCATCAAGAGGCGTATATCAAGGCGACCAATCCGAGTGCCGGAGATTTCTTCGGCACCGCGGTTGCGCTGAGCGGCAATGGCAACGCGCTCGCAGTCGGCGTCTATTACGAGGACAGTGGGTCGCCGGGGATCAACGGCGCGCAAGATGACGAATCGGTCTCGAACGCCGGGGCAGTTCATCTATACAAGCGGTCGGGGAGCACGTGGTCGCATGACGCGTACATCAAGGCATCCAATCCCGGGATCGACGCTGCGTTTGGTGCGGCGGTTGCGCTCAGCCGAGACGGCAACATGCTTGCGGTTGGCTCTCCCGGTGAGCGCAGTGCCGGTGTCGGGATCAACGGCAGTCAACAGAACGCCGGCTTGGTCAACGCAGGAGCCGTGTATGCGTATCGTCGCGTGAGTGGAACGTGGTCGCAACAGGCATACATCAAGGCGTCGTATACCGACGCCGACGATCATTTCGGCTTCTCCGTCGCGCTCGACGCAGCCGGAAATACGCTCGCGGTCGGTGCCAAGGGCGAGAGTAGTGGCGCGACGGGCACCGCCGGTGATCCGGGGGATGACGGCGCGACCAACGCAGGGGCTGTGTTCGTGTTCTCGCGCAGCAACACCACATGGTCCCAGCAAGCGCACCTCAAAGCCGCGTTCACGCACGCCGGTTACGAGCTCGGCTGGCGTGTCGCATTGAGTGATGATGGCAACACGCTCATCACAGGGTCACCCGGCGATGCGAGCTCTTTCGATGGCGTGGGCCGCAGCGCGACCGATCAAAGTGATCAGGGCGCGCCCAACGCGGGTGCAGCCGTGCTGTTCACGCGAGCGTCCTCCGTCTGGACGCAAGCCGCTTACATCAAGGCCGCGAACTCCGGCGCGGCGGATCGATTCGGCTCCGACGTTGCCCTCTCGAGCGATGCGAGCGTGCTCGCGATCGGAGCGCCGTCCGAAGCTGGTCTCGCTACCGGCGTCGGTGCCAGCATCGGGGCTGACAACAACATGGCGACGGGCGCAGGCGCGGTTTACCTGTACTGATCCAGTCGCACGGCTCGCTCCTCGGCACGACCTTCGCACCGCATCACGTGAACGCTGCAGCCGGCTCACGCTTGTATCGACCGTCGCAGCGCCCTGGTCGAAGGTTGTAGAGCGCGCAGGGCGTGGCAACGAGCCCGCTGCGGGAGCGGTCTAGCTGCACTCCGGAGCCGCAAACAACGCCCTGATCCGGTTGCTTGCACGCTGTACAGATTGTTCCATTCGCCTGCACGCCACAGGGGCAGAGGAACAACCATGAAGACCCTATCGACCCTGACCCTGCTCACCATCACCGTGTTTTCGCTCCGAACCGCGCAGGCGGAGCCCAGCGCCGAAGCAAAGGCGGCCTACCAGGACATGAAGGACACGCTCGGCGTGGTGCCGACGTTCCTCAAGGCGTTCCCGGACCAAGGCATCGCCGCCGCATGGGACGAGCTCAAGACCGTGCAGATGAATCCCACGTCGGCGCTGTCGATGAAGACCAAGGAGCTGATCGGCCTCGCGGTCGCCGCACAGATTCCGTGCCGCTACTGCAGCTACTTCCACACGCAGTTCGCCAAGCTCGGCGGAGCGACCGACGGTGAGCTCAAGGACGCGATCGCGATGGCCGCGATCACGCGCCACTGGAGCACGGTGTTGAACGGCGCGCAGATCGATCTGGGCGAGTTCAAAGCCGAGCTGGCAAAGGTCCTCGACTACGTGAAGCACCCGACCTCCAAGGCGGCGCCGGCTCCGGTCACCGACGCCGCATCGGCGTACAAGGACATCGAGCGCACGCTCGGCCGAGTTCCGACGTTCATGCGCAAGTTCCCGGAGATCGGCATCGCCGCCGCGTGGCGAGAATTCAAGACCGTCCAGCTCAACCCAGCGACGCCGCTCGACGCAAAGAGCAAAGAACTGATCGGCCTCGCCGTGGCCGCCCAGGTTCCGTGTCAGTTCTGTGTCGTGTTTCACACCGAGGCGGCGAAGCTCAACGGCGCCACGGATCACGAGATCCGGGAGGCGGTCGCGATGGCAGCGATCGTTCGCCACTGGAGCACCGTGCTCAATGGTTCGTTGATCGACGAGATGCAGTTCCGCAAAGAGGTCGATCAGATCGTCAAGGGCGCAAAGCGGGCGAGCGCGAAGGCGAGCGCGCGCAAGTGACCATCATCCAACCTCCAACAACTCATCGAGGACAACACCATGAAGACTCAGATCGACGACACCAAGCTCAACTCTTTCCTCGGCAAGGTGGTGACCGACGTCGGCGCGGCGATGAGCGCAGCGCTCGTCGTGATCGGTGACGAGCTCGGGTTGTGGCGTGCACTTGCCACGGCCGACCGAGGGCTGACGTCGGCGGAGCTCGCCGCCCGGACGGAGACCTCCGAGCGCTACATCCGAGAGTGGCTCAACGCGATGGCAGCCGGCGGCTACGTCACCTATGACCACGAAGCGCGTACGTATGCGCTGGAACCCGAGCAGGCCGTCGCGCTCGCGGATCCCGACAGCCCAGCGTTCGTTCCTGGGCTGTTTCAGGTGACCGCCGCGATGTGGGCGAGCCGCGCGAAGATCGGCACCAACTTCCGAACCGGGGCTGGTCTCGAATGGGGACACCAGCATCCGTGCTTGTTCGAGGGTACCGAGCGATTCTTCCGCTCTGGATATCTGGGCAACCTCGTCCAATCATGGTTGCCAGCACTCGACGGCGTGGTCGCCAAGCTCGAGCGCGGTGCGAGCGTCGCGGATGTCGGCTGCGGCGTTGGTGCATCGACGATCATCATGGCGCACGCGTACCCGCGGTCGAAGTTCATCGGTTTTGACTCGCACGCACCATCGATCGAGCTGGCGCGCCAGCGTGCGCGGCAGGCCGGGGTCGGCGACCGCGTGACGTTCGAGGTCGCGCGCGCGACGGATTTTCCCGGAGCCGGCTACGATCTGATCGCGCACTTCGATTGCTTCCACGACCTCGAGGATCCCACGGGCGCAGCCGCGCGGGCGCGCGCCGCCATCGCCGCGGATGGCACGTGGCTGATCGTCGAGCCGTTTGCGAACGACCAGCCAGAGCACAACCACAACCCTGTCGGTCGGGTGTTCTATTCGGCGTCGACGATGCTGTGCGTCCCGCATTCACTGTCGGCCAACGGTCCGGCGCTCGGTGGCCAGGCAGGTGAGGCGCGCCTGAGGGAGCACATCGTTGGTGGTGGTTGGCGCTCGGTCCGGCGAGCGACGCAGACGCCGTTCAACCTGGTGCTCGAGGCGCGCCCGTAACATATTCTCGCGCCATGGAAGGTGGAGGGCCCCGCCCCCTGAGCGGGCGGCGCGCAGAGCTCGCGACGATCACCTCGGCGATTCAGCGCGCGCGTGATGGTCAGCCGCAAACCCTCGCGATCGTCGGTGAGCCGGGGATCGGTAAGACCCGGCTCGCGAGCGAAGCAGCGGCGGCGGCAGCGGCACGCGGGTTCGGTGTGCTGTGGGGAAAGGCCTGGGAGGCGGGCGGAGCGCCCGCGTATTGGCCATGGCGGCAAATCTGCACGACGCTGCCGCGCGAGCACATCGCCCAGCTGTGGAGTGGGCGCCCAGTGGCAGCGGCGGATCCCGAACAAGCGCGGTTCGAGCTATTCGAGGCGGTCACGCAGGCGCTCACGACGCGAGCACAGCACCAGCCCCTGCTTTGCATCTTCGATGACCTCCACATCGCCGACGTTCCCTCCCTCGAGCTCGTCGCGTTCGCAACACGACACGTCCATTCGTGCGCCGTGCTGTGGCTCGCGACCTGGCGCGATGCCGAAGCCGCGCGTGCACCGGTCCGCGATCACCTGGTCCGGATCGCGCGCGAGGCCGTGACCGTGCCACTTCACGCGTTGTCGGACATCGATGCGAACGAGCTGATCGATCACGCTCACGCGGGAGCGGACGTCCAGCTGCGCGAACAGCTCGTCCGGGCGACCGGAGGAAATCCGTTGTTCTTGCTCGAGACGCTCGGCGCGATCGCGACCGGTCACGCGATCCCGCTCGATCGGTTGCCCCTTGCGCAGGGAATCGCGGCGATCGTGCGCGGCCGGCTTGCACCACTCTCGGACGACGTGCGCGCGCTCGCCGAGGCGGGCTCCGCGATCGGACGCGAGCTCGAGGTCGAACGGTGGGCCGCGGCAGCTCAGATGCCGAGCAACGCGGTCCGCGCAGCTGCGCGTGAGCTCGTCGCATCCGGGCTATTGCGCGAGACACCTGCTGGGTTTCGGTTCGATCACGACCTCGTGCGCGAGGCGATCTACCGCGGTGCGGGCGAACGAACGCGCGAGCTCCATGCGCGGCTCGCCCAGCTGCTCGACGCCGAGATTCGCGAAGGCAACCTACAGGTCGTCGGGGAACGTGCACATCACGCGCTGTGCGCGCGCACGGATCGCGCGATCGAGTGGACGATCGCGGCATCGACCCATGCTCGTGGTCAATGTGCGTACGAGGAGGCGATCGCGATCCTCGAGCGTGCGGTGCGGGAGCTCGGACCGGTGGCCGCGCGCAGCCCTGCCCTTCAGATCGCGCGAGGACGTGCATATCTCGCGAGCGGTGAGCTCGAGACCGCGCGCGAGGCCCTGACCGTTGCGATCGGACTGGCGCGCAAGGCGAGTGATCCGGCGATCCTGGCAGATGCCGTGCTCGCATTCGGCTCGCGCTACGTGCTCGGAGACACGATGCACGATCTGCTCGCGCTGATCGACGAAGCGCTCGCGGTGCTACCGAGCGCCGAACGCGCGCTGCAGGCGCGACTGCTCGCGCGAAAGGCGGCCGCCCTGACGCCTGCCCCGGATCCCGAACCGGTGCTCGAGATGGCGCGCAAAGCGCTCGGCCTGGTCGAACATTCCGGCGATGACGCCGCGCGGCTCGAGGTCGCCGTTGCGGTGGGCGCAACCTTCACCGGAATCGCCTCGCCTCGCGAGTGCATCGCCGTCGAGGATCTGGTGATCGCGTTGGCTCGTGCACAAGCGGATCGGGCGCTCGAGCTGCGTGGGTTGTCTCGCCTGGTCACGGCGCACCTCGACGCCGGTGACTTCGCGCGCGCCGATGCGGTGCTGGCGCGACGGGATGAGCTGGCCCGCTCGCTGCGCCAACCGCGGTTTGCGTGGCACGAGCCACTGTTCCGCTCGATGCGCGCCGCAGGGCGAGGCGACTTCTCGCACTGCGATGCCGACGTTGCCGAGGCACTCGCGCTAGGTGGCAGCGATCCCAATTGCACGCGTGCGTGCGCGATCCATCGCACATGGTTGCTGCTGCTCTCCGACCGTGTGGATGAGCTGCGCGCCCACGAGCCCACCGTGCTGGCGGCGATCCGCACCATGGAGCCAATCCTCGCGACGGTCATTCGTGCCGCGATCCGGTGGCGTGCCGGGGAGCTGGCCAATGCTCGCCGCGAGATCGATGCGCTCGATCCGCAGCTCGCGCATGGCCGCGCACCGGTAATCCTCGCGACGCTGGCCGAAGTGGCCGCCGAGCTCGGCCCCGCGACGCTCCAGCGTGAGCTGTACGATCTGCTCGCGCCACACGCTGATCGATTCGCGGTGTTCGGCCTGTTCGGGATCGTGTGCGGGGCTCCGATCGCCGCGTCGCTCGGCTTGCTCGCGGGGTCGCTCGGCGATCTCGAACGCGCACGCGCCCACTTCGATTCCGCGCTGGTCATGACCTCCCGCGCTGGCGCGGTCGTAGCGCGAGCCTGGACCTCCTATTGGTACGGCCGAACACTCGGGCGGGCCGGCCACAGCGATGCAACCCAGCTCCTCGATGGAGCCGCGCGCGAAGCCGAGCAACTCGGGATCCCAGATCTCGCGGCGCGCTGCCGTGAGGCTGCGATGCCACGCCCGCAAGCGCCCTCGAGCGTGCGGGTCATTCCCACGCCTGGGCTGGCGTGGGCCCTCGAGCCCCATGCGGGTGCCTGGCGCGTCGCGATCGCGGACCGCAGCTTTCTGGTGCCGAACCTGCGGGGAATGGCCGCGTTGGCGCGGCTGTCCGCGAGCCCGCATGTCGAGGTTCATTCCCTCGAGCTCGTCGCAGGAGGCGAGCCCAGCGATGGTGGCGATGCGGGAGAGCTACTCGACGACAAGGCGCGCGCGGGATACCGCAAGCGGCTGGCCGCGCTCGCGGAAGCGCTGGAGGAAGCGACCGAACGCGGTGACCTCGCGCGTGCGGAGACGATCCGTGACGAACACGAAGCGCTGGTGAAGGAGTTGTCGCGTGCGGTGGGCCGCGGCGGGCGAGTGCGCCGGGCGGGTGCGGCAACCGAGCGTGCGCGCGTGACCGCGCAGCGCCGGCTGAAAGAAGCAGTCAAGAAGATCGGTGAGCTCGATCGCGAGCTTGGCGATCATCTCGACCAGGCGATCCGCACCGGCACGTACTGCGTCTACCGGCCGTGATATCCGACAACGCTCGAACTGACGTCATGGCTCGAACGGCATGACGACCGGGAATGTGCACGGTGAGTCGCGGCTTCACCGGGATGCACGCGCTCGCGACCGAGCGGAGGTCGAGGGTCCGAAACGTGACCGTTCGCATCGGTCCGCTCCGCGGATGCGCTAGGTTCGGGCGAATCATGGCAACGAATGCAGCGTCTGGCAGCAAGGCCTCTGGCGCGATCGTCTTCGGGTCGCCGGTCAGCGTCGGCCACGTCCGACCGTTGATGCCCCTTGCGAAGCGGCTCGTCCAGCGCGGCTTCACGGTGGTGTGGGCGATCAGCGGCGATGACAACGAACCGGCATCTGTGTGGGGCCGGCCGCTGATGGATCTCGGCGTTCGGTTCGTGAACGTCGACGACCATGCGCCGTTTCCGCGGGGCCATTCAGACGAGCTCCAGTCGGGTGGGATGATTGCGGCGCTATTTCGGCGGATCGCCGGTCGCGCGGTGGATGTCGCCCCCGCCGCGGCCGCAGCGATCCGTGCCGCCGTCGCGGACGAGCCGATCATCGGCGGTGTCTACGACTACTTTGCGTTGTGGGCCTACGTGGCGATGCGACGCCTCGAGGTCGACGACATCGATATCGTGATCAGCTCGTTCCCCTCTGCACTGGAACGAATGCCAACGATTTATGCTGATGATCCGATCTACCAGCGCGAGCTGGACAAGCTGCGCGCGGCCGGCGTCGGCGCGTTTGCCGAACCGCCGCGGTTCGGGGTGCTTCCGCAGGATCCCGCGCTGCGCGTGCTGAGCTTCTCGTCCCCGCGACTCTGCCCCGACGCACCGCCGTACGTCCGCGTGCTTGGAGTTCAACGCGATGCACTACCCCACGCCGACGACATCGACGACGCGCCTGCCGCCGACCGAGCACTCGCGTGCCGCCTTCAAGCTGCGCGCGCCGCAGGGTCGCCCGTGGTGCTGCTGTCGATGGGCACGGTGGTCACTCGGATGTTCACGCGGATCGGTGCGTCACACGTAGGATTTCTGAAGCGGCTGTACTCGACGCTGGCAGCGTCCGCCTTGCGCTCGGGCGCCACCGTGGTCGCGTCGACCTGCGACTCGTCGCCAGCCGAGCTCGGTGTCGACGAGCCAACCCTCGGACCGCTGGCTCGCGAACGGGTGATCGCGATGCCATTCGTGCCGCAGCCGCTGTTGTTCGCGCACGGCTTGATCGACGTCATGCTCATGCATGGCGGCGCAAACACATTTCATGAGGCCGTCGTCTCCGGCGTGCCGCTGTTGATCAGCCCGGGCTTCGGCGATCAGGAGAGCGTGGCGCTGGCTGCCGCGAAGCTCGGCGTCGGTGTGGCCATCGAGACCATCACCTATCCAACGCTCGAGGGCGCCGTCGCGATCGAGCGCGTCGCCGAGGATGTCTTGCCGGCGATGCTTGCGCCGGGCGTCAGCCGCTGGAAAGCGGCGGCCACCAGCTTGGCAGAGCAGATCAAGCTCGAGAACGGGCTCGATGACGCGGAAGCCCTCGTGCTGTCACGCCGGTAGGCAGGGTGAGGTCATGGGCTGGCCGACCTGGCCGACCTCGACACGATCTGGCCAGGGCGGTGTGCTGCTCCGACACACGCATAGATCGGATGGACGATCCCAAAACCGGCGCCCATCGCTGGTGTTGGCGCTTGCACGCTGTACGCTGCTTCGATGACTCGCAAGGGCGATCATGTCAAGCGCGTCGGCATCGTGTTCTCGGGTGGGCCAGCACCTGGAGCCAATGCCGTGATCTCATCGGCGGCGATCTCGTTTCTCGAGGACGAGCGCCAGGTGATCGGGTTCTTTCACGGCTACTCGAACCTCGAGAGCTATCACCCGGTCACTCACCGATTGCTGCCGGATGAGCACTACCGGATCTTCAACTTCAAGGACCTGTCGGGGTTGCGCAACACGCGCGGCATCGTGATCGGCACCGCCCGCACCAATCCGGGCAAAGGGATCGACAGGCCGGAGGATCTCGAGGACGAGACCAAGACGGCGAGACTGCGCAACGTCTACAACGCCATGGCCGATCTCGAGATCGACGCGCTGATCTCGATCGGCGGCGACGATACGCTGAAGACCGCGAACTTTCTGTACGAGTACCAGCGGCGGCTCCCGAGCGGCGCGCGACGCGTCCAGGTGATCCACCTGCCCAAGACGATCGACAACGACTATCGCGGCATCGACTTCACGTTCGGGTTCTTCACCGCCGTCGATGTCATGGCAAAGGAGCTGCAGAACCTCCGCGCCGATGCGATCGCCACGAGCAGCTACTTCATCGTCGAGACGATGGGGCGCAAGGCCGGATGGCTGTCGTATGGCGTGGCGATCGCCGGCGAGGCCAACCTCGTGCTCGCCGTCGAGGATGTGGTCGGCACGCTATCGATCGATGGCAAGGGCGAGCGGCTCTCGCTCGATGCGCTGGTCGATCGGATCGTCGATCTCATCATCACCCGCGAGAAGCGCGGCAAGTACTACGGCACCGTGGTGCTCGCCGAAGGTCTCGCCGAGATGCTACCCGAATCGCAGATCGCCAACCTGCCGCTCGACGAACACGGTCACCTGCCGCTCGGCCGGTTCGATCTCGGCAAGCTGGTCGCCCAGCTCGTCAGCAAGCGGCACGAGCAGGTCACCGGACGCAAGAAGAAGACCACCGGGCTTCAGCTCGGCTACGAGTCGCGCTGCTCGCCGCCTCACGCCTTCGACGTCATGCTCGGCAGCCAGCTCGGGATCGGCGCGTACCGGGCGCTCGTCGAGGAGAACCTCGATGGTCACATGGTCAGCGTGTCGGGCCAGCTCGACCTCAACTACGTGCCGTTCAAGGATCTGGTGAATCCAGCGACCCTCAAGACCGAGGTCCGGTTCATCCGCTCGGGCAGCGACTACCACAAGCTCGCGCGGTTCCTCGAGACGCGCACCGACAAGATCGTCGAATGGGCACCGGGCCGCCGCGACGAGCGCTGATCTCTGGCTAGATGCCATAGCCGAGCGTGACACCGATGCGATCGCTACCGGCGCTGCGCGTCCAGCCCAGCTCGGCCTGTGAGGGCAACAGGAGCTCAAGCCGTGCGTGGCGGTCCATCCACATGACGTTCAGCGTGCACGAGCGCGCCTTGGGTGCCGCGCACGTTGCCGATCGCATCGAGCATCAGCCGATCGTCTAGACAGGTCCATGGATGTGCCGCCGTCACAACCAGCCCGTTGTCGGCCGATCGGCGATCACCGAATCGCCGCCGATCTCGCAGCTCCGTTCGTCGTCGAGGTCCGGACACGCCCAAGACGCCGTCCGCGACCCACGCAGGAGCGTCATTCGCCTGTGCCGATGTCGTCATTGCGCGCGCGCGTTGCGACACCCTCGAGATGCACGTCACCGTGGCCTCGGGCGTGACGGCCAACATGGCTGTGCTCGATCGACCTATCGCCGACCTATCGCCGACCTACCGCCGACCTATCGCCGACCGATCGCCGAGTACCGCGAATGCCCGCGCGTCGAATGGCAGCTGATGCGCCGGTCCGGAGGCGTACGTGTAATCAGCGCCAGATCCTCACGCTTGGGCCGACTCGGACGGTGCGCTGGCTGCCGGCGCTGTGGGCACATCTTCAGTTTCAGGGATCAGGATCCCGTGATTTGCGAACACGCCCTCGCGAACCTGGGAGGTCATGGCCCGCTCGAGCGCCTCGCGCGCGGTAAACAGATCCCACACGGGCGCGTCGTCGCCGGCCTGCGGAGTGCGTTGCACGGCGAGCCGCTCGGCCCACTCCAGGCGCTGGCGCGGTGCGGGATGACTGTCATAGAGCGACGGCTCGCGGACCAACTCCCGTTCGATGCACGTAGCAAGGTCCTCCGCCTCGGTGGCCTCCGGCGTACGATCGTAGGCATAGAGGTTGGGGAGCGGTCGCTCGTTGTCGATCACATCCTTGAGGGTGGCGTCGACACCGCGATCGAATTCAACCGACCGTGCGACGACGTGACGATAGCCGGCGATGAATCCGGCGCTCCCGTATGCATGGATCGCCCAGCGATCGGCGAGCACTTCTTGCAGTCGGGACGCGCCCTGCGAGATCGCGAGATACATGCGATGGAACCCGCGAACGAACCACCACGCTGGGTTGTACCAGCCCGCTGCGCCGGACTGCGCGAGCCGAATGATCAGGCTGAACAGCGAACGGCGCACGGCGAGGGCAAATCCGCCACCGGCGGTATCCTGGTTACGAAAATGGCCGTACTCGTGCGCCAGGATCGACCGTAGCTGGAGCTGGGTCATACCTTCGAACAACGCGATTCCCATGATCAGGCTACGCTCGGTGGCCTTACCACGCAGCGATGCCCACAAGCTGCCGCGCTCGGTGACAGCCATCTCCGCCCCCGGCAGCACGTAGGCAACATCCACGGGACGCGTCCCGACGACCCCTGCGACGTCGTCGAGCATCGCGCGGAGCTTTGGATGCTTGCCGAGATCGAGGGGCTCTCCAGGCGGCTGTCCGTCGGACCGCACGAACAGGCTCTTCACGATCGCGCCGATCGTCACGATGACCACGATCCCGATCAACAGCACGAGCTTGACCGGAATCGCGCCGATCGCGAGAAATACGGCGAGCAGCCCAAGACCAGCAGCCACGATCGTGGCCAGCAGGATCGGAATCGACAGGTAGAAGCACATCCCCGACAACAGCAGCACCGCCTTGTAGATCCGGCGGAGTCGTCGCTCCCCCGCGCTGCCCTCGGCGTGAGCGGTGGCACCGGTGGACCGCTCGATGGCGCGTAGCGTGAGCTTCGACAGCGCGAACCCGGTGAACAGCAACAACACGATCACTGCGACCCAGATACCCACGATCCACGCGCCGACCCCGAACGCCTGATGCGCCCACCTCGGAAACGTCGCATTCGCTTGCTCTGCCTCGTCGATCTTCGCGAGGATCTCGTCGTAGGCCTGCTGCGCGAGGCCGGCGGCTTTGGCGTTCTCGAGTCGCAGCCTCGCCTCGTCGAGATCGCCAGCGTCACCGGCTAGCAGCGCGAGTGACAGGTTCGCAGCCAGGCTGTTCGGATCGAGCGCGAGCAGTCGCCGGCTGCAACCTTGCAGCGCGATCGTATCGCCAGCTTGTAACAACCCCGCACACCAGATCTCCAGCGCAAACGCCTCCTCGGGAAGGGCGGCGGCGGCGGCTCCTGCCAGCTCGGTCGACCGATCGATGTCACCGACGCCGTGGCGCGCGAGCAGTGCTGCGGCGGTCTGGACCTTGTTGTATGGCGAGTCTGGAGCGAGGCGGAGCGCTTGTTCGCAGTGCTCGATCGCCTCGTCGATTTGCCCGCGTCGACCGAGCACGCTGCACAGCCGGCGATGTGGATGATCCACCGCGGGTGCGAGCTCGATCGCTCGACGATAGTGAGCGATCGCGTCATCGACGCGATTGGCGTCCCGCGCCGCGTTCGCCTGATCAAACGCCAGCGCTGCTTCGGCGCTGACCGCCGCTAGATCGGCGCGTGTCTTCTGCTCGAACACGGGATCTGGCTTCGGAACCGGCTGACCATGCACCAATGAGCTCGCCATCACGAGCACAACAACCACGACTCTCCACATAGAAATAGCACCTTACGTTTGGTGAACGACCAACGGATGTGATCTGCCCAACACTGAATGCGCGTCGGCGCGGGGCCGCAGTCTTATGACGTCCACGTTCTGCCAACGCCGGGTCCGCATCGGAGTCGCGGTGTCCGCGCACGCGGCCAACAGCGGACGGTTCGACGGTCGGTGTTCCGCATTCTGTTCGTCGCAGCACAGCGCGATTCCGCTTGTCCCCGTCGGTGCTGTCAGCATAACGATCGCGCGCGATGCGCTGTCTCGACGATCGCGAGGTGCTCGACTATCTCGTGGCAGCGCGAGGGTCAGACGCCATCTAGACAACTTGTTGGCAGCGCGAGGGTCAGACGCCATCTAGACAACTTGTTGACCGAGCGGCCGATAGAGCCGCATTTCACGATCTCTTCGCTACTTAGCTCCGGGCGCGGTTCATCACTTCATCTCGCGCCATGAAGATCGCGAGCACTGCAAGTTGACCAGGTGGCGTCTGACCCTCATCAACTGAGGGTCAGACGCCATCTAGTCAACTTGTGGAGCGAGCGGCCGATAGGGGCCCCATGCCAAGATCTCTACGCTACTTCGCTCCGGGCGCCGTTTATCACCTCATCTCTCGCTTCGTCGGCAACGAGTGGTTCATCGCGCGCGACGAAGATCGCGAGCAGTACTTGCGATTCCTTGGGGCCGCCCTTTCGGAGTCGGATTGGCGCTGCCTCGCCTACGCAGTGATGAGCAACCACATCCATCTTCAAATGCTTGCGGGCGCCGCCTCGCTTTCGTCATGGATGCGACGCGCCCACTCTCCGTTCGCCGACTGGATGAATCGTCAACGCGACCGCATAGGCCCTGTCTTCATTCGCGGTCCCAAGGACCACGGGGTGCGGACCGAGAACATTGGCAAGACTATCGCGTACATTCACAACAACCCCGTTCGCGCTGGGGTCGTCCGACGTGCGAAAGACAGCACCTGGACCAGCCATGCTGCCTACCTCGGACTGGCTCCCGCTCCCGCGTGGCTTGACATCCAAGAGGGCCTCGCTCGGTCTGGGTTCGACGATCTAGAAGCGTTCGATCGCTGGGTGATGACCGCACCCAATCAGCGGCCGGACATAGACCTGGCAAAAGTTCGCCGCGCGGCTCGCTGCCGCGGAGTCGTCGAAGTCGGCACTCCCACGATTGGCGAATGCGTCGAAGTGCCACTGTTGATGAGACCGTGGGCGCACGTCAGGGTCGACCCTCGCCTCATCGTGGAAGCAACCTGTGAGGAGCTCGGACTCGCGATGCTTGACGTGTGCTCGCGACGTCGTTCGCGCGAGATCGTAGCTGCCCGGCTCGTTGCGGTTCATTGCGCAAATCGACTTGGCCTGACGGGAGCAGATATTGCGGCAGCGCTTGGCTTGTCCCGTCAGGCCGTGTCCGCGATGCATCGTAAGGACCCTAAAGGGGTGGCTGTGCAGGCCTTTGTTCAGCGGGTTCTGGCGCGCTGCCGACAACAAGTTGACCAGGTGGCGTCTGACCCTGATCCTGATCCACGATGACTCGTCCCGACGACGAGCAGTGCCGCTCACTACTTGTTACACACGATGACTCGTCCTGACGACCAGCAGTGCCACTCATTACTTGTTGCACACGATGACTCGTCCTGACGACGAGCGGTGCCACTCACTACTTGTTGCAGGTCGTGATGTCGTCGTCCTGGAACACCGCCGCGAGCTCGGTCGTGCCGCTGACGAAGATCGCGCCGTAGGGGTTGCCGCCCGGGTAGTAGCGGATCGCGCGGAACGTCGCGCCACTGGCGGCGGTCAGCTCGACCACGGTGACCTCGTTGGCCTCGCTCGCGTCGAACACCTGGGCGACGGCCGTGTACGCCTCGCCGGTCGACGCCTTCGCGGCCGCGATGATCTGCTCACCGAGCAGGGCGGCGCCCTCGCTGGGCCCATCGCTCAGGATCTCGTCCGCATCGAAGTACGTCTTCGACGAGGTCTCGGTGACCGTGCCAGCGTCGATGCTGTCGCCGTAGCTGTCGCCGAACGTGCAGGTCTGGACGGTCGTGTCGGGGCACTTGGTGATGTCGTCGTCCTCGAACACGGCCGCGACCTAGGAGGTGCCGGCGACGAAGATCGCGCCGTACGGATTGCCACCCGGGTAGAACATGATCGCGCGATACGTCGAGCCCTCAATCGCGAGCAGCTCAAAAACCGTCACCTCGTTC